>CAYRXT010000032.1:0-24964 GCA_964428315.1 uncultured Planctomycetales bacterium
GTAACCATATTCAAAATAATAAATTACAAGAAACTAAATTTTCTTAACGGGACACCACTGAATTGAGGTATACTTTATCTTAGAAATCTAACTATAAAGAGTACGTTAAGGACGCGTATGTTTCAATTACCAAAAAAAGGGGGGGGATAGTCTTTTTTTTCGGATAGGAGCTTTTTGTGTCATTTTGGCGTTTTCCGCCGATGTTGCGATGCCGCCGCAAAAAGCCCATGCGCAGACTGTCCCGGCCGGGGTACCTGCCGGTCAGGCAGGCGCGCTGAATCTTCCCGCCCCGGGCGTCTTGATCACACCGACTTCCGGATTTGTCCCCGCCCTTATAAAAGGCATCAAGATCTATCCAGATAATCCCTTTCAACTGGATTTTATTGTCGATACCGGACAATCCGGTTTAGAAAGTGAGGCATTGAAAAAAGAAGGTTCAAATATGATTTTGGAATGAAAGGATTTTGTATCAATAACTTTTATGGGACAGAAGCTGCATTCCGAATGGTTTTGATTGCTTATAATTTGATGAGCTTGTTTAGGCAGGGCATCCTAAAAGAAAAGGTTCAGCAAACTTTATCAACATTAAGATTTAAATGCTTTGCATTAGGAAGTTGGATTGTAAAAAAAGGACGGAATAAAGTCTTGAAACTCTCTGTGAATAACAAAAGGCGGGCTTGGTTTGATGGATTGTTCAGCAAGTTGATTGATTTGAACGATCCTTTCTTAGTGAAAATTTAGATTCTATTGCAAAATCTCGGATAATTATAACCACGCCAGAATCGTTCACGAATATAATCAATCGGGCGCTCAACTTTGCCCTTAACCCACGGCGCGTATGGTGGTGTCACCCTCGGCTTGAATCCATAATGCAAAGCAAATGATTCGAATGCGGCATTCCATTGCACGTGGGTTCCTTGCAGTTTAATGACTACATTTTTCATGTTATCGTAGAGAATCTCGGCCGGAACGCCGCCGAACACGAACAGCGTTATCCCGCGGATCGGCATGTCAAAACGCCGCGCCACAAGGGAATGGGCCATTTCATGAAGGATGATGGACGCGAACAGCCCGACGGCTCCGATTATTCCCATCCACCAGTACGTTGCCGCAGAAAGGTTCTTGTAATAATAGGGAAACGTGCCCGCAGCAAGGGACCAGGTTACAAGGAGGGCGATGATAATCCAGCTGATGTCCAGGTGGACGCTGAAATCGAACAGCCGAAACAGGGGAATCCGTCCTCCAAACACTTCTCTCTCCTTTCCGCGCCGCAACTGTCTTCAGTCCCGCGCCTTTTATGTGCCCTTTAAGTCGCCGGGCTTTCTTCCCATAGTCCGATACCGTTGCCTTCGGTGTCTTTGAACTGGGCGTAAAAACCCGCGCCCCTTACCGCTGTCTTGGGCAGGGTGATCTCCAGGCCCTCTTCATCAAGCTCTTTCAGACAATCATCGATCGAACTAACCTCGATGACGATGCTGACATGGTCCAGGCCGTGGCTGCCACGCTGGAACAGTCCTCCGTCGATGGCCTCGGGGGATTTTGATTGATCGTCCGCGGGCGTCGCGTCGACGAAGTGATACCGGTCCTTCAAGCCGTCGGACTGTTTGATCTTCCAGCCGAAGTGTTTTTCATAAAATTCTTTGGCCCTCTCGACGTCGTCCGCCGGAATAAGGAAATGCTGTACACGGTTCATGTGTTCTTCTCCTTTTTTGGCTTCCTCATCATACCGTCCCCTGAGATCCAGCCCCTTCCCGCGGGATCACAGCTTCTGCAACGATTTCTCCACGAAGGCCGGGATATCCCCGGGATGCCGGCTGGTCACGAGATTGCCGTCCTCGACCACCTCCTGGTCGAGATACTGGGCCCCGGCGTTTTTGATATCCTGAATGACGGATACATATCCTGTCGCCTTGCGTCCCTCCAGGGCCTGGGCCGAGATGAGAAGCTGGGCGCCGTGGCAAATGGAGAAAACGGGCCTGCCGCTGATCATGAAGTCCCTGGCGAATTCCACCGGCTCCCGGTGCGCCCGCAGACGGTCAGGCGAATAACCGCCGGGGATCAAAAGGGCGTCGAACTCTCCGGCCTTGACATCCTTGAGGGCCTTGTCGATCTTGACCCTTGTCCCTTCTTTTTTTCCCTTAACTTCTTTGCCTTCTTCCAGTCCGAGGTGAACGACCTCATGGCCCGCCCTTCGGAACCCCTCCACCGGTTTTTGATATTCCGAATCCTCAAACAGGTCTTCCAGTATTACCGCGACTTTGGCCATGATACCCCCCTTTGGATATGTGTGATTATCATATTAGGCCCGGATCATCACTGTCCGGTAAAAATGACAAACCTGTTGAGTTTATGCCCGCCGCCTCAAAATATCCAGGCCGCCGGCGGTTCCGGGTTATGATGGTGAACCTTTCATTCATGACTTGCCACTCAACCGGTGTCTCAAAATATTTGATCCGTCCCCTCCGGCCTATCACCCACGCGCCCACAGCCGGACTCGGCCGTCCGAAAACGGATCGTAAAGTCGGTCCTTAACCCTGAGCGCCCCCGGCCAGCGGCAATCCAGCCTCTTTGTAGTCCGCCAGGCCGTCTTCATAGTCAAAAATGTGTTTGAAGCCGGCATCCTCCAGTTTCCCGGCGGCCTTCGGGCTCGCCTGACAATCCCGGTTGGCGCAGTAGACCACGATAAGATCGTCCTTGCCCAGCTTGTCCTCCGCGTATTTCTCTATCTTTCCGACGGGAATATTGACCGCGCCGGGGATATGCTCCTTTTCGAAATGGTCTTCCGCCAGGACATCGACGACGCGTATATCCTTTTCTTCGGAATCCTTCATCTTCAGGAATTCTTCACGGGAAATTTTTTTGATCACGGGATTCCTCCTTTCGCATCCCCGCCTTGAATCGACCGCTACAGCTCCTTAAGGATCCTGCGCAGGTCCCTCGCGTGGCGCGATTCATCGGCGGCCATTTCTTCAAGCTTCACCTTCAGCTCGGTGTCCCCGAGCTCCTCGGCCATCCGGGCGTGCCGGGTGTAGTTCTTGACATCCTGCGTCTCCATGTCCAGGTCAAGCTCGAGCATGCCCTTGAGGTCTCCGGGCTTTTCAAACGCCTTGGGCTTTGTCGTCGGTTCCCCGCCGTGGTCGGCGATCACGTCGGTCAGGAAGTGGGCGTGGCGCAGTTCGTCGGGGATTTCCTTTTCCAGCAGTCCCCGCAGTTCGGCGCCCTTCCAGCCGGTGGACTTGCCGGCCTGGTACGTATAACGGATGATGGTCCCCAGTTCCGCGGAAAGGTCTTCATTCAGTCCCTGTATCCATTCCTCGCGTTTTGCCATATCGGCCTCCTTTGCGCCTCTTCGCACCTTTCATTGCTTTTTGTCTTTTTTCGCCGCATCTAAAACATATTCGATGGTGGCGATAACTTCCCTGGGATCAAAGGGCTTGAGTATGGCCCCTTCGATGCCGCAGTCCTTCATCAGCCGGGAGTGCTCCTTTTCCGTGAAATATCCGGTTATCGCGATGATGGGGATATGGTGAGTATCGTCCCTTCGGGATAATTCGTCGGCGATCTGAAAACCGCTGCGGCCGCGCATCTTCATGTCCAGCAGGATCACATCCGGGTCGACTTCACGCACCCGCCGGACGGCCTCTTCCCCGTCACTGAAGGTGTGAATAACGAACCCGTTCTCTCCCAGTGTTTCATCAAGCTCTTCCAGAAGCTCTTCGTCATCGTCCACGATCATGATGGTTGCTTTATGCATTGTCTTTCCCCCTCGCTCCCGTCCCGGCTGCCGCCTGGAAGCGCCGCGGCCGATAATCCTCCGTATCGGCCCGTTTTGCGATGATCTGCCTCCTGTCATCGGGCATCCGCAGAAGAGCCCTTTCTCTGTCCGCTTACCGTCGTTTCTGTCTGCATTTTTATATTAATAATTGTGCAGAATTCCTCCATTGTCTTTTTCGTCTAAAGTCTGACTTATTTCTCCTTTTCAAAAAAAGGGCAGCCCCCGCCGCGTCAAACACGCGGCGGGGGCTGCCCTTCCCTCAAACCACTTCCCTCTCTAAAGTCTTTTCCCTAACACATCATTTATCGTCTTCAACAAATCCTCAATGACAAACGGTTTATTAATCACCGCGTCCGCCTGATCCAGATTCCATTGCCTTTTCCGCTTCTCCTCTTCTTTGGCCAGAGGGGAATACAAAGGGCTGCCCGTGACCACGATGACCCGCCGGCCTTTGTCCTCCGCCTTGATTCGCGCGAGTATTTCATCTCCCCGGCAACCCGGGACCTTCAAATCCAGGATGACCAAACCGTACGCCCTCCTTTGAATCCTGTCCATGGCCTCCTGGCCGTCAAAGACCGTCTCCACCTCGAGGCCCCGGTCCTCCAGCACTTCCCGTATCTCCTCACACAGCTCCCTGTCATCGTCAACCATCAGAATCTTATTTTCCATCCTGCTTCCTTTCCACGGGCAGGGAGATAGTGACGGTCGTCCCTTTGCCTTTTTGGCTTTCGATAAACAACTGCCCGTCATGCAGGTGTATCATTTCGTTGCATATGCTGAGCCCCAGCCCCGTCCCTTTGGATTTGCGGGTAAAAAACGGCTCGCAGACCATGTCCAGGTCGTCCTGTTCAATGCCGGTCCCGTTGTCCTTAATCTGCACCAGCACGGTGCCGTCATCCTGCCGGGACGCCCTGACCGACAGCCGTCCTTTTTTGTCAATCATGGCCTCATAAGCATTATTGATAATGTTATGAAAAACCTCCATTAGCTGGAAGGGATCCGCCTCGATTTCTATTTCCTTAATTCCTTCGATCTCCCTTAAAATCTTCACATCCTGCCTTGAGAAACGGTTTTTTGCGGTATCAAGACATTCGCTGAGATGACTGTGAAGGTTGACTTTTCGAAAAGAGGGCGCCTTGATCCGCGTGTAGTTCAAAAGGTTGCTGATAATATGGTCGCTCTCCTTGACTTTTTTATCGATATTGTCCAGATGCCTTACAATAGGGGCGTCTCCTCTCTTGCGGCGCATATTATAGACCGCCGTGCGGATGACCCCGAGTGGATTACGCAGTTCATGGGCCACCGTCGCCGCCAGCGTCCCGATGTCCGACAGCCTCTGCGCCTTTTTGAGCCGGGCCCTGGTGTCTTTCAACTCTTCTGTCTTCATATGGCTGATCTTCTGCAAATGTTCCCTGTCATATTTCAGTACCGCGAACTGCCTTTTCATCTCGGTGATGTCTCTGGCGATTGTGCAGGCCCCCATGACGGTCCTGCGCTCGTCAAAAATCGGGGAAATACTCAGCGAAACATCGATCATGCGGCCGTCCTTTTTCCTTCTGATCGTCTCCAGCTTTTCTATGAATTCGCCTTTGGCTGTCCGGTGCAGGATATCATCATGTTCCCTCACTTTTTCACTTGGAACCATGATCCGGATGTTTCGACCGACCATCTCAGCGGCGCTGTAGCCGTAAAGCTTCTCACAGCCGGGGTTCCAGTAGTTGATAACACCATCCAGAGACTTGCTGAGAATGGCATCCCGCGCGGAATCCACCATGGAGGCGAGATAGGACCGTTCCTTTTCCATGCGTTTGCGGGGGGAGATATCGCTCACCGTCGCCAGGACATAGGTCTCGCCCTTCAATGCCAGGGGGTTCAAGGCTATCTCGACGGGGAATTCGCTTCCGTCTTTGCGCAGGGCAAACAAATCCCGGCCGGAGCCCATAGGCCGGACCCTGGGGGCCCTGGTGTATTCGCCGCGGTAATATTGATGATGGTGCCTGAAACCGGGCGGCACAAGCTGCTCCACCGGCTGTCCGACAAGTTCCTTGCGCGTGTAGCCGAACAGCTTTTCGGCCATGGCGTTCACCAAGACAATCACCCCCGCGGGTTCAACCAGGATGATGCCGTAGGGACTGGATTCAAGTAGCCGGCGGAATGCGTCTCCGGTTTCCTGTTGAAATTTTTCGGTTTTATGAAGAATGTCAGACGCGCCTTTTTGTGACCGGCTTGCGCCTTTTGCGCGGGGCATGTTTGCCTTTTCTTTTGCGGTATTCCGTGGGGGTTGAGCGTGTGGCCTTTTTGAAGAGCCGGATAAAGGATTCGGTGTTTTTATAGCCCATCTGAAACGCGATCTCGTCGATGTTCAGGCTGTTCCTGAGCAGGATCTCCTTGGCCTTTGCGATACGGACATTCATCTTGTAATCCGTAAATTCCATCCCGGCCTTCTGTTTGAAGAGGCGGCTGAGGTATTTGGGGCTTAAACAGACGGCGGAGGCCGCGTCCTTGAGATAGATCCTCTTGTGGTAATTCCGGTCGACAAAGTTCTTGACCTGGGCGATCTTGCCCTCGATGCCTTCCGCCTCAATATCCCTGCCTCCGGGCCGTTTGTCCCGAAGAAGCTGGGCCACCATGGATTTGGTCTTCTCGATATCCAGCGGCTTTTCGAGGTAATCGTCCGCGTCCCCCTTCAGGGCCTCGATGGCGATGTCCTTCGTGCTGTAGCCGGTCAGAATAATAATATGCAGGTGAGGCGCGATCTTTTTGATCTCGCGCAGGACCTCGGTCCCCTTGAGGCCGGGCATCATGACATCAAGGATCACCAGGTCGATCTGGTTGGGTCTCTTTAACAGGCGGATGGCCTCTTCACCGCCGGAGGCCTCCACAACGGTATATTCGTCGAACGACTCCCGGATTTCCTCACGGAACAGGGCGTCATCATCAACAAGCAGGATCTGGTAGGGCATTTTTCTTGTCTGCAAACAAATTGACTTTTTTCCTTGTCTAATATAGGCATGGTAACACACCGCCTCTTGGTGTCAAGAGAATAAAACCCGCAAGTTGACTGTATTGATAACTGAATCCCCCCACGCGCATGCCCGCGGCATTCATCTCCCGAGCAGGGTGGTTCGACTCCTGGATCCGTGGTGAGCGGGCGAAGGCCTTCGAACCATAATCCGCCTGCCAACGCGGGCGGCCGGAGGGATCGGCGAATTTCCCCGCGGGGGCTTCGTCCCCTGCGGGGGCTTCGTCCCCTGCGGGGGCTTCGTCCCCTGCGGGGGCTTCGCACACCGCCTTCGGCGGGGTCACCGCAAAGACAGCCTTGGGAAATGGTAAGCTCCAAATTCCTTCAAATATTGCATTTCAAAAAATACATGTTATGATGTTTTCGTTCAATCGGCAGGATTCACGCCGGAAACTACTACGGGAGGGACTGATTATGGCTCAGCATAAACTCGTGCTCATCCGCCACGGAGAAAGCACCTGGAACAAAGCGAACCGCTTTACGGGGTGGACCGACGTGGACCTTTCCGAGAAGGGCATCGTCGAGGCCCGGGAAGGCGGGAAGGTCCTCAGAGAAGAAGATTACACCTTTGACGTCGCCTTTACGTCCGTATTGAAAAGGGCGGTCCGCACGCTGTGGATCGTCCTTGAGGAGATGGACCTGATGTGGATCCCGGTCCACCGGTCCTGGCGGCTTAACGAACGCCATTACGGCGCGCTCCAGGGGCTCAACAAGGCCGAGATGGCGAAGAGATTCGGCGACGAACAGGTCCATGTCTGGCGGCGCAGTTACGATATCCCCCCGCCTGAACTCGAGAAAACCGATGAACGCTATCCGGGAAAGGATCCCCGTTACGCCGGGCTGGAAGAAAAGGATATGCCGCGCACCGAAAGCCTGAAACTGACCGTCGAGCGTTTTCTTCCCTACTGGCATGACACCATCGCCCCGGTCATCAAGAGCGGGAAACGCGTGGTCATCGCCGCCCACGGCAACAGCCTCAGGGCCCTGGTGAAATTTCTGGATAACATCTCCGATGATGAGATCCCCGGCCTGAACATACCCACAGGGATCCCGCTGGTCTACGAACTGGACGAAGACCTCAGGCCGCTCAAGCATTATTACCTGGGAGACCAGGAGAAGATCCGCCAGGCGGCCGAGGCCGTCGCCAATCAGGGCAAATCAAAGTAAATTGAGGGTTCGGAGATTTTTTGGACAACATCTCCCGACGACTCATCCCGAGAAGCGAAACGGCGACGGAGGAGTCCTCGGGAAAAGCAACCAAAAGAACTCCCCCGAGGGCTCAGTAAATTAAGAAGGTTATTTTTTCATCTTCTTTTTTTCGTACCGCCCTCTTTCATACATCCCTTCTCCCGTCATGCCGCCGCGCATCATGGAGCGCATCATGCCTTCCCGCATCAAGGGACAGAAGCAAGGACACGGCCTTTCTTTCTCCCTCCAAAGTTCCTTAAGGGTGCCCTCCTGTTCGGCCGTCAGCATGTTCTTGAGCCGGGCGTAAGCCGCAACCAGCGCCTTGGACTTTTCCTTCTTCAGCTCGTACTTCTTGTCGACGAATTGCTCAAGGGCCGGGATGTCTATTTCGTCCTGATTCAGGGCCTCTTTGATATCCAAGGCGGCCAGCTCGATGTCCGCTCCCTTGCGGATAAGAGTCTTTTTTGTCTCCATCTTCAACTGCCAGACCTTCCGCATGTCTTCGTCGCTCAGGCCCACATTGTCCCGGTATTCGTCCAGCAGACAGACCTTGTGGAAAAATTTGGCCTTAAGGCCTTTCTTCTTTCCGGCAGAATAAGCCCGGGTCGCGCCTGCCGCCGTAAAAAAGACCAGCAAGGCCAGTGTCATCCATAAAAACCTCTTTCTCATCATCCACCTCCCTTTTGGATCAGGGTGTTGTTGTTGCCCCTCTTCGACGGCCTGTCTGCGGACCAGGTGCCGAGAGGGTATTGGCCGATTCTTTTTCACACACTGCATCTTATACTGTTCAGATCAAAGCCAGTATTTTTGTCTTCCATAATAATCAAAAAGGGTGTTTTCGTACTCGCGCGTTATCGGCGCGGCCGGATCGTACGGTGGAGCCCGCTCGATGTCTCTCCTGGAAAGATCAAGAAATATCCTTTCCTCCGGCCAGCTGATGCGCTCAAACCACTGGGGGGAGATAAGCCTCTTGTGCTCTAAGATGCCTTGGGTGTCTTCAACAACCACATAACGAATACCCCAGGTGATGTCATCGAACAGGAAGTCCACGGCCTCACCGATGTTTCCCCCCGGGCCGAAACCGAATAGCCCAGGACCTCTTTCGCGCTCCGCAGGCGCGTTTCTTCGAATGTCTGATTAAGATCTTCTTTTTGCGCCTCGAGAATGGTCCGGGCTGCTTGAGAACCCGGGGCGGTCTCCTTTTGCCAGTAGGCCGGCCATTCGAAATATTCCACGATCTTCTGCTCGTCTTCATGGCTGACCGGCCGTCCGGCGTTGATCTTCGGGACATCACCCAGCCTCTCCCGCGGGAAATTCAGGGCCGCAGTTCCGGTGCTCCAGTCCGGAGGTCTTTCCAATCCGGACGGAGAAATCAATACGCGGCGGCTGTCCAGATCGATCCCCGTGTCAACGACAAAATACCTGATCGTCCATGACCGGTCGTCAAAATACATCTCGTTGACCTGGCCGACATCCTCATCCCCGCAGCGCGCCAGGAACCCCTTGATGTCCGACAGACATCGCAACATCTCGACCTCCCCTTGCTATCTCGTTTTTTTCTGGCAACGGGGGCAGTAAGTACTGCTCCGGCCCGATACCTTGATCTTTTTGAAACGGCCACCGCATGAGGGACAGATCCGGTCCGTGTCCCGGTGGGGCAACAGAAAATCCCGCGGCACGCGTTGCGGGTCGGCCTTCTTTCTTACGGCGATATCAACAACCTTGCGCATCTTTTCGTGGATTCTGTCGGCCTGCGCCCCGGAAAGCCTGCCGCTTTGCGCCTTCGGATGGACGCGCGCCTGGAAAAGGATCTCGTCGCTGTAAATGTTTCCCAGTCCCGCCAGGCGTTTTTGATCCATCAGGGCCGGCTTGACGGCCCCGCGGGATCCCCTGATCAAGGCCCGAAACTCGTCTTTATTCAGCCGGCCCGCGTCGGGACCGAGATCCTTCTTTCCTTTTAACTGTTCCGGCGAATCCACCAGCGCCGCCTTCCCCAGGAGGCGCTGATTGCAGAAGGCCAGGCGATAACCGTTGCGGAAAAGGAATTCCACCCGGCTATGCCTCGGCGTCCGGCTGTTGTCTTTAAAATATTCCAGGTAACCCGTCATGCCGAAATGAAGCGCGAGCCAGCCCCTCTGTTTTACGAACCGCGCCAGGAGATACTTGCCGTGACGCCGGGCCTCGGCAAAAGACTTGCTCTCAAGCGACTGCCGGAGTTCCCTTGATGACACGCGGTCGAGCACCTTTGCGGTGTTCACCCGCACCTCTCCGATGGTCTTATGCAGGGCGGTCTTTTTAAAGTACCGGGTGAATATCTCAACATCCGGCAGTTCGGGCATGTTTGAATCCTTTCTTCAGAAAAGATCACGCTTTACTTGCCGGGATTTATTTCACGAACCAATATTCGTATTCCAGCGTGTCGTAAACCGGGTAATATTCCGGGGCCTCCGCGACGTCAATCCTGCTTGCGACCGAACGCGCGCCTCCCTGGAAGGCGTTGGAGACCGCCGCCCGCATCTCTTGTAACGTGTCCACTTCTCCGGTCAACGTGGCCGTCCCGTTATCGACTTCGGCATCGACGTCCCCGCTGTCGACCAGGGTGCTCCAGAAGAGTTCCCGATCGATATTCTGTTCGATGGCGGGGTCATCGGCCGCCACCGTTTCCGGCTGGACCGCCAGGTTATTCTCGATATCGACCACGCCGTTGACCCGGGAAACGACGTCGGCGGCATGCTCCCGCTCGTAATAGCTGTCGACCTCTCCGCCCAAGTAGACTTTGGCGTTGCGCACGACAACGCTGATGTCGAAACGGTCAACCACCGGATCCCACTTCAGAGCCTCGCGGACGTCCTGCCCGAGGGCCAGATCGTCCGGGAGCTCGTCCGGCCGCACCTTGATACGGTTGATAACCCTCCAGACCCCCGAGGTGTTGCGGGCATCGGCGGCGGTTGCCTTTTTGGCCTTGAGGTTATCCACTTCCCCTGTCAAGGTCACCAGGCCGTTAGTCACATCCGTTTCGATGTTAAAGGAATTCACGCGCGGATCATAGACAAAGGCGTCCGTGACGGATTCACGGACAGCCTCATCCGGCCGGGCCTGAAAAGGTGTCGCCTTCAAATTGACCTCACGGGCCCACGGCTCCACTTCGAGGCCGGCGTTGTCCACGGCCTGGACCCCGTTGACCCACGATTTGTTATAGGCTATTAATCTCTCGGCCGCGCTGCCCACGGTCCCGGTCAGGGTCACCTGGCCGTTATCGACCCTAGTATTGACCAGGGCCGCCTCCAGATATGGGTCGGACTCGATCCTCTTTTCGATCTCTGCCTTGATCTCGCTGTCGAGGCGCTCTTCGGCAAAATCGATCGAGATATTGTTGATCACCCTCCGGACGCCTCTCACGCCCTTCACCACATTCCCGGCCAGTTGTTTTTCGGCCCAGGAACTGACAGTTCCGGTTAAAGTCACAATGCCGTTATTGGCCCGGACATTGATCTCATAGGAATCCGTCGCCGGATCAAACAGCAAGGCGCTCTCGATATTTTGCTTGATCTCATTGTCCGGCCGCTCGGCGGCCCGCACCTCGATCTGATTGATGACCGAACGCACCCCCTTCACCTTTTGCGTCAGTGAAACCGCCCTCTCCTGCATGAAAAGGTTGTCGACCAGACCGGACAGCGTCACGACGCCTTCATTGACGGAGACATCGATCAAATGCGACGCCACGGCCGCGTCCAAAAGCAGTTCGGTCTCCACCGCCTAGCGGATATCCTCATCGGTCGCTTCAGCCGGCTGGGCCTCTGCGGGATGAGCCGCTGACAGCAATAACATAAAACAGCCGGCGATCAGAAAAGCAACGCCAAACGTCCATGCATGCGGTCTCAGATAAACTGTCCTTTTCATTGCTGACCTCCTGTTTAAAGATTCTGTTGTTTTCGTCAGACCACGATAACTCTGGGGCCGGCGAGATAACCGAAAATGATGGAGATAACAAGGATGACGAGAAACAGCCAGAAAAACAGGCTGAACATCTCCGCCCGGGACACCCTTTCGGCCGCGCCGGCCCGCGGTGTATCCTTCCTTTTCTCTTCCGGGATTTCCAGGGCGGCGACGAGGAGAGCCACGATCAGCCCCACTATGAGAAACGGCAGCCAGAAAACGCCGAAAAACGGCGGCCCGAAAGGATGTATCCAGATGCCGCCGGCCCATGCCGCGAGAAAGATAATAAAGAAAAAGACAACCAGACTCTCCCGCGGACCGGAGCGCCGGAAGGCCCCGCCGATAACCGCCGTCAGGATGATCGCGATCATGAAGACGAAAAATAGATCCCAGACAAACATGAACTCCTCCCTTGTTTCCCCGTTCCTTCCATCCGATTTAACCGACCTGTTTATGGTAAATGACCCGGGCGGGTTCATGAACCGTCCTTTTCCCCCAATTGCTGACTTTTTTCTGCAAAAAAACCCCGCACCGCAAGGTGCAGGGTTGTTCAAGGCCCGTTTGTTTTATGGCTCGACCCGCCCGGCCCGGGCAGAGTCGAAGGCCTCCGCTCTCTCACCACGCATCCATGAATCGAACCATAAAAACCGCTCTCTATCCATGCGAAATTCCAGGGAACCCGGAACAGATGATTGACCAGGGGTCAAGGAACATCCCGTCACGAAGTTGACCTGTTCAGCGTCTGGAATAAACGAATAATGTTGACAGAAGTGCGGGCACAAGGATATCCTGCCAGCTGACATATCTCTGAAAGAGATAATAAATGAAGAGAACGGCCTGGGAGAGGGCGACAAGCAAGGCGACCTTCGGGAAACGCGCCACGGCCAGAGAGACGGCGACATACACCAGTCCTATCACAAACGGGACAGCGCCGACTTTCCGGTTAAAGGCCGTCAAGTACTTCCGGAAATCCTCTTCGGTGTCGAAGGCCGCCTTCATCTTGCCGGGATCGTCCAGCCGGTTTTGGAGATAAAGGCCGCCCATGTTCACGGCGCCGTAGGTCAACATCAGAAAAAACATGATCAAGAGGACTGTCTCTTTTTTCATAATAGGGCTTTTGCAGAAATTCAAAAAAACTGCGTTGTGTTTTTATAAGCTAAAGGATTATACTATGTTAGACCGGGAATAGCAATCAGAAGGCTTAACAAGGGGGACGGTCCCGGGATACGCTCCGGCCATATCCCGCTTTTATAAGCCACTTTGAAGAGCCCCGGTCGCTCTGCCTTTCCGGAAGACTTTCCGGGAGACTTCCCGGATCACCGTTCTGTTCCGTTTCGCTTTGAAAGGCAGACTTAGATCTCCAGTGCGGCAGCGTTGTTTCCTCAAGCGGGGAAAGAGGAGCGGTATTGGATAATCATGGTGGGATAAGGTCAATTCTTTGCGGAAGGGACAGCTTCCGGAAAGCCTTCATTATGGTAATATTGTTCCAACTCATCCGGGCAGGCCGATCAACGGAAGCAACCTCGAAAATATGAACATCATTTGTTTAGGACCGACAAACTGGGACTGGTGCTGGACCGGCCGCCACCATATGCTGAAACGGCTGGCCGCCAGAGGCCACCGTGTCCTCTACATTGACCCCAAATGGGATTTCGGCCGCGCGGATCTCAAATCCCGCGCGGCCGCCTTTGTTCCGGTCCGGTCCCAACTCGGCCTGCGCGAGATTGACTACCGCCTTTTCGTTTATACCTATCCCTTTGCCCGCGGCCTGCCGTGGCGGTTAAACAAGGCCCGGCTCCCGGGAGTGATCCAGCGGCTTGTCCGCAGACTCGCCTTTAACGATCCGGTGCTTATGACCTTACTGCCGGAGACCGCGCCTTACGCGCAGGCCCTGAGCCCCTTGGCCCGGATATACTATGCCGTCGACGATATGAGCGAATTCGGCGGGACCGATCCGCAGGAAAAGGTTCGCATCAGGCGGATGGAAGAATCTCTCCTGCGCGGCTCGGACCTGGCCCTGGCGGTCTCTCCCCGGCTCGTGGACAAACTGAAACACATTCAGCCGCGGACGTTCCTCCTGCCCAGCGGGGCCGACACCGACCATTACGCGACGGGCCGTATCAACAGGTCCGCCCCACACCCCCTGCTGTCCGGCGTCGAGCAAGGATGTATCGGCCTCTTTGGCTACATAGACGACCGGATTGACCAGGAACTGGTCAAAAAAATCGCCGGGGCTCATCCCCGCCGGACACTGGCGCTGATCGGCCGGATGAAGAAGGGCGTGGATTTCTCCACTCTGCGGTCCTGTCCGAACGTCCGGTTTCTGGGATATCAGCCGTATGAAGAGCTCCCCCGCCTCCTCAAACACATAGATGTCTGCATCGTCCCCTATAAAATAAACGAATTGACGCGCGCCTGCAGTCCCATTAAAGTCTATGAATATCTCGCCTCAGGCCGGCCGGTGGTCTCCACCCCTCTGGAAGGACTGTACTTCTGCAAAGACGTCATTGAGACCGCGACTTCTCATGAAGAATTCCTCGCAAAGATCGACTCGGCGCTGCACAACGATTCGCCGGAAAACCGGAAGGCGAGACTCGCCGTCGCCGCTCAAAATGGCTGGGATTCAAGGACCGACCTCCTGGAAAAATATATCGGACGGGCCGCGGCGCTCTCCAGGGACAAGACGGCGGAGGGCGCCGCGGCCTTTTACAGGCCGCGGGACATCATTCCGTTTTCGACGAGACTGGTCCATGACGACGCGAGCCGGCCAAGCCCGAGGCTGACGGCCTTCATCAGCGCACTGAACATTGCGGGCCGGTTCTATTATGTCCTGCGGCTGGCCGGACGCCTGGTCACGGGAAGAAGACCGTTCAAAATACGAAAAATCCTCATCACCCGCACCAGCCGGCTGGGGGACATGGTGGTTTTCATGCCCGCCCTGAAGACACTGCGCCGCCTTTACCCGCGCGCCAGGATCGTTATGGCGATCCGTTCGACGAAAAGCGTCGAAGACCTCCTGTGCGGCCTGACCATGATCGACGAGATCCGGCAGATGAGCTTCATGAACGAGCCGGCGGCACGAAAACTCAAAAAGGGCCTGGGGCTTTTTTTTGAAGGATTCGATCTTGTCATCACCGGGACATCCTACTTCATCAAGGAGGAGGCCTTTTTCACCGGAGCGCCGTACCGGATGGGGATGATCGACGGACATCCCCTGCAGAGATTCAACAACCGCGCCCGTCTTCTGGACATCACCCGCCACGAGGCGGACAACAACAAGTGGCTCATCGCATCGCTGAAGCCTTCCCTGGACAAGGAACAAACCTTCCCCCGCCTGCCGGAGGGCATCGACGCGCGCATCGCGAAGAAAAAAACGGCCTTGCTCAAAGATCTTCCTCTCCATCCGGAGCATCTTATTCTGATGCACCCCGGCGCCCAGAAACAGTCGCGCCGCTGGCCCGAGGAATATTTTGCGGTTCTGGCGCAGAAACTCCTCGAATCCCGTCCTCAGGCGTCGGTCGTCTTTTCAGGCATCCAATCCGAAAAGGGGCTGGCGGAGTCGATCCGGGAGAGGCTTGCGCCTTCTCTGCGAAGCCGGACCGTCAACCTGTGCGGAAAACTTGACATCCTCTCTCTGGCCGCCCTGATGGAACACGGCCGTCTTTTCATCAGCAACGATACGGGAGTGATGCATCTCGCGCGGGAACGCGGATGTCCACTGCTCGCTTTATTAGGGCCCGAAAATGATTACCGCTGGTCGCCTTATCCTCTCGGCAAGGGACCGGCCGTTTCACTGCGGCATGAGGTGCCCTGCGCGCCATGCCTGCGAAAAGACTGTCCGGCCCATTACTGCATGAGGACGCTTGGGACCGACGAGGCATTCCGCGCGGCCGGCGATCTCCTCGGCATCCCGCGCGATTCGGCCTCCCCATCGGCTCTGGACCGCCGGCTTGTGCGCCATTCCTGGGACGATCTGGACCGCCGGGGATTCCCCCTGCCGCTGGTGACCGTGGCGGTTATCGGTGACAAACGCTCTGCCGGCCGGAAAGGCGCGGACACGAAATCTCTGGAGGCCTTGACCGAGGCCGCCCTCGGCCAAACCTATCCCCGCCTGGAAATCGTCGTTTGTTCCAAACGTTTTTCTTTCTCCTGCCCGATCGGTGAATGCGCCCTCCGTTTCACCGGGCGGCATCCCAAAAATGAAATCGGGATGTGGCAGATGATCGTTGAGCATTCCTCCGGAGAATACATCGCCCTGATGCGGCCCGACAGCGACTGGCCCGTCCAGAAGATCGCCGACGACGTGCGGACCCTGTTCCGCAACCCCGATATCCATTATGCCTCTTCCATGCCGCTCAAAAACAGTTCACCGCGGTATACGGCCCCCCGGACCGTCGTGCCGGGACGCACGACCATCCGGCGCTCGCATCTTCAGACCCGGTTGAGGCTCTCCCTGGAACAATCAAGACAAGGAACCGCTCGCATGGACTGGGGCACTTGCCCCGTTTTTCTCGGCCACAATATCTTCGCGAAATAAAACAGTTTTCCAAGCATCCACGGCCGGGATTCTATCTCACTTGAAGAAGAATCCCCGCGGGCGCCTTTCAAAATTCTCGGGATTCCGGGAAACGGCCGGCAAGTCCTGATCCTGCCGAAGGAGGTGGCAAGAAAAGGGCCGCCCAGCGCCGCACGGCGCGGGGCGGCCCTTCAGCGCTCTGCCCACGCGTTAAAAATCGACCTGGCTCCGCAGTCCCCCGACTATAATCGTCTGGTCACCGTTTAACGCGTCGCCGCCGTAGGGATTCCAGATGACCTGGACGTCCGGGCTCAGGCTCAGGCACCCGTTCACTTTATAATTATAGTATGCCTCCAGATGATGTTCGGTATCTGCTTTTAAAGCGCTGTCGGATTTCTTGTAGTCATCCGACGGGATAACGCCTCCAAAAGCCAACCCGAAAACATCATCTTCCCTGTTCCACGCGGCACCGGCAAGCTGCATACCAACACTGTAAGATTGCTCTAATGATATGTCCTCACCGTTTAAGAAAACTTCAGGATTTTGCCATCCATAGCGGACAAAAAGCCCAAGTCCATCAGCCACTTCCTGATCAAAACTTAAGCCAAAACCATAATTCCCTTCCTTAGTCTGGGTCGCGTCATCCCATTGTGTATGTTCGCGGTCGCTTCCCCATCCATAGAACCGGTAATTCCCGGGACGGTCAAACAGATTCGGCTTGATATTAATCTGGCCGGCATAAAAGGTATCCTCAAACATATCCTCCCAGTCGCCGTCCCCATCCATGACAAGTGATTCAATATCAATCAATTCATTTGGGGAAACAGCTAACCGTAACCCTGCTCCATTATCAGCAAACGCCACGACAGGATTGTTGCGGAAAATACGTCCAAAGAACTGGGATGCCTCATCATTGGCATAGTCGTTGCTGTCGATAAGGTAAGTAGGGTCCAGCTTACCGAATCTTAATGTGACAGGCCCCATGTATTGCTCATACCAGCCTTCAACAACGCCAAGATTGGAATCCCCGTCCGTTGCGTCAAAATTGACGTTGCTTAAAACTTTGAGTTCATCTTCTACGCCGGCCCCTTCGCCCGCCTCAAACAGGATCAAGGCTTTGCCGTAATCATCAAATCCCTTCGACAATTCAAGATCGACGGAATATGACGCGTCACCCACATCCTCGCTGTTCTGAGAAAGATCATCACCGTTGGCGTTATCCGTAAACTGATAAACAAACGTCGCTCCTGCACCAATTTCAACACCTTCAACAAGCGCGCCGATACCTTGTGATTTTGCTTCTTCAAGTTTCCCCTCAAATTTAGAAACTTTTTCTTCTACCTGACTCAATTTTCTGTCAGCCCCTTTTTCTTTACCCTCATAAACGGCCAGACGGTCTTCAAGTTCTTTAATTCTACTTTCCATCTGCTCCATGCGTTTCAACACTTCCTCATTGGTCGGCTCTGCTGAAACATTTGCGCAGTTAAACACGACTGCCATGGAAAGACATAGAACTAAAACCACCCCTTTCTTGCAACTGCTTAACATATATCCCCCTTTCTTTGTAATTAAATATTTATTCATGCGTGTCCAAATTCATGCGTGTCCAAATTAGGAATGCAATGTCGAGGAGAACTCGTCTTAAAGACATAAAATCCGAAGTCATTGCGAGCGACTAAAGGTTTTCTCTTCTTAGGAGCGAAGCAATCTTTACCGCCGGGAAGAGATTGCTTCGTCTTCCGCCTCCGGCGGAATCCTCGCAATGACAGCTAATTTGGACAGCAATGATATTTATTGGTTTGTTAACATCCCGTCCTTTAATAAATACATATCAACATTAAGGTCTTTAAGAAACTGCCTGTCGTGAGACGCAATAAGCAGTGAATAGCCCGTTTTTTCAGCGATAGTGTCCTGTAAATATTCTGTAATCCTTTTGACCACATTATCATCAATGCTCGCCGTGGGCTCATCCAGAATAAGGACTTCGGGGTGCATGGCAAGCACGCCCGCCAGCGAAACGAGACGTTTCTGTCCCCAGGAAAGTTTGGTCGTTATCCGGTTTTGCAAGGACTGGATGCCTAATTCCTTGGAAATCTCAGTGACAGTTTTCCGGACATCCTCCAACCGAGACCCTAAGTTTAAAGGACCAAAAGCAATATCTTCCTCAACTGTCGGGCAAAAGACCTGGTCATCGGGGTCCTGAAACAGGTATCCGATTTTCTTTCGAGCCTGCATAAAATCTTTTTCTTCAAAACACGGCTGTTCAAAAAGAGAAATAGTGCCTTTTTGCGGAAAAGCCAATCCCATAATGAGCGAAAAAAGCGTTGTCTTGCCGCTTCCGTTCGCGCCGATGATCCCTGCCCGCCGGCCTTTTTCAAGAGAAAAACTAAGCCCTTTGAAGACTTGGATCTCTCCGGGATAGGCATAATGGATATTTTCTAATCTGATTACGTCCATAAAATAAACCTGCCGGCGATAACAACCGTCATGATCGCGGCAAAGGTGATGTCTTCTTTATGAAGATGAAAATGCCGCAGCATGGGGAAATCGCCGCGAAAACCTCGCAATGTCAGCGCCTGATATATCCTCTGCGACCTCTCATAGCTGTTGACGAAAAGCATGCCCGCCATATACGCATACGTTTTTAGGGTGTTCATGTTTGTCCCGGGATAAAATGACCTTACCTTGGCCGTGCTCCTTAACCGGTCATACTCCTCATGCAAGACACTTATGTAACGATAAAGAAAAACACTGAGATAGACAAGTTTCCTGGGAAACTTAAGATGAAACAAGGCATGGGCTAAAGTAAAAACATCAGTTGTCCCTATTAGCGCTATAGTGAACAAAAGAATTGCGTTAGCTTTCAACGTGATGACAAGGGTGTATAACGCGCCTTCGACGCTAAAAGTTAAATCTTTAACAGCAAAAATAGTCTGTCCCTTAATGCTAAATGGCAGTGTCAGCCAGAGTAAGACAATAAATGCATTCAAGGCAACAAGACGATTGCGTAATGCCTTTGAATCAATACGGGCAATAAAGATAAAAAGTATGGCTAGAGATAAATAGCACATCCCCGCCCAAAGATCTTGAAGAAGGGCCACAATAAACACTAAAGGGATAAAAGTTAAGATTTTTATCCTTGGATCAAGCGAATGGAAAACAGAGTTGCCTTGCGAAAAAATATCAAAGTGCATGTTTTCTTTTAATAAAATAAATACATGAAAAAATACCGATAATAAAACCAACTCCTCCGGCAATAGAGATGGCTTTCGGGCCTGATTGTTGTTTTTCAAGTTCCATGATTCTCGCTTCAAGCGGTTTAATCTTTTGCTCTATCAACTCATCTATCTCGCTTTTTTGGATTTGCCTATCCTTTGGGAGATCGATATTTTCAACAGCCACATTACTTTCCTGCTCAACAATAAATTCACACCTATGCCCTTGTCCGGCATTCATGACTACTTTGACAGAATCAGGATAGTCAAGCTGGACTTTGAATTTACCGTTAGCATCTGTTTGCGTATTGGCAACTGGGGTATTGTCTTTTAAAGAATAAATTCCGATGCCGGCATTTTGGGCGGGCCGTCCTCCGCTGTAATATCCTTCGCCGACTAAATATCCATCCTCAAAGTAACAAAACAAATTCACTTTATGGGCGAAGGCATTGTTACAAAAACCTAAAAAAAAGATAATTGAAGCTAAAGGTAAAAATACACGTTTTATTGGCATAGCATTTCCGGTTTGACTTTCTTAATAAATTGCAGCACGACAGCCGTGATGATCCCGTCAATAATCATGACCGGGATATGGGCGATTAAAACAACCTTGGCTGAGGATGCAAAATGATCCCCGCTCAAAATAAGCGAAAAGCTTAAGAATACAGCGCTTAAAGCAACGGAAATAAACCCCGTCAGGAATCCGATCATGGCTAAAGGGATTTTGTTTCCATTAATAAATCTTGAGAATAAAAGAAAGCAAATCCACGCGGGCACGGCCATATTAAAGGTATTCACTCCCAAGGTCGTCAACCCGCCAAATTGAAACAAAAACGCCTGCAACAATAAAGCGACAAATATGGCGCAAAAGCCAACAGACCCCAGCATAAGCCCTAATAACCCATTGAGGATTAAATGGACATTGCCGGGGCCTAAAGGCACATGAATCAGGGAAGCGACAAAGAACGCGGAAGATAAGACGGCAGTCTTGACGATATCTTTATCTTTTAACTGCTTTAATCCTATTCCGACACCCGTCGCGCTAAGTGCATACCCCGCCGTAATCACCGGCAGTGACAATACTCCTTCTGATATATGCATAGCTTACTTCATTTCGTAGGCTTTGAGCCACAATACAGCGCCAATTTCGACGGATTTCTCCTCTTCTCCCAATTTGATGGTCTTATCATCCTCGTTCAAAGCGGCAAAACCCCACCAGCCCGCCCTGGGAATGGCATAAGTAAAAACACCGTTCTCATCCGCTTTAACGACCTGAGTAACAAATGAACCTTTCGGTGCGCTGTAACGTCCTTTTTCATTGTAATGTTCAATTTCAACTTCACTAAACGGAGCGGGCTTACCGTTTACCTTCACGATGCCCTGAACAACATTCCCCGCATAAATTCCAAATGGACGGGTCAAGGGCACGATCTCTGTTTTAAGACCGATTTCTTCGTCCCAACCTTCTTCTTTACCAAATGCGTCAACGATAACCTTTGTGTAATGGACTATGAAGCAATCTTCCGCCGGCTCCCAATAGGGAGCAGGTTGAACATAATACTGATAATCTCCCGGACGCTTGATTTTATAATCCGCCTGCCATGCTTTACATGTTTCCTTATCAGAATACATTTTGAGTTCATATGGCTTTAGGCTTTCAAGAAGATTCTCTTTTTTCCCATCAACCATTACGCCAAACTGAACAGGATTTTCCATGTTCATGGATTGACCTTCAAACGGATGCGCAAACATAACCCTGATATTCAAATCCGATTGGCTTGTGTCTTCAACGATATCTTCTGATGGGATGACCATCCCAAAGTGAGCCTGAGCAGAAGATTGGATCAGAAGCGATACGGACAAAACCAAGGCAAACAAAACCCCAATCCTTACTTTCGATACCATAACCACCCTCCCGTCATTTTTCCTCATTTTCATATCTAGATGAAAATGACAAGGCTCGCACCTCATAAGTAAACAATGAGGTGCGGCCTTCCTTAAGTTAATAATACGTTTATCATTTTCGTGTTACCTATTGTCAAAAAAAATTATCCCAGCGTGCTCATCACCAACTCGCCGTGCTTCATGCCTTTCAAGCCGATAAGCCGGTCAGCCAGTTCTCTCAGATCCTTCGCCTTGCCTTTCAAAGCGATGGTCTCAAGACAGTTATCGTGGTCAAGATGGACATGCTGGGAGGACAACACCAACCGCTGGTAATGGTGCTGAATGTCCACGGCCTTATTCAAGAGGTCCCGCTTATGGTGGTCATAGACAAGGACAACGCACCCGCTGACGACGCGGTTCGAGTCCCATTGTTCCCTGGCCAGGTTACGCCGGATTAAATACCTTATGGCCTGGGAACGGTTGGGCAGTTTATGCCTTCGAACCAAGTCATCCAACTCATCTAACAGATTGTCTTCTAATGATACGCCAAATCGTTTCATTTTTTGGTGTTACCTTTCTGAATAAATTAACACTTAATCTTTTTATGTCAAGCAGAAAATCATTGCCTGAAGTTTGCCCGGTTTTCCGGGGTTATCTTTGCGGGGACGGAGCAATCTCAGACAACAGGGAATTATAATTGTCGCTGAAGGAAAATAATAATTGTCGTTGATCATTGGATGCCAATTCGAGAGTATTCGGGCCATTTTGGGGATGATTACTCTCGGGATTTGGCTAAAATGGTCAAATCCTGGAAATTTCCATTAATCAGAGCTAATTTCTTAGATTTGCTCCATTTCTTGATCCGGGCTTCACGCTTTAATGCAGATGACATGCTTGGGCAGGACTCCTGGAAGATTAGTTTAATAGGCGTGCGGTTTCTGGTATAACTGCGACCTTTCTTATCATTGTGCTCTTTACTCGTCGACAAATGTCATTGAATTAAGAGGTTTACCTAGAACGGTCAATCTCAATAAAGTCCCATCCTAATATCTTCATCTTTGTTTTCAACACACACTACAACAAGCATCTATTCGCAAACTCACTCATCATATGCGTATTGAGGAGGAGCAACACCTATCTTGCCTACATGTTTCTTAACACTAGACTCTTCTGAGGTCATTTCACGAACATTTTCAACAGTCACTCTGTGTATCAATTCATCACCATAATCAAATAGATACCAGAAGGAAAAACCTACTGATAAGTTCAAATCCCTTAATTCAGTATTGCCAGCAGACTTAGAAGATCCATCCCAAATAGAAACAACATGTTCTCCTAGCGGATTTGCTAAATATTCAGTATTCGGGTCATATAGTTTTTCTCCAAGATAAAAAGAAAACATATGATCGTTATCCCAGTCGAATAAACCTTGTATTTCTAAGTGGAGATCATAAAGAGCATGCTTACCATCAATGTCCAAGGTTCTCGACACTTCTCTATCAATATCCAGACCTCCCATAGAGACAAGCTCTATCTTCAGCCGATAAACTTTTAATGATTCATTGAGAATCCCCTTAATCTCATCTCTGGTATGCGCCAGAGATAATGCACGGTGCATTTCCATATTCTTTTCAGGATCTGAAAGACAACATTTTTTATATTTTTTGCCACTTCCGCATGGACATGATTCATTACGTTGTATTTTCAACATATCAGTAGTGTCCCGTTATTAGTCGAATAGTTCCAACTGGTTGCGGGAATCAAATGATTCGTTTATGTTGTCATTTTCCGTGCTTAGTACTTGTACCATAGCTTTACTCCAACAAAATAGACGCCGGAACCACCCAAATTTTATCGGAGATTTTCGCCACCTCTTTCCCATTATAAACAAGTATGCCCGCTACGCAGTTTTTCGCACTTACCATAAATGCTTCAAGGCCCTTAAGATCCCCGGAGCGCCATTGACTACCATACTTAATCTCAATAGCATATGTTTTTAGCCCTTCCTCAACGATAAGATCAACCTCATTCCTGCCCTGTATATTCCAATAATATAGGCGCGCATCCGGTAATCGTGCCGCCAATATGCTTTGCAGATTCTGAAAAACATAATTTTCAAAAAGTCGACCCTTCAATGGTTCTTGGCTGTCGAGTTTTGAGGCCCCGCATAAATAAGCAGCCATTCCTGTATCAGTAAAATATATTTTAGGAGCTTTAATAATCCGGCTGGCAGGATTCTTCAAGAAAGGAGATAACCGAGAGATAACAAAAGAGGTTTCCATTAAAGAAAGATAACGTCCAGACGTAACAGCATTCAGTTTTGCATCTCTTCCCAAATCGCTTTGATTCAAAACTTGTCCGGTTCTAAACGCTGTCAAACGTAAAAGTTGACCAAAAGATACCAAATCCGCAACCTGGCTTAACATACGGATGTCACGCTCAAGGTAAGTTTGCTCATAGCCTTTGAACCAGATTTCAGCCTTTTTTACTTCCTTTAAGCAGACTGAGGGCATGCCACCAGTGATGATCTCTTGCCAGGGAATTGTTTTCCCTGTCTGTTTTTTGAAATTCCCTGATTGAATAAAATCCTCAAATGTTGAATCGCTTCCAACCTTTTTTAGAATCTCCCTTCTGTTAAAAGGATAAAGTTCAAAATAAATAGCGCGCCCTGCCAGGCTTTCAGAAATATTTTTGAGCAAAAGAAAATTGGAGGATCCACTCAAAATGAAGCGCCCATTCTTTCTTTTCAAGTCTACGGATTTCTTAACAAAATTCATAATCTCCGGAAATCTTTGCGCCTCATCAATAATCATCCTCTCTCCCTGTTCAAGAAAACCATCAGGATCAAGTCGTGCGGCTTCAAGGGTATTTAAGTCGTCAAAGGTTTTGTAGACAAAGCCTAACTTATCGGGCAAATGCTGGAGAAGGGTACTTTTCCCAGACTGCCTTAAACCCGAAAGGACCACAACAGGCATGCTTTCAAGGGCATCTAAAAGTAAATGAGTATTTTCTCGTGAATGGTACTTTGTCATATGTCAACAGTATATGTTAAATCTTGACATTAATCAAGCATTATTTTCCCTTTTCCTTATTAAATCTCAACCGGGTATTTACCTCAAACTCTTCATTCTTATTCACAGATTGTAAATTATTTATTCACAAATCGCAGTATATCTATTCAAAATTAATATCCCCATGTGTCCTTTTCTAATGACAACCAAAACGACAACCTTTTTCGTAAGCGTCCGGGGAACCCATCTGGTCGGCGATGTCGTTATTTGCTATGCTGTTGACGGAGTTGCTGCCAATGATCAGGGAGAAGTTCGTCGATCTTTGACATCGGATGTGTGTTGATGCGCAGCAGGACGTCTTTGTGTCAAGGGGCGTTTAAAAATGTACCAAAAAGGGGCGCGAAAAATGTTCCACTC
>CAYRXT010000033.1:0-24351 GCA_964428315.1 uncultured Planctomycetales bacterium
GCAACGAAGCCCTTTTGAAAATCCTTGGGTAACATTTTTTATGAGTCAATTCGGGAAGAATTTCCTGCTATACAATTCCAGCTAATTTTGTTATAATCTACTTCAATTTTATTTCTAATATTAGTAGTTAAGGGCCCATAGCTCAGCCGGTTAGAGCAACTGACTCATAATCAGTGGGTCCCAGGTTCGAGTCCTGGTGGGCCCAGACACGAAAGAAAAAGGACAGAATAGAGCAGCTCCGGCGCTCGCTTCCCTCGGCCGGAGCCTCGCTGGGCCCAACAATCAAAGGAAAAAGGGATATAAATAGAAATGAGTGTTTTCGCTTACCGCTCAGCACTTATCACATAAAACTAAATACGGGCACATAGCTCAGCCGGTTAGAGTGCTGCCCTCACATGGCAGAGGTCGAAGGTTCGAGTCCTTCTGTGCCCACCAGATTTCCCGGAATCCCGACGTGAAAAACACGGACCGGATTCTTTCGTACAATCTCAAGGCAGGTTCGGCATTAACTCTTTGAAAAAGGACGAGCAATGACCCAGGTGTCAATAAAAGACCAAATCCGGCGTCTTGTTGAGCTTCAAGCGATTGATGCCGATATTTACGAATTGAAGTCCGTTTTGAAAGAAAAGCCGGCACAAATTGAAAAACTGAAAAATCAATATGAAGAAAAGAAGGCCACCCTTAAGACTTTGGAGGAAAAATTAAAAAGTATTCAGGTCGAACGAAAGTCCTACGAGGTTGAGATGCAGGCCAAGGAAGAGTCAATCGCCAAATCCAACATCCAGCTCAGCCAGCTTAAGACCAATAAGGAATACCAAGCCAAGATTTCAGAAATTGAAAACATAAAGGCCGACAAGTCTGTTATCGAAGAGAAGATATTGATTTCATATGACGCCGCCGAAGATATACAGAAACAGATCAACGAGGAGAAGATCAGGCTGTCGCAGGAAGAAAAAATTTTTTCGGATGGAAAAAAAGAGGCAGAAGAGGTGATCGGCCAGACACGGGACAAGATCAAGGTGCTTGATGCCAAGAGAGAACAGGCCCTGGAAGGTCTTGAGCCGGATATCCTGGCCCGGTATGAGCGGATTTTGGACAACCGCGGCGGTATGGCTATGGTTCCGGTTACAAATGAGACCTGCGGCGGCTGTTACATGACGTTGCCGCCTCAGGTTATCAACGAATTGAAGATGCACGAAAAGATAATCGAATGCGAGAGTTGCGCGCGCATTTTATATCTGGCGGATGATTTATGAGCCGAGGTTGATCATTGGCAAAGAAGGCCGACATATTTATTGATGGGGCGTGCCGGGGTAATCCCGGGCCGGCAGGACTCGGCGTCGTCATCAAAGAAAAAGGGAAAACTGTCAAGGAAATATCCTCCGAGATCGGATCGGCAACCAATAATATCGCGGAGTATATGGCGCTGATCTTCGGCTTGCAGGAAGCCTTGATGCTCGGGATTGAATACGTGAACATCTTCACGGACAGCGAGCTTCTTTACCGGCAGGTGTCCGGGCAGTATAAAGTGAAGAATTCATTGCTGAAACTGCTTGTTTTTCAGATCCGACATTTGCAGAAAGGGTTTGGATATTTCCGGATTCAGCATATCCCGCGCGAAGAGAACCGGCAGGCCGATCGATTAGCTTGCGAAGCTTTGAAAAGAGGGCAAACCAAGATGATCGCCCCGATGTTGGACTTCGGGGAGGAAAGTCCGAGCTCCGTAGGATGATGCACCCTGGTAATGCAGGGCCGTTTTCGGGGAAGGGATAAGGGTTTAGGATCGAGTCGTTCATTGCGTGACCTTCGATGGCCATTGTCATTTCTGATCCCTCGTCCTTGTCCCCAGAAAACGAGGATAAGAGCCACAGAGACGAGTATCCCGTCATGGACGGGAGAGGTGAAACGCGGCAATCTCTGCATGGAGCAAGGCCAAATAGGGAAAGAGACATTGGCTCAGAGCAAAGGACAACATCCGTCAGTATGGTTGCACCGTGTCCTAAGCCGATGCGCGGATTGATCCGGTCCGTTACCATTTCCGGGTAGGCTGCAAGAGTCCGAAGAGCGATCTTCGGAGTTAGTCGAATGATCATCGCGTCTCCGTAAGGGGAGGAACAGAACACGGCTTATGGTTTGCCCTCTCACAATTATAGAGCCGGACACACGAAACGCATGATCAGAACATGAGGAGGAAAGATTATGTCAGGACATTCAAAATGGGCCAGCATTAAACACAAAAAGGCCGCGGCTGACGCTAAAAGAGGAGCGGCGTTTACGAAAATTATCCGTGAGATCACCGCAGCGGCAAAAGACGGCGGAGGCAATCCGGAAACGAATCCCAGGCTGCGGACGGCTATGGCCCGCGCCAAAGGCATCAATATGCCTGCGAACAATATTGAAAATGCCGTTAAGAAGGGGACAGGCGAATTACCCGGCGTGACTTATGAAAACGCGATATTTGAAGGTTATGCGCCGGGCGGTGTGGCGGTTCTTATCGAGGCTTTGACGGATAACAAGAACAGGACAACAGCAGAGATCCGAAGTCTTTTGAACAAGAAAAACGGAAGCATGGCCGGGGCGGGATCCACCGCATGGATGTTCACGAAAAAAGGCTTTGTAACGGTAGACAAAAGCAAGATTGGGGAAGACGAGCTGATGGATATCGCGCTGGAAGCCGGCGCGGAAGATATCAAATCTGAAGGCCAGGAGAGTTATGAGATCACCTGCGATCCGTCCTCTCTGGAGGGCCTGAAAGACGCCTTGCAGTCAAAAAACATTCCCGTCGGTTCGGCGGAAGTTACGATGCTTCCGAATTCGACAGTCAAGGTCGTGGGCAACGAAGCCAGGCATGTTCTTGAACTTATGGATTCGCTAGAAGAGCACGAGGATGTTCTGAACGTTTATGCCAATTTTGATATTCCCGATGAAGAATTGGAAAAAGCCTCCAAGGAATAAAACTACTGAGAAGAATAGACTCTTATGCGGATCTTGGGAATCGATCCTGGACTTAAAATAACAGGTTATGGTCTGATTGAGAGCGACGGTAGAAAGACCAAACTGATTGAAGCCGGGATCATCCAGCCCAGGACGAGGGATCCTCTTCAAATCAAGCTTTTAAAGATATTCGAAAACCTGGATGAGATCGTCACATCACACAGACCGGACGTCATGGTTTTAGAGAAACTTTATACGCATTATCAAAGGCCGGTTATTGCCACGGTCATGGGGCATGTCCGGGGAGTTATTTGTCTGATCTGTGCCAAGCAAGGGCTTGATTTAGTCGAACACAGCGTGAAGCGGATCCGGAAGTCCTTGACGGGGACGGGCGGCGCGACGAAGGTGCAGACCCAAAAGATGGTCGCGCATACTCTTCATGTCAGCGAGAAGGGGCTGATGCCGGATGCCAGCGATGCCCTGGCCCTGGCCCTGGGGTACGCTCAAAGTATCGGAAAGACGCAATGATCGCCAGAATCTGCGGTAAACTCGTCGAAAGAAGAGACAACGTTCTTTTAATCGATGTTAACGGTCTATTCTATGAAGTGATCGTGCCGCGTTCGGTCAATCAGCGTATTGATGAACATGTCGACGATGATGGTTGTGTCGGGCTTATCACGTTTCATTATTTTCAGATGAGCCTGTCCCGCGGGATACCCGTGCTGATCGGCTTTTTAAACGAGATCGAGAAAGAATTTTTTGAACAATTCATTACGGTGTCGGGTATCGGGCCCCGCGCCGCCGTAAAGGCGTTGGATCAGCCGATTTCCGCC
The DNA here is from genome assembly GCA_964428315.1 of uncultured Planctomycetales bacterium. Lineage (GTDB taxonomy): Bacteria > Omnitrophota > Gorgyraeia > Zapsychrales > CAYRXT01 > CAYRXT01. The sequence goes on from CAYRXT010000033.1 coordinate 3,768, forward strand.
ATCGCCAAGGCCATCAATGAAGGTGATCAGGCCTTTTTGACACAACTCCCCGGTGTGGGCCGCCAAAAATCCAAAGAGATTATCGCAAAACTTCAGGGAAAAATCGGCAAATTCGGGCTGATCCAAGACCGGATTCCGGTCGCAGCGTCTCGCATGGATCATGTCCCCGATTGGCAGGAAGAGACGATGGCCGTGCTGCTGCAACTGCAGTATAAGCGCCAGGAAGCCCGTGACATGATCCAGAAAGTTATGGACCGCAAGCCCGACATGGCATCGGCGGAAGAACTGCTCAATGAGATTTATAAACAGCGGATAAATCAACAGGAAGGGTAAGCAGCATATGGATGAAGGAGGAATCAAGCATCTTAAAGGCATCATCGAAGCCATCTTGTTTGTCAGCGAGAAACCGGTAACCATTAACCAGATTAAAGAGGTGATCGAAGGCGTTGATGTCGCCGCGATACGGCAGTATATCGAGAACCTGCAGGCGGAGTACTTGGAGCGAAAAAGCGGCATGTCGGTGATTGAGATAGCCGGCGGTTACCAGATGGCGACGAACGCGGAATACGCCATGTATCTACGCAAGTTTTACCATACACGTCACAAGGAACGTCTCTCTAAACCGGCGCTGGAGACACTGGCCATTGTGGCCTACAAACAACCCGTTTCCCGGCAGGATATCGAGGTCATCCGGGGGGTCAATTGCGACGGGGTTGTCAATCATCTGGTGAACAAGGCCCTCATCAAGATCAGCGGACGCAAAGACGTCCCGGGGCGCCCTTTTATATACGGGACGACAAAGGAATTCCTGGAATATTTCGGCCTGCGGTCTCTTTCGGATTTGCCCAAACTGGAAGATTTTGCCTCCCTTGAACCGGTGGTGGAAACAGAAGAAAAGGAGACCGGCCAGGAGGGGCGTGAACAGGAAGGTCAAGGTGGGCAGGACGTCCAGGCCGAAAACGGGAAGGCCGATAAGGAATCCGAACCGTAGATTTTTTCGAGACCGTCACGGCAAAAAAAGGAAAGAGAAATGTCATTAGATAATTTGAGGAAAAAGATCAATCTGATCGATGCCCAAGTTGTATCTTTGCTGAACGAAAGGGCTGACGCGAGCCGGAAAATCGGACAGTTAAAGGCCAAAGATCGCAAAGGAGTTTATGCGCCGGGCAGAGAGAGGGAAATCCTGGAGCGCCTCAAGGAGTTAAACAAGGGGCCGATGTCCGATGAAGCCTTTGAATCCATTTACCGTGAGGTCATGTCCGCTTCGTTGTCGTTGGAGAAATCGTTACGCATCGCGTTTCTGGGCACGGCGGGATCGTATACGCACATGGCCGCCAATAAGAGATTCGGTTCCCAGGTGCAGTATGCCGCCTGCGGCAGCATACTGGAAGTCTTTCAGAAGGTCGATCAGGGCGATTGCGACTACGGGGTCGTCCCGATAGAGAATTCGACTGAGGGCGCTGTGACGCATACGCTGGATCTCTTCGTGGATTTTGATCTGAAAATTTGCTCCGAAATTCTTTTGCCGATTGAACATGCCTTGCTGTCCCGATCGCGCATTCAATCGATAAAAAAGATCTATTCCAACCCGCAGGTCTTCGGCCAATGCCGGAACTGGCTGCTGAATAATTTGCCCGGAAGGGGACAGGTCCTGGTGCCATCGACGACCGATGCGGCCCGGAGGGCCGTTAAAGAAAAGACGTCTGCGGCCATCGCGTCTATTCAAGCCGCGAAGGTTTACCGCCTGCCGGTGATTCAAAGGAAAATACAGGACCTGGCACACAACACGACGCGTTTTCTGGTTATTGCGGCGGGTGACGAAGAACGCACGGGCAAAGATGCGACCTCTATTCTTTTTTCCATCAAGGATAAAGTGGGGGCCCTGTACGCGATGCTGACCCCTTTCTACAAAAACGGCATTAATCTGACCAAGATCGAGTCCAGGCCCTCAAAGAAGAAGGCCTGGGATTACTATTTTTTTGTCGATATTGAAGGGCACCGTAGCGACAAGAAGGTGAAGCACGCCTTGGAACAGCTGGAAGGCATGTGTAAATATCTCAAGATTCTTGGTTCTTATCCGGTCAGGGAAAAGAAATAATGAAAGAGAGTGCGAAAAAACATCTCCTGAAGATCAAGCCCTATGTCCCCGGAAAGCCCATTGATGAAGTCAAGAGGGAGATGGGGTTGAGGAAAGTTGTCAAGCTGGCCTCTAACGAGAATCCCTATCCGCCGAGCCCGCGAGTCAAAGAAGCGGTTCGTAAGGCCATGGCCACGATCAACAGGTATCCGGAAAGCGGCTGTTATAATTTGCGCCGGGAACTCTCCAAAAGGCTCAAGATCAATGCCGGCCAATTATTTTTTGCAAACGGGTCGGATGAGATTATTGTTTTGGCCGCCAGGGCCTTTCTGAACAAAGGCGATGAAGTCATTGTTGCGGACCCTTCGTTTTTAATTTACCGGATTGCTTCCCTGATAGAGGGGGCTGAAGTCCGCGCCGTTCCTTTAAAATGTTTTATGTATGACTTGGAAGGCATGCGGCGCGCGGTCAATCGAAGGACTAAGATTATATTTTTGGGCAATCCCGATAATCCCGCCGGCTCTTACGTGACGCATGAGGCCCTGTCGGTCTTTCTTCACAAGGTGCCCAAGACGGTTCTGGTCTTTATTGATGAGGCCTATTTTGAGTACGTCCGGCAACCGGACTATCCCGATTCACTTTCGTTGCTTAGGCGACATAAGAATCTTCTTGTGACTCGTACGTTTTCAAAAATGTACGGTCTGGCGGGATTGCGCATCGGTTACGGGGTCGCCGATGCCTCAGTTATCGAGCTCCTGGAGCGCATCCGCGAGCCTTTTAATGTTAACTCGGCGGCACAGGCCGCCGCCCTGGCTTGTCTTAAGGACAGGGCGTACTATAACCGGATCGCCAGAAAAATTGACGCGCAAAGGCAGTTTTTATATAGGAGTCTCGAACGTGCGGGGTTGACCCATGTCCCGAGCTTCACCAATTTCATTTTAGTGAATGTAAAGACATCAGGGAGAACAATAGCTAACAAACTTCTGCGTAAGGGGATCATTGTCCGCGATATGAGCGGGTGGGGCATGCCGGCATATATCCGCGTCTCGATCGGGACGCAGTCTGAAAACCGCAAATTTATCAAAGCATTGAGGGAGGTCGTATGATTGTTATCCTGAAATCGGGCGCCACAGAGGAACAGATTCAGCATATTGTTGAAAAGGCGGGGAGGTTAGGGCTCAAGGCCCATATTTCGCGGGGGGTAGAGAGGACCGTCATCGGTTTCATCGGACCGGAGGATGTCTTGCGGGTCACGCCTTTGGAGGTCTTTCCAGGCGTCGAAACGGTTATTCCCGTTCTTGCCCCTTACCGTCTCGTTTCGCGGGAATTCAAGAAGGACGATTCCGTGATCGAACTCGGTCATGGGGTTAAGATCGGGGAAAAGAAGATTGTCATGATGGCCGGCCCTTGTTCCATCGAGAGCCGGGAAGCCTTTCTCTCTGTGGCCGGACAGATGAAGGAGGCAGGGACAAATGTCTTGCGCGGCGGGGCCTTTAAACCCAGGACCTCGCCCTATGATTTTCAGGGATTGGGAGAAGAGGGATTGAAGATCATGCAGGAAGCGGGCGAGACGTATGGAATCGCCACAGTGACGGAGGTCATGGATCCCAGGCACGTGGATTTGGTCTCGCGTTACGCGGATATACTGCAGATCGGTGCTCGCAACATGCAGAATTTTGTTTTACTTAAGGAGGTCGGGATGACTAAGAAACCGATCCTCCTTAAACGGGGAATGAACGCGACCATTAAGGAATGGCTGATGTCGGCGGAGTACATCCTTTCGGCTGGCAATTTTAATGTCCTTTTCTGCGAGAGGGGGATCCGCACCTTTGAAACATTTACGCGTAACACCCTCGACATTAATGCTGTTCCCATCGTCAAGCAGTTGTCCCACCTGCCGATTGTCGTCGATCCGAGTCATGGAACCGGCAAGTGGGGCCTCGTCCCCAGCGTGGCCAAGGCCGCCGTCGCGGCCGGATGCGACGGACTGATCATTGAGGTCCATGAAAATCCCGAAGAGGCCCTTTCCGACGGGCCGCAATCCCTCATGCCGGATAAATACGCATCGCTCATCCAGGAGCTCAAGGCGGTAGCCCGGGCTGTTGGTCGGGTGATCTAACGGAATTGCACAACAGAATTGGGGGAATGCTATGATATCAAGGCCTCGTCAATTATTCCGCAAAGTGACCGTGGTCGGGATCGGGCTGATCGGCGGTTCTATCGCTCTGGCATTGAAGCAGCAACGGCTGGCCAAGCACGTCGTCGGTGTTTCCCGCAGGCAGGTGACCTTACAGTATGCACAACAGCACAAAATAGTGGACCGCGCCACCTCGGATCTTAAGAAAGGCATCGAAAACGCGGATTTGGTTATCCTCTCTTTACCTGTCAAGTCGATCATTCAGGTCCTTTCCATAATCCCGCGGTTTTGTAAGCGCGGATGCATCGTGACCGATGTCGGCAGTATTAAGGGCAGCATCGTTGATGCGGCACACAAGAGCCTTCCCGGCCATGTTTCCTTTGTCGGGGCCCATCCCTTGGCGGGGTCGGAAAAAAGCGGTATCGCTAATGCGCGTTTCGATCTTTTCGCCCATTCACTGTGTGTTATCACCGCCCATGAACGCACCAGCAAATCTTCTCTCGAAAGGATCCGGAGTTTGTGGAAAGCTCTTGGTGCGAGGGTGGAAACGATGTCCCCGGCCGACCATGACAAGGCCGTAGCCTTTACCAGTCACGCACCGCATCTGCTGGCCTACGGGTTGACGGACCTGGTCCCGAAGGCGTCATGGCCTTACTGCGCGACGGGGTTTAAGGATACCACGCGTATTGCCGCGTCCGATCCGAAACTATGGGTTGATATCTCTCTCGAGAACGCCAGGAATATCGTCGAGGTCATCGACGGTTTTGTCGGCATCCTGTCCGAATACAGGAAACTGATACTGGCCAGGGAAGAAAAAGGGCTCACGGAAGCCTTCGCACGGGCCAGGCAAAAAAGGGAAAGCCTTGAATAAAAACAGCAGACAAGAGAGCCCCGTCATTGTGACCATTGACGGACCGGCCGGTGCCGGGAAGAGCACGGTGGCCAGAAAACTGGCGGACAGGCTCCAATTCGCCTATCTCGATACGGGGGCAATGTACCGGGCCGTCACCTTTAAGGCCTTGCGGCGGAACGTTAATCTGGAGGATGAAGAGGTCCTCCTTGCCATGATGAAGGAGACATCGATTGATTTTGATCTGGGAGAAGACGGTTCATTGATTGTCCTTTTGGATAGAGAGGACGTCACTCATGAAATCCGTTCGGTCGAGGTCACGGAAAACACTTTTCTGGTGGCCCGCATTCCCCGGCTGAGGGCTGTCATGGTCGAACGCCAGAGGGAGATCGGCGGCCGGAAGGATATCGTCGTCGAGGGCCGCGACACGGGAACGGTCGTTTTCCCCAACGCAGCGAAGAAGTTTTATCTGGACGCGGATTTCAAGGTGCGGGTTGCGCGGCGGAACATAGAGATGAAGCAAAGGGGCATGCCGGTTGCCGAAAAGACGCTGGAAGATGATCTGCGCAACCGGGATCACAAAGATTGCACGCGAGACGTCGGCCCCCTCAAGGCCGCCGATGACGCGCTTGTTATCGACACCACCAATCTGACGATTGACCAGGTCGTCGACACCCTGGCTCGTCATGTCTATGAAAAATAATACCGATATGGACAGATCCCTTATCCGCAATTTTTCCATTATTGCCCACATCGATCACGGCAAGTCGACGCTGGCCGATCGGATGCTGCTGTTCACCGGCGCCATCGATGAAAGAAAATTTCACAACCAGCTATTGGATGATATGGACCTTGAACGCGAGCGGGGTATTACCATCAAGGCCTCCGCGGTCCGGCTGTATTATAAGGCGGATGATGGCAAGACCTACCTGCTGAACCTCATTGACACCCCCGGGCACGTTGATTTTTCTTACGAGGTGGAAAAATCCCTGCGCGCCTGCGAGGGCACCCTGCTCGTCGTGGACGCCTCTCAAGGGGCGGAATCCCAGACCGTGGCCAACACCTATCTGGCGGTTAACAACAATCTGAAGATCTTGCCGGTCATCAACAAGATTGATATCGGGGGGATTGATATCGACCATGTCAAACTGGAGCTTATGGATATATTCGATTTTGAGGAGGATGACATCCTTTTGGTGTCGGCCAAGGAGGGGACGGGGGTCAAGGCTTTGCTGGAACGGATTGTCGAAGTGATCCCGCCTCCGGGGGGAGATGAATCCGCACCTCTCAAGGCCCTGATCTTCGACATGGAATATAATATCTATAAGGGCATAATCGTCTATGTCCGCGTCGTAGACGGAAAAATTACACCGAGGATGCGCATCAGGATGATGCACACGGGACAGGAATACGCTATCGAAGAGGTTGGCGTCTTCCAGCCCGAAGCGGCAAAAATAAAGACCTTGAGCAGCGGCCGGGTCGGCTATATCACATGCAATGTTCACGACCCGCAGGAGATCAAGGTCGGAGATACCATCACGGAAGCCGAACGGCCCGCACGCGAACCGCTTAAAGGTTATCGTCAGCTCAAGCCGCTGGTGTATTGCGGTGTTTATCCTGTTAACGCGAAGGATTTCATGGCCCTCAGAGAGGCCATCGACAAGCTCCGGCTCAATGACCCAAGCTTCAGTTATGAGCCCGAATCGTCCCAGTCTTTCGGGCACGGATTCCGGTGCGGCTTCCTGGGGCTTTTGCACATGGAGATCGTCCAGGAACGTTTGCAGCGGGAATATAATTTGAATCTCATTTTGACGACCCCCAATGTCGCTTACCGCATCAACATGAAAAACGGTAAGGTCATCCATCTGGAAAATCCGGCGGAGCTTCCCGACTCTTCTTCCATCACCAGTATTGAGGAGCCTTTTCTGCGCGTCGCGATCATGACGCCGGTTTCCTCTATGGACGGGGTTATGCAGCTGGCCAAAAATAAACGGGGCAACTACACCGAAAGCGTATATGTGTCCGACCGGATGAAGATCATTTTCGACATACCGCTTTCCGAGGTGATTGTGGACTTCAATGACCTGGTTAAATCCGCGACCAAGGGGTACGGATCTATCGATTACGAGTTCAAAGGCTACGAGCCCGCCCACATCACGAAACTTGATATACTCATCAACGATGACGTCTGCGACGCCTTTTCCTGTATGGTCCATAAAGAGCGCGCTTATGAAAAAGGCCAGGCCCTGGTCTCAAAACTGAAAGAGCTGATCCCCCAGCAGCTGTTTGAGGTCCGCATCCAGGCGGCCTGCGATGGGCGGATCATCTCGAGCGCAAAGGTCCGTTCCGTAGGGAAAAACGTGACCGCCAAATGTTACGGGGGCGATATAACACGGAAGAGAAAATTGTGGGAAAAGCAGAAGGCCGGGAAAAAAAGGCTGAAACAGATAGGGAAAGTGGAGATCCCCCAGGAAGCCTTTTTGGCTGCGTTAAGAATCTAACCTTTGCCAAGGAGAAGACGAATGCCTCAAAAGAGTGCCGCCCGAGAATGGATCGAATCGATTCTTATCGCGCTTGTTTTGGCCTTGTTCATCCGCACCTTTTTTGTCCAGGCCTTCAAGATACCGACAGGTTCGATGAGAATGACCCTTATGGAGGGGGATCGGATCCTCGTCAATAAACTGCGTTACGGACCAAGAGTCCCTTTTACGCATTACCGCCTGCCCGGTTTCGGCAGGCCCCAAAGGGGGGACGTCATCGTCTTCATTTATCCTGAAGATCCCAAGCGTGATTTCATCAAGAGGATTATCGGCCTCGAAGGAGAATCCGTGAAGATCAAGGACGGCGATATCTTTGTCGACGGGACGCTGGTCGATGAAAGCCCGATGAATCAGTTTTATTATTATAACCGCGGACGTTACGGAAACAGGGACGAGGCCGTCAGAGTGCCGGAAGGACACCTCTATGTTTTGGGCGACAACAGCGCCTCGAGCAAGGATAGCCGATATTGGGGATTCGTCCCCGAGGAAAATATTATAGGGCGGGCCGAGGTCATCTATTGGCCGATCCGGCGCATCCGGTTTATTCATTGAAAAGAGGCCTTGTCCATGAAGACATTTGTGAGGACACTGATGTTGCTGGGACTGGCCGCGGCGGTGACCGGTTGCGCGACACCGCGTACAGGCATCGGTGGCCGGGATGCGTCCGGTCCCCGGAAACAAGAGACAAACGAAGATATCCGGACGGCGATTGAAAATATTTCTGATGTGGTAACTCAGAAAAATATTCGGGCTAAATACTGTCCGGTGTGCGGCCGGCATTACAGCCCGCGTGTTGAAGTTTGTCCGTTCGATGAGACCCCCCTCAAGGAATTGGATGAATAAACCTGTTGTCCATAGGGAGTCGAGATGGCCTTGAGTTTTGCCAATAAAGTGACAGTGATACGTATCGTCATGATCCCGTTTTTTATCATGGCCGTGATTTATTACACTCCTCAAAGAGAGTACTTCCGTTATCTATCCTTCGGACTTTTTCTTTTGGCCGTCGTGACCGATATCATCGACGGTTACATCGCCCGGACACGTCACCAAAAGACGAAGGCCGGATCCATTCTGGATCCCTTGGCCGATAAGATGCTGCTTATCAGCGCGTTTATCTGTTTGTATATGACATCCGACCAATGGGGGCAGGTGCATTTTCCTCTGTGGTTTGTGTTGGCTATAATAAGCAGGGATGTGGTCCTTCTGATCGGTTCAATGCTGATCTATGTCATGCACGGAGATCTCCTTATTACCCCAAGCAGGTGGGGAAAGACCGCGACTTTTTTCCAGATCCTTTCCGTGATAGGCATTTTTCTTCAATGGATTTTTTCATTTTTGATTTGGTATATTGCGGTGCTATTGACGTTAATATCAGGCGTCGATTACATACGTCATGGCATAAGGGTGTTGAATTCGCCAACGGGTAAGGTCCAGTGATGAACGATCTTGTCGCTTTTTTGCGCTTTTTGGTAGGTCTGGGATTAGGATATCTGGTCGGCTCCATCCCGACAGCCTACATCTTCGCAAAAGCCGCTCGAGGGATCGATATCCGTCAGCACGGTTCCGGCAATGTGGGGGCCACTAATGCCTTTCGTGTTTTGGGAAAAGGAGCGGGAACAATGGTCTTGCTTCTGGATATCTGTAAAGGTCTTCTGGCGGCCACGCTGGTGGGGGATCTTTTTGGAAACGGAAGGATTGTTGCCCGCATTCTCATCGCATCAAGCGCGGTTATCGGCCACAATTGGACAATTTTCCTCAACTTTAAAGGAGGTAAGGGCATCGCAACAAGTTTGGGCGTGCTCATCGGCTTAGCGGTCATGATACCCTCAATCCGCCCCGTGCTGTCTTTGACAATTTTGACCTGGCTGACCGTATTTTTTATAAAAGGTTATGTTTCTTTGAGTTCCATTATTGCCAGTATTCTTTTGCCTGTGTATATGACCCTTTTTCATTCGGGATTCCCTTTGATCCTTCTTGGCGTGATATTCTGTATCTTCATTGTTTTTAAGCACTTTCCGAATATCAAACGCCTAAGGGACCGTAAGGAATCCCGGGTGAATCTCCCCTGGTTCAATCATCATCCGATGACCTAGCATTTTTCCCGTTGATCACAGTCTTTTGGATATTCTCCTAAATTAGGCAAAAAAAAGCATTGAAAATTATTTTCAAAGCCCCTCTAAATAATTATCAAAGCACTCCAACAATCTCCTTTTACTCGTCGATAAACCGGTTTTCATGATGAAACCTGTTGAAAGATACTAGGTTACAGGGAAACGTTTTCCCAATATGACCATGTCGACCTTGTATTGGATTTTGCCAGTGATATACTTGAAACGTAAATTGCGAAGATCTTTATCAAAGATAAAAACCCACCAGCCATGGAGGAGAGCAGCCGGGTTATCTGGGGCAGCGGTTCTCAAATCCGAAGATAACCCGGCTATTTATTAGGGGGAAGACATGAAAGAGTTGGCCTACAAGAATACGACATCCAAAAAACATCGCCGGCGTATAATTTCCATTACAGAAACGGCGGTGAAAAAAGGGTTTCATACTCACACACAGAAGAGGTTCATCTATTTTGTCCGACGAACGGCCCCAAAACGAGAAACAGATTATACACCGAATTTCTTTATCACCAAAGTCTACGATACAAAGAAGGGCACTGAAAAAGTACTCTTTCGGATCAAAGGTGTCATGGAAGTCGTAAAGGATAACAGTAGGTACTGGATCTATTATTGTCATTCACTGTGTATCGACATAGCGAAGGATAGCAATTCAGCAGTAAAGTCGGCTCAATAAACGTTAACCGTTCAATCCTCACATGACGGAAGGTCTGCCAAGACCTTCCGTTTTTTTTATCCTTCTTCACAGAAGAACACAGGATTGCCCGTGGGTGATTGCGAAGAAGAGCTTCTGCTTTGGCGAAATGTTCGTCTGATTGTCAGGCCAGAGGGCTCTATGCCTTTTCCTCGAGGCAAACCCGCCGGATTATCTCTTTAACCTCCTGTTAATGGCCCATGAATAAGTTGACGCCAATAGGCTTTTATGATAATTTATGGCAATGATTAAGGAGCGCCTTTCACGTCTTCATGCCGATATCACCCTTATCTGCAAGCGGTTAGGAAGAGATCCTAAAGAGATTATCCTGGTCGGGATTACGAAATTCGCTGCGGCGGCCGAAATTGAAGAGGCCCTGGATGCCGGCTTATCACATATAGGCGAAAATAAAACGCAACAGGCCCAGCAGAAATATCTTGCCTTAAAACCGCGGGAAAGGCAGGTGATCCGGCATATGGTCGGGCATCTGCAGACTAATAAGGTCAAAACGGCTTTGAACGTTTTTGATATTATTCAATCGTTGGACACCCTTAAGCTTGCAGTGGTGATCGAGAAGTACGCCGGCAGGATGGGAAAAACGGCCGAGGTGTTCGTTCAGGTGAATACCTCAGGAGAACCGCAGAAATTTGGCGTGGATGTCGCTGGAGTCTGGGATCTTCTTGATGCGCTCAACGATTTCCATCATATCAAGGTGACAGGGCTTATGACGATTGCTCCCTATGGGGTCAAGGCCGCCATTGTTCGCGCATGTTTCAGGAAGTTGCAGGAGCTGTGGCACGAGGGCCGGGAGAGATACCGGGGTTCCTCATCCGTTTGTTTGCGGCATCTGTCTATGGGCATGAGTGATGATTATCCCATTGCTCTTGAAGAAGGGGCCGATATGATTCGTATAGGCCGGGCGATATTTCAGTAAACAATGCGCAATGAGCTTATCGATGAGACAGAAATTTAGAGTGGGTATTATCGGTGGTGGAAACATGGGGGAGGCCATTCTTTCCGGGGTGCGCCGGACCTATCGCGTTCGCATCAGCGAGAAAAGGGCTTCGCGCAGGCGTGTTCTCAAGAAAAGATACGGCGCACAATCTAAAGAGCTGACCATGCTTTGCCGATGGGCGGATATATTGATCCTGGCCGTAAAGCCCCAGGACATGGGGACGCTTCTCACGCAACTGAAGGCTGGCGTAGAGAAGCGGCACACTGTGATATCCATTGCGGCTGGAGTAACAACGGCCTATTTGGAGAAAGGGCTTCCCGAGGGTAGTGCGGTGATCCGGACCATGCCCAATATGCCCGCTTTTGTCGGCCGGGCCATAACCGCTGTATGCCGGGGAAAAAATGTGCGGAAAAAGGATGTGGCCCGAGCTGTTTCGATATTCAACCTGATCGGAGAAACGGTGCTCGTCAGCGAGAAAGATATGGACGCCGTTACGGCCGTTTCAGGTAGCGGTCCGGCCTATGTCTTTCTCTTTATGGAAGAGATGATCCGGTCCGGGCAAAAGATCGGCCTAAGGAAAAGATTGGCGGAACATTTGGTCAAGGCGACATTTTCGGGAAGTGTACGATTGATTGAGGCAATGCGGGCTGATCCAGCCGGTTTGAGGAAGAAGGTCACATCCAGGGGGGGCACGACGCAGGCCGCGCTGGAGGTCTTTAAAAAGAAGGGCCAGGGTCGAATTATGCAATGCGCCCTCAAGTCTGCCCACCGGCGGGCGGAGGAATTAGCGAAGAGATAAATCTTTTCGCGTCGGGCGAACCTGTGTCGATTTCAAAGGAGGATCACGTGGCCAAAGTCGGGATTATTGGCGGAAGCGGATTGTATGAGATGGAAGGCATCAAGGATCTCAAGGAGGTCCGCCTGCAGACGCCATTCGGAGATTCTTCCGACGTCTATTTAAGCGGTATCCTCCAAGACACGCCGGTGGTCTTTCTACCGCGCCACGGCAGGGGACACCGTCATTCCCCAAGCGGGATCAATTACCGGGCGAATATCTACGGCATGAAAAAACTGGGCGTGGATGCCATACTGTCGGTTTCGGCCTGCGGCAGTTTAAAGGAAGAGATCGAACCTATGCATTTTGTCATACCCGACCAGTTCATCGACCGAACGAACCGAAACCGGGCCGCGAGTTTTTTCACCGATGGGATTGTCGCTCATGTGGCCTTTGCCGATCCCATGAGCCCAGAGCTTTGCGAGATATTAGTCCTGGCCGCGGAAAGACTGGGAATCACCGTTCATAAGAAGGGTGTTTATCTGAACATGGAGGGCCCCCAGTTTTCCACAAAGGCCGAATCGCATCTCTATCGTCAATGGGGCGTCGACATCATAGGCATGACGAATCTCGTCGAGGCCAAACTGGCCAGGGAAGCGGAAATCTCCTACGCGACGCTGGCCGCGGTGACCGACTACGATTGCTGGCACACGGCCCATGAGTCCGTCACTGTGGAGATGATTATCGATAACCTGAACAAGAATATTGCTAACGCCAAAAGGATTCTGACAGAGGCTATCCCGCGTGTCGGCAGACTGGAAAGATTCACGGCCCAGGGGGCTCTTCAGTATGCCATCGTCACACGCAAGGATCTTATCCCCGAGCGCGCTAAAAAGGATTTGGCTATTATTATCGGGAAATACCTTGGGTAAGAGTGTCCCCTAATGCAGAGCAATGCTGATTACAGAAAGACGTTAAATCTTCCGAAGACAGGCTTTTCCATGCGCGCCGGTCTGGCCCAGAAAGAGCCGGTCTTTCTGAAGAAATGGGAAGAAGGCAAACTCTATCAAAAATTGCGTCAGAAAGCCGGACAGGCCAAGGAACGATTCATCCTGCATGACGGTCCCCCGTACGCCAACGGAAACATCCATATCGGTCACGCCCTGAACAAAATTCTTAAGGACTGCATTGTCAAGTACAAGACGATGCGGGGTTACGACAGCCTCTATGTCCCGGGATGGGATTGCCACGGACTGCCCATCGAACACCAGCTTTTCAAAGAATTGAAAACCGACAAATCCAAAATCGATTGCATCACGTTCCGTCGCAAGGCCCGTGAGTACGCCTTAAAATACGTCGCTATCCAGCGCGAGCAGTTTCAGCGTCTGGGGGTCTTCGGGCAGTGGGAGGAGCCCTATGTGACGCTGGCGCCTGAATATGAGTACTGGATCCTCCGATCCCTTAACGAACTGAACAAAAAGGGGTTTCTTTACCGGGGGCTGAAACCCGTCAATTGGTGTTACCACTGCGAAACGGCCCTGGCCGAAGCGGAGGTTGAATACGAAGATCATACTTCGCCTTCGGTCTATGTCAAGTTTCAAGTCAGCAATCCGGGCAGGCTCGCCGGACTAGAAACAGAGAAGGACGTTTCGCTTCTTGTCTGGACCACTACACCGTGGACCCTGATCGCCAACGTGGCAGTAGCGGTAAAGCCGGATTTCCGGTACGCGTTGGTGGAAACCGATTCGGAGATTTTGATCCTTGAACGCTCTTTGGTAGACCGGGTCCTGCCCAAGGGCAGCGTTGCGCAGAAAGGATTTTCTGTTAGGAAGGAAGTGGACGGAAAAGATGTGTGCACTTTGGTGTACCGGCATCCTTTAGGATTGCGCGATGAATGTCCCGTGGTGGAGGCCGATTATGTGACGAGAGAAGAAGGGACGGGTCTCGTCCATACAGCCCCGGGACACGGGCATGAAGATTTTTTGACAGGCATCAGATTCAACCTTGATACCGTAATGCCGGTCGATGACAAGGGCTGTTTTACGGATGCGGCGGGGGAATTTCAAGGACAGCACGTCTTCAAGGCGAATCCGGCCATTATCCGTAAATTGAGAAACAGCGGACGCCTTTTTCATGAGGAGTCCCTGGAGCATTCTTATCCCCATTGCTGGCGGTGCAAGAATCCCATTATTTTCCGCGCGACCGAACAATGGTTTCTAAAAATCGATCATGAGAACTTGCGGTCCCGGTTGATGGAAATGATCCGGAAAGACGTTCGCTGGATCCCTCCGGCAGGGAAGGACCGAATTCTGGCTATGGTCGCGAATCGTCCGGATTGGTGTCTTTCCCGGCAGAGATATTGGGGGGTGCCTATACCCGCGGTCATCTGTACCACATGCCGAACCCATACACTCTTTAGCGGTCTGACGCAACAGTTTGCCGATTCGGTTCGCCGGCAGGGGACGAACATTTGGTTTGAAAAAGACCTTCATGATTGGCTGGCCCCCGACACACGATGTCCGCAATGCAAGGGGACTCATTTTGAAAAATCTTTTGAGATTCTGGATGTCTGGTTCGATTCGGGGGTCAGTCATCAGGCTGTCATCAAGGCTATGATGGGCGCCGGTCTTCCCGCAGATCTCTATCTTGAAGGTTCCGATCAGCACCGCGGCTGGTTTCAGTCGTCTTTGATCCCGGCCGTTGGCATCGAGGACAGGCCTCCTTTCAAAGCGGTTTTGACTCACGGTTTTGTGGTGGACGGCCAGGGACGCAAGATGTCAAAATCATTAGGCAACGTCATATCGCCGCAAGATATCGTCAAACACTACGGAGCGGACATCCTTCGGCTCTGGGTGGCGGCCAGTAATTATTGCGAAGATATCCGTCTCTCCAAAGAAATCCTTGAAAGGCTCATCGACGGCTACAGGAAGATCCGTAATACCGTCCGTTTTTTATTGGGCAATTTGGACGGATTTAATGTCGATGAAGAATGTCTCGGTTTCGATCAATTGGGTGAGATTGACCGCTGGGCCCTCGTGAGATTGGCGTCGATTCATCGTGATGTTACCGAAGGTTATGAGTCTTATGATTTCATGAAGGTGTACCGGACCATTTATAACTTCTGCAACGACGATTTGTCCAGTATATATCTTGACATAATAAAAGATCGATTGTATACTTCTGCATCTACCGCGCCCGGGAGGAAGTCCGCGCAGACTGTTCTTTTCCATATCCTCAGGGTTATGGGCCGGGATATCGCTCCGATCTTGATTTTTACCGCGCAGGAAATTTTTGAGGCTATGCCGAAGGCCCGGCACGAAGGCGGCGCGGAGAATATCCATTTGGCCGATTGGCCTGAGATTCCTCCCGCATGGGAAACCGCAGGCGCCAATTCCATCGTTGCCAGACTGGACCCCTTAATTTATACATTTCGTCCTAAAATCCTTAAGGCCCTGGAAGAAGAGAGACAAAAAGGGACAATCGGGCTTTCTCTGGATGCCAAGGTGGTTTTGGAGACGTCCGATGAGAAAACGATCAAGTATCTTCAAGGTCTCGAGGGGCATTTACCGTCTTATTTTATTGTTTCTCAGGTTGAAGTCCAAAGGGGAAGGGAGCCGTTCAATATTCATGTCATGAAGGCCGACGGAAAAAAATGCGCACGATGCTGGAATTACCGCGCCGATGTCGGTATGGACAGGAAACATCCTTTTCTATGTACTCGATGTGTTCACGTTATAAAGGAGTCGCAAAATGGCCAATAAGAAGTTCGATCAGAAATCCACAGGAAAATACAAGAAGCTGCTGCTGGAACTGCGTGAAAAAATTATGGGGGATATCCACCAGATGCGCGGCGATACGAATACGGAAGAAGACCGGAATTCGGATTCGGGCCATGCCCTCCATATGGCGGATGTTGCCACCGACATGTATGATCGTGAATTTTCGCTTGGACTGGCCTCGAATGACCGGGAACTGTTGCGTAAAATCAATGCGGCCCTCCAGAGAATAGAAGACGGGACATTCGGTTATTGTCTCGCAACGGGTAATCCGATTTCTAAAAAGCGGCTGGAGGCAATCCCTTACGCTGAATACTGCCTCGAATATCAAGAACAGTTGGAAAGACAATAGCCAGCGGCTCTGGATACAGCTTGCTCGCCTTGTCCCGCCCTTCCTGAAGCAAACCATGCAAGCCTATTCGTCATCAAAAGACAAGATCAAAGTGGCTTTTCTGACAGTCATAGGTTGCGTCTGTCTTGACAGGATAACCAAACTTATTTTCTTGAACCTCTTGACATTTCATGAATCCATCCCTGTGATTAAGAATGTTTTCCATTTTACTTTGGTGTATAATACGGGTATCGCGTTCGGATTATTTAAAAATCTCGGTGTCGTTTTCATTGTTATCCCCGTTATCGCGGTTATCCTGATCGCGGCGCATATCTATATGTCGCGGCATGACAGGACGGTGGGGAAACTTTATATCTTCGGATTTTCCTTGATTCTCGCCGGGGCTTTAAGCAATCTCATCGACCGGCTGGTCTACGGCTATGTGGTCGATTTCATCGATCTTCGTATATGGCCGGTTTTTAACATCGCCGACAGTGCTATAACGGTCGGCGCAATGATAATTTTATTGAAATGTATCCCGTCATTTGCCAGATAGGCCCTCTGACCATTTATGCATACGGCGTTATGCTCGCTGTCGCCGTGCTGGTATGCGTCTTTCTTATGCAGAGAGAAGGGAACCGGTTCGGGGTTAATCCGGAAATCGTTTTTGATATGGTCTTCTGGATTGTGGTCGGCGGTCTTGTAGGCGCCCGCATTTTTTTTATTCTTCTGAATTGGCCTTTTTTTTTCGATCATCCCTCCGAGATATGGAAAATCCATCACGGCGGACTGGCCTGGCAGGGGGGGCTTATCCTCGGCGCCCTCAGTGCAGTGATCTTTATCCGGTTGAAAAGGATGCCCTTCGCCCAGACACTGGACTTTATCGCGCCGTATATTGCCCTGGGACAGGCCATCGGCCGTATCGGGTGTTTCCTTAACGGATGCTGCTATGGACGGGAAGTCCACTGGGGGATCTATTTCCCCGTTCATGACGCGCGCCTTCACCCAACCCAGCTTTATTCAGCGACTGGGTTATTCCTTATCTTTGTATTTCTCAGATCCTCGCGGAATTACCGTTGGCCGAAAGGCAAGACGATGACCGTTTATTTGATGCTGGCGTCTGCATTGAGGTTCGGTGTCGAATTTTTCCGTGCAGATCATCCGTGGCTCTGGGGTGGTTTGAGTCTTTTTCAGATCGTCGCCCTCGGCATTTTTTTTCTAGCCCTTTATGCGAACCTTCGATGCGAAAATCGGAAGTGAGTTTCATCACAAGAGGCTGGACATCTTCCTGACAGAATGCTGGGAAGATGCCCCGTCCCGCACCTTCATCCAGCGGCTTATTGAAGAGGGCAGTGTCCTTGTCAACGGCAGTCCTGCGAAGTCCCATCATAAAGTCCGTGCGGGTGACGAGATCCATGCCGTCCTTGAGGAGGAAGGCCTTCGGGGCATTTTGCCGCAGGATATCCCACTGGATATATTCTTCGAAGACGATCATCTGATCGTAGTGAATAAGCCTTCCGGCATGTTGACCCATCCGGCGCAGCGTTTCGTGGCGGGGACATTGGTCAATGCCCTGCTGTATCATTGCCGGAAGTTATCCGATGTCCATCAGCCGGACAGGCCGGGGATCGTGCATCGTCTGGACAAAGAGACTTCCGGCCTCTTGGTGGTCGCCAAGGACAACAGAACGCATGTCCGGCTCTCCCGTCAATTTGAAAAACACAAGGTCAAGAAGCAGTACCTGGCCTTTGTGGAAGGAGAAGTCGAATTCGATGAAGGCATGATTGAGGCCCCGTTGGGACGGCATCCCGTCCACCGGGAAAAGCGCGCCGTTCATTTCGATGAAACAAAGGTTTCCGTAACGTTTTACCGCGTCGTGAAAAGGTTTAAGGAAAAAAGCCTTGTCCGGTTATATCCTTTGACCGGTCGGACGCATCAGCTCAGGGTGCACATGGCTCATTTGGGACACCCTGTTTTGGGAGACGAAAAGTACGGAAGAAAGGAGACTTTTCCCCGCTTGGCCCTGCATGCACAGGCCCTGGGATTCGTTCATCCGGAAACGAAGTTGTACATGGAATGTGTGACAAAAACGCCTTCGGAATTTTTGCCGGAAGGATTTCTCAAAGATTAAACTTTACTTGTGAGTTTCAATTTTTATAATATAATTTTATATACGGAAAAATACAAAGAAAGGTTTCTCTATGGCAAAATCAGGAAAAACTTTGACCATTCTTCTGCTGGTCCTTCTGATCCTTTGCGCGTCGTTGACGACCATAGTCATTTATTTTTATCAGCGGGAGCGGGAGATGCGCAAGACCGCCGAAGCGAGGATCACCGAACTGCAGGTTTCACTGGATAAGGCCCAGACTACTTTGGATGACCTGCGCAAACAGGCTTACATTTACGAAGAAAAGAATAAAGAGGCGGAAGAAAAAATCAATTCCTTGATGGATGAGCTTGATTTTGAACGCGGCCTGCGGGAGGAGACCAAACAGGAGGTCCTATCTCTGACCGAAGACTTGGAGAAAGCCAGGCAGGCGGAAGACCGGCTCACGCAGGAGCTGAATCAGACGCACGAAAAGATTAATCAACTCAAAGCACACATCAGCCAATCAGAAAAAACCGCGCCGGGTTCCGAGGCCATGAATGAACCCGAAACCAACGGGCCGGAAACGGATGCCCCTTCAACAGAGAGGATCCCCCGGGATCCTTCAGCCAGCAGCCAATCGATTGAAGGACTTGTGCTTAATATCAATGAAGAAAATGGCTTTATCATCTTTGATCAGGGTTTGGATGCCGGAGTCGAAAAAGACATGGGGATAGAGATATTCCATAACAACACACTTTTGGGCAAAGGCAAAGTGGCCCGGGTCGAAGCCTCGATGGCGGTTGCCGACCTTATCCCTCCTCTCAAAGCCGATAGCATCAGAAAAGAAGACAGAGTCGTCGTCCAACCATGACCGTTACTGTTCAACCAGCCGGGAGCCTGAAGGGCACGGTCACCCTTCCGGCCTCAAAATCCTATTCCATCCGTTGCGCACTAGTCGCGGCCTGCGGGGGGCGATCAGAGATCAGGAATTTTTCTGATTGTGATGACGCGCGGGTCGCCTTACGGGTAGCCGCCCAGCTTGGGGCAAAAGTTAAGAGGTTGTCCCGTAATCATTATCTGATCGAATCATCAGGTTTGCGGTTACGCCGTTCATTTATTCAAGTCGGGGAGTCCGGGACTGTTCTTCGGTTTGTCCTGCCTTTGCTTGCGTTCAAGGATGTTGAGGTGAAAGTGGATGGCAGGGGGACCCTCAGAGGAAGACCGAATCATTATCTGGTTAAAGTCCTTAAGAGACTCGGCGCTGACATTGGCGGACAGGGACCTGGGGATAGCATCCCGCTTACAATCTCCGGCAGACAGCCCAAGGGAAGCAAGATCCGTATTGACGGGTCCTTGAGCTCGCAGTTTATTTCGGCACTGCTTATCGCCTGTCCGTTGACCGGCAAACCCATGGAGATTACAGTAACAGGTCAAACCATGGTCTCGCAGCCTTATATCACGATGACACGGCTGGTCTTGGAAAAGACCGGCATTTTTGTCAATTCGGCATCCGTACGCCGTTTTGCTGTCCCCGGAGAACAAGCATTTCATGGTTTAGGAAAGATGGCCATCCCTTCCGATAGCGGATTGGCTGCGTTTTTGATGGCTGCTGGAATCTTGACGGATTCACGCATTTCCCTGAAAGGGAATTTGGATGATCGTTTGATCCAGGCGGATGGAGAAATTTATTCTTTTCTGGAGAAAATGGGGGCAGAGTTGTCTATAGATCATAGCCGCATAAAGATGAAGAAATGTCCGGCATTAAAAGGCGGAAAGTTTTGTCTGAAAAACAGTCCGGATTTAGTCCCGGTTATGGCGGTTTTGGCCCTGTTTTGCCGGGGCAGGACCCGTTTAACGAACATTGGGCATGTGCGGGCAAAAGAATCCGATCGAATCACTGATTTGCGTCGGGAGTTATTGAAAATTGGAGCACAAATCGATGAGACAAAGCAGGAACTCTTGATTACTCCGCGATCGACGTATAGGACAAATGTCACACTTGATCCCCATCGCGACCACCGGCTTGCCATGGCATTCTTTATTTTAGGCTTAAAACTCGGTGCAAGGATTAAAGATATTGATTGCACAAAAAAGTCTTATCCCGGATTTCTTAAGGACATGCGCCATCTGGGCGCTCGGTATAAAACCGTCTAATATCCCCGGCTTTTTATTTTATTTGATTAACATGGGTAAACGCTTGACTCAAGTTCCCCCCACATGTAGTATATTGGGGTTAT
>CAYRXT010000034.1:0-23539 GCA_964428315.1 uncultured Planctomycetales bacterium
TAACCCCAATATACTACATGTGGGGGGAACTTGAGTCAAGCGTTTACCCATGTATCTGATTTTATCTTCAAAACAGGGGGAGGCAAGTACTTTTAACAAAAAGCTTTGTAGCTGTTACAGTTAAACAAACATTGAATAAATATTTTTGACAATACGAATTGGCAAGGAAGGAGGATCGGATGGTTCCCGGCCTTTTGAACATCGATTTTATTACGGTACTGTTTGCCGCGCTGGTCAGTTTGTTTCTGAGCCTGTTCTGGTATTCTCCATTGATGATGGGTTGCGCCTGGATGGTGCAGATGGACCTTAAGGGAGAGGACGTCGACCAGATGAAACGACGCCTGCCGGTGAAGACGCTCGGCTCGTTCGTCTGCTCCTATATTGCGGCCGTTATCATGACGGTCATGCTGAAGGTTGTGGGTGCGGACAATCTTGTCTCGGGCATATATTTCGGCGTGATGGTGGCTGTGGGTTTTGTGGTGACCTCAATTTTAAACGACTATTTTTTCGAAAACCGCTCTATGAAGCTGTTCCTGATAAATGCCGGCCATTACCTTGTCACGTACGCGGCGATGGGGGCGATCCTGGGGCAGTGGAGTTGAATAGTAACGGAGGTGAGGCATGGAGACGTATTTTTCACTCGGCAATGAATGGACAGTCGAACAAAAAGAAGTGTGGAAAGACATCGAAGACCACTGGAATCTTCTCACGCAGGGGAAGATCGAGGAATTCCTCAAATATATCCATCCGCAGTTTGTCGGTTTCGGCCATGAGAGCCCCTATCCGGTCGATTTCGGCTGGCTGAAGCACTGGGTCGGTTTTTGGGGCAAGAACATGAAATTCCTGATCCATGCCCTGAAGCCGATCCATATCATTATCCATGGCGAAATTGCCGTCGTCCAGTACTGCATTTTCACGATTGCCAAAGGCGAGGCCGAACGCAGTCTGAGGACCACCCGCCGCTATACCATGACCTGGAAGAAGACACCTGACCGCTGGGTCGTGATCGCCAGCCACAACAATCTGATGGACGAAACGGTTTAGGGAATCCCCGCTTTGCCCGCTTCCGCGCCTTGACGGACATCAATGCCGTAATTATAATGCCTTTTATGCGCGACGGCCGCTGACCGTTACATAAGTCTCCGGCCCGGGCCGTGTTTTGTTGCCGGAAAATAATGATAAAGTGATTGGAGTGAGGCATGAGATATGTCACGCTTACAGGAACAGAAGAGCAGATATCGGCTATAACGCTGGGGACGTGGGTTTTCGGCGGCGACATGTGGGGAGGGGCTAGGGAGGAGGAATCGGTTTCGGCCGTCAAGGCGGCGCTGGACAACGGGGTGACATCCATTGACACGGCACCGATCTACGGGACCGGCTTGTCGGAAACTGTCGTGGGCAAGGCGATAAGAGGCCGCCGCGACAACGTTTTCCTCGTGACCAAATGCGGTCTGGTAAAATCCGGAGGGAAGATCACCAACTGCCTGAAACCCTTTTCGGTCGAACGGGAGGTGGACGATTCCCTCCGACGGCTGCAGACCGACCGCATTGACCTGTATTTGTGCCACTGGCCGGATCCTGACACCCCTCTTGAGGAAACCCTCCAGTCTCTTATGAAGATCAGAGGGAAAGGCAAGATCCGCCATATAGGTCTTTCGAATTACCCAAAACCTCTTCTTGAGGAAGCCGGAAAGAGCGCGGACATACGCATGCTTCAGGCCCAATATTCTCTCATGGAAAGAGGGCTGGAAAAGGAAGATCTGCCTTACTGCCGGTCGCGGGAAATCGGCGTCATGACATACGGTGTGCTGGGCGGAGGGATACTTTCGGGTAAGTATATAACGCCAAAAGACTTCGAGCGTGGCGACGCCAGGAGTTTTTTTTACAAATTTTACAAGGGGGAATCCTTCGAGCGGGCGCGGAAGTTGATGGAAGCCTTGAAGAAGATGAACAGGCCGCTGAATCAAACCGCCGTCAACTGGGTCAGACAGCAGTCGGGCGTGACGACTGTTATTGTGGGTTGCCGGAACGAAGCGCAGGTCAAGGACAACCTCAAGGCCCTCGAGTGGGAACTGAGCACTGACGAATTGGAAGAGATGTCGAGATGGGCGTGAATCACAAAAAACCTCTGGTGAGCCCTTATATCGCCGTCAAGAGATCGGCGATCCACAGCACCGGTGTCTATGCCCTTAAACACATTCCGTCCGGAACAAGGGTCATAGAATACGTCGGCGAAAGGATCACAAAAAAGGAATCCGACAGACGGGGTGAAGCGCTGGTCAAGAAGAACAAAAACAGCAGGAAAAACGGAAGCGTATACCTGTTTGAGCTTAATCACCGTCACGATATTGACGGGAACGTTCCCTATAATACCGCGCGTTTCATTAACCATTCATGCGATCCCAACTGCGAGACGCAGGTCGTTAAAGGACGCATATGGATTGTGGCCATGCGCGATATCCAGTCCGGGGAAGAGATAACCTATGATTACGGCTATGATCTGGACGAATACGAAGATCACCGCTGTTTTTGCGGATCACCGGACTGTCCGGGATACATAGTCGCCAGCCATCACCGCTCGAAATTAAAGAGGATTCTTAAGGAAAAGATGGCCTCCCAATGAGAAAACTTTCCCACCGGGACATTGTGGCCCGCCAGACAATCCAGCGAGAAAAGGCCCGGCTGCCCTTTTGCGTTGTCCTCAACGATATCCGGTCACTGTACAACGTGGGGTCCATTCTGCGGACGGCCGACGCCGTCGGATCGGAAAAAGTCTGGCTGTGCGGCATAACGGGTTATCCCCCGGATTCCCGGATCGCGAAGATATCCCTCGGCGCCGAAGACAGTCTGGCATGGGAATACAGGAAGGACATCTGTCCGTTAATTCGAGACTTGAAAGACGCCGGATACCGGATCGTTGTTGCCGAACAGACACAGGAAGGCATGGAATACACGCGCTTTGAACCCGACGGCCCGATCTGTCTTGTCATGGGAAATGAAATAACCGGTGTGGATCCGGCCGTCGTGGATATCGCGGATATTGCCATTGAGATTGAAATGGCCGGTGTTAAAAATTCCCTCAACGTCGGGGTCGCCTTCGGCGTCATGGCTTACCACATCAAATCCCGGATTGCCGCGTCATACTTTTCCTCGCAGGTATAAGCCTCTCCGTCTGTTTCTCTCCCGCGTTTTCTCTTTATCTTTTCGATTAAATTCTCGCGGGCCGGATTCGTCATCACTGCGGCGCAATCCCGGTTGCGGTGTTGAAGATACAAGCCAAAAATGCGGCATAGCCCCGCCTTTGAGGCATTGGGCGCTCCCGTTTTCGTGAAAAGTAAATAATATTCGCCGGAATGACGGTTTTCCGCCTATTTTTAAACCCTGTCGCAACGCCGCGTTATACAATCTTCATAATTAACCGTTTCTTAATACAATACTCATCCGCATTTCATCATTTTTGTTTATAAAAAGGGCATTACGACAAGGAAAGGAGGTGACAGGGAGTGCTTGCGGCAAGAAAGTACGCCGGGCGCGGCGGCCGAAGAAGCGCTTGCTGCATGAGAATGTTGACGCTTCTCAGGAAATCTTTAACGATTCAACGATGAAGCGAAATGATAGAGAAAGGAAGTCAAAACAGCATTTGATTGGAAAAACATCTGTCAGTAAAGACGGGAGGAAAAAGAATGAAAAAAATCTTAATTATGTTGATCATGGCTTTTGCGTTCAGTGTTATCGGGGGCGTTTCGGCCGAAGCGGGTGAAATCGATGTACTTCTCAACAAACTGGTTGAGAAGGGGGTCCTGACGCCTCTGGAAGCTCAGATCATACAGGACGAAACGATGGCCCAGGTTTCGGATGAGCTGGCTAAACAAAAATCATACGCCCTGCCGTCCTGGGTGCAGAAGATCAAAATCAAAGGCGATATCCGTCTGCGTTACCAGTTCGAGGACAAAAAAGGAAGCCAGACGAGAAACCGAGGACGGATCCGATACCGTCTTGGTGTTATCGCCAAACCGGTTGACAAGGTGGAGATCGGGGCCGGACTGGCTTCGGGTGGTCACGGCGATCCGCGTTCAACAAATCAGTCCTTCGACGAAACCTTTGACCAGCACAGCATCGAGTTGGATTACGCCTACATTGAATATGCTCCGTACAGCTGGATGAAGATGGTCGGAGGAAAGCATAAAAGAAAAGCGTACCTCTGGGAGCCGACGGACCTTCTTTGGGACGGCGATATTAATCCCGAGGGCGGGGCCATCAGCCTGACAGGTCCGTCTACCGAGAACACAGAGACATGGATGAACGCCGGCGTCTGGGTGCTGGAGGAGAGCGGTTCGGACACATCCGACCCCTTCATGATGTTTGTCCAGCCCGGCCTGAAGTGGAAAGACGGCGATTTCGACGCCAAGCTCGCCTACACCTATTATGACTTCAACGATGTCCGGGAGAGCAGTCTGACCAACGAAGGTTCCGGCAACACGCGGACAACGGGCGGTGATTACACCTACTCTTATGATTCGCACCACGCGGGCGCGGAATTCGGCGTCAAGAAACCCTTCGATCTGCCTCTGGAGAGGGTGGCCGTCTTCGGCGAATGCGTTAACGCGGTCGATCCCGATGATGAGAACACCGGTTTTGCCGCGGGTGTGAAGTTCGGATCCAAAGAGGTCTCCAATCCCGGCACCTGGCAGTTCAAGTATATTTATGCCGAACTGGGCAAGGACGCCTGGCTTGACGCCTTTCCGGACTCAGACCGTTACGGCGGCAAAACGAACATCAAGAGCCACGAGTTTGTCCTTCAGTATGCCCTGAACAAGAATGTCATCTTCGGGTTGGATTATTATTACTCGGATATCCTGGAAGGGACAAGCGCACAGCAAAATCTTTTTCAGGCCGATCTGAACCTGAAGTTTTAAGATTGGTTTACGACTTGAAGAAAATTTCGTATAATATCATAAAATCCGAAGGAGGATTCGATGAAACGGTTTTTAACAATAATTATTGCTGTTGCTGTCTCGCTGAGTTTTGCGGCGAGCGGCTATGCCGACATGATCCAGATCAAGGGTTCCGATACCCTCATTAATCTGGTGCAAAGGCTCGCTGAAGTTTACATGCAGAAGAATCCGGGCAAATCGATCGCCGTTACCGGAGGAGGTTCCGGCACAGGGATCGCGGCCCTTATTAACGGTAAATGCGATATTGCCAACGCCTCGCGCACGATGAAACCCAAGGAGTTCACGCAGGGTGCGGAGGCGGGGGTGACTCCGGTCCGCGTGGTTGTCGCCATGGACGGCCTGAGCGTTATCGTCCACCCGAATAATCCTGTAAGCCAGCTGACCACAGACCAGATAGGATCCATATTCCGGGGCGAGGTCACTGACTGGAGCGAGGTCGGCGGCAATCCGGGGCCGATCACGCTATACGGCCGGCAGTCCAATTCCGGCACGTTTGTTTTTTTCATGGACAATGTCCTAAAAGGGGATTATTCCGCAAAGATGAACAGGATGAACGGAAACGCCCAGATCGTGGAGGCCGTGAAGGCGGACCTCTCAGGTATCGGCTATGTCGGGGTCGGTTATGTCAAGAACACGCCCGGCATTAAGGTCCTGAAGGTGGCCGCGCGGGACGGCGTGCCGTATGCCAGTCCGCTGAGCACCGAGGACGTGATGAGCGGAGCCTATCCGATTGCCCGGCCGTTAAACCAGTACACCAACGGCAAACCCTCCGGTGAGGTCAAGGCCTTCATCGAGTTCGAGGTCAGCCCCGAGGGGCAGAAAATTGTGGACGAGGAAGGTTTCTTCCAGCTTCCCAAGGAATACGAGCAGTTCAACAATCAGGCCGGCTTGTAATCGGCCCTGAAGCAAAGGTTGTTAAAGCAAGAAAAGAGGCTGTGGATTAATGATACGGATCAAAGACAGGATTATCCATGGCCTCTTTTTCTTGAACGGTATACTTGTGATCATTGCCTTAATCGGCATATTCATACTGCTTTTGACCCAGGCGTTGCCTGCCTTCGAAGAAATCAAGATCACCGAATTCCTCGGCAGTAGCCGATGGAATCCCTCCGCTTATTATAAGGATACATACGGCATACTGGCGATGGTCGCGAGCACCTTCATGGTGACACTGGGGGCCCTTGTCATCGCCATTCCGCTTGGCATCGGCACGGCCGCTTATCTGTCGGATGTGGCCAGTCCGCGTGTCCGCGAGATCGTCAAACCCATCGTGGAAATCCTGGCGGGGATACCATCGGTGGTGATCGGTTTTCTCGGGATTGTGCTCGTCGGACCCCTTATCGCCAAGTTATTTAATATTCCCAACGGCTTGAACGCGTTGAACGGATCCATACTGCTGGCGATTATGGCACTGCCGACCATCATCAGTCTATCGGAGGACGCCCTGATGAGCGTCCCCAAGTCGTTCCAGGAGGCATCGCTGGCGCTGGGGGGATCCAAATGGCAGACACTTGTGCGCGTCAAACTTCCGGCGGCATCGTCAGGTATCGTGGCGGCTTCAATGCTAGGGATGGGGCGCGCGATCGGCGAAACGATGACGGTGCTGATGGCAACGGGTAACGCGCCGGCCATGCCGGACGGTTTCCTGAGCTCCATCAGAACGATGACAGCCACGATCGCCATCGAACTCGGGGAAGTCCCGTATTACACAACCCATTATTACGCCTTGTTTGCCATCGGCCTGGTTCTTTTTATCATTACCTTTCTTGTGAATATGGTGTCCGATATCGTGCTGCATCGTTACGAGGCCCGGTTCAAATGAACGCTAAATCCTTGGCCCAGAGGATCGGATTTTCTTTCCTGTGTTTGTGCATGGCGTGTGTCATCGTCATCCTTGTCGTTATTTTTTACGATATACTGACAAAAGGGCTTGGGATCATTTCCTGGGAATTTTTGACAAAACCGCCGCGGCAGGGCATGACGGCGGGAGGGATATTTCCGGCCATCGTCGGGACATTTTTCGTTACCGTCATTACGGCGGTCTTTGCGGTGCCGCTGGGCATGGGATGCGCGATTTTTCTAAACGAGTACGCGGTCAACAACTCCATAACCCGTGTTATACGCATGGCTATCCGCAATCTGTCGGGCGTACCGTCCATTGTCTACGGCCTTTTCGGAGTCGCGCTTTTTGTTGATTTCATGAAAATGGGAACGAGCATACTCGCGGCGGGCTTTACCTTGGGACTTATGACCCTGCCATGGACGATCACGGCCAGCGAAGAGGCGCTGAAGAGCGTCCCGCTGTCCTTCCGGGAGGGAGCGCTGGCGCTGGGAGCGACCAAATGGCAGTCGATAAGAACCAACGTCCTGCCCTATGCCGTGCACGGTATGCTGACAGGCACCATCCTCGGACTGGCCCGAGCGGCCGGAGAAACCGCGCCCATCCTCTTCACCGGTGCGGCTTTCTTTTTACCGAGACTGCCAAGATCGCTGTTTGACCAGTTTATGGCCCTGCCGTACCATTTATATATTATGTCCACCCAGCATCACGCGATTGAACAGGTGCGGCCCATCGCCTACGGGACGGCCCTGGTGCTGATCGTCATGGTGTTTGCCATGAATCTGACAGCGATTGTCATCCGTTTCAGACTGAGAAAAAGGAGCATCAGGGATTAAGACATGGACGATATTAAGATTACAGCGGAAGACTTCAACTTTTATTACGGCGACAACCTGGTCCTGAAGAATGTGAATATGGTTATCCGGACCAACGTGGTGACCGGTATTATCGGTCCTTCGGGGTGCGGGAAATCCACCTTTTTGCGAACCATCAACCGCATGAATGACACGATCAGCGGGGCCATGGCCACGGGAAGGATCCTCTATGAGGGGACAAACATCCTTGAAAAGGATGTTGACGTAGTCGAAATCCGGCGCAAGATCGGCATGGTCTTTCAGAAGTCCAACCCTTTCCCTAAAACGATTTTTGAAAACGTGGCCTACGGCCTGAGGATAAACGGCATAAAGGATAAACTCTACATTGCCGAAACGGTCGAACGGAGTTTAAAGGATTCGGCCCTGTGGGACGAGGTCAAGGACCGTCTCCATAAAAACGGCATGGCCCTCTCCGGTGGACAGCAGCAGAGGCTCTGCGTGGCCCGGGCCCTCGCCGTAAAACCGGAGGTCCTTTTGATGGACGAGCCGGCTTCGGCGCTCGATCCTATCGCCACGGCCAAGATCGAGGAACTCATTGAGAAGCTGAAACAGAATTATACGATCATTATCGTCACACACAACATGCAGCAGGCGGCCCGTGTTTCGGATTACACGGCGTTCTTTTATCTTGGAGAGTTGATCGAATACGACAAGACTGACAAAATATTCACGGTGCCTTCAAACAAGATGACGGAGGACTACGTCACAGGAAGATTCGGATAATCAGGACTTGCAATGATCTGGGAGACGCCATGTTAGAAGAACGGATGCAGGAATTGAAAAAGAAACTGATGGAATATTCTTCACTTGTTGAAGACATCTTGAATGAAGTGATTCACGGCCTGCTTAAGAAGGACGGCCGGATGTTGAGAGATGTGATCAATAACCGCGAGCCGCTGGCCAACAGCTATGAGACGGATATCGACGAGATGTGCGTGCAGATCATCGCGCAGTATCAGCCGACGGCCGTGAATCTGCGCACCATTCTAATGATTATGAAGATGAACAATGATCTGGAACGCATGGCCGATCATGCCGTCAATATCAGCGAGAGCGGACTTTATCTTATCGAAAGGCCGCTGGTCAAGCCTATGATCGACCTGCCGCGCATGGCGGAGGTGACAGCGGGCATGATGAAGGACGCGATCGGCTCCTTCGTCAACGAGGACGCGGAGCTGGCGCAGGACGTATGCATGCGCGACACGACTGTTGATAATTTTATGGATCAAATTATGCGGGAATTAATTACATTTATGATTTCCGATCCGCAAACCATCGAAAGGGCCCTGCATCTCAGCCGGATCGCCCATAACCTTGAACGCATCGCCGATCTGTCAACCAATATCGGAGAAGATGTCATTTTTATCGTCAAGGGCAGGGTCATCAAGCATCACAAGGACGGAACCGACTATCATATATAGCTTTTTTGAAGGAGTCGTTGCATGGCAAAAAAACATATATTGGTGGTAGAGGATGAGAGGGACATCAACGAGTTGGTGCAGTATAATCTGGACAAAGAGGGCTTTCGCACAACGGCCTGTTATAACGGCGAAGACGCACTCGATGCGATAAAGAATGGGCCTCCCGACCTCATTATTTTGGACCTGATGCTCCCCAGCATAGACGGATTGGAGGTCTGCCGGCTTATCAAACAGGACGTGAAGACGAAAAACATCCCCATTATTATGTTGACAGCAAAGAGCGAGGAGCCGGATGTTATCGTGGGTCTGCGTATGGGAGCTGACGATTATGTGGTCAAACCCTTCAGCCCAAAGATTTTGCTGGCGAGGATCAATGCCGTTTTGAGGAGAGTTTCAACAACGCTGGAATCCGAACAGGTGAGGCGGATTGAAAACCTCGTCATTGATATACCCAAACATAAGGTGACGGTCAAAGAAAAGAAGATTGAACTCACGAATCTGGAGTTCAATATCTTGGAATTCCTCTCCCGTTATCCCGGCAGGGCCTTCAGCCGCGATCAGATTATGGACAACGCATGGAAGGAGGGGAAGTTTATCATAGACCGTTCCGTCGATGTCCACATCCGCGGACTGCGCAAGAAGATGGGTAAGGCGGCCGACATGGTCGAGACCGTCCGCGGGGTAGGGTATAAGTTTAAGGAAATCGATTGAGTCAGAAAAGCCTATGAGCCGATCGCTGATAAAATTGAGTGCTGTCCATGTTTTCCTCGTCCTCTTGATGATCTTACTGTCTTCCTTTTTTCACGAAAAACTGAATAATCTGTCTTTGTCTATCGGGATCGCCGGTCTTATTCTTCTGGTGCCGGTGCTTATCATGGCACAAAGACATTTCCTTGATCCTATCTCAAACCTTCAAGAAGGGACGAAAAAGATGGTTGAGGGTGACCTCGACAGGCGATTTTTTGTGTTCTCAAAAAACGAAATCGGACAGCTTGCCGGCAATCTTAACACCCTGGCCGAAGAGCTAAAAAAAAGATTTGATCAAGTCACCAGAGACAAGAGTGAGCTGGAGACGATCCTCGCCAGCATGGTGGAGGGCGTTATCGTTATCGATAATGACGAACAGATTATGCTCTTAAGCGAACCGGCCCATAAGATGCTGGACCTGAGGGCCGCGGACATCATCGGGCGTCCCTACTGGGAAGTCATACGCAACGAAAATGTCAACCGTTGTCTAAGGGAGGCCTTCGAAAAGGGAGAGGCGATACGCAGCGAGCTCAGCGTCTTGTCCGAAGACGAATCCTTTTTTAATCTTCAGGTGTCTCCTGTCGTCCAGCAGGACGGCAGAATGAACGGCCTGATCGCGGTTTTCCATAACATAACGGAACTGAAAAAAATGGAGAAGATGAGAAGGGAATTTATCGCGAACGTCTCGCATGAACTCAAGACCCCCTTGACGTCTATCAAGGGGTTCGCTGAAACCCTGCAGGAAGGGGCCGTCCACGAAGAGGAATCGGCGCATCGTTTTCTGGATATTATCTGCCGGCAGTGCAGCCGGCTGGAAAATCTTGTTAACGACATCTTGAGCCTTTCCCAAATTGAATCCAACGGGTTGTCCCTGCATGTACAGGAAGTCTCACTGAACAAGACGATAAACAGTGTTGTCACCCTGTATGACGAAAAGATAAGGGACAAGGGTCACCGGATTGAAAAAAGGTTGAACAATGATCTGCCGCTGATCCGCGCCGACCAGCAGATGGTCGAACAGGTCATTGCCAATCTATTGGAGAACGCCATCAAGTTTACGCCGGACAACGGCCGTATCACCATTCGGACCGAAGAGTCCGCTACTCATGTACGCCTCGATGTCAGCGATACCGGGATCGGCGTCCCCCCGGAACATCTGCCAAGGTTGTTTGAGAGGTTTTACAGGGTCGACAAGGCGCGATCCCGGGATCTCGGGGGAACGGGCCTGGGTCTGGCTATCGTAAAACATATCGTCCAAGCCCACTCCGGGAAAGTGGAAGTGCACAGCGAAGTCAACAAGGGCACGACCTTCTCGGTTTTCCTTCCCAAGCGGCCTTTTTCCTGAACGGCCTCCCGCTGACCACAGCTCTTGCCTGCAAGGTATTTAGAAAGCAAAAATAGAAGTTTATACATCTTTTCACGCGATATATAATGGAAGCGGTTTATATTCATAACAAAGGGAGGTCATGCGTGCAGCGGCATTTTGACGAAGAATTGAAAAAATTAAAGGAAATGCTTCTCAGGATGAGCAATCTTGTCGACCAGGGCCTGCTGTCCGCGATCAAGGCGTTGACCGAGAGAGACAGGCCCCTGGCCGAGAAGGTCATACAGTCCGATGATATGCTGAACAAGCTTGAAGTCCTTATTGAGGACTACGCCCTCAAACTGCTGGCACTGCGCAGTCCTGAGGCGCGCGATCTGCGCCTGATCACCGCTGTTATGAAGATCAACAGTGATCTGGAGCGCATCGGTGACCTTGACGTCAATATAGCCGAGCGCGTTCTGGACCTGATGAAATACCCCCCCGTTATTATTTCCGACAGCGTGATAGAGATGTCTTCTAAGGTGAAAGAGATGTTCAGAAGCGCCATGGACGCCTTTATCAATGCGGACACCGTTCTTGCCCAGTCTATCTGCACATTGGATGACGAGGTGGATGACTTGAACCGGCAGATATTCATGGAGACACTGTTGAAGGATGACAGAGGACCGCAGGCCAAGGAAACAGCTTTTGATATCATTCTCGTCGCGAAAAACTTGGAGAGGATCGCCGACCACACGACCAACATCTGTGAAGACATAATCTTCATGGTCGAAGGGAAGACGATCAAGCATCATCTTTCGAGAATCGAAACACCTCCGAATCAATAATCTGAAAGAAACACGATGAAAGCGGTGCGGATCCATCAATACGGCGGGCCTGATGTTTTATGCTTGGAGGACGTGAAGGAGCCGCAATGCCGGCCGACGGAACTTTTGGTGGCCGTCAAGGCTTGCGGCGTGAATTACATCGATATCTATTTCCGGGAGGGCATATATCCCGCCGCTCTTCCTCTGACGCTGGGGCTTGAGGGTGCCGGAGTCGTTGTTGAGGCCGGACGGGAAGCGCGGTCCTTTAAGGCCGGTGATCGTGTCGCGTATATCGGCCCTATGGGATCCTATGCCGAAAAGGCCGTTGTGCCGTCGTCGCGAGCCGTCAGAATCCCGGAATCCTTAAGCTTCGAACAGGGCGCCGCGTCCATGGTCCAGGGCATTACGGCCCATTACCTCACCCGCTCGACCTGCAGGCTTGAAAAGGATGAATGGTGTCTAATCCATGCCGCAACGGGGGGCGTAGGCCTGCTCCTCTGCCAGATGGCGCGCTTGAGCGGCGCCAGAATCATCGGAACGGTCTCGACCAAAGAAAAGGCAGACCTGTCAGCCGCGGCCGGAGCCGAACATATCATTTATTGCCTCGTTAATAAAATCTGTGGGTAGCCGGTGGCTCCGGTAAATTTCCAAGTGTATGAAATAAAGCAACTTCAGCAGTTGCGAAACGCTTAAAACCGAAGGATTTTCTCATAGTCAGTTTAGCTTTAAGATTGAATCCTTCAACAATACCGTTGGATAACCGTTCTTTGAAAGAAAAAGCCTCGTTAATAAAATCTGTGGGTGCCTAAATAGCCAAACATGGATTAAGTCATTGATAATAAATAACTTGCCAATAAATAAACCTCTGAATTTTTTGAGTTCAGATTCAAGAATAGCCGTAGGGGCCGTGGGATCTGTGGGAAACCTTCGAGAGTTTCGGTTTTCCACAGATTCCATGGCCCATTTTAGTCGATTATTACCCACAGATTCTGAGAAAGAGCCCATTTATTATACCAAAGAGGATTTTGTCGCGCGGGTCAAAGAGATCACCGGCGGACGCGGTGTGGACGTTGTTTATGACGGGGTGGGCCGGGCGACATTTCCCAAAAGCCTCGATTGCCTGAAGCCGCGCGGTTTGTGTGTGCTTTTCGGTCAGTCGAGCGGAAGTGTGGATCCCTATGATCTTACGCTGTTGAACAAAAAGGGGTCGCTCTATGTCACGAGGCCCGGCATCGACGCCTATATCGCGACCCGGGAAGAGTTATGTGAGCGGGCCGATGAAGTCTTTGGCCTGATTGAGGAAGGCGTACTTAACATCCGTATAAGCCATACATACCCACTTAACAAAGCCAAAGAGGCGCACCAGGATTTGGAAGCGAGACGGACAACCGGCAAAGTTATTCTTTATCCATAATCATTGCTGGCCCAATAATGGTGTCATGCCCGCTAGGTGCCCCCCCGGGGGGGGGGCCATACGCGGCGGGCATGAGATTGGCTCCATGTCTAACCTCAAGTTCAGCGTCGATAATTCAATCCTTATTTGGAAATCCAGGATCCATAATCCATGTTGGAATAAAGGAGGTGGACATGCCCAAAGCTATAACTACCGCCAGGGCAGAGGATATCCCTTCCGGGACGGCCAAGGCCTAAACTGTAGAGGGAAAACAAATTGCGGTGCTCAATGCGGACGGCCGTTATTTTGCCATCGATGATGCCTGCAGTCATGCGTGTGGGTCGCCGGCGCAGGGAGAGGTCGCGGCCAAGGCCGTAAGCTGTCCGTTGCACGGCGCGAAATTAGATCTGGAGACCGGCGCGGCCCTGAGTTCACCCGCATTTGAGGCCGTTCATGTTTGCCGGGTCGAGGTTGCCGGAGGAGAAGTGAAGCTCCTCTTTGAGGAATAATATAGGCCGGGATAAAAACAATGAGTGAACTTGCCGCGAAATTCAGTTCGCTGGTATGGGGCATCCCCCTCATGGTCGTCCTGGTCGGGGCAGGCCTTTTTCTGACAATCCGCTTGCGTTTTATACAGTTCCGGGGATTCCGGCACGGCATACAGGTATTGAGGAGGCAATTCGACCGGCCCGATGATCCCGGAGAGATCTCCCATTTCAGCGTCCTGGCCACGGCGGCCTTTGACGCGGGTCTGCCCGGTTCGGGGTGGGTTGTCTCGGCGGAAATAATCCTCTTTGCTTTTTCCACACTTGTTGCGTGGTCCTACTATGGTGACCGGGCCGTGGGATTTCTATTCGGGCCCAGGGCCGTGGTACCGTACCGATGCGTTTACGTCGTATTTGTCATCATCGGGGCTGTACGATCCCTGGATGATGTGATAAACTTCTGTGACGCTCTTAACGGTCTAATGGCCTTGCCCAACCTGATCGCTTTGCTGGCGCTATCGCCCGTCGTTATAAATTTGACGAAAGACTATATGGACAGAATGAAGAAAGCATGATGAAAAGAATCACTCTTAGAATCCGAGCCGTTGTTTTTGACATGGACGGTGTCATTACCAACACGATGCCGGATCATTACCGGGCCTGGAAAAAGGTATTTTCCGAAATCGGTATCAAGGTGAACCGTCTTGACGTCTACAGCCGGGAAGGACAAAGTGGATTCCAGAGCATCTTGGAGATATGCCGGGAACGGGACCGTCCCTGTACGGCTAGAGAGGCCAGGGTTTTATTGAGCAGAAAAGAACGTCTTTTCAAAAGGAATGTCCGGATTCGGTTCATTCCCGGAGCGCGCCGGTTCTTGAGGCAATTGCGACGTTCCGGCTTCCTGCTGGGTCTGGTTACGGGGACAGCCCGTCAGGAAGTTGCAAAGATGCTTTCCGAAGATATCACCCGGCTCTTCTCTGTGATTGTTACGGCCAGCGATGTGTGCAACGGCAAGCCGCATCCAGAACCGTATTTAAAGGCCGTCGGCCGGCTAAAGGTGCGGCCGCGTGATGCCGTCGCCATCGAGAACGCCTCGTCCGGAATCCGTTCGGCCAGGATGGCCGGACTGTGGTGCGTGGCCCTTGAGACTTCGCTGCCGAAGGTTTTTCTTAGTGAGGCGGAGGCTGTATATCCCAATATTCGGGTCCTGCGGCAAAACGTGACATTTCACAAAAAGGTATGAAAAAAGAAAACCACAGACATCAGAAGAAAGTGACCGCGAATGTCCACGTGCCGCGTAACGTGCTTATCGTCTACAAAAAAAGTTCCTATAAAATATATTTTCTTGAAAACAGCAGCTCTTTGTACGGGAAGGAAAAGATCCTTCCTGAATCCCAGCTACGCACCTTCAAGAAGGCCCATGATGCCCATTACGCGACTTTAGGCCATGCCGAGACATATTTAAGGAAAAAGCGGATAAGGTACCGGCGCGTCACAAGAGGCAGGATCGTTGATTTTTCTACTTATGATTTAGTCATCACGATTGGAGGAGACGGCACATTTTTGGAAACCGCCCGCTTTCTGCGGGACGAAGAGATCCTGGGCGTGAATTCCGACCCTTCCCGAAGTGTCGGGCGGTTCTGCACGGCTGACAGAGGCTCATTTGATAAGGTTATGGAAATGGTTTTGTCGGGGAGGGCGAGGGTCAGGCGGTACCACCGGTTTTTGATCAGATTCAAGAGACAAAGGAGGCAAGCGCGTGTTTTGAACGAGGTCCTTGTCTGTCACGGCAATCCGGCAGCGATGAGCCGTTATGTGCTGAGTGTCGGGCGCGTTCGTGAAGAACAGCGCAGTTCCGGTTTGTGGATAGGGACAGCAGCCGGATCGACGGGTGCCGTGCATTCCGCCGGAGGGAAGATCATGCCCTGGCATGACAAGAAGATTCAGTACGTCCCCCGGGAACTTTATCCGCGCAAAAAGGAAAGCATGAAGCTGACCGGCGGGATTCTGGACACGAAAACCAAGGTGAAAATCGATTCGCTGATGCGCGAAGGGCTGGTCTACATTGATGGCGAACATTATTTTTTTCCGTTCGGTTTCGGAGAATCGGCGTTCATCGAGCCGTGTGATGAGCCTGTGCGCGTGATCGAGGGGGGCTGATGGAAGGAAAAGACCTGGCCGTCCTTTTGGTGAGCCACGGGAGCCGGGAAGAGGAAACCGCAAGAGAGGTGGAGAGTCTTCTATTGTCTCTAAGAGAAGACTGTCCCTGCCGTATTATGGAGGCCGCGTTTCTTGAAATGAACGCGCCGGATATCGCAAGCGGATTGAGAAGGTGTATAGAAAGAGGCGCGCGTGAGATCGTCGTTGTGCTGAATTTTCTGAATTCCGGAGTTCATGTTCTCAAGGACATCCCGTCGATTGTCGAGCAAGCCAAGAGCGCTTATCCCGAAATTCGCTTCGTCATCACCCCTCCTGTCGGACAACATTCCCGCATGAAGGAATTATTTAAGGAGATGATCCGTGAAGCCAGAGAAGTGTAAAGAGAATCGGTCTGGCGGACATTTTGTCTGGGCCCTGTTGATGTGGTATGAAAAGAATGCACGAAAGCTCCCCTGGAGAGATACCCGGGATCCATACAGAATTTGGATTTCCGAGGTCATGCTCCAGCAGACCACTGTGGCGGCGGTCACGGGATATTACGAGCACTGGATGCGCAAGTTTCCCGTAATCCAAAAAGTCGCAACGGCATCTGAACAGAGAATCCTTAAGGCCTGGCAGGGACTGGGCTATTACCGGCGGGCCAAGAACATCCACAAAACCGCGAAATTCATTCATCATGATTATCGGGGCGTTTTTCCCGGGGATCCGCACCTCTTGCGGCGGCTTCCTGGATTCGGAGACTACACGGCGGGCGCGGTGGCGAGTATCGCGTTTAATGTCCCGGCCGTAATTGTCGATGCCAATATTCGGCGTGTGGTGTCCCGGCTGCTGGCGCTGCGGGATATCGGGGAGGGGGAAAGGCAAAATGGGATAAGGGAATTTTTGAAAAGCCATATATCCCGAAGGCGTCCGGGAGATTTTAATCAGGCATTGATGGAGCTCGGCGCTGTCGTTTGCCGCAAGAAAAACCCGCTCTGCAATCTCTGTCCGATCAAGTCGACCTGTCAGGCTTATGATAAGAATATCCAGGAAATCATCCCTGAGACGAAAAAAAGAATGCTTAAGCCGCTGAATGTTGCTTTAGGCGTTTTGAGAAAGGCCAACAGGGTTTATATTCAGAGAAGGCCTTCCGCCGGTCTTCTGGCCGATCTTTGGGAATTTCCCGGAGGAAAGATAAGGAAAGGGGAAAGCGGGAGGAATGCCCTTATCCGTGAATTCAAGGAAGAACTGGGTATTTCGCTGATACGGCCGCGGCATATGCTGGATGTGAAACATTACTACACACAATATGCCGCGAATCTCATGGTGTGGGAATGCCGGAGCAACGATGATCCCATGGTTGATGATTGTCACCGCTGGGTTTCGTTAAAGGAAATCATTAAATATCCCATGCCTTCGGGAAGCGCAAAGATTGTGGATTATCTTAGATCCGGCGAAGGCCGATCACGTATTTGATGCCGTTATATTAATCACTTGACAAATAAAATGCTTTAGTTTATGCTTACCAAAGCAATAAAACTAGTAATGTAAAAGGTATTTTCTAACCAAAATATGGGGTAAAACATATGAAAAGAACAGCAAAACTCGAATACGCATGCCGCGCACTTCTGGAATTGTCCCTGCACTGGCCGAACGATAGCCCGATGCAGGTTAGCCAGATTGCACATAATCAGGATATCCCGATCAAGTTTCTAGTCCATATCCTGATCAATCTAAAACAGATGGGTCTCGTCAAAAGCATGCGCGGAAAAAGCGGCGGGTACACTTTAACGACGCCGCCCAGAGATATCAAATTAAGTGAGATTGTCACGAATTTTTGGAGCAGACTGGAAATACACGAACAAGAGAAGGAAATACTTGAAGACGGCAGCGTCATGGACGGTGTGTGGAGAGAAGTGGACCAGGCTTTATATAAGGTTATGGATAAAATAAATTTCGAAGAAATAGCGAACAGGGAAAGGTCCCGCGGCAAGATTCCCATGTATGAGATATAAGCGTGGCCGTGATGAATATTGTCCTATGTATTCTGGCGGGATTTTTGGCCGTCAACATGGGCGGGGCTAATTTCGCGGCCTCTTTCGCGGCGGCTTTCGGCGGAGGCATCCTTGGCAAACGGCAATCCGCCTTATTGTTCCTGTTCTTTGTCACCATCGGCGCGGTTTGTTTTGGAAATCATGTTGCCCTGACATTAAGCCACGGCATTATTCCTGCAGAACTGATGACCTGGGAGGCCGTAGCGATTATTCTTTTGACGGCCGGACTGAGCCTGTTTATTTCAAATCTATTCGGCATCCCGCAGTCAACCAGCCTGGTTACGGTAGCGGCGATCATTGGAGTTGGGCTGGCCGTCGGACGGGGCAACCTTTCAACCCTTTGTTTCCTTTTGCCGTTCTGGGTTCTCCTTCCTATAACAAGCTTTTTTTGACGTATTGTGCGGCCGGAGTGATTTATCCTCCACGCAGAGCTAATTTTTGGATTTATGAACGCCTGGTCAACCATCACGGGAAATTAAAAGCGTTTGTTATCATGAGCAGCTGTTATAACGCCTTTTCAATAGGGACGAATAACGTCGCTAACGCCGTAGGTCCTCTGGCCGGGGCGGGAATCATCGGCATTCTGCCGGGGTTGTTTTTTGCGGGTATTGTCTTCGGCCTGGGGGCATTTCTATTTCAAGGCTCCTTGAAGACGGCGGGAGAAAAAATTGTGCCACTTGGCTTAATGTCGTCGGCCATCATTTGTCTGGTCAGCGGGACCCTGATGATCATCGCCTCGGTATGCGGTGTGCCCCAATCATTCGTCATGATCAAGTTGGCGGCATTGTTCGCCGTGGGGAGTTTGAAAAGCGGGCCGGAAATGACATTTAACGACAGGCTGGTAAAGAATACATTTTACACGTGGATGTTCAACCCGGTCATTACAATGGGATTGAGCTATGGATTCGCGCGCCTCATTCTCACATAGGCTGAAGGGCCATATGGAAACCGGAAAGAATATTATTGCGGACGATATCACCGAGCTTATCGGACGCACACCTATGTTGCGGCTTAACCGGCTGACAGCCGGCAGCCTGCACGCGGAGGTACTGGCCAAAATTGAATCCTTCAATCCGGGCGGGAGCGTGAAAGACTGCCCCTGTCTTGACATGATCGAATCGGCCGAAAGGGACGGTCGGCTTAAGAAGGGGGCGACCGTTATTGAACCGACGAGCGGAAACACGGGAATCGGCCTGGCGATGATCTGTGCGGTCAGAGGGTACAGATGCGTTTTGGTCATGCCGGAATCCATGAGCCTGGAAAAGACTTATTTGCTGAGGAACTACGGGGCCGAAGTGGTATTGACGCCCGGACGGCAGGGCATCACGGGATCAATCAAGAAGGCCGAAGAATTGGCAAAAAAGATTCCTGACAGTTTTATCTGCCGGCAGTTTGAGAATGCATCCAATGCGCGGGCTCACCGGAAAACGACCGCCGAAGAGATCTGGTGTGCCTGCGGGGGGAGGCTGGATTGTTTTGTCGCAGGCGTGGGGACGGGCGGCACATTGACCGGGATCGGTGAAGTCCTGAAGGAGCGGCTGCCAGACGTAAAGGTCATTGCGGTCGAACCGGAAAATTGCGCGGTCCTTTCGGGAGGAGACATCGGGATGCACCGCATTCAAGGCATCGGGGCTGGTTTTATCCCTCCTATATTGAACCGGGAGATCATCGACCGTGTTGTGCGTGTGAATGAAAAGGACGCCTTTCGCATGACTCGACGTCTCGGACGGATTGAAGGACTGAGCGTAGGGTTGTCTTCCGGAGCGGCCGTGGTCGCGGCTATGGAATTGGCCCGTGAGCTGGGACCGCACAGGCGGGTTGTAACCATTTTATGCAACACGGGAGAGAGGTATTTTTCTATGGAACAATATTTCGAGGCATAAACCGATGGATCTAAAACAAAAGATGAAGATATTGCAAAGGAAGACCAAAGGCATGGAGGCGGAAGAAATTATCCGGACCGCGTCGGACGCGTTTCCATCAAGGATAGCCTTTGCCTCGAGTCTGGGGGAAGAGGACCAGGTGATCACAGATATGATGTGCAGAGTGGTCCCGCATGCTGAAATCTTCACCTTGGATACGGGCCGTTTGTTCCCGGAAACCTACGATTTGATAGCCGAGACCATGAGAAGGTATCCAGGCATAACGATCAAGGTCTATTTCCCCGAAGCGGAGAAGGTGGAAGCCATGGTAGAACAAAAGGGCGTAAACCTTTTTTATGAAAGCGTGGAAAACCGGAAGTTCTGCTGCAGGATACGAAAGGTGGAGCCTTTAAGAAGGGCCCTCAGCGGGAAAGAGGCTTGGATCTGCGGTTTGCGGCGCGGACAATCGGCGACGAGATCAAAGGTCGATGTTGTTGAATGGGACGAAAGTCATGGTAAAATAAAAATCAACCCCCTGGCCCAATGGACGCTCGATGATGTCAGGGCCTATATCCGGGACAGGGACGTCCCCGTGAATGCGCTGCATCAAAAAGGTTTTGTGAGCATCGGGTGCTCGCCCTGTACGAGGGCTGTCAAGCCGGGAGAGGATATCCGCGGGGGGCGATGGTGGTGGGAACGGCCCGAACAAAAGGAGTGCGGTCTGCATAACAGAAAAAGGGGTTCCGGTGACGAAAAATGAACATGACGATGGATAAACTGGAGAACCTCGAGAGCCAGAGCGTTTATATACTGCGCGAGGCTTACCGTGAATTCAAAAATCTGGCCATGCTGTGGTCGATCGGTAAAGACAGCACCGTGCTTTTATGGCTCGCGCGCAAGGCCTTTTTCGGACACGTCCCGTTTCCTCTTATCCATATCGACACGAATTTCAAGATCCCTGAGATGATTGAATACAGGGATGCGTTGACGAAGACATGGAAGCTGAACATGGTAGTGGGGCAGAATCGGCGCGCTCTGAAAGAAGGCAGCACTTTCCCCGACGGGAAGGCGGACCGCCTGACGTGTTGTAAATTGTTGAAATCCGAGGCCTTAAAGCATACCCTGGCTGGAGACTGGCCGCGTATGCGCTTCGACCACAGACTGGGGCATTACGTGGAAGACAAAAACAAGGAGCCTTACACGGGCGTGATCGTCGGGGCGCGCGCGGACGAGGAAGGCAGTCGATCCAAGGAGCGCTATTTTTCTCCGCGCGACCGGAACAACGAATGGGATATCGGCGATCAGCCGCCGGAGCTCTGGAATCAGTTCAAGACTGATTTTGCGCCCGGAACGCATGTGCGCATCCATCCACTGCTTGATTGGACCGAGCTTAATGTTTGGGAATATATCGAGAGGGAGGATATCCCCATCGTCCCGCTGTACTTTGACAGGGGAGACGGCCGGCGGTACCGTTCATTGGGATGTTATCCCTGCACATTTCCGGTCGAATCCACGGCAAAAGATGTTCACGCGGTCGTGGAAGAATTAAGGACCGGAAAATTCTCGAATATCGCTGAGCGCTCGGGTAGGGCCCAGGACAAGGATGACGGAGGAGGGCTTGAGACCCTGCGACGCGATGGATACATGTAAGGTCAAAAAGATGAAGAGATCAAAAAAGAGACCGGCCCGCGATCAGCGGGAGCAGATGAATGTGGTTATTGTCGGCCACGTGGATCACGGCAAGAGCACCCTCATCGGGCGTCTTCTCGCGGACACGCAAGCACTTCCCGAAGGTAAACTTGATGAGGTCAAGAGACGGTGTGAACGCAATGCCCGGCCTTTCGAATATGCGTTTCTCCTGGACGCCCTCAAGGATGAACAGTCGCAGGGGATAACGATCGATACGGCGCGATGTTTTTTTAAGTCTTCAAAAAGGGACTATATTATTATTGACGCGCCCGGACATATCGAGTTTTTAAAAAACATGATTTCAGGCGCGGCCCGCGCCGAGGCGGCTGTGCTCGTTATTGACGCCAATGAAGGCATCCGTGAGAATTCAAAACGCCATGGCTACATGATGTCCTTTCTCGGCATCCCGCAAGTGGCCGTCTGCGTCAATAAGATGGATCTTGTTCAATACGACAGGGAGGTTTTTGATTCGATACGGGATGAATTCGTCCGTTTTTTGCAGGAGATCAATGTCAACCCGACGCATTTTATGCCAATCAACGCCCGCGAGGGCGACAACGTGGCCACAGGCTCTGGACGGATGCCGTGGTATAAAGGCGCCTCCATGCTTGAGGCCCTTGACGGTTTCCGGAAGACCGCGCCGAAACACAAGCTCCCCTTCCGATTGCCTGTGCAGGATATCTACAAGTTCACGGAAGAGGGTGACGACCGGAGGATCGTTGCAGGCCGCGTCGAATCCGGTCTGGTGCGCGCCGGAGAAGAGGTTGCCTTTTATCCTTCCGGGAAAAGGTCGAGGATCACCTCCATTGAAGGCTTTCACACAAAAACGGCGGGGAGCGTGATTGCCGGGCAAAGCGTGGGTCTTACTCTGGATACGCAGATCTACGTCCGACCGGGTGAAATGATGTGCCGGATGAGCGAGCGTCAGCCGCATGTGAGCACCAAATTGAAGGCCAACATCTTCTGGATGGGCCACCAGCCGTTTGTCAAGGGCAAGACCTATAAGCTCAAGGTCGTCACCCAGCAGGTCCCCGTCATTCTTTCCGAGATCATAAGCACATTGGATGCCTCGGAATTATCGTCGATCAAACAAAAAAAGCAAATCGACCGGCACGACGTCGCGGAATGCATCCTTGAAACCATGAAACCGCTGGTCTTCGACGAGGTGAATACAATCAGAGAAACGGGACGGTTTGTCCTGGTGGACAATTATGAAATACAGGGCGGCGGCATTATCCTGGCTCCCGTCTTTGAGGAAGCCGGCGGGGTGAGCGAGTTCATCAAACGCAGGGAGTATCTTTGGAACACAAGCCGTATCCCTACCCTGTCCCGCACGCAGCGCTACAGCCATAAGTCTGTTTTTATTATTCTGACCGGTGAAATGAACACCGGCAAGGAGCATATCGCCCACGCCTTGGAGGAATCGCTGTTTAAAGAAGGGCGACAGGTCTATTACCTGGGTGTCTCCAACGAGCTGTTTAAGGAAAATGTTTCCTCTCAAGACAAAACCATCAACAAATTTCAGCATATTGAACAGGTTGGGGAGATCGCCCGCATCATAACCGAGACAGGTCAAATTTTCATAACAAGCATCTCAGGTCTCGATGAATACGAACTGAAAATGCTGAGGTCCTTGACGCAGCCTATTCCGTCGTTTGTTGTGAACATCGGTGAAGACCGGTTTTCCGATCATGCCATTGATCTCTATCTCAAGGAGAACGAGGAACCTTCAAAGGCGGTTTCCGCTATACACCCGTTGCTTAATCAGGTCATCCTGCCGGACCCGGAGTACACGATCTAAACCTGTGGGGGGGCTTCGTCCCCTGCGGGGGGGATTCGACACCTGCGGGGGCTTCGTCCATTGCATTCGGCGTGCTTCTCGCAAAGACAATATTTAAATACTGAAGCTAATCCACCGACTTTAGTCGGTGGTGGGGCGTGGGGGCGAA
>CAYRXT010000035.1:0-20346 GCA_964428315.1 uncultured Planctomycetales bacterium
GGCCCCGCCCCGCGCCGCATCTCTGATGCGGCGCGGGGCGGGGCCCTCGCATATCCCTCCTATTGCCTTCCATCTCACCTGATCAAGGTATAGCTCATGATCACCGCCGCGAACACGATCGAGACCATCGACATCAGCTTGATGAGGATGTTGATGCTGGGGCCCGAGGTATCCTTGAACGGATCACCGACCGTGTCGCCGACGACCGCCGCCTTGTGGGCGCCGGAACCCTTGCCGCCATGGGCGCCTTCCTCGATGTATTTCTTCGCGTTGTCCCAGGCCCCGCCGGAGTTGGCCATCATGATGGCCAGGACAAAGCCCGAGGCCGTGGCCCCGATGAGCAGTCCTCCCAGGGCGTTCACCCCCAGCAGAAGACCCACAACAATCGGCGTGAGGACCGCC
The DNA here is from genome assembly GCA_964428315.1 of uncultured Planctomycetales bacterium. Lineage (GTDB taxonomy): Bacteria > Omnitrophota > Gorgyraeia > Zapsychrales > CAYRXT01 > CAYRXT01. The sequence goes on from CAYRXT010000035.1 coordinate 403, forward strand.
AGGATCGCCGGAAGACGCATTTCCTGCTGGGCCCCCCTGGTGACGATATCCACACAGCTGGCGTAATCGGGCTTGGTCGTCCCATCCATGATGCCGGCGATCTGCTTGAACTGCCGCCTCACCTCTTCGACCACCTTGCCGGCCGCCCGGCCGACCGCGCTCATCGTGAGGGCCGAGAAGACGTAGGGCATCATCGTCCCGATAAAGACGCCGATCAGGACCAGCGGACTGAGGAGGTCGAGCTCAAGGCCACCGCCCTTGAAGGCCACCTTCTCCTGGAAGGTCGCGATCAGCGCCAGGGCCGTCAGCGCCGCCGACCCGATGGCAAAACCCTTACCCGTCGCCGCGGTCGTGTTGCCCAGCGAATCGAGGGCGTCGGTCTTTTTACGGACCTCCGGCCCCAGGCCCGCCATCTCGGCGTTCCCGCCGGCGTTATCCGCCACCGGCCCGTAGGCGTCCGTGGCCAGCGTGATACCCAGCGTCGACAGCATCCCCACGGCGGCGATGCCGATGCCGTAAAGCCCGAGCGTGAAAAATCCGAAACCGCCAGCCACGGCGAAACTCCCCAGGATGGCAAGCGCGATGATGATGATCGGCACAAACGTCGAGAGCATGCCCACCGACAGGCCGGCGATGATCAGGGGCGCCGCCCCGGCGTTGGCCGAATCGGACAGGTCCCGGGTCGGTTTGTACCCGGCCGACGTAAAATATTCCGTCGAGAGCCCGATGAAGATCCCGGCGAGCAGACCGATGATGACCGACCAGGCCAGCCCCGTGAACTCCGCGCCAAGGACCGAACGGATCACGAAAAAGACGGTCACCGCGATCAGGCCCGAGGCCGTGAAGATCCCCTTGCGAAGCGCCATCAGGAGGTTCATCTGGGTGGCGTCCTCCCTGGCCCGGACAAAGAACGTCCCGATGATGGAGGCCACGATGCCCAGCCCCGCGATGATCATCGGCAGGACAAGCCCCTTGACGCCCAGGCCCGAGGCCACGCCCAGCGTCGCGGTCGCGGCGATGGACCCCACGTAGGATTCGTACAGGTCGGCCCCCATCCCGGCCACGTCGCCGACATTGTCGCCGACGTTGTCCGCGATGACCGCCGGATTGCGCGGGTCGTCTTCCGGGATCCCGGCCTCGACTTTCCCGACAAGGTCCGCCCCGACGTCCGCGGCCTTGGTGAAGATCCCCCCGCCGACGCGCGCGTAAAGCGCCTGAAAGCTGGCGCCCATGCTGAAGGGGATGAGGATGCTCGTGATCGTCATTAATTTTTCAAGAGGGTCGCCGGAGACCGGGTGGCGCGTAAAATAGGCGTCCAGCCCGAAGTACCACAGGCTCAGGCCCAGAAGGCCCAGGCCGACGACCGTCAGCCCCATCACGGTCCCCGAGGAGAAGGCCACACGCAGTCCGTCGTTAAGGCTTTTCTGGCAGGCGTTGGCCGTGCGCGCGCTCGCGTTGGTGGCGATCTTCATCCCGAAAAAACCGGACAGACCGGAGAGCAGACCGCCCGTCAAAAAGGCGAACGGGACGAAAATACTGAAATGTTTGTTCAGGGCCAAGACAAGCAAGAGAACAAAAACGATGACAAAAAACACGGCGACGCCGGAATACTGGCGCCTCAGGTAGGCCGCGGCCCCTTCCTTGACCGCCCCCGCGATCTCCTTCATCCGGTCGGTCCCCTCGTCTTTCTTGAGGATGTCCACCACAAGAAAGATCGCAAAGACCAGGGCCAGGACCGCGCACAACGGTGCCACGAAAAACAGATCCATTTTATCCCCCCTTCGTTGATGGTGCGTCTCTTAAATTTCGGTTACTGGATTAAAAAATCCGTTTGAGAATGTGCCGGCTGGCCGTGATTTAGTGCCCCTTCGTCGGCGCCTTGCCGTGGTTGGCCTTCTTGGAACGCCAGTTCAGCTTTCCGCGTCTTCTGCGTTTTCCCATAATAATGACTCCTTCCGAATGGTTTGATAATCCTGAATCCATAAGACGACAGGCATGGCCCTCACCGGGAGGGGGATGACATTATCATCTTACATTGCCGACTATTGTAGTCAATTCGCGAATATTTTCAATGACTTTATACGGCTTCATCATCCGCAGATCCTTTTTCGGCGTGGAACCGGTGGTCACGACCACGGTCGGGATCCCGGCGCGGCGGCCCGCTTCGATATCGATCCCCATGTCCCCGACGTACAGCGCCTGGCCGGGCCGCCGTCCGAACTCCTCAAGTATCTTCAGCAGAATCCCGGGATGCGGCTTGGCCTTGTCCACTTGATCCCCGCAGAGAACAAAATCAAAATATCCTTTAATGTCGAGATGGCGCAGGAGAAGCCGAGAAAACCTCGTCGGCCGGTTGCTGGCGACCGCCAGTTTCAGCCCCCTTCCCTTAAGAGCCGAAAGCGCGCGCCTCGCCCCGGGATAAAGACTTGTCTTTGACTTGAGGACACGGGTATGATGCCGGCGGTACATCTCCAGGGCCCGGTTAAAATCACCCTTCGGGACAAAGGGCCTCAGGAGTTCCTTGTCGCCCCACCCGACGGCGCGGCGAATCGTGCCGGCGTCCCTTTCGGCGGCGGCGACCCCGCGCATCGCGTGGTTGAAACTGTCGATGATGGCGGGGTAGGCGTCGATGAGCGTCCCGTCCAGGTCAAAAATGACCAGTTCGATGTCCTGCCGCTTTTTCACGAAGACCTTGGCCTCCCTGTATGGTCAGGCCGCCCGTAAGACAGCCAAACGAATAATGCTTCTTGGAAATGCCAAATAGAGGAAACAAGAGCGCCGGAGACAAGCTTCCCGGGGACAAGAGAATTCCCAATCCCGAATGGCAAATCGATGCCTAATGTCGAATTCCCAATGGACAGGTTTTGAACAGAAACAAGTGCCCCAGTGACAAGCGCCCCGGGGACAAACGCCCCGCTCCTTTACGTGCTGAACGGGTTCACCACACCGCCCGAGACAAGCATCTTGATCCCCTGTTCGACGGTCATGTCGGAGAAGATAAGGTCGTGTTTAGGCGCGATCAGGACATAACCGGTGAAAGGGCCCGGCGAGCTGGGCAGAAAGACATGGCACATCTCTTTCTCTCCGATCTTCGCCGTTATCCTTTCCGGCGCGTCGTTGGTGATGAATCCCAGCGAATACACGCCCTTGCGGGGGTACTCGATAAAGACGACCTGCTTGAATTTCCTGATATGATCTTCGGCGAAAAAAAAGCTCGAAAGCTCTTTCATGGCGGGATAGACCTGCTTGAAGAACGGCAGGCGCAGGATCACCCGCTCGAAAAGGTTATGGAGCTTCCGCCCCACGTAATTCGTCGCCATAAATCCGATCAGGACAAGCAGGACGGCGCAGATAATAAGGCTCAAACCCTTGAAATAGAACCCGAATTCCCGGTAAAAGACCGGCTGGAGAAAACGGCCGAAAAAACCCTCGGCGGCGTTGATCGTCAGGATCAGCAGATACACCGTGAGAGACAGCGGCAGAAAGATCAGCAGTCCGGAAATGAAATAGCGTCTGAGACGATGGCCCATAGGCCCTCCTTTTTAACGGAAATGGTACAGGAACCTCACCCCGACAAGGAACGAGGCGATCAACAGGATCGAATCCCAGCCGAGGCCCAGCACGGCCTTTTTCTTGTCGAGCCTGACGCCGGCGATCACCACGGCCGTCAGCCACAGCGTCAAAAGAACGGTCAGCATGTTCACCGGCGACACCGTCCCCAAAAGGTTCCCGTCGAGGTAAAAAAGATCACATATAAAAAGGATGAACATGTTGATCATGTTGCTGCCGAAGATATTGCCGAAGGCCAGATCGAAGGACGCGATGCGCACCGCCGACAGGGAGACGACGATCTCCGGGAGGGAGGTCGACAGGGCCAGAAAGACGCTCCCCACAAAGGTCTCCCCCAGACCGGTGACACGGGCAATATCATCGCCGCTTTTGGCCAGCCACACCGCGCTGGCTATGACCAGGGCGGAACTGACGATCAGCCTGACCGCGATCGCGCGGCTGCTGACGCCGCGCGCCGGTGCCGCCAGGGGCAGCCGCGATACGGTCGGGGTCTCCCCGCCTTTCATCCCGGCGAGGAAACGTATGCCGTTAAGATAGATCACGGCTATGAGAAAGCCGCCCAGGCTTAAATGGCCGACGCTCAATAAACGCCCCCGGCTTCCCCAAAAGAGTTCAGCAAGCACGACGAGCGACAAGAAAACGGATAGTACCGCCGACCATAAATGCGCGCGGCTCGTCTTGATCATGTTGGTGACCGAGCCCCGGCGGTACATCAGGTCCATAAAGACAATGATCATCAGGTTGATGTTATTGCTGCCGAGCATGTTCCCGACGGCCAGGTCATTGGCCCCGAGGCTCACCACCGCCGCCAGGCTCGTCCCGGCCTCGGGCAGGGACGTGACAAAGGCCAGGAGCATCACGCCGATCCAGACCTTGCTCAAGGCGAACCGGTCGCTGAGCAGATCCGCGTACACCGTCAGTTTCGTCCCGGCATAAATCAGAATGCCGGCGCTAATCAGGAATTCGAGCCATACCATTAGAGTAAATCTATCAGAGTGATACGACGTTCGTGTTTCGTGATTCGTCTAATAAACGGATATCATAATCTTTGTAGTATTGTGAACGGGGTTCGTCGTCCGTGTTTCGTGATTCGTCAAATACGCATTGATCGCCGCTTCGCGACGGGTCACGAATCACGGATCACGAAATCCTATCCCAATACTTTGCCCGCATCACTGGCTCACCACATAAAGGACGACAATCCCCGCCAGGGCCAGCACCGGGCCGGCGGCGCCTTTGAACACGACGACGAGATAAGGCCACCAGCCGAGGACACAGGTTATCCCGGCAATCAAAAGAATAAAACCGGCAAGAAATCCGCCGAACTTCTTTGCCCCGCCCTTAACGGGTCGTTTGCCCTTATTGTCCGCTCTGCGCACGCGTCCTGCCCTCCCTCTCTCCCGGCGGGTTTTCCCGCCCTTCCCCCCCCGTGCGCGCCGGACGGGACTTCCACCGCCGGTGCATCCATCCCCATTCCTGGGGGTATCTCCGGATATACTCTTCGATGAGGCCGGTGATCCTGGCCGTATTGACGTGAATCGTCTCTTTGTCGTCTTCCCTTACGTCCAGGTCCATCGGGGGTTCAATGATGATCTTGTGCGTGTCGTCGGGCTGACGGATCGTGAAGACCGGCAGGATCGGCGCCCCGGCACGCAAGGCGAAGACCACGGGCCCGGTGGCCGTGGCGGCCTTCTGGCCGAAGAAGTCGACAAACACGCCCCCGCCGCTTCCGAAATTCTGGTCCAGCGGGATAAAGAGGAACCCGTTGCGCCTCAAACTCCTCAGGGATTGATCGACGCAGTCTTTGCGGGGATGACTGTAAATCGTGTTCAATCCCAGCCGCTCGCGAAGCCCCTGAAAATATTCCTCGACGCGGGCGTCCCTCGTCCGCCGTATAATCGCGCTCGTGTCATAGCCCGCGCGGGCCAGCCGAAGGAGCATAAGAGGAAAATTGCCGAAATGCGCGCTGACGCCGATGACGCCCTTCCCCCGGGCCAGGGCATCATCCAGATGCTCCTTGCCTTCGAAAACGACACGCCCGTCGATCAGACGCGGGTGGGCCATAAAGTAGATCAGCTCGATCATGCCCTTGCCCAGGTTCGTGAAACACCGCCGCATGATCTCTTTCTTTTCGTCCCCGTCCCGTGAGTCCCCGAAGGCGATGTCCAGCGTCTCCCTGGCGATGCGTTTTTGTCTGACCGTCAGGGCAAAACCGGCCGCGATAAAAAAGCCCGTGACGCCCCGCACCACCGGGTAGGGCAGATGCGTCAGCAGCCACGTTGAACCATGCAGTCCGTAACGGGCCAGCGCCCTTTTAAACCTTTTTATCCTGTCGCGCATGAACAATAAGCCTCTAGGCATCGAGGATGCCCGCTATCTTCGAGTAAAGCTCCTTGGCGTCCAGCGGTTTGGTGATGTGCGTCAGCGCGCCGAGCTCCATCTCCGCCTTGATATCGTCGGGAGAATCCTTGGCGGTCAGGAAGATGACCGGGATCTCTTTTGTCTGTTCGTCGGACTTCAGCTTAGCGCAGACCTCACGGCCTTTCATGCCGGGCATGATGACGTCCAGAAGGATCAGGTCCGGCTTGCTCGTCCCGGCGATCTTGATGCCCTTTTCCCCGTTTTCCGCCAGCAGGGCGCGGTGCCCGCGCGAGACCAGGAAAGACCGGATCAGTTTTAGAAAACCCCGGTCGTCGTCGATGACCAGGATCGTCTTCCCCGTCGGAGTCACGGAAAAGAGGAACTGGTTCCTTATATCCGGCTGCATGAAATAGCGAATCAGCATGAGGTTAACGACGACGGCCCCCAGCGGGAGGACGTTCAGGGTAAGGGAAATCAACGCCAGTCCGCACTCGAGAAGGACGCTCGCGGCGCTCACGAGGATGACGATTTCCCGGCCCCACTCCTTCAGCCGTAAAACCCCGATGAACCCTATAAAGTGGGGGAGAAAGAGGACCCACCGGAGGGAAGCCTCCAGGCTCGAAAAATTCTCCGCGAAGAACCGGCTCTGCGCGGTCTGTTCCGGCCAAAGGAACGCCCCGATTTGCGCCCAAAGATAAACCGCGGCGCCCAAGCCGTAAATAGCGGCCATCCCGTATCCGATGATCTTAAGCGACAGGTCCCTGGTTTGCATGATCCTCCTCCCTTTCTTTGATAACGATGGAAAAGATGTCCGGTCCTTTGACGCGGGATACAAACGGAATGTTGAGACGCGTCACCCTTTCCTTATAATGATGCCACCCAGTATACACCCGAAACATAAATATGTAAAAACATCGCCGAACTTTGTGTAAAAAGACAGCCGGTCGAAAAGCCCGGCGTCCTTCTGCAAGACCCCCTCCACGTAAGTCCTCTTCCCGCCCCCCTGGACCGCCGCCCTCACGCGGCCGGTCGCCCCGATAAAACAGGTGACGCCCGTGTTGGCGACGCGGATCAGTTCCCGGCGGTTCTCCACGGCCCGGAACAAAGACGCCTGCATGTGCAGAAAAGGCGCGATCGTGTCCTGGAACCAGGCGTCGTTTGTGATATTCACCAGGCAATGCGCTCCCCGAAGCACGAAGGCGCGGCTGAGTTCGGCCACCGTGTCTTCGAAACAGATGAGCACCGAAAATCTCGCCTGCGTCTGTCTGTCTTGAGGCCCGTCCATAAAGACGGGGAAAAGCGTCCATTCCCTGCCCGGCGTAAAGTCCCCGATCCCGATGAGGTCTTCCAGAAAGGGGAACACGCCCCGCAGGGGGATATATTCGCCGAACGGGACAAGGTGCAGTTTGTCGTAGCGCCGGGCGATCCGGCCGTCCCTGGAAATCAAGAGGGCGGAATTGAAATACTGCTCGCCGCTCAGGATGACGGTCCCCAGGAGAAGCGGCACATCCTGTTCGTCGACGAAGGCCTTCAGTTCCTCAAAACGGCGCGGCTCATCCCAGATATAGCCCGGGAAGGAGGTCTCGGGCCAGATAATGAGCTCCGGTTCCCGCGCCATGGCCTCTGTGGTCAATCGCAGATAGCGTCTCATGATCCCCGGCCATTTCCCGGGCAGCCACTTTTCCTCCTGCGGGATGTTGCCCTGGACCACGGCGACCGGGGCCCGCGCGAAGGGAGACGCCGGCGCGAATAGACGGAAGATCCCGTAGCCGATTGTCAGGACAACAAAAAAACCGGTTAAGGCGAGAGACGGCACGACCTTTCCCTTCAGCGCGATCTTGTGGCGGAAGTGGTAATCGTAAGACAGTTTGACCGCGTAATTCACCATGACACAGAGGAAAGACACGCCGTAAGCGCCGGTCAGGTCGGCGATCTGGATCAAGGGCAGATTCGCGGCCTGGCTGTGCGCCAGGGCGGCCCAGCCGAAACCCGTCAGGAGATGCGCCCTGGCGAATTCCAGGACCACCCACAGGCTGGGGTAAAGAAACAATTTGAACATCTCGCCGTGGCGGGAAAAAAGGACGTACCCGAGCCCGAAGAAACCGTAATACAGCGCAAGATAACAGATCAGGAGCAGACAGCCGGGGACCGTGACGTGGATGAACCAGTACAGCGTCCCGCCGAAGAAAAGGATCCCGGCGAGATAAGACCAGAGGAAGGCGCGTCCGGGACGGCAGTGGTCGAGCAGAAGAAAAAGCGGGACAAGGCCGACCCAGGCCAGCGGCCACAGTCCGGCCCTGGGAAAGGCCATGATCAGAAGCCCGGATGAAAGAAGACAAAGACCCGGCCGGGCAAGGGAGCCGATAAAATTGAGTCTGTTACGGCCTGTGTTCATGGTGTGCGGCGACGCAATGACACGACTTGGACAGCAAAAATGATTGGTCAAACAATTGATATTGTAATTTTTAACGTATTGTAAGCGGGGCTCGTCGTCCGTGATTCGTGATTCGTCAGGAAGCGGCGACCAATGCCTGTTTGACGTATCACGAATCACGAGATCATATCCCAACCCTTTTCCCGAGTATGAGATTGCCTCGTCCCCCACATAGGGGACCTCGTCCCCTGCGGGGACTTCGTCGTCGCGAAAAAGCCGCTCCTCCTCGTACTGACAGCGTTTTGTCCGTCACCGCCCGCAGCACTTTTTGAATTTTTTCCCGCTGCCGCACGGACAGGGGTCGTTGCGCCCCACCCGGGGCCCGCTTTTGCGGTACGTCCGCTGCGGCGGTTCCTCGGCCCGCGCCGCGGCGTCGGCCGGCGTGCGCGGTCTCTCCGGCGCGGGACGTCCCCCGGCGGGCCGGGACAGAGAAGAAAAATCATTATGGACCAGTTCCTGCGGCAGTTCGCTGAAGACGCCGCGCACCCGCTGGGGCCGTTCGACGGGCTGGATCTTGAAGATCATCTCGGCGACCTCCTGGTGGATCGAGTCGAACATGTCCTGGAACATGTTGAACCCCTCCCGCTGGTATTCGATCAGCGGGTCCCTCTGGGCGTAGGCCCTCAGCCCGATCCCCTCTTTCAACTGGTCCATCGCGTAGAGGTGTTCTTTCCATTTTCCGTCAATCGTCTGCAGGAGGAGGAACCGTTCCATCCGGCGCATCCGCTCGGCCGTGAACTCCTCTTCCCTCCGCGCGTAGATCTCCAGGACCGCCCCGGTGATCATGTCCTGCAGTCCGCCGAGGTCCATCTCTTTGACGCGCTCATCGCCGTCGGGCAGGGAGTAGCCGAACATTGTCTTGCAGGACACGTCCAGCCCTTCCAGGTCCCACCTGGTCTCGCCGCCCTCTTCGCTGAGATGCCGCGAGACGAGGAAACCGACGAGGGATTCGATCGATTCGATGATCCGTTCCTTGACGTTTTCGCCCTCCAGGATGCTCCGCCGCAGGGCGTAGATCACCTCCCTCTGCTTGTTCATGACGTCGTCGAACTGCAAAAGCTGTTTGCGGACCTCGAAATTATAGTTCTCCACGCGTTTCTGGGCCATCTCGATCGCCCGGGAGACCATGCCGGATTCGATGACCTGCCCCTCCTCCATGCCGATGTTCTCCATGATCGCCATGATGCGCTCCGAACCGAAAAGCCGCATCAGGTCATCCTCAAGCGAGACATAGAAGCGGGACGACCCCGGGTCGCCCTGGCGCCCGGAGCGGCCCCTGAGCTGGTTGTCGATGCGGCGGGATTCATGGCGCTCGGTCCCCAGGACGTGCAGTCCGCCGATCTCGACGACCTTGTCATGCTCCTTCGCCACCTGTTCCCGGAACTGCCCCAGGAACTTCTTGTATTTTGCCTCCTGCCGGGACGCGTCTTCGCCTTCCGCCGCCTTGGCCCCCCCGGTATCCGTCTCTTTCCCGGGCGCCTCTTTGTCTTCGGCCATGAGGCTCCGGGCCAGGTGCTCGGCGTTGCCGCCCAAAAGGATATCCGTCCCCCGGCCGGCCATGTTCGTGGCGATGGTGACCGCCTTGTGGCGTCCGGCCTGGGCGATGATATGGGCCTCCATCTCGTGGTACTTGGCGTTCAGGACCTGGTGCGGGATCCCGCGGCTCTTGAGCATCTGCGAAAGGAGCTCGGAGCGCTCGATGGAAATGGTGCCGACAAGGATCGGCCGTCCGACCTCGTGCAGTTCCGCGATCTCCTCGACGACCGCCTGGAATTTTTCCCTCTGCGTCTTGTAGATGTAATCGGGGTGGTTCGTCCTCCGGAGGATGCGGTTGGTCGGCATAACGACACAGTCGAGCTTGTAGATCTGCTTGAATTCCGTGGCCTCGGTATAGGCGGTCCCGGTCATGCCGGAGAGCTTGTCGTACATCCGGAAATAGTTCTGGAAGGTGATCGTGGCCAGGGTCTGGTTCTCGCGTTCGATCTTGATGCCCTCCCCCGCCTCGACGGCCTGGTGCAGTCCGTCGCTCCAGCGCCGGCCGGGCATCATCCGGCCGGTGAACTCGTCGACGATAACGACCTTGCCGTCGCGGACCACGTAATCCACGTCCCGCCGGAAAAACTCCTTGGCCCGCAGGGCCTGCAGGATATGGTGGCGGTATTCGATGGTGGACATCTCGTGCATGTTCTCGACGCCGAAAAGCGAGGCGGCCTTCTCTTCGCCTTCATCCGAGAGGGAGACGGCCTTGGTCTTTTCGTCGGCGATATAGTCGTAGCCTTTCGAGAGGTCCTCGCCCCGGAACTTCGCCTCGACCTCGTCCTTCTCGGTGATGCGCCTGCCCTTGAGCTGTCTGGCGATCGTGTCGGCCTTATAGTATTTGTCCGTCGACTCTTCCGCCGGCCCCGAGATGATCAGGGGGGTCCTGGCCTCGTCGATCAGGATGCTGTCCACTTCGTCCACGACCGCGAAATAATGCCCGCGCTGGACCATCTCTTCCTTGAAGCTGACCATGTTGTCGCGCAGGTAATCGAAGCCGAATTCGTTGTTCGTCCCATAGGTAATGTCGCAGGCGTAGGCCGCCTTCCTCTCGTCCGGGCTCATGTCATGCTGGATGACGCCCACGCTCAGCCCGAGGAACTCGTGGACGGGCCCCATCCAGTCCCGGTCCCGACGGGCCAGGTAATCGTTGACGGTGATGATGTGCACGCCCTCGCCGGTGAGGGCGTTGAGGTAGGACGGCAGGGTGGCCACCAGGGTCTTGCCCTCGCCCGTTGCCATCTCCGCGATCTCCCCCCTGTGGAGGACCATGCCCCCGGCAAGCTGGATGTCGTAATGGCGCATGCCGGTGACCCGGCGGCTCGCCTCCCTCACGACGGCGAAGGCCTCCGGCAGAAGGGTTTCCAGGACCGACTCTCGCTCCCGGCGGCAAACCTTTTCCACCCGTTCGAGCTCGCCCCCGCCTTCTTCCCTCTCCTCCGGCGAGACGCTCTCCCGCAGTCGCCTTTGCGCGGCGGCGAGCTTCTCCCGGGAAGCGGCAAGGGCGGAGTCCAGCCGGGCCCTGAAATCGTCCGTCCTGCCTCTCAGCTCCCCGTCGCTCAGCCGCGTCATGCCTTCCTCAAGAGCGTTGATCCGGGCCACGGTCAGGGCCGTCTTTCTGATGGAGCCGATCGAAGGCAGGGGCAGGTCCCGCGGGATATGGATATTAACCCCGGGCTGCAACCGGTTGATATGGGTCTGGGCCCTTTTGACGTAAAATTTTCGTAACAGCAGATCGAACATGCGAATTATCCCTTGTTTCTCCCGCCGGGTGACGATTTCAGGAAACTCTCGATAAACACATCGATGTCCCCGTCCAGGACGCCCTGCACGTTACCCATCTCGGCATTGGTGCGGTGGTCTTTGACGAGCGAATACGGCTGCAAGACGTAAGAACGGATCTGGCTGCCCCATTCGATCTTCTGCTTGTCCCCGTATTCGGAGCTCATCTTTTCTTCCTGTTCTTTCCTTCGCCGCTCATGGAGGCGGGCCTTGAGGACCTTCATGGCGTTGTGCTTGTTCTGCAGCTGGGAGCGTTCGTTCTGGCACTGCACGACGATGCCGGTGGGAACATGGGTGATGCGCACGGCGGAATCCGTCGTGTTCACGCTTTGGCCGCCCGGTCCCGACGAGCGGTAGATGTCGATCCGCAGGTCGTCTTCGTTGACGGCCACGTCGATGTCGTCCTCGATCTCCGGGATCACGTCCACCGAGACGAACGAGGTATGGCGGCGCTTGTTGGCGTCAAAGGGCGAGATCCTCACCAGCCGGTGGACGCCCTTCTCGCTTTTGAGATAGCCGTAGGCCATATCGCCTTCGATGCGCAGGGTCGCGTTCTTGATGCCCGCCTCTTCGCCGGGGAGGATGTCAAGAGTCCTGACCTTGTAACGGCGGCCGTCCGCCCATCGCGTGTACATCCTTAACAGCATGCTCGCCCAGTCGCAGGACTCCGTGCCGCCGGCGCCCGCGTTGATGCTCAAAAGGGCGCTGTTGCGGTCGAACTCCCCGCCCAGAAAGGCCTGGACCTCCAGCCGGTCGATCCGCGCGCTCAACTGCGTGACATCGCGTTCGATCTGGCGGATCATGGCCTCGTCGTCCCCGGCCAGCTCAAGCAGTTCCCGGCAGTCCGCCAGCTTCCTGCTGTTTTCCTCAAAAGGGTCCACGGCGCTTTTAAGGGATTTGAGCTCACGCATCAACTGGTTGGCGCGGGAGGTGTCGTCCCAAAAGGTCGGCGAGGACATCTCGGCCTGAACGGAATTTATCCTTTCGGACTTGCCGGACAGGTCAAAGAAACCCCCTGAGATGATCGAGTTTCTTTTCCAACGCGGTGATCCGCGCGCGTAGTTCTTCGCTCATATCTGGTGATTACCTGTTTTAAAAAGGAATTTCAAAGCCCAAATCATACGCGCGTTTTTGTCCGTCATTGCGAGGTCCGAAACCTTTCCGGCCGAGCAGATCCCTTCGGGACAGGCGGGCCATCCTTATCAGAACGAACTTATTCCAAGCCGCTTCGCCGCTTCCTTTCCAGCGCCGACTCCCCGCAACGAGATTGCGCGCGCGTACAAATATAAAAAATCGGTGCTTATTATAGCATAACGTGTTCGAATTACAACGGCCGGCCCGGCCGACCCTTTTGAGCGTAGATACGAAGGCACCGGCGGGCCTCAGTGTTAAAAGGTTCGCGGCGCAGGACGTCCGTCCAGAGTTCCCGGGCCTTACGGGGACGGCCGTGATTAAAGTATATTTTCCCCAAATCAATCTTCGGGTCCGGTTCGGCGGGAAAACGCCGGATGACATCTTCAAGAAAGCTGACGGCGAGCCCGGCCTGACGGTGCCGGTAAAGTTCGCCCGCGACAAACATGCAGACCTCGGCCTTCCGCGCAGATTTCCGTAATGCCCTCCGAACCTCACGCTCAAATGCGCCGGTGCGGTTCGTCCATAAATGGGACATCCCGAGATAAAGGCGGCTGCGGACGTCATCGGGGTTATAGAACACCGCCCTCTCCAGCCACGGGACCGCCCGGCTGTAGAAGCCTTCATGATAAAATAACCGTCCGATATCCCGGCAGGCCAGATAACCCCGGGCGTCCACGCGCAGCGCGTCCGTGTAGGCGTCCAGGGCCTCCCGCGGTCGGCCCATCTTCTCGTGAACAAGGCCGATCTTCCTCTCGACGCGCGACGCGGGGAAGGCCTCCCGCGCCTGACGGAAGATCTCAAGGGCCCGCGCGTACTCCCTGTTTTGGACATAATAGCGCCCGAGCACATACAGCCATCCGCTCCTGTCTTCGGGCGCGGGGCTGTTGTCAATCCTGCGCTCGACCTCCCGCGGATCCGTTTCGTATTTGATCATAATCTGCTCTTTCGCCATATAACCGCGGGGACCTTCCAGGGAGCGGACGCGTTTCATCAGCGCGTATTCACCGGTCCAAAAAACATTGTTGAGGGCCACGCGCGCGCAAAAACAGAAAACCGCCAGCAGGATCAACAGGAAACGCCATCCCCCCCGCAAACGCGTCACGCCCAGGGCCAGGAGCAGGGCGAATCCCATCGCCGGCAGATAAAGATAGTTTTCCGAAAAAAGCGGCCCTAAGAAACGGAACTGCGCAAGGGCGGGATAGGCCGGGATCCATCCCGCCGCATACCACAAGAGGGCAAAGGTTGCCGGATGACTCCGCCGGACACGGCCCGTCAGGAGGCGTGCGCCCGCAGCCGTCAACACCCCCAGGCCCAGGACCTGCGCGAAAGGCGACTCAAAGGCGATCCATCGGAAAAGCGCCGGAGACCGCGGCAGGACCACATGCAGGGTGTACTCGCCGGCAATCCCCGCCCATTCCGTCAGGCGCTGCCATGACACAAGAAGCCCGGCCGCCCGCAGGGACGAAAGGATCGGCATCCATACCTGACGCGCGGCGAAATAGACAAGTCCAATCACGGCGTGCGGAAAAAGCGTCCGCAGAATGTTACCCGGAGAGACGCGCTGCGCGTATCCGGTCAGAAAGAACAACGCAAGAAACACCAGGGCGGCCTCCCGGCAGAGGAGGGCGCAGAAAAAATAGAGACAGCTCAGATAACGGGCCGGCTTCCCCGCGCCCCGCCAGTAACGCAGGAGACGCAGACACGCCAGCAGGCCGAAAAGAGTCTGAAGCAATGTTGTCCGTCCCGAGACAGCCAGGATGTTCCACTCGTGGACGGGCAGGACACAAAAAAACACGGCCGTCAACAGGGCCGTCTTCCTGCGGGAAAAAAGCCTGAACATCAAGGTGTAAAGCAAAAACGCGTTAAACGCGTGGAGGAGGATATTGGTCAGCCGGTACACGGCGGGATTCAGCCCCCCCAGCCGGTAATCGAGGATGTACGAGGCCATGACGAGGGGGCGGTAATAGTTCAGTTTCACGGCCTCGGGCCCGGGAAAAAAGACGAAGAAATCGCTCGTGAAGATCCGGGGATACAGCGCCGGCTGTTTGATATGGGGATTGTTGACGATGATGTGAAAGGAATCAGCCGTAAAACCGCCGTCCAGGGCGGGATAATAGACAAAGAGGACCGTCAGGAAAAGCAAACCGAAGATAAGAAAACGGGAAACCGGTCGGGTCTCCCCGTTGGCCGTTCGCATCGTTTAGACAGAGTACCGTTTGACGCCTTTCAGTTCGAGATCGAAATCGTCCCGGCTGTCGGCCAGGCGGCGGGCATCCTCTTCGTTGACCAGTTTCTGACGGACCAGCTTCACCAGAGACTGCTTGAAGGACTGCATCCCGAAGAGCTGTCCTTCGTCGATGTAAGACTGGATCTGCGGGATGTTCCCCTCCCGGATCAGCCGCGCCACCGTCGGGGTGACGACGAGGCTCTCATAGGCGGGTATCCGGCCGCGGCCGTCGGCGCGCGGGACAAGGCGCAGGGAAAGGATCCCTTTAAGCAACAGCGAAAGCTGAATGCGCACCTCGCCGTGCAGATAGGGCGGGAAGAAATTCACGATCCTCTCGATCGTCTGTATGGCGTTGACCGTATGGAACGTCGAGAGGACCAGGGCCCCCAGCTCCGCCGCAGAGATAGAGGCGCGCATCGTCTCGGGGTCGCGGATCGTCCCGATATAGATGATGTCCGGGCTCTGCTGGGTGACGTGCTTCAGTGCGGAGGGGTAGCTGGCCACGTCGATGCCGAGCTCCCTCTGGTTGATGATGCTGCGTTTGTCCCTGAAGAGGAATTCAATCGGGTCCTCGATGGTCACGATATGGCGCTCTTCGTTCTGGTTGATGTAATCCACGATGCTGGCGATAGTCGTGGATTTTCCGCTGCCCGCCGGGCCGCAGACAAGGATCAGCCCCCTGGCCTCCCCGCTGAACTTGCGCATCAGTTCGAGGGGGAGATGGAGCTCTTCGAAGGTGCAGACCATATCCGAGACATGGCGGGCGACCAGCGAGGGCGTGCCCCGCTGGGTGAAGATGTTCACGCGGAAACGGCCTATGCCGGAGTCATGAAAGATAAAATCGATGTCTTTCCTTCTGGCGTAAAATTCGCGCTGTTCGGTATCCGGCAGGAGAAAATCCCGTATCTCATACATGTCCTCCTTGCTCAGGACGACCGGTTCCAGGATATGCAATGCCCCGTCGACACGCACGTGCGGGGAGGCGTTGGCCCGGAGAAACAGGTCCGAGGCCTTTCTTTCCACCATCTTCTTGAACAGCGCTTTGACGTCCATGACGATTCTCCCGGGCAAAGAAGTCTTCCGGCGGGGACACCCTCAGCGAGGCGTAATCATTCGGGTGGTATTATGCCACAGTTCACCGGGCTTGGGAAATGTTCTTTGCGATTTCTCTTTCCAGAGAGAGCAACCGCGCCTTCACTTCCGGCCCGCCGCCGCTGTACCCGCCCAGTTGCCCGCCCCCGCGCACGACGCGGTGGCAGGGAATAATCAGCGGGTAAGGGTTTCTCTTTAACGCCCCGCCGACGGCGCGCGCGGCCCCGGGGTGTCCGGCAGCGCGGGCCACCCACGCGTAGGTGCGCGTCTCTCCGAGGGGGATCTCCGCCACCGCCTTCAGGACCCGCCATTGAAAAGGCGTGAGTTTCGCGGCTCTGGGGGGATAAGGATAGCGCACGGGATCACGCCCTCCCTAAAGAATGTTTTCTGCGCAGTGTCCGGTGGTACCGGACGGCGAAGCGGTGCGCCTCGTCCCGCACCCGCTGGATCAACCGCAGGCCCAGCGAATCGCGGGGCAGGACGACCGGGGACCGCCGGCGGGGCAGGAAGACCTCCTCCTGCCTCTTGGCCAGCGCCACGACCGGGATGTCCGCGTCCAGGGCGTCGAGCTCGGCGAGCGCCGCCGAAAGCTGGCCCTTGCCCCCGTCGATGAGCACCAGGTCCGGGAAGAGTCGGTTCTCCGCTTTCAGACGGCGGTAACGACGCCTGACCACCTCGGCGATCATGCGGAAGTCGTCGATCCTGTCGACATCCCGGATCCTGAAACGCCGGCAGTTGGCCTTGTCCGGTTTCCCGTTAAAAAAAGACACCATCGCGCCCGCCGCCTGGCTGCCCATGATATTCGATATATCAAAACACTCGATCCTTTCGGGAAGGCGGGGCAGGTTAAAGGCGCGCTGGATCTGCTCGGCCTCTTTATAATAGTTGATGTCGCGGGTCCCCGAATACAGGGCCCCGATAGAGCGCATCTGGTCCCGCACATGGGCGGCCTTCTCGTACTCCTTCGCCGCCGCGAAGGCCTCCATCTCCTTCTGCAGTCCCCGGTAAAGCTTGTCTTTCTTCCCTTCGAGGATAAGCCGGACATTGCGGATGACCGCGCTGTATTCTTTCCGGGTGGTCTTTTTTTCGCACGGCGCGTCGCACAGGCCGATATGGTAGTCCAGGCAGGCCTTGTCGGGGAATGGGTCGCAGGTGCGGAAATGAAAGATCCTGCGGATGATCTTCAGGGCCTCACGGACAAGACGGGGGTTCACGTAAGGTCCGTAACGGTAACGCGGCCGGCCGCACTGAGACGGTCCTTTCTTTTTCGCGTTGGGCCTGACAACCGAAACCCGGGGAAACGTCTCGTCCGATATGTCTATATAAGGGTAGCTCTTGTCGTCACGCAGTTCAATATTGAACTTCGGCCGGTACTGTTTGATGAGGCTGGCTTCCAGGAGGAGGGCCTCGGCCTCGGAGTTCGTCTCGATAGTCTCGATCCCGCGTATGGCCGCGACCAGTTTGTCCTTCTTCGGGTCGATCTGAGACGACCGTCGGAAATAGGACTGCACGCGTTTGCGCAGGGAGACGGCCTTGCCGACATAGATCACCTCCCCTTGTGCGTCCTTCATCAGATAGACGCCGCTCGAAAAAGGGATGTCCTGCACGCGTTTCCGGATGTCTGTCATGGCGTGTTACGGGTTAAGCCGTCCTTGCGGGCCCTTCCCTCATTTTGTCAGCGGGCCCTCATTTTACTTTCGTCATTGCGAGCGGCCCCGCCAAAGGCGGAAAGCGAAGCAATCTTATTTCTCGAGCCACCGTCTAGTCTTTCGTGACGATCCACCGGAAGATGTCCTTCAGCTGATCTATCTTAAGTATAGTACAGGCCCCCCAGAACGCAAGGAAGGCCGCGATATGGGCCAGGGCCAGGCGGGGGATCTCGGGCACCGCGGTGAGGGTCGACCAGGTGCCGTACGCGGCCAGGCCCATCACTCCCGAGGCCGCGAGGACCCTAAGCGAAAAAGCGAGCAGGCCGTCGGCTAAAGGGCCCAGCCGGCGCCTGAGGATCCGGAACAGGAGAACAAAGTCGACCGTCGCCGCCAGAGAGCTCGCCAGGGCGATGCCGCCGACCTTCAGGGGTTTCATCAGGAGGATATTCAGCACGATGTTAAGAAAGAGGCACAGCGCCGCGATGCGCACCGGCGTCTTCGTGTCCTGAAGGGCGTGGAACGCCGTCACCATAATCTTGATGCCGCTGAAACTCAGCAGCCCCAGGGCGTAGAACAAAAGCGCCCACGACGTGATGTCCGTCGAATACCGGCCGAATGCACCGCGCTGGAAAAAGACCCGGACCAAGGGCGCTGCCATAAGGACAAGAAAAATGCTGAAGGGCACCATGATCAGGATGATATTCCGCAGGGCGAAGTCCAGCGTCTTCTTGAGTTCCGGGATATCGCCGCGCGCGGCAAATCCGGAAAGCGCCGGAAGGATGGCCGAGGCTATGGCCACGCTGAAGACCCCCATGGGAAACTGGACGACCCGGTTGGCGTAATAGACCGCCGAGATCCCGCCGGCTCCGACGATAAAGGCCAGAGAGGCGCAGAACGTGTCCACCAGGACCGTCAGCTGATAAACCGCCGAGCCGAATAACCTGGGCAGAAGAAGTCTGCCGATCCTCCTGGCCCCGGGATGGTCCAGGGATCCGGGCCGCGTGAAGCGCAAACCCCTCCGGACAAGAGGCCCGATCTGGACTATCAGCTGAGCGGCCCCCCCTATCAAGACACCGGCCGCCAGGGCCAGGACGGGTTCGAAACTTGTCCTCATGGCAAAAAACGCCGAGGCGATCAGGGCCACGTTCAGCAGACAGGGGGCGAACGCCGGAACCAGAAAGGAACGGAACGTGTAAAGGACCCCCATGGCGTAGGCCGTGAGGCCGATAAAGACCAGATAGGGGAACATGAGACGCGTCAGCCTGACCGTCAGCGACAGCTTGTCCGGGTCGCCGATAAATCCCGGGGCGATCATGCGTACCAGCAGGGGCGCCGCGCCTATACCCAGAAGCGTCAGGACGCTGAGGATCATCAGGGCAAGGACGAAGATGACGCTCACAAAACGCCAGAATTCCTCTTTGCTCTTTTTCTCGGCATATTCCGAGAGGACCGGGACGACCGCGGAGTTGGCCGCGCCCTCGCCGACCATGTCGCGGAAAAGGTTCGGGATCCGCAAGGCCACGAAAAAGGCGTCCGCCCGCATCGATGTCCCCAGAAGCTTCGCCAGGATCACGTCCCGGACGAAGCCCAGGACGCGGGAGCTGAAGGTCCCCAGCGAGATCAGGGACATCGAGCGGATGATGCCTGGATTGGAGTCTTTCGAACCGAATTTATTCATTGACATTTACCGGACTCTTTGTTATATTTTGGCTCTGTTCACCAAGGAAATAACGTATGCGCCGGCCGCTCCCCGCCGCCGGTCCGAACCCTGAAAGGAGTGATCCCGTTGCCGCAGCGCAAATCAGGCCTGAAAGAACTGCACAAGACACGCAGACGCAGGATGCACAACCTCGACATCAAGACGGACCTGAAAAAGACCGTCAAGAAATTCATGACCTCGCTCGAACAGAACGTCGACGAGGCCAAATCCGATCTGAAGTCGATTTATAAAAAGATCGACAAGGCCTCCAAGAGGAACCTGATCCACAAGAACACCGCCGCGAGAAGAAAGTCTTATTTCGCGAAACTGCTGGACAAAAAACGCGCCTCCTGAGAGTCTCCGCACCCTAACCCGTCGGCCAATATCCTTTTGAGATTGCTTCGTCCCCTTCGGGGGCTTCGTCCCCTTCGGGGGCTTCGTCCCCTTCGGGGGCTTCGTC
>CAYRXT010000035.1:20446-23024 GCA_964428315.1 uncultured Planctomycetales bacterium
CCCCTTCGGGGGCTTCGTCCCCTTCGGGGGCTTCGTCCCCTTCGGGGGCTTCGTCACTTCGTTCCTCGCAATGACACCCTTCTGTCATTGGGGGCTATCAGTCTGCCTTTGTCATTGCGAGCCCCTGCTCTTTCCCGTCATTGCGAGTCCCCGTAGGGGGCGAAGCAATCCCTTCTTTTAAAGATTGCTTCGTCCCCTTCGGGGGCTTCGTCCCCTTCGGGGGCTTCGTCACTTCGTTCCTCGCAATGACCCTGCTCCTCCTTTGTCATCGCGGACTCTATTCGCACAGACGCACGACCGCTATCTCCAGCGCGTGCGCGGGCTGGACGCGGCTGCGTTTGATATTGACATCCGCCTCCCGCAGAGACCGCAGTCCCGACTCAAAGTCCTCGACAGAGACCTTTCCCTTCATCGTCCCCCAGAACCAGCCGATACCGCCCAGGATCTTCAGGGGGTGGTCACCCTGTTCCAGCAGCTGGGCCAGGAGTTTAAGCGCCTTTGTCCCGCGGCGGGCCGCGATGGCATCCGTAAGGTCAAAAACGCTCGCGTTCCTCTTTCGGCCGAAGTGGACCACCTCGGCGCGGGCAGACATATCCCGGACAAAGGCGTCCTTCTTCTCCCAGACATCCGAATCAAGGACCAGGACGCAGTGGGACAGCCTGTCCTTGGCATAGGCCGCCAGCAGATCCCTGTTCTGCGGGCTGAGCCGGTGGCACTCCCGGATGACCACCAGGCGTTTTGTCCCGAGACCGGGCAGGTTTAAAAGGGCCTTTTTAAGATCCCCGGGGGAAAGTTTGTGGCCGTGCAGGACTTCGTAATCGAAATGACGGGCGCCCGCGGCGGGAAAAAGCCTTGTCCTGATATCCTGGATTCTGGCGTCTTTGGCGGGGGCGTCGTCGCCGAGGAAGAGCGTGATCATCGTTCGGGGGATTACCAGTTCTCGATTGTCCGCTCCACGACCCGCTTGGCCAGGTCGTCCACGGCGTCGTTGACGGCCGCGGTCTCCGATACGGCCTGGGCCCCGGTGACAAAATAGGTCGTGTCGCCGACAAAATGGGTCTCGCGCCATAGCACCTTCTCTTTGGCCACGTCCCGGAGCGTAAGGGAAACGACGATGTTGATCCTGTATTCCAGGACGTCTTCGTCGTCGGTGTAACGCAGGGCGTCCTTGTCGTAGTCGAGGAGTTCGCCGGTCAAAACCACGTCCGCCTTTTCCTCATCGACGATCTTCAGGTTCCCGTCGAAAAGGAACCGGTCGATGACGGCGTTGGTAATCATGACTTCCAGAAGCGAGACGTAGAGGTCTCTCTTTCTCTGGGTGCCGTAATCGATCTTGTTCCTGAAATTCTTGACGTGGACGGTGCGGATGTGGCTGGGCAGAAGGGAACTGGTCGAATACCCGCACCCGGAGAAGATGCAGGCGGCGGCAAGTGACACTATCAGCAGGCGTGTTCGGGCCATAGGGGTTCCGGTCTAAAGTGTTTCGTCCAGCGCGCGCAGGCGTTCCCTGGCCTTGGCGGCGGCGGGGGTATCCGCGTATTCTTCCATGACGTTGCGATAATACATGCGGGCCGCTTCATATTCGCGGTTTTTCTCATAGAAACGGCCGATGAGGAAATTGTTCTCGCCTTCTTTCGAACGCAGTTCCCCGATCTGTCCCCTGGCCTTTTCGGTAAGTTCCGCGTCGGGATAGTTCCGGACGAAATCCCGGAACTCCTCCACGGCCGCCTTGGTCGTGCGCTGGTCGTAGGGGGCGTCGGAAGACCGCATGGCGTCGGCCAGGGCGGTCTGGTAGCGGGCCGCTTTGACCCACTCGCTGTCGGGGTAATCGTTGATCACCTTGTCGAATTCCTCGCGCGCCTCCTGGTACATCCGCTGTTCCTGGAGGAAGAGTCCGATCTTGTACTGGGACGGCGCCGCGTAAGCGCCGTAGGGGGCGTTCTTGATGACGGTGCGGAAGACCTCCACGACGGGATATTCGCCGCCCATGATCGCCGAAATAAACGCGTTCCTCTGCCCCTCGCCTTCGAGCATCCTCTCCCCGATGGCGTACTGGCGCTCGACGATCTCGCCGGACCGCTCGCTGAAAGGATACTTCTCGATCACCTTCTGGTAGGCCTGAAACGCGCGGAAGAGTTCGCCCTGCCGTTCATAGGCGCGGCCGATATAATACTGGGCCTCCGCGGCCTCGCGGGATTTGGGGTAATGTTTGATGAGCTTGAGGCATTCGTTTATGGCGCGCGGATAATCTTCGGATTCAAGGAGCCCCAGGGCGTACTCGAGCTGTTCTTTCGGCGTCTCTTTGACCGCGTATTTCGGGTTGATCCACTTGTTCGTCTCGGGCGTCCACATCCAGAAGGCGTGGGCCCGGCCGGCGAAAAGCAGCGCGCATGAAAAAACAATCGATAGGATGCGGATGTTATTGGACATTGACCTGATTGCGGTGTTGGCAAACGAATATCTTTGGCTTTGCCGATAACTCTATCATAGTTGCATTTCCTTGTCAATCGCGCAAAACGGCAGCGAATTAACTCATAAAAAATGTTACCCAAGGATTTTCAAAAGGGCTTCGTTGCCT
>CAYRXT010000036.1:0-22561 GCA_964428315.1 uncultured Planctomycetales bacterium
CGCTGATGGTTAATTAACCTTTGGACTTGAGGACACTATCGCTGAAAAAACGGGTATGGAATTGATAATGAATTTGACGAAAAACATTATGTCGTCAGGGAAAACAGGTATTGTGAAACTGAAGGTGAAGGGGGATGAGTCGGGCGACAGAGAAGTTGTTATTCAAAGTAAAAAATAAAGCGGGCCATTGCGCTCTGTCGAGAACACTGTCCCCCGCCCTTTTGATGACGGATTAGGGCTGTTTACTGTTTATCTGCGCAGGAACTGCCTGTCGAGGAAGTCTTCCGTTATTTCGATGAGGGTGGGTCGGCCTGAACCTTGCGGGGTTTGGCGATCCATCCCAGGAGTTTCCCCGAATTTTGAGTCCGATTTGGCGCAACTGTTTTATTACCATTTTTTACACATCTTGTCATTGCGAGGCCGGCAGGCCGAAGCAATCATGTTTTTACGAGATTGCTTCGTCCCCTTCGGGGGCTTCGTCCTCCTCGCGATGACAACCTTGGAAAACCGGGGAAACTCCACATTCATCCGAATTTATTCTTGAACAGGATGTGTTATAATACCCGGAAGAAAGAGTGAGGACATGAATTTTGAAGGCGTTTTTGAGTATATCTTAAACAAGCTTCAAAAACATGCGTGTCCAAATTAGGAATGCAATGTCGAGGAGAACTCGTCTTAAAGACATAAAATCCGAAGTCATTGCGAGCGACTAAAGGTTTTCTCTTCTTAGGAGCGAAGCAATCTTTACCGCCGGGAAGAGATTGCTTCGTCTTCCGCCTCCGGCGGAATCCTCGCAATGACAGCTAATTTGGACAGCAATGTTTCAAAAATACCGTATCCGTTATGCCCTGATCGGTGGATTTGCCTTGCACGCCGCAGGCTATACACGAGCCACACAGGATATTGATATCCTTGTTCGGAAAGAAGACGGGGCCAAGGTCAAGAGAATTATGGAATCTTTCGGTTACAAAGCGGTCCACGAGAGCGAGGATGTCTCGAATTATGTCGGAAAAATAAAGCCGTTGGGACAGGTCGATTTTATCCACGCCCATAGACAGTATGCCAGGCAGATGTTGGAGCAGGCCAAAGACGCGGAAATTTTGAATAGACGCTTTAAAGTTAAAGTGGTCAGACCGGAAGATATCATAGGGCTTAAGGTCCAGTCGAGTTCAAACCAGCCAGAACGCTATCATCAGGATATGGCCGATATCGAACATCTTATCCGGGCCAACAGGGATCAGCTTGAAATGAATTTGCTCAGAGAATATTTTGATCTTTTTGACAGGGGCCGGGAGCTGAATGACATCCTCGAAAGGTTCGACGATGCTCGGGGATAAGGCAAAAAAAGAAATACGCGAAGACGGCCTCAGCTACAGCCGCAGGAAGAACTTCAAGAAGACGTACGGCAAAAAGGCATTCCCCTGCCGTTCGCTGGACGCCTACCTGCAGTTCCTGAAATCCTTCCGGCAAGATGAAATGCCCGCCGAGACATCCCGCTCTCACCGGGACGCGCCTGATTTCAGATTGTAGAATTCTTCCTCAAGGATTATGGGTTAAGATGGCCCGCTTCCCCATGGGTGCCGCAGGTAACGGGTCAACTTGAGTTCCCCTCCCCCCGGGGCTTCTCCCGCGAGGGGAGGGGAACTTTTCTTCTTGCCCAATATTTGACATTGGGAATTGATTTGACATTCGGGATTTGACATTTGTCATTCGGGACCGGCAATTTTCTTGTCTCCGGGACGCTTGTCCCGGGGGCTCTTGTCCCCGAAACGGGGCTGGGCAGCCATTGTTCATTTCCGCAGGAACTGCCTGTCGAGGAAGTCTTCCGTTATTTCGATGAGGGTGGGCCGGCCGTGCGGGCAGGTGAAGGGGTCCGCGCACTTCAAAAGCTCTTTGCGCTGGTGGTCGGCCTGCTCGGGCTTCATGGGGTCGCCGGTCATGACGGACCTGCGGCAGGCGCGGCGCGCGATCGTTTCGTTGTCCGCCGCCGCGATGTCTTCACCGGCGAGGATGCAGCGCAGGGCCAGGGCCGGGTCCCTGATCAGCCGGGGGTGCGACTGGAGGGCCACGGTCTCTTCGTCGAACATCGTGCAGGAAAACCCCATCTCTTCCGCTTTTTCTTTGACTTCGTCCCAGGCCAGGATCTCCTGAGGCGACAACCTCACCGTGACCGGCGTCAGGAGGTTCTGGACCTCGACGCGGTTTTCCGCCATCTGCCGGACGAGGGCCTCGAAGACGATACGCTCCTGGGCCGCGTGCTGGTCGAAGAAGATGACCGACCGGCCGGACTCGAAGAGCAGGAATTTATTCATGAAGGGGCCGATGTAACGGGCGCCGGCCAGTTTTTCCTTAAGGGAGGTCCGCGGCCGGGCGAAAAAAGTTTCCTGAAATTCCCGGACCGTCCCCCCGGCGTGAATCCGCGCGATGGCCTCCTGCTGTTGGGGGGTGTAATGCGGGATGTCCTTCGGCTTTTCGGTTCCGGAAGGCATACGGTAATCACTTTTTTTCATGCCGCCTCTGGCAAAGAATTCGCGGTCCCGCTCATCGGACGGCAGGGCGGGGCCGGCCTTGGGCGACCCCGCCGCCGGTCCCGCCCGGCGGGGATCCCCCTTGTTCATCAGGACCTCTTCGATGATACCGCGCAGGGCCGGGAAGATCTCCTGTTCCCCCTTGAGCTTCACCTCCCGCTTGGCGGGATGGACGTTGACATCGACCCGGGAGGCGGGCAGCGCCAGGTCGACGACGAAAAAGGGGTAGGCGTCCGGAGAAAAGATGAGACGGTATTTCTGGTTGAGATGGAAGGCGAGGCTGCGGTGCTGGACAGGGCGGCCGTTGACAAAGATGAACTGCTGGTCTCGCCGGGCCCGGCGGATGTTGACATTGCCCAGCAGGAGCTTAAGGGTCAGCCCGGCTTCCGGGAAACGGCGTTCGGTTTCGATCATGTCCCCGGCCTCGAGGTTCAGGGCCTGTGCCGCGCGTTCTTTCCGGCTCTTGTCCGGCATCAGGTCGAACATGGTCCTGCCGTTGTGGACGAGGACGAAGCGTTTGTCCGGATAAAGCAGGGTGTAGGGGATAAAGACGCCGAGGATCTGGTTGAGCTCGGCCTGGTCGGCCTTGAGGAATTTCTTTCTCGCCGGGGTGTTGAAAAAAAGCTCCTTGACCTCGACCGTCGTGCCCGGCGTCATGCTGAGGGGCCGGAAGGCCAGTTCTTCGCCGCCCCGGCGGTGGACCTCAAAACCGTTTTCCTGACCCCGGGGACGGCTTTGCATGACGACATCCGCGACCGCCGCGATGCTGTAGAGGGCCTCGCCGCGGAACCCCAGCGAGCGGATGTCGAAAAGGTCATCGAGCGAGGAGATCTTGCTGGTGGCGTGGCGCGAGAAGATCTTTTTAAGGTCGTCTTCGGCGATCCCCGATCCGTCGTCCTTGACGGTGACAGAGACCCTGCCTGCCTTATTGACCGCGATCTCGACGGAATCCGCGCCGGCATCGAGGGCGTTTTCCATCAGCTCCTTGATGACGGAGGCGGGCCGGTCGATGACCTCGCCGGCGGCGATCTTGGCTACGATGTCAGGTGGGAGGATGTGGACCATGGGATTGTTATGTGAGGTCGCCGGGACACCATGAAAGGTCGCCATGAGACCAGGTCACAAAGTCACAGATGACTTTGTGACCCGGTGACTTTGTGACCTGGTGTCCTTATGACTGCTTCAGCCTTTCCTTCATCTTCTGCAGTGTCTCCATCGCCTGCAGGGGCGTAAGATTATTCAGGTCGAGCCGCGCCAGCTCTTTTTTGATATCTTCCATTATAGGGTCACTGTGCGGGGAAAACAAGGCCAATTGCTCCTGCGCGCCCTGTTCCCTAATCTTGTCTTTCAGGTTGCCCCGCATCTCGAGCCGCGTGAGGATCATCTCGGCGCGCTTGATGACCTCCCGCGGGATGCCGGCGAGTTTGGCGACGTAGATCCCGTAGGAGTCGTCGCACCCGCCCGGGACGATCTTGTGCAGGAAGACGATCTCGTCGCCCCATTCCCGGACCGCGACGTTGAAATTCTTCACGCCTTCACGGCCTTCGGCCAGGGCGGTGAGCTCGTGGAAATGCGTGGCGAAGAGCGTCCGCGCCTTTCTGGCGCCGAGATGCTCGGCCAGCGCCCAGGCGAGGCTCAGGCCGTCGAAGGTCGAGGTGCCCCGTCCGATCTCGTCGAGGACGACGAGGCTGCGGTCGGAGAGGTTGTTCAGGATGTCCGCGGCCTCGCTCATCTCCACCATGAAGGTGCTCTGCCCCTTGGTGATGTCGTCGTGCGCGCCGATGCGCGTGAAGACCTTGTCCACGATGCCGACCTCGGCCTCCCGGGCCGGGATGAAGCCGCCCATCTGCGCCATGATGACGAGGACCGCCGTCTGGCGGATGTAGGTGGACTTGCCCGACATGTTGGGCCCGGTGATGATGTGCAGATGGCTGTCTTCACAGTCCAGACGGGTGTCGTTGGGGACGAAGGGGTCGGGACACGCGTTCTCGACGACGGGATGGCGGCCTTCCTTGATGTCGATCAGGGTCCCGGTCGTGATACGCGGACGGACATAGCCGTTGCGCCGGGCGAGGAGGGCCAGGGACTGGATGACGTCCACGGTGGCGATGTTTCCGCTTAGGAGGTGAAGGGGCGCGGACTCTTTGAGGACGGCCTCCCGCAGGTCCTTCAAGAGTTTTTCCTCGGACTTGATGATGCGTTCTTCGGCGCTGAGGATCTTTTCTTCGAACTCTTTCAGTTCCGGCGTGATGAACCGCTCGGCGTTGACCAGGGTCTGCCTGCGGATGTAATCGCCGGGGACGGATTTCAGGTGCGTTTTGGTGATCTCGATGTAGTAGCCGAAGACCCTGTTGTAGCCGACCTTGAGGGAAGGGATGCCGGACCGTTCCGCCTCCCGGGCCTGGAGGTCCTTGAGCCACCGCCGGCCGTTGTCGCGCACGGCGCGCAGTTCGTCGAGCGCCGGGTCGAAGCCGCGGCGGATGACCTTTCCCTCGGCGTTGGCCGCGGGCATGTCGGGATCCACCGCCCGGACGAGGAGTTCGCGCAGGGCGGGGATGTCGTTGACCGTGAACAGGGCGTTTCTCCCGTTCAAACTCCGGAGGGTGTCCGCCAGGGTGGGCACGGCCGCGAGGGCGTTGCGCAGGGACAGCAGGTCCTTGGGGCTGGCGTACCCGCAGCTCAGCCGCGAAAGGTTCTTGTCGGTATCGGGAATGCCGCGCAGGAGCCGGCGCAGTTCATCCGCGGTCCCGACATCGTCTTTGAGGAGGGAGACCGCGTCCTGCCGCTCTAGGATCAGGGCCGTGTCCTTGAGCGGATGGAAAAGGCATTCCCTGAAGGCCCGCCTGCCCATGGGGGTGAGCGTCCCGTCGAGGGTTTCGCGCAGGCCTTCGAGTTCGAGGCCGCGGCATGCGGCCGGCGATATGGCGCAATAAGGGTCATCGGCGTAGAGGGCGATCCTGTCGAAATGACGCAGGGGCTGGCGGTTCATGGCCTTGAGGTATTCGAGAAGCGCGCCGGAGACGGACACGGCCAGGGACTTCTCCTCCAGCCCGAATCCCTTGAGGCTGTGCACGCCGAAGTGTTCGCAGAGGGCCTTGCGGGCGATCTCGGGGTTGAAGGACCAGTCTTCGAGCGGGCTTAACGTGATGTCCCGGGACCGGATGAACGGGTGGGCGAACAGGTCTTTGATTCGGTCCGTCTGGCTTTCGGGGAAGAGACATTCATAAACGGGGAGTTTGGCGATGGTCTCCAGGACGCGGCTGATGGCGCCGTATTCGTTGGCGCGGATGGCGCCCTGCGAGGCGTCGGCGAGGGACAGCCCGACACCGTTCTTGTTCAGGATCAGGCATAAAAGATAGCGGGACTCCGGCGTCTCTTCGTCGATGTAGGTCCCGGAGGTGACGACCCGGATCACCTCCCGCCTGACGATGCCCCTGGCCTGGGAGGGGTCTTCGACCTGTTCGCAGATGGCGACCTTCTGTCCGGCCTTGATGAGGCGGGTGATGTAATTGCCGGCGGCGTGATAGGGGATGCCGCACATCGGGGCCTTGCCCGACTTTTCGTGGCCCCGCGAGGTCAGGACGAGGCCGAGGATCCGCGAGGCCGTCCGGGCGTCGTCGTAGAACATCTCGTAAAAATCACCGAGGCGGAAAAACAGGATGCAGTCTTTGTGTTCGTTTTTGATCCGCTGATACTGCTTCAGCATCGGGGTGGCGGCGTCCATAGTTGTTTTATATAACATAAAAACGTGGAGCGGGCACGGGTTTTTTTTCCCCTGACAAGCCTCCGGGGTTTGATAAGGGATGCGGGGAGGCGGGGAGGCCAAAGACAGGGAAAATTGATAGAGACGGGCGGGAATTTCGTGTATACTGGGGCAGACAAAATGCACAAGGATTATATTTCACTGAAACCGCTCGTTCCCGTCACGGCCGATGCCTTTCCGTTGGATCAGGAGGCCCTTTTCGGGCGGACAGGCCTTTGGGAGGTGGAGATCGGTTTCGGAAACGGCGATTATCTGGTCCGTCAGGCGCGGGAGAATCCCGGGACCGACTTTTTGGGCCTGGAGCTCACCTGGCGGCCGGTCAAGAGCGCCCTGAGGAAGATCTCCCTCGCCGGGGCGGCCAACGTCCGGCTGATGGCATGCGACGCCCGGATCGCCTTCGAGTACGGTTTTACCCCGAAGAGCCTGCGGAGGATCTGGGCGCTGTTCCCTTATCCCTGGCCGAAAAAAAGGCACGTCCGCCACCGCCTGTTCTCCCGTTCTTTTTTAAGGCTGATGAACAACCGTATGGCCGAGGGGGGAGAATTTTTTATGGTCACCGACGACACGGCCTTCGGGGAGTGGGTGGCCCGCGAGGTCCCGGGCACGGGGTTCCATGCCGAACAGAGATCGGGGCCGCCCCGTTTCGGGACGAAATTCGAAAAGATCTGGCAGGCCGGGGGGAAACGCGAGTTTACCGAATTATCCTTGAAAAAGACGGAACACATTCCGTTAGAACTTGAGGAGACGGTCCCAATGAGGACGCACCGCGTTAAGGCTTTTTCGCCGCGCACTTATAAACCGGAAGGGACGACGGGGCGGGAGCTCACCGTCCGGTTCACGGAATTCCTCTTCGATCCGGAAAAAAAGAAGGGGATGCAGTTTGTCCTCGTCTCGGAGGACGGCCGGACCCAGCATTTCTGGATCGAGATCGCCAAGAAAGGGGACGGATGGCTGATCCGTCCGGCCGCCGGTTCGCCGCTTCTTCCGACAAAGGGCGTCCAGGCGGCTCTCGACCTTGCCGGCCGGGCCTGCCGGGCCTGATGAGAAGTTGGATGAAAAACGTTTTTAAATACCACGGCCGTTATTGTCTTGTTTTTCTGCTGGTCCTTTGCGCCTTCTTCGGGTTGAAAAGGTTCTCCCCTTCCGTCACCGGGGCCTTATACCGCGCGGAAGAAATCAGCCTGCTCAATTTTCTCGCCGGGACACCCGTCAAACAGTCCTTGGACTACTACCGGGGGAGGGTGGAGGAGAGGATCTCCGGCCCCCTCGAGTCTCTGATCGCGGGCATGCTCTTTTTGAGCTTCGCCCTGCGGTTCCTGCGGCGGTCGCGGCCCGCCGTCTTCGCGGCGGCGGTCATGGCCTATCTTCTCCTGTCGCGCTGGGAGGTGCTCTTTGACCCTCCTTACGGGGACGCGCTGATCGGCCCGTTTTCCGACGCTGTCTGGCTTGTGCGCCATCATTTTGATTACCGGAATTATTTTCACCTGGCCAGTTACGCCCTCGGCGGACCGCAGGTCTACCCGGCGTCGATATTCCCCAGCGTATTGGCCGTTCTGATGAAATGCACGCCCGGCCCCCGCGCATTTCTTGTCGCCGCGCATGGGCTGGTCTTTTTGGCCGGCGCTGTCTCCGTGACGGTTTTCCGCGGTATGCTTTCGGAGGTCTTCGACAGGAAGGCGGCCGCGGCGGGCGCGGTTCTGGTCATGGCCCTGCCGCTTTTCCAAAGCATGGTCGAACTGATCAATATGGAAATGGCCTGCCTTGTGTTCGCCCTGCTGTCGGCCCGGTCGCTGGCCGGGAGGGATATCGGCCGCGCGTCTCTCTGGGCGGTGATGTCGGTCCTGGTCAAGGCCCCGGGCGTGACGGCCTGCGCGGCGGTCTTTACGACGGGGATGCTGTTTTTCTTTAACGAGCGCGGGGGCCAGCGATGGCGCACGCTGGCCTGGTCCCTGTTTCCCGTTATCGTCGCCGCGGCCAAGGCCTGTTTCCGCGACGCCTCGATCCCGCGCCAGCTGCCGCATAACCGTATCGGCTGGCTGGAAGGATGGTGGTTCATGAAGACCATGCCGGTTTTCTGGATCTTCCTGGCCCTGGCGGCGTTCGTGTTTTGGAAAAAGGCCCGGGAATTCAGAGAAAAAAGAAAAGAGGGCAAAAGGCTTCTCGAGTTTCTCTTGGACAATCTCCCTCTCGTCGCCATGTTCCTCATGGCCGCCTTCTGGTTCTCGTCCTATCTCAACTTTTCCGTCATGGTGCCCCGGTACAAATGGCTGCAGAGGCCGTTCTTTCTTTTCATGGTTGTGTACGCCCTCCGGCTGGCCACCCGCTCGAGGCGCGTCTTCCGGCAGGTTATCGTGGCGGCCGCCGCGGTGTCATTCCTGAACGCCTACGGCATGTTTTACCGGATGCAGTCGATCCCCACGGCGTGGTTCAATCATTATGAACGGAGCCTGGAATACCGCAACAGTCTTGACCTTTACAGGAAGACGGCGGCCTACATCGACAGACATTATGTCCATCTGCTGATCGGGGCCCCCTCGGTGATCGCCCACGCCCTGAATTTCCGCGAAGTGGGTTACGTGGAAAACAAGCTCGAGGTTATGACCTACGGGACCCTGCCTACCCACGAAGGCATGCGCGCCTTCACGGGCCTGAACGACATCCCTCTCGAGAGGACGATCTGGGTGGGTTATCCGGAGAATTATATCAACCGGCATATCGATTACCCGGTGGACCCCCGGGACAAGGTCCTCAACACCTTCGAGGCCGGGGACAGGCGGCTTGTTATATTCCGGGGAGGGGTAGGCATCGAGAGGATGCGGCTCATTGTCGAGATGATGAAAAAGAGCGCGGCCGCGCCGTCCCCGCGAAAACATTAGAGGTTCGCGGTACCGAGTCCCTATTACACCTCTCGCTTTCTTGACGGATTAAAACCGTCCGTTATAATGATATCCGGAACTCTCCGGAATGGATCGCATGAATCGCAGACCCGAGATATCTTCGTATCAGATAAGAAGGATCATCCTTGAACAGTCCCACAGGGCCCGCGTCGGACATGTCGGATGCGCCCTGTCCGTCGCGGACCTGGTCGCCGTCCTTTACGGCGGCATCCTGAATGTCCCCGGACCCGGCGATCCCCGGCGCGACCGGTTTATCCTCGGCAAGGGGCACGCGGCCCTGGCCCTTTATGCCGCCCTGCACCTGCGCGGCTGGATCGGCGAGAAAGAGCTGAACACCTTCTGCGCCGACGGCACACGGCTCGGCGTCCATCCCGAGCACACGGTGCCCGGCGTGGACTTCTCCACGGGATCCCTGGGGCAGTCCCTGTGCATGGCGGCCGGTTCGGCGCTCGGCGCTCGTCTCCAAAAACGGCCGTCCAGGACGTTTGTCCTCCTGAGCGACGCCGAATGCAACGAAGGCTCGATCTGGGAGGCCGCCATGTTCGCCGCCCACCACAAGCTGGCCGGTCTCGTCGCCATCATCGATTTCAACGGACAGCAGGCCATGGGGTTCACCAAAGATATCCTGGACCCCGGCGACATGAGGGCCCGGTGGGAGGCCTTCGGCTGGGACGCGCGGGAGGTGGACGGCCATGATCACCGGGAGATAAGAGAGGCCCTGGAAGGTCTGGATACCGCCGGCGGGCCGCCGCATGCCGTGATCGCCCGGACCGTGTTCGGGAGGGGCGTGTCTTTCATGGAAGACCAGGTCAAATGGCACTACTGGCCGATGTCCGATGTCGAGTACGCCATGGCCCTAGAGGACATTGAAGGGATACCGGAATGAGGAAGGCCTTTGTCGAGACACTCTGCGAACTGGCCGGGAAGGACGAGCGCATCCTGCTTCTGACGGGGGATCTGGGATTCAACTGCATCGAGCCTTTTGTCCGGGATTTCCCGGGTCGTTATTTCAACACCGGGGTCGCGGAGCAGAACATGCTCGGCCTGGCCGTTGGCCTGGCCGAGGCGGGTTTTATCCCCTTCGTTTACTCGATCGCGAATTTCGCGTCCATGCGTCCGTACGAGTTCATCCGCAACGGCGCGGTTCTCCATCGCATGCCCGTGCGCGTCGTGGGCACCGGCGGGGGGTTCGACTACGGGACGGCCGGCCCGACGCACTACGGCCTGGAAGACATCGGGATATTGCGTATCCAGAAGGACCTGACCGTCGTCGTCCCGTCGGACAACGGCCAGGTCAAGACGGCGCTGAGAGAGACCTGGGACGTCCCGGGGCCGGTGTACTACAGGATCAGCAAGGAGAGTTTCGAGGCCCTGGAGGGGCTGGACGCCCGGTTTCATCTGGGCCGGGCCTGTAAACTGAAAAACGGCCGGGACTGCGTCCTTGTCGTTATGGGCGTTATGGCGAGGGAAGCCGACGCCGCGGCCCGTATCCTGGCGGAGAAGGGCGTCGACGCCGGCCTGGCGGTCGTGTCCAGTTTCAACCCCTCGCCGGAAGAAGACCTGGCGGATATCCTCCGGGCCTCTCCGCTGGCCGTGACCGTGGAAGACCATTACGCCGTCGGAGGGCTTCATTCCTTCGCCTGCGAGACGGCGGCCCGGCGAGGGATCTCGTGCAGGATTTTTCCCTGCGCGGTCAAGAATTCCCACGGCGGCGCGGTGGGAAGCCGCGCCTTTATGAACGATCTCCACGGACTTTCCGCGGAGAAGATCGCGCGGACGGTGATCGCTCAACTGCGCCGCCCCTGAAGATGCCGATGGAAAAACACCTTGTTTCCGTCATCCTCCCTGTCCATAACCAGGCGCCGCATATCGCGGCGATACTCTCGGATTATGCCGGCGCATTAAAGAAACTGCCGGTCCCTTACGAGGTTATCCCCGTCGTGAACGGATCGCGGGACGCGTCGTTCGCCGTCTGCCGGGGGCTGGCCCGGGAGATGCCATTTTTGAGGCCCTTCGAAATAGGGGCAGCGGGATGGGGCCGGGCTGTGCGTTTCGGTCTGGCCCGGGCGGGGGGAGAAACGCTCTGTTACACGAACTGCGCCCGCACGTCGGCGGAGGATCTGCTGCTGCTTCTTTTTTATGCCCTGGGCAACCCCGGGACGGCGGTCAAAGCCACCCGCAAAGTGAGGGATTCCTGGGCGCGCCGGGCGGGTTCGCTTGTCTTCAACCTGGAGTGCAAACTGCTGTTCGGCCTGCCCACCTGGGACGTCAATGCCACGCCCAAGATCTTCCCCAGGACTTTTTCGGCGCTTACCGGGCTTGCGAGGGACGACGACCTGATCGACCTGGAGTTTAACATCCTCTGCAAGAGAAAACGGTATCCTCTTTCCGAGGTGCCGGTCTTTTCGGCGCGCCGGCAGGGAGGACGGTCCACGACACGTTTTTCTTCGGCTTTAAGGATGCTGCGGGGCGCCCTGCAGATGCGGCTGAACGGATTACAAGGAGCCCGATGAAAAAAAAGCCCCGCGTCGCGCATAACAGAAGATGGCGGGATCCCCTTGCTGTTATCGGCCAGGCGGAAGACGCCGGGAAGATCGATCCCGCGCTTCTGCGATACCGGATCAAGGGCGCCTGGTGGAAGACACTGCACACCTCGGGCCTGCGGCTTCTTGTCTCGCGGGAATACGAGCATTTTGTGCTGTGTCTGGGGACAAGCCGTAAGGGTTATCCGGAGATCACGTATCTGCCGATGCCTCATCCATCGGGCATCGCCGTCGACAGGAAAACCAGGACCGTTTATGTCACCAGCACGCGCAACCCCAACCAGGTTTACGCGTTCCGGCCTGCCGCGGGCGTGCTTCCCCGCGGCGACGTGTCTGCCTCCGCGGCCCGGAAAATCACCTCCGAGAAAAGGCTTATGCCCCACAATCTGAGGTATTATCCGGGAAGTCTCTACATGCATGACCTGGCGGTGATCGGGGGAAGGCTCTACGCGAACGCCGTCGGCCATAACGCCGTGGTGCGGCTCCCGTCGGGAGGGGGATATGAACACGCCTGGTGGCCGAAATGTATCGGGACAAAGCGCGGACCGCGGTTCGGCCTGAACTATCTCCAGCTCAATTCCATCGCGGCCGGACGCTCCCTGCGAGATTCTTATTTCACGGCCTCAACGGGCGAGGTCGCGCGTCTGAGACCGGGGCATCCGGAATTTCCCGTCGACGGGCGGGGCGTGGTCTTTTCGGGGAGGACGGGGCAGGTCTTCTGCGGCGGGCTTACGCGTCCGCATTCCGCCCGTCTTTCGGGCGGGAAGCTTTATGTCCTGAACAGCGGGTACGGCGAACTGGGGACCGCCGCGCGGGGCGGTTACCGGCCTCTGGCGAGGTTCCCGGGATGGACGCGGGGCCTCGCGGTCCACAGGGACGTCGCCTTCGTGGGGCTGTCGCGCGTCTTGCCGCGTTTCCGGAACTACGCGCCGGGGCTGGCCATTGGACAAAGCCGGTGCGGGGTTTATGCCGTCGGGCTGAACGATAACCGCGTCCTGGGGGCGATAGAATGGCCTGCCGGGGACCAGATATTCGCCGTCGAGGTTGTTCCTTCGCGCTGGACGAAAGGCTGGGCGCGCGATTATCCCGGCGGGGGGGAGGCGTCTTATTTGCGGGACATGTTTTACGGATACACGACGGACTGACCCGTTGACCCGTTCCACCTACGAGGTGGAACGGGTGAGCGAAACCGGACAACAGGGAGGGATAACCCATGAACCAGGAATTCAAGCTCCTCATGATCAGCGCCATGTACGAAAACGGCGGCAACACGGCCCACCGTTTTCTCGACGGACACCCGCAGATGTTCGTCTATCCCTTTGAATCCCAGCTGGGCACCCGGTTCATCCAGGACTACCTTTCGTCCGTTTTTCCCCTCAAATACCGCTGGCCCCAGTTTCCCCTCACCGGCACGGCGGAGGAGGATTTCAGGTCCATTATCGACGAAGAAACGAAGGTCCGCGCGCGCACGCCCCCGGTGAGCAAATTCCGGCATGCCGAATTCGAGATGGACGACGAAGAGAGATGCGCCCTTTACCGTGAGATCATCGCCCGGACCGGCCGGTCCCGGGGCCTTAACGTCGCGGCCTTTTTCCGCAGCACGTTTGAGGCGTGGAAAAACCGCCGGAAAAGCGGCAGTGAATACCTGTATGTGGGATACAGCCCCGTTGTCGTCGTGGACACCGCGAAGATACTGGCCGACTTCGCGACGGCGCACGTTCTGCATATCGTCCGTAACCCCTGGTCGGCCTACGCGGACACCAAAAAGAGGCCGGTGCCTTTATCCCTGGAGCGTTACGCCTTCAGCTGGTGCCTGAACCAGTTCTTCGCGCTGTATTACCGGGAAAAATATCCCGGCCGCGTCCATGTCATCCGGTATGAAGACCTGGTCTATGATCCCGCTGAAGTGCTCGGCCGTTTTTGCGAAAAGACCGGTGCGGCGAAGGACGAAATCCTAGGCACGCCGACCTGGAACGGCGGTGAGCTTGAGTCGGTCGCGCCTTGGGGCACGATCGTCCAGGCCTCGGCCGAGGCCAACAGGCACTCGGCCGCCGCCCTGTCTCCGGAAGAAAAAGAGTCGATCCGCGCCATGACATGGCAGTACCTCGACGGGTTCGGATACAAGAATTTCCTATGAACAGGAAAAAGGTCATCGTGACGGGCGCCAGCGGTTTTATCGGCGCCAACCTGGTGCGGCGCCTGGCCGCGGAGGGGCATGAGGTCCACTGTCTGCTCCGGCGGAACCACCGGGAATGGCGCATCGAAGATATCCGCCGCGCGTTTATCACTCACACGGCGGACGTGTCGGATAAAAAAGCCGTCCGGGATGTCGTGCTCAGGGTCCGTCCGGAGTTGGTCTTCCACCTGGCCGCCTACGGCGCCTATTCCTATCAGAACGATATCGAGGAGATGATCGCGGTTAATGTCCGCGGCATCCACTATCTTGTGTCTGCGGCGCTGGAGGCCGGCGTCCGGAGATTCGTCAATGTCGGGTCATCATCGGAATACGGGTTCAAGGATCACGCCCCCAAAGAAGACGAACCGCTGGAGCCCAACAGCCATTACGCCCTGTCCAAGGCCTACGCCGCCATGTTCTGCCGGCATACCGCGTTGTCGCAACAGGCCGGGATCGTGACCCTGCGTCCCTACTCGGTGTACGGCCCTTACGAGGAGCCCGCGCGGTTTATTCCGGCGTTGCTGGTGAACGGCCTTCAGGGCAGACTGCCGCCTCTGGCCTCGCCGGAGGTCGCGCGGGATTTTCTTTATGTGGATGATTTCCTGGATGCCTGCCTCTTGTGCGCGCAAAAAGAGGATATCCCGCCGGGCGCCGTCTACAACGCGGGGACGGGAATCCAGACTACATTAAGGGAAGCCGTGGAAACGGCGCGGCAGATTTTGTCGATTCCCGCAGAGCCGAACTACGGGTCCATGAAGGGGCGTTCGTGGGATACCTCGACCTGGGTCAGCGACAGCGGGAAGATCAAAAGGGAGCTGGGGTGGGCGGCGCGCTGCGGTCTGCGCCGGGGGCTGAAAAGGACAATAAACTGGTTAAGGGACAATCCCGCCATGGAATCCTTTTACGGAATGAAATTAAATTCTTGAATTTCGCGACCGTTAAGGGACAATACTATTAAGGAAGGAAGCCCCCCTGTTATGAGGCGTTCCCGGAAAATCGGACTGATTCTTCTCGCGGTCTTTGTTTTACTGAGCGCGGCGGTGCTGTACTCAATCTCTCTGATCCAGGAAAGACGCTGGGAAGAGGGCCTTAAGGCGTATGTCCTGCCGGAGGACTTCAGCCAAGAAGACGTGGGCCGCGTTATCCAGGCTATGCGTAACGACGCGGAGTTCGCTTTT
Organism: uncultured Planctomycetales bacterium; assembly: GCA_964428315.1. Taxonomy (GTDB): domain Bacteria; phylum Omnitrophota; class Gorgyraeia; order Zapsychrales; family CAYRXT01; genus CAYRXT01. Next base: position 15,086 of record CAYRXT010000036.1, read on the forward strand.
TATTTCCGGGCCTTCACGGAACAGGAAGTCGGCCGGGCGACGGCAGAGGTCTACGCGCTTATGCGGACTTTCAAGGACAGAAAAGACTTCCTGCACGCCATCGAAAAAAAGACCGGAACGGTGAGTTCCCTGGTGCGCGTTCTGCTGACGACCGACATGCCGGATGATTATGCCAAAAATCCCGCCCGCTATCCGGAACTCCGGAACCTGATGGGGAAATTTTATTTTGAAGATTTTCAGCTTACCATCCTGGGCGCGTGTTACCGCTCCACCTATGACAAACATTTTCGTTTTCACTGGGGCTCAGAGGCCCGGGCCCTAGCCCGGCGCCTGAACCGCCTCATCGTCGAAGCCGGAAAGAAACGTCTTATATCACTGAAGGACCTGCTGTATCAGTAGACCGGAGGCCTTTTTTCCCTTCCTGCTTTTCCCCTTCCTCCTTTCCCGTTTCCTGTGCCGCGATTTATTCCACTCGTAAGTCATTTCATTAAGAAGCAATAAAGAACCGATTATTATCCTTTTGTTTGAAAATAACAGAAAAAAAGCCCAAAAATCAGCCTTTTTTGATCCCTAAAATATCATAAAAACTTATTTGCCAGATAGATAGAAAAGTTCAAGAAAACGTTTTCCGCCCCCCCCCCGTTTCTGCCGTATTATTTATTTCAGGATGTTATATTTGGAATAGCTTTTTATCGCTAATAACTTATTTTCTCCTCAGCATTGCGGGGTTCAGCATTCCGTTTTTTTTATGCAATTATATTAAATTTTATGGGAATGCGAACCACTCATCCGAATCGAAAGGGGATAAAATGCAAGCGATACAGGCGCGGTATCGGTTTAAAAATACCGGCTTGTATGTTTTTTATTTTGCCTGCCCGGATTTTTCACATAACCCGGAGGGCAAACGCAAATCTTTTACTGCTTGTTTTTCTTTGTCTGCCCGCGATTCTTTTGAGCGGCCGCCAGATTATCCTTTATTCCACTACAAGGGGGCCCGAAGATGAAAACTCATAAGCACAGATTCGATAATAAAGAGGTAAGACCCCGGTCTTGTCTGCTTCTCTCAGGCGTGACGGCATTTTGCCTATCTCTTCTTATGCAGGCGTTTATACCGGGGGAGCTTATTGCCGCTCCTGCACCTGATGGACGGTATTATGTCAGAGACTACGGGGCCCGGGGGGACGGAAGTTCGAATGATGCGCGGGCGATTCAGTCGGCGATTAATGAGGCGGCCGCAGATAACGGGGGGGAAGTGGTGATAGACGGGGGGCGGGTATACGTCTCTTCGAACATAATATTGAAATCGAATGTAGCCCTTGTGATTGAACGGGGAACGACACTGAAAGCGAGTCCCCGGGCCCAGGAGTATAATCCGGCACATATATCGGGTAATACGGTAAGTAATATCGCGCCGTTGATATTTGCGGACAATCAGCGCAACATCGCTGTCAAGGGGGGGGGGCGGATCGAGGGTGTCGGGAATACTATACATTGTCCCGGGGGAACCAAATGCAGCTGGGGGAGCGACTGCTCCTACGGGGTGACGCTGATATTCTTTGGGGATATATCACACGGCTCGATTGAGGATGTTTGGGTGGGGGGGGCAAACAATGCGGGGGTTGTGATTGCTGAAAGTGATAATATTCTGATTCGCAATGTGACCATAAAGAATCCGACGAATCATTCGTGCAATGATGCCCTCGATATTTTCGGCTCTCAGAACGTGACGGTGAGGGGATGTGACATCGAGAGCGGGGACGACAACATAGCACTGAAGGTCCAGGGGAATCCCTACAGCGGCGGGTTTATGATGCGGAATATTAATATGGAACCGGTTAAGGACGTGAAGATAGTGGGGAACATTGTTTACGCGCCCCGGGCCGGCAACGGGCTGCAGACAGGCTGGTACGTTCTTGGAGAGGTCTCGAACGTTGAGTGGAAGGACAATATCATCCGGCGGGGAACGAAAGAGCCGGTGAGCATGTGGGTGCGGTATGTTGATGAGGGAAAGACTTCTATCCATCATGTGCATTATGAAAACAACACGTATGATGACGGGGCGCCTGTTGCGGGATTGAATATCAACGGGCCCAAGAAGGACTGCCAATATTATGAGATTTATTGGAATAAGAGTTTGTATCACAGATATCTTGATAGCCCGGATGTCTGCGGATCCGGCGGTTGTCAATGTGGTGTATGGCAGGATCAGGGTTGCGGGGCGGGGAGTTGCGCGGACGACCGAATGTCCCAGAAGCGTAGCTGTACGCCGGCAGGGTGCAGCATTCAGACACGGTGTGTGGTCGATTCGAGTTGCGGAGGAGGCTCTGGCGTCTACTGCGGAGATGGCGAGTGTAATGGAGACGAGACCTGTTCGACATGCTCACAGGATTGCGGACAATGTCCGGTGAAGTCGTACTGCGGGGACGGAGTGTGCAACGGGGACGAGACCTCTTTGACATGTGCTCAGGACTGCGGGGGCGGCGGGTCCTATTTCCAGCGTGTAAACAGCGGCGGTCCGGCGTACGGTGACTGGGCGGCGGACCGGGCGTACCGCAGCGGGAGCTGGGGATATGTCGGGGGGAACGTCTACAGCACCAATGATCCGATAGCGGGCACGAATGATGACGCGCTGTACAGTACGGAGCGGTGGGGCGCGCATGAATACAAATTTGACGTTCCCGACGGCATCTATAATGTGAGACTGCTGTTTTCGGAGATCTATTTGCACCGGAACCGGGAACGGATTATGAGCGTGGACCTTGAAGGGCAAAGGGTGATCAACGCGTGGGATATCTACGCGGAGGCCGGGCACGATACGGCGGTGGACAAGGTGTTCACGGTGACGGTGACGGACGGCCAGCTGAACATGCGGTTCACTTCGAGCGTTGAGGACCCGAAGATATCGGGTATCCAGGTGAAGCAGAAAGAGGGAAATCCGGAAGAACCTCCTCCCGCTCCAAAAGTCCCTGAAGCGCCTTCCAGTTTGACGGCGACGGCGGCTTCGGATATGAGGATCGATCTTTCCTGGAAAGACAACAGCGGCAATGAACAAGGCTTCAAGATCGAGCGGGGTTACGGCCAGAGCCCGTCTTATTTCAGCCAGATAGCGACCGTGGACGCCGGCAGGACCTCGTATTTCGATATGGATGTTGCTCCGGATAGAGATTATACCTATCGTATATATGCGTATAACGATGAAGGAAATTCGGGTTATTCGAATACGGCGACGGCCAAGACGATGAAAAAAGCCGAAAACACCCCTGACGCACCCTCGGGCCTCATGGCTGCGGCCGCGGCACATGACAAAGTGGAGGTTTACTGGAGTGATAATTCTTATAATGAGAAAGGTTTCCGACTTGAGCGTTCCGAAGCGGGGGCGGCCTGGGAGAAGATCGCAGAGTTAGATTCGGGTGTTTCGTCGTATTCCGATACGGGGCTTTCTCCGGAGACAGGATATGCCTACCGTGTTAAGGCCTATAACGCGGCGGGGGAATCGGCGTATTCGAACGAATCCAGCGCGGTGACCTTAAGCGATCCCAGCCTGAGGGTGCTGGCGCCGGACAATCTGAGCGCGGAGGCGGCTTCACCGAACCAGATCAATTTAAGCTGGAGCGACAACAGCGGCAATGAGACGGGATTTATCGTGGGGCGCGGATGGGGAGAGAGCCCGGGCTCGTTTACGGAGATCGCGCGGACACAGGCGAATACTGTCACGTATCAGGATAACAGCGTGGAGACCAATACGACGTATACCTACAGGGTCCAGGCGTATAACAGCACCAACGTTTCGGGCTATTCGAATACCGCGAGCGCGACCACGCCCAAGGGTGACCAGCCCAGGACGTCGTTCCATATCGAAGCGGAGGATATGTCGATCCACAGCGTCAACAGCAGTGATATCGATGAAGGCCCGCCGATGGGGCGTGTATTTTTCGGGCAGGGGTCGATAGGGGAATCGGTAGAGATCGAGGCGGCGGACACGTATGTGGTGAGGGTCCGCGCCAGGAGCGTGCTTGAAGAGAATCAATGGGGGATGGCGGAGATCCGGGTGGATTATCTGCCCCGGGCGGCGTTCAGGGTCAACTCGGCAAGCTACCGGGAATTCAGCACGCCGATGTATCTGACGGCGGGCACGCATGACATCACCGTTGTTTTCACCAATCCCGGGACAGAGAGGATGCTGTATGTGGACTGGATGGATATTGAAGGCGACGGGGTGACGAATTTCGACGTGACGCGCCAGGGCGAACATATGCCTTATTATAATGAAGGCCAGGGGGATATCGTCTATGAGGATCCGCCGGCGCGTTTGTTGTGGTCGAACGGGTTGATCTCAACGAACATGCAGATCCCCTCAACAGAGAGCTACAAGGTGACCTTGCGGGCGAAGGGGATCATGGCGGCGGGGGAATGGCCTATAGCCGAGATCCTGGTGGACGGGATGGCCAAGAGCGCCATCGAGGTCAACAACACGGAATGTCAGGAGTATGCGGCGGAGCTTGTTCTTCCCGGCGGGATCAAGGATGTCGGCGTGGCGCTGACCAACGCGGGGGACGGCCGGGAGATGTCTGTGGACTGGGTGAATGTGGTTTACGGCAGCGGCGAAATTCCCAACGAGAGCCCGGTGGCGGCGGCCGGAGCGGAACCAACCAGCGGGGAGAGCCCTCTGACGGTGTATTTCACGGGTTCGAATTCTTATGACAATGACGGGACCATTGTTTATTACGCATGGGATTTCGGGGACGGCGGCAGTTCAAGCCAGGCGGATCCCACACACATCTATGAAACGGCAGGTTCGTACACGGCGACCTTGACGGTGACCGACGACGACGGGACCACGGATTATAAACATGTCCTTATTACGGTAAGAGACAAGGTGGAGACCGTGCCGGAGGGACCTTCGGGCCTGACAGCCACGGCTGTTGCGGCGGGCCGGATCGATCTCGCCTGGACGGATAACAGCGGCAGCGAGGCGGGATTCAAGATCGAGCGGGGACTGGGGGAAAGGCCGCGTTCGTGGCCACAGGTCGCCCTCGTCGGGGCGGATGTGAGGTCGTATTCGGACGAAGGGCTTGAGCCTGATACGGCCTACAGTTACCGCGTCCGGGCATACAACAGCGCCGGTCATTCGCCTTATTCCAACCGGTTTACGGCCAGGACGTTTCCTGCTTCAGGGGATCGGCCCGAGGCGCCGACGGATCTCAGGGCCATGGCCGTATCGAACAGCAGGCTCGCGCTGGCCTGGAGCGACAACTCTGACAACGAAGACGGGTTTTATATCGAACGTGGTCCGGGGACGAACCCGGCGTTCTGGAGCCGCATTGCCTCGGTTGGGTCGGATACTGTTTTGTATTCCGACGGAGGTTTGAACGCCGGTGTGACATATTCCTACAGGGTGCGCGCGTATAACAGCGCGGGACATTCGGACTACTCCAATACGGCTTCGGCTGAGACGCAGCCTCTGGCCGCGACTCTGCCCGAGGCGCCGACGAATCTCAGGGCGAAGGTTTTTTCGAGCAGTCTGATCAAGCTGTTATGGGAGGACAACAGCAACAACGAATACGGCTTTAGGATCGAAAGGGGTCTCGGCGGGAACCCGTCATCCTGGTCGGAGATCGGCAAGGCAGATGCCGATACGACCTCCTATTCGGATGACGGGCTTCGCACGGATACGGCCTACTCTTACAGGGTTCGTGCCTTTAACAGCGCGGGGAATTCGGGATATTCCAATGAGACGACCGCGAGGACGAATTCGGGATCCTGCTGCGGTGACGGGATGTGCGACGGGGAGGAGACCTGTTCGACGTGCCCTCATGACTGCGGGACGTGTCCGGTGGCTGCCTACTGCGGCGACGATGAATGCAACGGGGAGGAGACCTGCGCGACGTGTCCCCGGGACTGCGGGGCGTGTCCGCCGCCGGATTCGTACTGCGGGGACGGCGTGTGCGACGGGGACGAGACCTGCTCGACGTGTCCCCGGGACTGCGGGGCGTGTCCGCCGGCCTATTACTGCGGCGACGGAGCATGCAACGGGGACGAGACCTGCTCGACGTGCCCCCGGGACTGCGGGGACTGTCCGGGGAGCTCCTCCTGTGACTATTACGCCTCCCCCGGCGGGAACGGGAACGGCCTTAGCGAGTCGTCTCCCTTCAGGATAGGGGATTTCACCAGCCGGGCTTCTCCGGGAGAAACTCTTTGCCTTCTTGACGGGACTTACCATGAATCGTTAAACATGTCCCGGTCGGGAACATCTTCTACCCCGATAACGATAAGGGCGCTGAATGACGGAAAGGTCACAATAGACGGCGATGGTCAAAGAAGGCCCGCTGTCATTTCCGGCGACCATATTACTGTTGAAGGGGTGGTATTCCGAGAGTCTTCCGGGAGTGTTGTTTATGTGACCGGTGATCACAATATCTTTAAAAGATGTTCAGGTTATTACGGCAGACGGGGAGGGAACGATCATGTGTGGGAGGTAAGCGGCACGCATAATCTTTTTGAGGATTGTACTGCGGCATCAACAGAAAGGCATTTATTTATTTCGTGGGCCGACGACGGAAAGGAAACAGGAAACATATTCAGGCGTTGTTTCGCCGCGGGTATGATACCCGGTGAAAGCGGTACGACATCAAGAAGCGGTTTTAACATTTATGGCGGATCCGGGGATATCGTAGAGAATTCAATCGTGTGGGACGGGACCGAATATGCGGCGGCATCCATACATTCGGCGTCTTACACGTCTGGATACAGGTCCCGGAACAACAAGGTCCTGGGATCCATCCTCAAGGGATCCGGAAAGGGAGGCGTTGCGGATCCGGGGCTGGGGGTGCTTTTTTCCCTTTCGAGAGGGCCTCAGGACACCCGGGATAACGAAATCAAGGATTCGTTTATACTGGATAATCAGTACGGGCTTCGGATAACATCCGGTAATGATGACGTATTAGTCGATCATTGCACAGTCTCGGGAAATTCTCGTTACGGTTTTAGTTCGGAGGACAGAAGGACGACCATATCGAATACGCTGATACATGATAACAATTGGGGATATGCCCAAACTTCAGGCTCCCTTTCATACTTAAATATTTACGGAAACAGGGCATATAATTCTCTTCCTTCCGCTTGTTCTTCTTGTCGTTCGGTTGATCCCGGTGAAATGAATTCTCCAATCAAGGGGAAAGGAGCGGGTGGTACCGATATCGGGGCGTACATCTGCTACAAATACATAAAGGGAGAGCTTACCGTCGAGCCCCTGTGGCCCTGGCCGATGCAGGACAGGATCAAAGATGAATTGGGGATAGACGTTATGCGGGAATTGGAATCGATCTTCGGCCCTGTTCCCGAAGATTGCCGGTGGGATGCAGAGGTGGAACGACCCGTCATCTACTGCGGCGACGGCGCATGCAACGGGGGGGAGGCCTGCGCGACGTGTCCCCGGGACTGCGGGGCGTGTCCGCCGCCGGATTCGTACTGCGGGGA
>CAYRXT010000037.1:0-22166 GCA_964428315.1 uncultured Planctomycetales bacterium
TAACCCCAATATACTACATGTGGGGGGAACTTGAGTCAAGCGTTTACCCATGTAAGTCTAATAAGCACTTAGCCAACATATATATGGAATCATGATATGCCGGCCGGGAGCTGTTCAGTTCGAAGATTTCAACTAGAGAATTGCCGAAAATACGCATTTGTGGTATAAAACCACAAAAACGTTGGATAAGAAAGAAGCACGGCATGACGGATATTCTTCTCACAAACGACGACGGCATTACTGCCAAGGGGTTGCTGGCCGTTTACAAAGAGCTCAAAAAGATCGGACGGGTCAACGTGGTCGCTCCCGATTCGGAAAAAAGCTCGGTCGGGCATGGCATCACGTTATCCCACCCTCTGTTCACCAAAGAGGTTAAGCGCAACGGGCGATTTTTTGGTTATGCCGTTTCGGGCAATCCTGCCGACTGCATCAAACTTGCCGTCGGAGAGTTATTGAAAAAAAGACCTGACATTATCGTTTCGGGCATCAACCTGGGGCCGAACGACGGATGCAGTGTTTTTTATTCAGGCACGATCGCCGGAGCCAGGGAAGGGGCCATAATGGGGATCCCGTCGGTGGCCGTTTCTCTGGCTACCTTTACCGATCCGCACTACGAACTGGCGGCAAGGTTTACCGCTAAACTGGTCAGAAAAATGATCAAGGAGACGCCTCCCGAGGGGACTTTCCTTAATGTCAATATCCCTAACCAAAAGGCTATGGACATCAAAGGTGTAAAATTCTGCCGGCAGGGCCGAGTCCCCATTCACGGTTATTTCGAAAAAAGGGCTGATCCGTCGGCCAGAGATTATTACTGGATGTCAGGAAAGCTTAAGGGTATAGAGCAGGATATCAACGCCGACACCTATGCCCTGGAGAACAATTTTATTGCCGTTACCCCGGTTCATTGTGACGCGACAGATTATTCTTATCTGGAAACACTTCGGTCATGGACATTTCCCCCTTCGAAACTGCGTTAAACCAAAAATTCGGCGTGTCTCTTGAAATTTCATAATTCCAATTGGCCAATTAAGATAAGTATTTTATACTTATGGTGATAAGCTGAATCATCTTGAGAAGGTCAATCCTCAATAACAAGGTTGTAATGGCTGGTAGCCGATATCCCAGCGCAGCGTGTTTTTCACTTTTCTCTCATGCTTGATACGTCCATATTTCACTCACGAATTCTTGTTGTCGAACCGCAGAGGCTCCAGGGGCTTCTCCTTGAAAAAATCCTGAAAACGGCAGGTTTTCGCTCGATTGAGTGCCTTTCAGACCCTCATCAGGTCATAATATCTTATGCGGAATCCGCACCCGACCTGATTCTGCTTGAAATGGAAATGGACGGGATGGACGGATTCAGAATCCTGGAACTGCTCAAAAAGGCCAAAGAAACCGAAGACTATTTGCCCGTTATTGTTCTGTCTTCGGATAAGAGCCAGGACATGAAGCTGAGAGCTTTGGAGGCAGGGGCAACTGATTTGTTGAACAAGCCTTACGAGGAAATCGAGGTCGTCGTTCGCGTCAAAAACCTTTTGGAAACACGGATGCTTCACAAACAGGTCCGGGATCAGAACCGTATTCTGGAAGAACGCGTTCGGGAGAGGACGAAGGAACTGCGCGATACCCGCCTGGATATCATCCACCGTCTCGCGCAAGCCGCTGAATATCGGGACAACGATACGGGTATGCATATCATTCGCATGAGCCAATACTGCGCGAAACTGGCTGAGGAGGTGGGGATGAACAATTCGCAGTGTGAACTCATATTGCATGCCAGTCCTCTACACGACATCGGAAAGATCGGGATACCCGACAGCGTGCTTTTGAAGCCCGGCAAACTCACGCCCGAGGAATGGGAAATCATGAAAACACACACGACGATAGGGGGGGAATTGCTCGACAGCAGTAGTTCGCCGCTGATGAAGACGGCCCGTATTATAGCATTGACGCATCACGAAAGATGGGACGGCAAGGGTTATCCGAAAGGGATAAAGGGGGAAGACATCCCTCTGGTGGGAAGGATCTGCAGTATCTGTGATGTCTTCGACGCCTTGACATCCAGACGCCCCTACAAGAAGGCATGGCCTGTCGAAGACGCGCTCAACGAGATAGAGAAGTCCTCCGGAGCCCAGTTTGACAGCCAACTGATCAGGCCGTTCAGGAAGATATCGGGCGAATTTGAAATTATTCACAAGAAATATGCTGATTAAGTCTTTTCTATGTTAATATCAATCATGGGCTGCGTATGGACCCACAAAAAGACAAATTCGAGCCTCATGTTCCAGATATAGCGCAGGTCGAAGACATCGAGATGGTGGCCGAATTTACGAAGGAGGCCGCGGCGCTCCTCGACCAGTCGGATGCGGCCATCCGCAATCTCAGGGCTTACCCCCATGATAAGGAAATTGTCGATAAGGCCTTTAAAGTTTTTCACACGATCCGCGGCCTGGCGGGATTCCTTCATCTGGAAGACATCGAGCTTTTGTGCCGGCAAACGGAACGGCTCGTGGATATGGTCCGAAAGAGCGAAGTCGCGCTGGACGAATATGTCGGTGATCTTGTGCTCAAGGCCGCTTATGACCTCAAGAAGCTCTTGTCTCTTCTGGACGAACAGGTTAATCACCAGGGACGTCTGCCCGGCCCCTATTACGATATATCGTTCGTGCTGGACCAGATCCACATCGTCTGTGGCCGGACTGGTGGAGCCGTTGACAGAGAAAAACTCAACCGGGACCTGGCCGATATCACCGGGGTAAGGAACCCGTCGGTAGAGCTGGAATCCCTGAAGGGAAGATACGACGAGCTGTTGAAAAAATTCAAAGACCTCATGGACGAACACGAAAAACTCAGGCAATCCAAGGGACAGGGTGACAAGAACACGGAAAAACGCAACGCCTTTTTCGTGAATACGGCGCACGAGATCCGCGTACTGTTGAACGTGATTCTTGGTTTTTCCAAGCTTATCCAGAAGAGTGAGATGGATGTCAAACAAAAGGATTATATCGAAACCATCGTGTCCAGCGGTGAACTGCTCTTAAACATTGTCAACGGGATTCTTGATTTTTCCAAGATCGAAACGGGGCATCTGATCCTCGAGAACATCGAGTTCAGGCTTCGGGAGCTCATAGACGGAGTCTTCCGAATAATCCGGGCCAAGGTCAAAGGCAGTGCCGTAAAGATAGACCGCCGGATCGCCGATGACGTCCCCGATCTGCTGACAGGAGACCCCACCCGGCTTAAACAGGTTCTGATTAACCTTATCGATAACGCGCTGAAGTTCACCGATCGGGGCGAGATCACTGTTTTTGTTGAACAGGCCCCTCAAGAGGACGGCGCTTCTCCGCCTAAGGAATGCGTTCTTCTGTTCAAGGTGCGTGACACCGGAATCGGCATACCCAGGGAAAAACAGGAACAGATTTTCGAATCCTTTGTCCAGGCCGACGACTCCATAACCAGGCAGTACGGCGGCACGGGGCTGGGTTTGTCGATCTGCCGGAGTTTTATCGAGGCCATGGGGGGCACGATTAAGGTTGAATCGCAGGAGGGCAAAGGCAGCACTTTTCTATTTACAGTTCATTTCTCTGTTACCCGGCAGGAAAAAGAAGACAAAGTATCCGAGCAGGAGGAGAAAAAGGCGACGCCGGAAGACGCGCGGGAGGCCTCGTGCCGGGGAATTCGCGTCCTTGTCGCCGAGGACAGCGCCACCAATCAGGAGCTTATGAAGGTCTATTTTGAGACTTTCGGATGTCAGGGCGACTTTGTGGATAACGGCCAGCAGGCCGTGCAAAGAATGAAGTCCGGCAGCTATGATATCTGTTTTATGGATGTGGAAATGCCCGTCATGAACGGCATCGAGGCGACCAAAACGATACGCCGGGAAGTCGATTCTGCGATTCCTATCGTCGCTCTGACAGCGGCGGTACGGGACGAAGAAAAAGAGGCCTGTCTGGAAGCGGGGATGAGCGATTATTTGGCCAAACCTTTTGATATGCATGATCTGAAGCGGAAGATACTGCTGAATACCCAAAAGCGACAATAGTCAGGAAACATTATGAACGGAAAAATTCTTGTCATTGACGATTCGACGCTGGAACGGGAACTGTTGATCGAGGTGCTCAAGGGTTCCGGAATTAAAAATGACTTTCTCCAGGCCAAGGACGGTGATGAGGCCATCGAATTGTTAGGCCGGAATTTCAAGGACATCTGTCTGATTTTGCTGGACTGGCAGATGCCCGTTATGTCCGGCATGGAATTCATGAAGAATGTGGTCAAGGTGCCTGCCGTTGCGGGAATCCCCATCATCATGGTTTCCGCTTCGGGGACGGAGGAAAATAAAAAACAGGCCAAAGATGCCAATCCGAAGCTGGCTGGCTACGTGGTCAAGCCTTATACGCCCGAGTCTCTTGTTGAGGCGATAAAACCCCATCTGAAATAGCCGTTGCAAATCCGGAGGTCCAATGATGTTTTTCGGCAAAAAAAATGATCCCGCGCAGTTGAAGCAATTGGCCGAGGTGTTAGCAAAAACGGTTGAGGACATTTTTATGGAGCGCGCGAACATCTCATTACCGCACCGGCCGGAGATTGAGAAGAAGAACATCATTGAGTATAACGGACGAATGCGGGTGGACGGGATGGAAAAATTTAATGATCCGACTTTTATCTCAACGGTCAATTACTATCTTAATCAGAAAGATATGGAATCCCACAAGGCCCTGGGGGCTCTTGTGATCTATGTTGAGCAGACCTTCATCGTTCAGCTTCTTAAATTGCTGAAATATCCGTTGGCCAACGATGAGGACGAAGAGGAAATGAAGGACTGTTGTGGCACGCTATGCAACATTATTGCCGGTCGGTTCAAGTCTGAAATCGTCAAATTGGGGTTGGTCGAGCTTGAGATGTCCCATTTTTCCAATTATCGAAATAGTGCTTTTAATGGTGTCGAATTTAATTATAATGAATGGGACAAATACGAAATCAACGTGTTTCTTGGGGAAAAGAAGGAAAAGCGTCTGGTTGTCGAGATGACAATGGCGCCGGTTCTCAAGGGATAGGGGGCTAAGCGAATGACTGATATTCCTGATAATATTAATTTTGATTTTGCCAAGATAAGCGATGAACTTCATGTCCGGGAAGAAATCATGAAAAAACTTGTTACAAGTTTTTCAAACACATACAGGGAGAAATTGAAACAGCTGGAGGAAGGCGTCGCAAATCAGGATATAACAAAAATGAGGGCCATTCTCCATGAAGTCAAGGGGACAGCGGGGAACCTGCGTCTAAATATCATCTATCAGATCGCCGATGAGATGCATCAGGAAGTCAAGGGAGAAGCTGTCCGGGAAAAACTGGCCGCCTATATGACGCGGCTGAAACAGTTGAGCGAAACACTTGATAAATACCTCCGGGAGGGCTAGTATAGTAGTTGTGGAGCTGGAGAAGCAAGATCGATAGAGGAGATAGAGTTATGTGGAAAATCCTTATTGTTGATGACAACCTTGAAAACCGCGAACTGCTGGCCGAGATTCTTCGTGACCGGGCCAATTGCTGTATGGTGAGCGGGGGGCAGGAAGCGATTGAAGAATACAATAAATCTCTTAAAGACGAGCCGTATGACCTGATTTTGCTGGACATTGAAATGCCCGATATTGATGGGCTGGAGATACTTCGAAAGATCCGGCAGAACGAACAGGACGCCGGCATTGATCTGGGTGACGGCATTCCGATCATCATGGTCACGGCGCACAAAAAGCCTTTTCTTGATGCCTTCTATCAAGGGTGTACCGACTATATCGTCAAGCCAATTAATCCAGATAAGCTGATCAGCAAGATCGAGCAGAAATTGAAAAAGGACGATCAATTCTGACCCCTTTATCTGTTTGATCCCTCTCCCCGCTTTATTCTTGCAAAGGCCAACCTTTCATACTATAATGGGCTGACTTTTGTAACCTGTTATTATCATACAAAATAGGAAATCTGCAATGGCGCAAACAGTCAAAGTTGTTATTGAAGGCAAAACTTACGAATTCCCGGTCATTACCGGGACAGAAATGGAAAAAGCCTTTGATATCTCGCAATTAAGAAGTGAGACCAAATATATCACTTTTGATCCCGGTTTTGCGAATACAGGTGTCTGTAAGAGCTCCATCACCTATGTCGATGGCGAGAAGGGCATTTTGCGATACCGGGGAATCCCTATCGAGCAGATTGCCGAGAAATCGACTTTCGTGGAAGTCGCTTACCTGCTCATTTATGGCCGGTTACCCACAAAAGATGAGCTGGACCAGTTTTCCAGGGCCTTCACAAAACACTCCTTGATTCACGAAGACCTATTGAATATATTTGACGGTTACCCGGCATCCGGACATCCTATGGGCATCCTCTCGGCCATGGTGACGTCCCTGTCGGCCTACTATCCGGAACTCATCAAAAAGGAGCCTACGGCCGATGACATCTATACAATAACCGTTGAACTGCTTTCGAAAATCAGGACCATCAGCGCCTTTTCCTACAAGAAATCCATCGGCCAGCCATTCGTTTATCCTCGTCACGATCTGAAGTATATTCCGAACTTTCTGAATATGCTTTTCTCCGCGCCAAATCATCCCTATGAGATGAAGGAGGAAGTCGTTAATGCGGTCCGGACCCTTTTGATCCTACATGCCGACCATGAGCAAAATTGCAGTACGTCCACGGTGCGTATGGTAGGGAGTTCAGGAGCGAATCTCTTCGCATCCATCTCCGCGGGCATCTGTGCCTTGTGGGGCCCGCTGCACGGCGGGGCTAATCAGGCGGTCATCGAAATGCTCGAAACGATTCAATCGGAGGGTCATGATGTCAGGGCTTTCGTGAACAAGGCCAAGGATGCAAATTCGAAATTCCGTCTGATGGGATTCGGCCACCGCGTCTACAAGAATTATGATCCTCGCGCCAGGATCATCAAGAAAAAGGTCGATATCCTTTTGAACAAACTGGGGATCAATGACCCGTTGGTTGATATCGCCGTGCAGCTGGAAAAGACGGCCTTAACCGACTCCTATTTTATAGAAAGAAAGCTGTTCCCGAATGTCGACTTTTACAGCGGACTGATTTACCGCGCCATCGGCATCCCCCTGAACATGTTTCCCGTCATGTTTGCCATCGGACGTTTGCCGGGATGGATCGCCCAGTGGAAAGAAATGATTGAGAGTCCGGAAACACGGATAGGACGGCCGAGGCAGATCTATGTCGGGGACACAGAGCGGGACTATATCCCTATTGATAGACGGACCGATCACTAGGAGCGCGTAATCAAAAATATACCCGATACCACCGCAGTTCAACCCGGGAAAGCGAGGCATGCCAGTGATAGTTTTTCAGAATTCCGCCCGATTTGATAAACCCGCCAGCGTTATCCTTCTTGCCGAAGAACACGTTAAAAAAGAAAAGTATGATTTCCACAATGAAAGCCTCAAGGGTCAGATTATCTCTTTTTCGCGATCAAAAATATTTTCCGGTTTTGAGGGCGAGATCTTTTCTTTTGTCATTGACGGCAAGATCATGGTGCTCTGCGGGATCGGTCCTCTAAATAGGGCCTCATCGAGCGCGATGCGTATCCTAGTGCGCAAGGCCATTGGTCTCTCAGTACTGAAAAAAGTTAAAACGGTGGAAATCATTCCGGCCAAAGAACAGGAAGGCCTGGTCGAGGCGGTGTGCGAGGCCGTTATGATCGGCGGATATGCTTGGAACAAGTACCGTTCGAAAACGGGGCAAAGGGATGACGCATGCGAGATATTGAAAAAAAGATTTGTCGTCATCGGAAGCAGGAGGCGCGAATATGATGCTCTGATCCAGACTGCGTCGGGCGTCAACATGGCCCGTGATCTGGTCAATGAAAATGCAGATGTTGCTAACAGCGCGTTCCTCGAAAAAAGTATCCGTCAGCTCGTAAAGGGACACAAAGAGGCGTCACTGGAAGTGCTTGATGCTCAAGAACTGAAAAGAAAAGGAATGAATCTGCATCTGGCGGTGAATAGAGGAAGTCAGAAGGAGGCGAAACTTGTGATCGTCAGGTATAACGGTGCCGCCTCAAAGGATGATTTTACCGCTTTGGTCGGGAAGGGAGTGACCTTCGACACCGGCGGTCTCAATCTCAAACCTACCGGATACATGGAAACCATGAAGATGGATATGAGCGGCGCGGCGGCTGTTATAGGCGTCCTCCACAATGTGCTGAGGATGAAGATCAGAAAAAACGTTTTGTTTGCCGTCGGACTTGCCGAAAACGCGATCGACGCTGCCTCCTATAAACCCGGAGATGTCATCAGGGCTTACAACGGAAAGACGGTAGAGGTCGGGAATACGGACGCCGAAGGAAGACTGGTTCTTGCCGATGTACTGGCCTATATCGTCAGGAATTACAAGCCGAAGCGCGTTATCGACATCGCGACATTGACCGGGGCCTGTATCGTGGCACTGGGTTTTGACTATTCCGGGTTGATGAGTAACAGGGAGGATTTGGCGCGGCAGCTTCTTGAATCGGCCGAGAGAACGGACGACCGTGCCTGGCAGCTCCCGATCTATCCGGAACTCACACAGCACATCAAATCAAAAATCGCGGATTTAAAGAATATCGGTCTCCCTAAGTCTGTGGCCGGCACATGCTCGGCCGGTGAATTTCTCCGGCAATTTGTGGACGATACCCCTTGGGCTCACATGGATATCGCCGGGACCGCCTATGTGAACTCGGATAGCCGTCTTTATTTCGGCTTTGGGGCCACGGGAGCCGGCGTGAGGCTGTTGACGGATTTTCTATTGCGCAAGGCGTAGGTGGAGAGGTGAGACATGGGATGCGCACTGCTTGTCGTCGATTTTCAAAACGATTTCTGTCCCGGGGGAGCCCTTCCCGTTCCTGATGCGGATTCGCTTGTCCCCAGGATCAATCAGTACATCTCGATCTTCAACAAGAAAAGATTCCCCGTCATAGCGTCAAGGGACTGGCACCCCAAAAAGACCGCTCATTTCAAGGCCTTCGGCGGACAATGGCCTCCACACTGTATCCAGCGCACCAAAGGCGCGCGATTTCGTCCCAAACTGAGATTGCCGGCAAAGACAATCGTCGTATCAAAAGGAACAGGCTGGGAGGGCACAAGTTATTCGGCTTTTCTCGGGAAAGATAAAAGGGGGCGGCCTCTTTTCACAATTCTCAAGAAAAGGGATATTGATACAATATTTATCTGCGGAGTGGCGACGGATTTTTGCGTCAAGGCAACCGCGCTGGAGGCCGTCAAATTCGGATTTGAGGCCGTGCTTCTTACGGATGCCGTCAAAGGTATCACGCCCGAGGGAAGTAGAAAGGCCGTCCGCGTCATGGCCCAGAAGGGTGTTGTTAAGAAAACTCTTAAAGGTGTCAAAAAGCGTTTGGAATAAGCACCCCACCCGGTTGAAGGAGAAATGAATGATGCGCCGCAGGCAGAATTTATTTTGCATTCTTTCGCTGTCCGCCGTTGTATTTTTTTTATCCAATTTCTCATCTTTCGTTTACAGCCAAAGTGAATCTGTACATGTTATACGTTTGAGCGATGACAGCATCAATCCGGTAACGGCCGAGTATATCGTTAAAGCGATCGATGAGGCCTATGCCTTGGACGCCCGGTGTCTCATCCTCGAGTTGGACACGCCCGGCGGACTTTTGACGTCGACCCGCGCCATTGTCAAAAAGATGCTGGCCGCCAAGGTCCCGGTCATAGTTTACATCTATCCGGGTGGTTCGCGGGCCGGTTCAGCCGGTGTTTTCATAACATATGCCAGTCATATCGCGGCGATGGCGCCCTCAACGAACATCGGGGCGGCCCATCCCGTGCAAATAGGAGGCGGCCGCAAGGAGGGCCGTTCGGTCTGGGACGCCATGCGCGATTACATGGATGCCAAACGCCGTAACGAATGGAATGAGGAGCCAGTGAAAGAAGAGGCGCCGTCAGGGGAGGATGCGGAATACGTTGAGGATAATGATAAACACCCGATGGAAAGCAAGATCCTCAATGATACGGTGGCCTTTATACGTTCGATCGCAAAACAGAGGAACAGAAACACCGAGTGGGCCGAACTGGCCGTTACACAAAGCGAATCCATAACCGAACAGGAAGCAATGGACAAAGGGGTTATTGATATTATCGCCAAAGGAGAGAATGATCTCCTCCAGCAATTGGACGGCCGGACAGTTAAGGTTGAAGATAAAGAAATTGTCCTGCGAACGGCCGATGCCGAAATCAGGCGTATCGAGATGGACGCCCGGCAGAAGCTCCTGAATACGCTTGCCAATCCCAATATCGCGTATATCCTGATGATTTTAGGATTTTACGGGCTTCTCTATGAGGTGACGCATCCGGGGTTCGGCGTGCCGGGGGTCCTTGGACTGATCTTTCTTATCCTCGCATTTTTCAGCATGCAGACTCTGCCGACCAATTACGCCGGGCTGGCCCTGATCATTTTGGCGGTTGCGCTTTTTATTGCCGAGGCCAACGTGCCGGGATTCGGTTTGCTGACCCTTGGAGGCGTGGTCTGCATGATTCTGGGCTCCCTTATCCTGTTTGATTCTGAGACGCCGATTATGCGAGTGTCTTTTTCGGTTGTTTTGCCTCTGACTTTGACCACGGCCGCCATTACGGTCTTTCTTGTCAGGATGGTCATTTTGGCTCACAAGCGACGCGTGATGGGGGGGCAGGAGGGGATGATCGGCGAAAAGGGGAAGGCACAGGGAGCATTTCAAAGCGGAACCGAGGGAAAGGTGTTTGTTCATGGCGAGATCTGGAACGCCCTTTGCGATGAAGACCTCAAGAAGGACGACCGAGTTGAGGTTGTTGCGGTTGAGGGCATGATGCTCAAGGTAAAAAAGATTGAACCATAACGAAAGGAGTTGTCAATGTCAGGTATAATGATTGTCGTCGGCATTCTTGTCCTGTATATTTTAAATTGCGTTAAAATCCTCAATGAATATGAACGCGCTGTTTTGTTCCGTCTGGGACGTGTCCTTGGCGGTCCCAAAGGACCGGGAATTATCCTGGCGTTTTGGCCTATCGATAAAGTGGTTATCATCAGTCTCCGTCTGATCGCCCTGGATGTCCCGCCGCAGGACATCATCACCCGCGACAACGTTTCGGCCAATGTCAACGCCGTTGTCTATTTCCGGGTGATGGACCCCATCAAAGCCACAGTGGAGGTCCAAAATTATCAGTATGCGACATCCCAGATGGCGCAGACGACCCTGCGGAGCATCCTGGGAGAGATGGATCTTGATGATCTGCTGGCGCAAAGAGAAAAGATCAATGAGAAGCTCCAAACAATCCTGGATCAGCAGACCGATCCATGGGGTGTGAAGGTTACCAATGTCGAGGTCAAACATGTGGATATCTCGGAGGATTTGAGGCGGGCTATGGCAAGGCAGGCGGAGGCCGAACGCGAACGGCGCGCCAAGATCATCGCGGCCGAAGGCGAGTTTCAGGCCGCCGAAAAGATTACACAGGCCGCCCTGAAAATGGAGGGATCACCGATCGCTCTACAACTGCGTTATCTCCAGACCCTGGTGGAGATTGGTAGCGAGAACAATACTACCACCTTGTTTCCTATCCCCTTGGAAGTGATGAAGGCCTTTTTAGATAAAAAGCAGTAAAAGGAGCGTGAATTAATGTCTGAATTCCGCATCGAGTCTGACAGCCTGGGAGAGATGAGAATACCGGCGGGGAAATATTTCGGGGCGCAGACCGAGCGTTCAGTTCAAAATTTTCCCATCGGCGAAGAAAAGATGCCCCGGGAGATCATCCGGGCGCTGGGCCTCATCAAACTTGCCGCCGCCGGTGCCAACTGCAAACTTGGACTGATGCCGAAGGAAAAGGCCGGATGGATTAAACGGGCTGCCGAAGAGGTGATTAAGGGCGAACTCGATGATCATTTTCCTCTGGCGGTATGGCAGACCGGATCTGGAACACAGACCAACATGAACGTCAACGAGGTTATCGCCAACCGGGCCATTGAGCTTGCCGGAGGCGAGATCGGCTCGAAAACGCCGGTCCATCCCAACGACGATGTTAATAAGGGACAGTCGTCCAACGATGTCTTCCCCTCCGCCATGCATATCGCCGCCGTTGAAGGAATTCAACAGCGGATGTTACCCGCCGGAAAGGTGCTCAGAGACGCTTTAGTGCAAAAGGTCCTGGAATTCAAGGATATTGTTAAAATCGGCCGGACGCATTTGATGGACGCCACGCCGTTGACTCTGGGACAGGAATTCTCCGGTTATGTCCGGCAGATAGACAATGCGCTCGAACGTCTGGCGTCGGTTTTGCCGCGTCTTTATGAACTGGCCCTGGGGGGCACGGCGGTGGGCACAGGCATGAATACGCACCCGAAGTTTGCCGTTGAAGCCGTGCGTTCCATCGCAGGTCTTACAGGCATGCCGTTCGTGCCGGCGAGGAACACCTTTGAGGCCCTGGCCGCGCACGACGCCCTCGTCGAATTGCACGGCGTTCTCAAGACCATTGCCGTTTCTTTGATGAAGATCGCCAATGATATCCGCTGGCTCGCCTCGGGTCCGCGGAGCGGTCTCGCGGAAATCGTCCTGCCGGCCAATGAGCCGGGCAGTTCCATTATGCCGGGCAAGGTCAATCCGACACAGTGCGAGGCCTTGACCATGGTCTGCGCGCAGGTCATGGGAAACGATGTCACCGTAAACGTGGCCGGAGCGGGCGGAAATTTTGAACTGAATGTCTTTAAGCCGGTGATCATTTATAATGTCCTCCAATCCATCCGTCTTTTGTCAGATGCCCAGAACAGTTTTTGTCTTAGGTGTGTATCCGGGATTCAGGCTAATGAAACGAATATAAAACGTTATGTGGATAATTCCCTTATGCTGGTGACGTCGCTCAATCCCCGCATCGGTTACGACAAGGCCGCCCAGATCGCGAAGAAGGCTTACGGGGAAAATATTTCGCTCAAGGAGGCTGCGGTGAGCCTGGGTTATATGACGGAACAAGAATTCGACAGTTTGGTCAGGCCGGGCGATATGACCGGACCGTCATCCTGATAGTGGCGTAGCAATGCGGAACATCGAAGCCTTATATGATGAAATCGTTCAACGCGATTTTTTAAAAACCCGTGAGGCCTTCCGCCTGCTGCAAAGACGGATGGCTGCGCGGGGCTGCAAGTTCGGCAACGAGATTGTCCCCACGTTCCTAAAACCCGTATTTCTTGCCACCGAGAAGATCGAAGACATCAAACGTATCATTCGCGTCATTGCGGGTATTCTGGAAAAGATCACGCGTATTTATTTCAAGCGAGGCGACCTGGCTGATTATTTTTATGTCAGCGAGCGTGCGAAGCCGTGGGTAGAGGCGGATCAGGGATACAGACGCAACATCATCATCGCCCGGCCCGATGCGTTTCTGGTCGACGAAACGATCCGCTTCGTGGAGTTTAACTGTGACTCGCCCGCGGGCATGGGGTACAGTGATGTCGAAGAGGAAATATTCCTTGGACTGGAACCTATCGAGGAAATCCGCGGGTGTTTCAGCCTTATCTATAAGAACAGAAGTCTGAGACTGCTGGCCGCTCTTCTGGAAACCTATCGCGAATTTGCCGGTTCCGGAAACAGTCCCCGTATTGCCATCATTGACTGGAAGGATGTCCGCACGCAAAATGAGTTCCGCATCCTCCAGGAGATATTCAGGAAGAAAGGCATCGATACCGTTACCGCGGACCCGAGAGAGTTATCTTACTCAAACGGGAAGCTGAAAAAGAACGGATCCAGCATTGACCTTGTCTACCGCAGGGCGATTTTCCGCGAACTGATCGAACGCGAAGCCGACGTTCAGCCCCTCTTGAAGGCCTACCGGGACGGCAGGGTCTGTGTGGTTAACCCCTTGCGGTCGCGGCTGGCCTCCAATAAAGCTATTCTGGCCATCATGACCAATCAAAAAAAGTTTAAACAATTGTTCACGGAGGAAGAGAACAGGGTCATCCAGAAACATGTGCCCTGGACACGGCGTCTTATGGATATGCGGACGGATTATGAAGACAACCCTGTTTTCCTGCGCAAACATGTGATGCATCATAGGGAGAGCCTGGTATTGAAACCCGTGGACAGCTATGGGGGCAAAAATGTGGCCATCGGATGCGATATGACGCAGAAAGACTGGGAGGGGCTGGTGGACCGGATCCTGCGCAACAGGGAAGACTGGGTCGTGCAGAAGTATGTTGACATCAGCGAAATGGCGGTGCCTGTCGTGAATAATAACATGGTTGCGATGCAGAGAAAAAAATATAATATGAATCCGTTTGTCTTTGCCGGTGAATATGCCGGTTGCCTAGCCAGGTTGTCGGATAAAAGTGTGATCAACGTCAGCGCGGGAGGAGGAATGGTCCCCGTCATGATGTATGCCCGTAAAGAATAATGATCATAGACATCCATAACCATATCGGGCTAAGCCAGGACGGAGGGCACGGTGAACTCGAGGAACTGGTAGGCCATATGCAGCGGTACGGCATATCTCACGCGTGCCTTTTCGCGACTGACGAACCGCACCGGTCGCCGACCTATGAGAATCTTAACGGCAAGATTCTTGATGCCCAAACGTCGTTCCCCGGTAAGATTTTGGCTTTTGCCCGGATCGTGCCATCCGCCGGCCAGGCGGCGGTAGAAGAATTCAGCCGCTGCCTGCAGAGGGGTGTGCGCGGCCTCAAATTGAAACCGGTGGACGGTTTTGAGGTCAAGCAGGCGGGAATCGTGCTCGACCTGGTCAGAGACCGGGGCGATTTCCCTGTGCTGATCCATACGGCTCATGATCCTGGTTCGGAGCCTGAACTCTGGGAAGATGTCTTTCGGGCGTACCCTAAGTTGAATTTTATCCTCGCGCACGGAGGAAAAGATCTTTACAAGGTCTGCGCAGATCTTGTCATGAAACACGACAATGTCTTTGTTGATACGACGACTCTTTCTTATAACAGAACAAGGCATATCTACCAGAGGACGGGGGCGGAAAAGATCCTTTTCGGATCTGATTATCCATATTCTCATCCGGCCGTTGAGCTGACGAAATTCAGGGTTCTGATGGAGAAATTCGGCAGTGATGAGGATCTCAAAAAGATCCTTTGTCTAAACGCCCGAAGACTTTTGGCTTTGGCGTAGACACATTGACGGGACATGGTATACTACACATGAAATGAGATCAAAGAAGACGGACTTTAAAGAAAAGAGAAGACATGCACGCGCGCGACATGTCGTGACTATTTACCACCGGCTTCACCGGAAGGCCGAGGCAAGTGCCTCTCTGCTGGATTGGAACCTGTCGCTGACGGAAAATATCAGTGCGGGCGGGGTTCTTTTTGACTCGGCGGTGCGCTATGCCCCGGGCAATATTCTTGATTTGCGGATCGTAATGTCCGGTGCGCTGGATATTTACAGCGGATTAGGCAAGGTTGTCAGGATAGAAGAAAAGAGGGTCGTGAACTCCTACAAGACAGCCATTTATTTTGCGAAGGTCAAAGGCGCGCCCAGGCGCAAGACGTCCTTCCAGAAAGAATCCTCAAAGATAACGTCCCAACAGAGCCCATCGAGAACAAAACCATCCAGAAACTCACGTCTAAAACGAAAAAAGAAATAGACACGGTCAGCTTTCCTTGAATTCGGCAATGAGTCCCGAGATTGACTGTTTCGCGTCGCCGAAGAGCATCCTTGTATTGTCGTAAAAGAACAGTTCGTTCTGGATTCCGGCAAAACCTGTGGCCATGGAGCGTTTGAGAACGAAAACGGTCTTCGCCTTGTCGACGTTGATGATCGGCATGCCGTAAATCGGTGAGGTTTCATCATGCCGGGCTGCGGGATTGACGACATCATTGGCACCTATAACGACCGCCACATCGATGGTCTCCATGACCGGATTGATGTTTTCCATTTCAACCAGCTGATCGTAAGGGACGTTGGCTTCGGCGAGAAGGACGTTCATGTGTCCCGGCATGCGGCCGGCAACGGGATGAATGGCATAGCTGACTTCGGCGCCATTCTTCTCCAGAATTGCTCCCAATTCTCTTACGACGTGCTGGGCCTGGGCAACGGCAAGGCCATAGCCGGGAACAAAAACGACCGAACGGGCGGCTTCGAGTATATAATAGGCATCCTCAACCGTGATGGGATTGACTTCTCCCTGCGCGCCTTCTTTTTGCTGATGGACCACGGCCCCGAATCCGCTAAAGAGCACATTGCCGAGCGAGCGGTTCATGGCCTTGCACATGATTTTGGTGAGGATGATGCCGCTGGCCCCGACCAGGGACCCGGCAACGATAAGCACGTTGTTGCGGATGACAAAACCGGCCGCGCAGGCCGCGAGTCCGGAGTAGCTGTTTAACAGCGAGATGACGACCGGCATATCGGCTCCGCCGATGGGGATGACGGCCAAAATTCCCAGGATTAGCGCGAGCACAACAACGGCGATAAAAATCGGATAGCTGGACGATGGATTCATGCAATAAAGTACGCCACAGACGAGAATCCCAAGCAGCAAAACAGCGTTGACGAATTTTTGACCGGCAAAAAGAACGGGTTTGCCCGGAATGGTTTCGCTCAATTTCCCCCAAGCCACCACGCTTCCCGAGAAGGTGACCCCGCCGATGAGCACGGAAAGGAAAATCGTGACCGTCGTGAGCGGGACACTCTGCGGTTGAAAATGATAAACGGCCCATCCGACCAGTAAGCTGGCAATCCCTCCGAAGCCGTTAAACAGGGCGACCATTTCCGGCATCGAGGTCATCGCCACCCGTTTTGCGGCCAGGGTGCCAATCAAACCGCCGATGACGGCGCCGAGAATAATCCATTGATAGCTGAGGCCCCGGATAAGCAGGGTCGCGGAAACGGCAAGGAACATGCCGAAGGCCGAAACACAATTGCCTTTACGCGCCGTGGCCGGCGAGCTGAGCATCTTCAGCCCGAACGCGAAAAGCATGGCCGAGACGATATAGGAGATGTTGATAACGAAATCTAAATTCAATTTTTGCCTCCGGTTTTAAACGCCATTATTTGTGCGTTGGATGTTGTCCCGTTTCCTTTTTCTTGAACATGGCCAGCATCCTGTCGGTTACAAGATAGCCTCCGATGACATTAATGGTGGCGAAGGCGACGGCCATTGTTCCCAAAACCGTGCTGACGGTATTCCCGTCGGTCCCGGCCGAAACTATGGCGCCGACGAGGGTGATGCCGGAAATCGCGTTAGATCCGGACATCAAAGGTGTGTGCAAAGTGGCCGGCACCTTGGAAATCAGTTCGAATCCCAGGAAGATTGACAGGGCCAGTATAAAAAGAAGAAAGACGAATATATTGGCATCCATAGGGTTTCTCCTTGTTAGGGCTTGATCTTTTGATTGACGATGTCTCCCCGATGCGTCAGAAGACAGCCTTGGATAATGTCGTCATCCGTCTTAAGGTCGAAGCGTTTATTCTCCTTATCCCAATATTCGCTGATGAAATTCCACAGATTATTGGAATACATTTGACTGGCATCGACCGCGACCCGGCCGGGAAGGTTCTCCAGGCCGATGATGTGCACCCCGTCGGCATCAATGTCTTCCCCGGGACGGGAGCCTTCGACGTTGCCGCCGGACTCCACGGCCATGTCAACGATAACGCTTCCCGGTTTCATGCGGCGGACAATGTCTTTGGTCACAATGACAGGGGCCTTTCGGCCGAAGACCTGGGCGGTGGTGATCACGACGTCCGACTGCTCGCAGATCTTGGCCATGCCTTCCTGCTGTCTGGCCAATTGATCAGGGGTGAGCTCTTTGGCGTAGCCGTCTTTTGTCTGACCGGTCTCTCCCAGGTCGATTTTAACGAATTTAGCACCGAGCGACTGGACCTGTTCAGCGACGACCTCACGGGTATCAAAGGCCTCGACTCTGGCTCCCAGTCTCTTGGCGGTCGCAATGGCCTGGAGACCGGCCACGCCGGCCCCGATGACAAAAACCCTGGCGGGCGCGATCGTGCCGGATGGCGTCATCATCATGGGGAAAATTTTGTTCAGCCGTTCGCAAGCGATGACGACGGCGACATATCCCGCAAGGTTGGCCTGTGACGAAAGGGCATCCATCTTTTGCGCCCGTGTCGTCCGGGGTATGAGCTCCATGCTTATCGCGCTTATCCTTCGTTTAGCGAATTCCTGGACTAATTCCTTTTCGTTAAAAGGGTCAAGAAAACTGATATGGATGGCGTTTTCCTTAAGCTGAGCCACTTCTTCCAGCGGGGGTTTGCGCAGCCGTAGAACCATATCCCCTTGGGACAGGAGGGATTGACGGTCCTGAATGATCTTAGCGCCGGAATTGCTGTAGGCCTCATCGGAAAATCCGCACGCTGATCCCATCCCCGTCTCGATGAGGACTTCGGAATCAAGTTTGACGATTTTTTCGACGGAAGAGGGCACCAGGGTGATGCGCTTTTCTTGAGGGTGCATTTCCTTGGGAACCGCGATGAGCATCGAAATACCTCTTTTCTCTGGTGGTTATTAAGGGGAAATCGAAAAAGTGTAATAATAATTATCGTTAGAATAGCCAAAATAGTATTTGTTGTCAAGCAGTATCGGCCATGAAACGAAGAAAGCGGGAAATTAACGACGGGATTTTCTTAAATTTAAGTGAGAATCTTGCGCGTCGGCTTGACATTAAATACAGATGAGTATATAAATAAGTCATAGCAGATAAGACAGCGACGAAAGGAGATTTGCCATGGGATCAAAGCTGGGAGATCAAGAAAGGCCGTTAAGGACGGCGATTGTCGGTAGCGGGCCGAGCGGTTTTTATGCCGCCGACGCCTTGATCAATTCAGGATTTAACGTTGAGATCGTGATTTTCGACCGTCTGCCTGCTCCGTTCGGCCTGGTCCGGTACGGAGTCGCGCCGGACCATCCCAAAATCAAAAATGTGATCAAGGTCTATGAGCGGATTGTCATGAGAAAGAATGTGCGATTTCTGGGCAATGTCTCCATCGGAACGGATATGAAGATCAGTGAACTCAAAAGATATTTTGATGCCGTCATTTTCGCATGCGGGGCTGAGACGGACAGGAGCCTGGGTATCCACGGCGAAGATCTGGCGGGAAGCCATACGGCGACAGAATTCGTCGGATGGTATAACGGGCATCCTGACTACAGGAACCGGACGTTCGATTTGTCCGGTGAAAACGCCGTTATCATCGGCCAGGGCAACGTCGCCATGGATGTCGCGAGGATACTCTGCAAGACCGTCGATGAACTGAAAAAGACGGATATCGCCCAGCATGCCCTGGAGGCCCTGGCCCAAAGTCACATCAAGACGGTTCATCTTGTCGGCCGCCGGGGCCCGGCACAGGCAAAATTCACTCCGGCGGAATTGCGCGAATTCGGTGAGTTGGCCGATTGCGATCCGCTTGTCGATCCGAATGACCTCGATCTGAACGAAACCAGCCGCGCCGAACTGGAGGATCCCAAGAATTCCTCCAAAAGGAAAAACCTCGAGATGCTGCAACAATTCGCCAGCGCTCCCGAACGGGGAAAGAACAAACGCTTCATCATACATTTCCTGAAAAGCCCCATGGAGCTGAGGGGCGCGGGAAAGGTCGAGGAGGTTATTCTGGAACGCAACCGTCTTGAAGGAGAACCGAATCGGCAAAAGGCTCGATTGACAGGTGAAACGGAAAAGGTCTCCTGCGACCTGTTCTTTCGTAGTGTGGGCTACCGGGGGGTGGCCATTGCCAACGTGCCGTTCGACCACAACCGAGGCATCTTTCATAACGTGGAGGGACGGATCGCGCGTAAAGGAGAGATCCTCCCGGGCCTGTATTGTGCCGGTTGGATAAAGAGGGGGCCGAGCGGCGTCATCGGGACAAACAAGGCGGACAGCGATGCCACCGTGAAAAAGCTTCTGGAAGATGTTGAGGGCTTGACGCCATGTGAGGTTGGCGACAATCAGGCCCTGATTAAATATTTAAAGGGTAAGGGGATGCGAATTATCGAATACGAAGACTGGAAAAAGATAGACGCGGCCGAGATAGAACGTGGTCAAAAAGTGGGGAAGCCCAGAGAAAAATTTGTCAGCGTGGAAGAGATGCTCGCCGTGCTCGGATAGTCTTCGTGGTTTCTCAAGGCATTAATCCATCTCACAGGTGGCCGGGAAAGTGGTCCGTATTAATTCGGCGGTCGCGGGTTCCTCCTGGAAATGCTAGACAATAGCATCGTTGCCGACCCGGCGGTTAAAATACCCCAGTGTCTCGCCGGCCAGCTTGTTGTCACTGTAATATTGGAAGAGTGTATCGAGGACCGCTGACACTTTATCGCGGGGTATGGAGCGCAGGTACATTACATCCTTGTCGCTTCCGATAACAGCCCCCCTGGGGACATCCGTCTTCGGTCCCGCCGAGACGTAGCTGATACCTATTCAGTCCGGAACCGACAAGACCGACAGCCTTGGTGGAAGGACGGAAACACTGGCGTTCACATCCGGTGGTGCCTATCGTGGTCGACAGATCACTCCAGCCTTTGGCTTCGAGTTCATCGATGAGAAAAGGCTCGAATTTTTCCGAATCCGTGTACGTCAGACGGCAGGTGTCCCGGCCAACGCAGGCGCCTGATAGTTTGCGCAGGGTGGAGTAGGGTTTGCCGTACCGCCGGCCGTAACCATATGTTTTAAGGTCAGCTTCAAACTTCTCCTTTTGACCATCGGGTATGTTTTGGAATAAGAGATCCTGGTTTGGCGTTACCATTAATTGGGCCGGGTATTTGCTTATCATGTCCCGGATCATGGCTTTCAGTTTCCCGTTAGGACCGGCGTCTGTGATTCGGCCGTTTTCGATAAAGATACCGAAAGACCAAAGACGGCTGAAAGGCTGGCTGGTCCAACCGTAATGATAATGAACAGGTCCGTAATCCAGTTCATCGTCGGATTGTTCCAAGGGAAAGCCTATCCGTGAGGATACCCTTCCAAGAAACCAGGCTATGCCTTTAGCCTTGATGACATATTTGAGCCGTGCCCAATGGCGGTTTTGTCGGTCGCCGAATTCCTGGTGGACACTGACTATGGCGTCCAGTACGGGAAGGATCTGATCTTTGGTCACCTGGCAAAGAGGTTGTCCAAGGGCCGCCAAGGAAGGCTTTCCGTTGCGTTCGCCCTGACCTCCCCCGACATAGATTTGAAATCTTTTAATAGCATTGTCCTCTATGACCGGAACAACACCGACGTCATGTGTCCTGACCTCGACACAATTGTCGGGATGCAGCTGGCCGGTTGAGGGATCCCTGTGAACGGTGGAAAACCCGATCTTGAATTTCCGGTTTAAAAGCTGGGGGCCGTATTGGAAAGACTCCCCGGGTTTCCGGACACGCCCGGGGTCAATGGCGAATATCTTGATAAAAGGCTCAATCGGCAGCTGAAAATATTCCCCCGCCTTTTGGGCCAAGCGGTGGACATCACAGATATCCGAGAAACGGGAGAGGGGACAGGCCATGACGTTACGGGTATTGTCGCCACAGCCGTTAAGGCTGCGCAGATCGTTTTCAGCGCATGTTTTAACGATATCAAGTACGCCTGTCTTGTTAACCCAGTGGAACTGAATATTCTGACGAGTTGTGAGACGAAGGGAGGTGCGCCCGTCATTCCCGGTCGTATATTTTTCGGAGAGGCCGTCGAGGGCAAGCCACTGCTCTTTGGATATAGGCCCGCCGCCGGGATTGCTGATGCGGACCATGTACATCCATTCTTTCTCTTTGCCGGTCTTTGAACGGTCGAATTCAAGATAAATCCCGCTGGCCTTGGCGAGTTGTTCAGCCTCAAAGATCAGGTCAGGTTTATCCTGATTGATAAACTCCTCGCGGACAGAGCCGATAAAACCCTGCCATTTGCGTTTGGCCTGCTCCTGCTGGTAATGTTTTTCAAGAGGGGTATGAAAATTGGGGTGAAATGATTTTTTTTGCAAAACATTATAAAATTGATTAATTAACTTATGTTACAATTATGAAAGTCAATTTTCGATTTGTCAAGCGATAGTTTAAAATTTCGATTGTATAGAGGGGGCCAGGTCGCCACAAGGGACATCTGGAGCGACCTGGCCCCCTAAATCAACTAACCAGTCTTCTTTATCCGACTTCGCAGAATACCACGGCTTTTAGCCGTGGATGAATGCGGACTAA
>CAYRXT010000038.1:0-21708 GCA_964428315.1 uncultured Planctomycetales bacterium
CTAAACATCAACACTAGATATTGTGGCGACTTGAGTCAAGCGTTTACCCATGTTGATTAAAAACAATTGACAGTCAAAATCTTTTCGTATATTATTCCAATAAATAACCTTCCAAACCCTGCGGACGCAGAATGCTACAAAAATTCATAAAGTTCCTCAAAAACGGCGTCAATTATCTTCTTGGCCTTTTTTCTAATGATATGGGTATCGATTTGGGAACAGCTACGACCCTTGTCTATCTCAAGGGTGAGGGGGTTGTTTTGTGTGAACCATCGGTCGTGGCTATCCAGAAAGAAACAAACCAGGTCGTGGCCGTTGGGGACGAGGCAAAGAAGATGCTTGGGCGTACGCCGGGCAACATCGTTGCTATTCGTCCCATGAAAGACGGTGTGATCTCCGATTTTGAAATTACAGAGGCCATGCTCAGATATTTTATTAAAAAGGTTCACCGGCGACGCGTGCTGATTAGGCCGGCCATGGTTATTGCGATCCCTTCCGGAATCACGGAAGTTGAAAAACGGGCTGTTAAAGATTCGGCCGAGCGCGCCGGCGCCAGGTCTGTTGATCTCATTGAAGAACCCAAAGCCGCTGCCGTGGGTGTCGGGCTTCCGGTCGAGGAGCCTGCCGGAAATATGATTGTGGACGTCGGGGGCGGAACCACGGAATTCGCCGTGATCTCCTTGGGGGGAATCGTCTATTCGAGGTCAATCCGCGTGGCAGGGGACGAGATGGATACAGCCATTATCGAATATCTTCGCAAAACTTATAATTTAATGATCGGAGAAAGAACTGCGGAAGAAATCAAAATCAGGATTGGTTCAGGTTTTCCTCTGGAAGAAGAACTGAACATGGATGTCCGGGGCCGCGATCTTATCGCCGGTCTTCCCAAGACTATTTCGATCACGTCTATGGAAATACGCGAGGCCCTTGCAGAGCCGGTTCAGGCCATTGTCGAAGGGGCCAAGATGACACTCGAAAAGACCCCACCCGAACTCTCTGCGGATTTGATTGACCGGGGCATCGTGCTGGCCGGCGGAGGCGCTTTGCTTCGCGGGCTTGACAAGCTGATAGCCGAAGAAACGGGATTGCCGGTCCACATTGCCGACGACCCGCTGACCGCGGTTGTCCTGGGAACTGGCCAGACACTCAACATGCCTGCTCGCCTGCGAAAGCAGCTCGTTGTAACGACAAAACTGGATTTTTAATAACCTGACACGAACTTGGTGGCGTGTGTGGCGAGCGGTATCAATCGCCGTAACGTTTGTCTCGGCCGGAGAGAAAACGGCGAGTACAGTCAGCGGTATATCAAGCCCCTCATTGAAATCATGACACAAAGACCGACCTAGTGTGACCAGAAAAGCCAGAAAACTCCTTATTTATTCATTCATTCCGTTAATTCCGCTTGTTATCATCTTCCTCAATCAGACGGTGTTCCGCTCCCTGAAAATCCAAATGGTGGAATCAACATCCTTGCCTTTGCGCATCCTTCTTTTTCCGGTTAACGAGATGAAGAAGCTGATCACGTATCATTCCACTTACAACGAGTACGTCACACTGCGGGAGGAAGTGGAAAATTTGAAAAGCCGGCTCATCGGACAGGAAGAGATGATCCGGGAGAATCAGAGGTATAAACAGCTCCTCGACTTCAAACACAGTCTCGTCTACTCTACGGTGGCGGCGAATGTCATCGGACGCGATCCCGACAACTGGTCTTCATCAATGATCATCGACCGCGGCCGGGTGCATGGACTGGAAACCGGCATGCCCGTTGTCAGTCCTCTGGGCGTGGTGGGTAAGATCGCCGAGGTAGGATCATCTGTAAGCAAGGTCATCCTTCTTGTGGATCCCAATTTTTCCGTCGCGGCCGTCGTTCAGCGCACGCGGGAGGCGGGCGTGGTGTCCGGGACACTTGAACCGGTGTGCCGAATGCGCTATTTGGATGGGACGTCGAATATACGGCCGGGAGACAAAGTGATTTCCTCCAAGATGAGTTTATCTTTTCCTGAAGGATTGCTGATCGGACATGTGTATGAAGTTTATGAAAGCCAGAGCAGCCCGACCCTGGAGTGTCTTGTCGAACCGGTCGTCAATCTTTCCCAGGTCGAAGAGGTCCTCGTTATTCTTAAATGAGCGTGGTTATGATTGCGCATTGGATCTTGGCGACGGTTTGATGTTCAGGGGGAAACAAAAACAATGCGTAAGCTTGTGTTTATCGGTCTTGTGGCGGTAGCCGGATTTGTCGCACAATTCGTGCTATACAATATTTTTGGATACTGGTTTAAGCCTGATATTGTTCTGCTCTGTGTGTTGTTTTTTTCGATCAGGATTGGCATACGCCACGGGCTCATGGCGGCTGTATTGGGAGGTTTCATCAGCGACAGCTTTCATACCGGAATTTTCGGACTGCACATTTTCAGCTTCATGATCTGCGCCTATTTGGCAGTGGTGATAAAGCAGTATGTTTATCCGCAGGATGACGTCCTTGATGTTTTCCTTCCGTTTGTCATGACGGCTGTGAATATTCTTGTGTCTTTCGGCGTTATGGCGATGTTTATCGATGTCAACTTTCATCAGGTGGTTGTCCGTTTTATGATCCCCGAAGTCATAGCCACGACGGCGGCCGCCTTCTTTATTTTTCCGGCACTGAAGACATGCGTATTAAAATTCTCCGTATAATCATCAGCGCGACCTTCTGCGTTGTTATCGGCGGCCTTGCCTATCTCCAAGTGGTCCGCGGACAATATCATTATCGTCTGAGCCGAAACAACCGTGTCCGTGTAGTCCCTATCGAAGGAAGGAGGGGACGGATTTTTGACCGAAACGGTCTGGCCCTTGCCGAGAATCGCGTTTCCTTTGACGTGGCAATCGTGCCGCAGGAGATGACATCCTCCGGACAGCTTTTTGAATTTCTTGCAGAGGTCTTAGACGAGGATGCGGCCCATTTGCAGAAGGTGTTCAGGAAAAATCGGCTTGCTCCGTTTGTCCCGGTGGAGGTAGCCTTTGATATTCCGCTTGAACAAGCCCTCCATCTGGAAGAGAGCAAGTTCCTCTATCCCGGACTTCTTGTCCGCGTGGGATCCCGGCGTGAATATCCATTTGGCCAGCTCGGGGCGCACGTCATCGGTTATGTCGGCCGGATTAACCGGAGCAAGTTGTCCCGGCTTAAGGAATACGGATTCACGGCGCAAAATATAATCGGGTATTCCGGTGTCGAAGAATATTATGACGCTTATTTAAACGGAGAGAACGGAGGAAACCAGGTTGAGGTTAATGCCCGCGGGGAACAGGTTCAGCTTTTGGGTTCCAAGAAGCCGCTGAGCGGGCAGGATATCACCTTGACCATTGATGCCCGGATCCAGACGTTGGCTCACGATGTTCTCGGAGAAAAGCAAGGTGCCATTGTCCTTCTCGACTATGGAACAGGTGAAATCCTTGCTATGGTCAGTAGCCCTTCGTTTGATCCGAACGATTTTGCGGGGAAAAAGGCGCCGGCTATCCAGCATTATTTTTCGGACGTGAGAGCCCCTCTTTTAAACAGGGCCATCAGTGGGCAGTTCCCACCGGGATCTGTCTTCAAGGTCGTTATGGCCTTGGGAGGTTTGGATTCCGGCAAGATTCAGCCCTCAACGACGTTCAACTGTCCGTCATATTATCAGCTTGGCCGGCGGCGCTTCCGGTGCACCCATGCCCACGGCATTCAGAATCTGACCGAGGCTATAGCCCACTCGTGTAATGTGTATTTTTATAATGTGGGGCTCGAACTGGGGCCGGATACGATTGCGCATTACGCGAGCCTGTTTGGACTGGGAAGCGTAACACACGTGGATTTACCGTATGAGGTGTCCGGGAATATCCCGGACCGCCTTAAAAGAAAGTTAACACATCGTAAAAACTGGTATGAGGGCGACACTCTGAACATCTCCATAGGCCAGGGAGAAATCCTGGCGACCCCCATTCAGATAGCGAGCCTGATGGCCATGATCGCCAGAAATGGTTCGGACGTGAGGCCGCATATTATCAAACAAGTCGGTTTGGACAGACAGGGATATGTTTCGGATCAGAACGCCGTCGATATCCCCAGGCGGCATTTTGAGATCGTGCAGGCCGGCATGCGTGCCGCCGTTGGGGATTATTCCGGAACGGCCCATTTAATCGATATGCAGGGTCTGGCGGTTTATGGAAAGACAGGAACGGCACAGGCCGGAAGAGAAAAGCTCAGTCATGCCTGGTTTGCCGGATTTGTTCCGTCATCCGCACAAAAGATTGCGTTCTGCGTTTTCTTGGAAAACGGGGGGTCGAGTTACAATGCCGTACGTATCACGAGGGAACTTTTGTCCCGTCTAAAGCAGAAAAATATTCTGTAAAGCAAACCATGCGCCGCAACCTGATTCAGACGATTTGGATTTCAACGATAGCCGTGATGGTCATCGGCCTTGTCGCCTTATACAGCGCTTCGTACGAGAATGTCCGGGTTTCGCAGAAGGTCTTTTTTGACCAGCTGCAGTTTGCGGTTATCGGCATTATCCTCATGTTTCTTTTAAGTCATTTCAATTACAGGCGGTTTTATGACATCGCCTACATATTTTACGGTCTCACTGTTATTATGTTGGTTGCGGTTTTGCTCGGGGGTCGTTATATACTGGGAGCCAAGAGGTGGATCGAATTGGGCGGTCTGAATTTTCAGCCGTCAGAATTCATGAAAGTGGGTCTCATTTTCGCTTTAGCGCGTTACTTGAGCCGGCGTGGAGAAACCGTTTCTTTGGATATCCGTAAATCTTCTCCTGGTTGTGTGCGTGATCTTTTTTTCCCGTTTATGATCGCGGTGATTCCAATACTTTTAATATTCAAGCAGCCGGATTTGGGGACTTCGATTCTGCTGATAGGAATATTTGTTGTGATGCTTTTTGCCAGCGGGATACGTTACAAATATCTCCTCTCTTTTGTGGGCGGCGGCCTGGCCTTAATGCCTTTTGCCTGGCATATATTGAAGGATTATCAGAGAGACAGGCTGCTTGTTTTTCTTAACCCCAATATCGATCCTTTGGGTGCCGGTTATACGATTATCCAGTCCCGCATTGCCGTGGGATCGGGGCGTTTGTTCGGGAAGGGATGGCTTTCCGGAACGCAAAATCAGCTGAATTTTCTTCCGGAAAGGCATACGGATTTCATCTTTTCGGTGATCGGGGAAGAATGGGGATTGTTGGGATCGCTGTTACTGATATGTTGTTTCTTCGTTCTTATCAACGCCGCTTTGACCGTGGCCCAGGTATCAAAAGACCGTTTTGGTTCCTTGATGGCGGTGGGCATCGTGGCCATCCTGACCATGCAGGTGGTCATCAATATCGGGATGGTTTTGGGATTATGTCCTGTTGTCGGATTGACATTACCATTGGTGAGCTACGGCCGGTCGTCCTTTCTGATATTTGTCCTGATGATAGGTATTTTACTGAATATAGGCAAGCACAGGACCGTTTTTTAATATTTCTGCAAAGTGATAGATAATTACATAACTTCTGATAACATATTAGTATAAATTATAAAGATTTCTTTTATTAATATGAAGAGAGCATTTAACAGTCAATTCAAGTCAACACGGGGTATCCGCAGAGATGTGGCTGTGGCCTTTGGTCTGGTCCTGCTTGTTTTTTTCGTGTTTATCGGATATCTTTTTCCAGGGATTTTTTCTTTTGAGTTCCAAAATAGCCGGCAGATCGTTTTGTTTTTTGCCGTTGTTATTTTGGCCCTTGGCGCTGTTGTGGTCTTTAAGATGGTAGAAGCCTTTGTCAAAATCCGCCCGGGAACGAAGCGTGTGGCAGAAGGAGGCCTGTCACGGGAAGAGCCGGAGTGCAGCCCCCTGGAGCTCAGTGAGTTGGGCACGGCGTTGAATCGGATGAGTTACCGGATTAAACAGAATATGGAGGAGCTCAAGATTTTCAGCGAAAAGACAGAACAGGTCAATAAAGAGATCAATAGGCGGATCATGGTCTTGACCAGTCTGTTGCAGATCAGCAGCCTGATGTCTCAAAACGCTGATTTGGACAAGATCATCGATTTGAGCATAGAACGATGTCTGGTTTCCGGAGAAATGGACTTGGGATGTCTGGTCCTGAAAGAGGGCAATATTTTTAAGATAAGGTCCTGGCACGGAGAAAGGGCCAAAGGATTAAAAGAGAATATCCCTGAGAACATTGATGTGCTCCTGGGCCAGAGCCTCTTGGCACAGATCGTGTTAAAGAAGGAGCCCTTGATCATAGACGGAAAGAGCCCTTCGTCGGCCAATGTTCAGCAATTCCGCGAACTGTTTAAAATACGCAATGCCGTGATTATCCCGATCCTGATTCGCGGCCAGGTTTACGGAGTTCTGATCATAGGGAATGATAAAGATCCTTATGAATGTCCCCCCGAGGAGCGCGAGATCCTTATGTTGCTGGCCCAACAGATTTCTTTGGCTTTGGAAAATGAATTCATGGCGACGCGTCTGGACAAACTGGAAATCAGAGACAGCCTGACGGGTTTATTCAACCGCGTCTATGTCTGTGATCGCCTGGAAGAAGAGATAAAGCGTGCCATCCGTTTTCAGCGGCCTTGTTCCTTTGCCCTGCTGTCTATCGATCATTTTGAGAGGTATCACGGCGACTTCGGCCGTATTGCGTCCGAGAATGCGCTTTTGAAAATCAGCTCCGTCTTGAAGGATAACATCAGCGAAGTCGATAAGGCGGCCCGGTTTGACGACCATGAATTCGCTATCATCCTGCCAGAGAAGAACAAACGGCAGTGCATTGAAGTGACCGATGAGATTCGGCAAAAGATCGAATTTATCTTTTCGACTGAATCCGATCAGCGCCGCCGGTTGACGTGTACCGGGGCCGTTACCGAGAATCCCATTGACGGCATCAACGCAGAAGAATTGATCTCAAAGGCGAAAGAGATTTTGAAGGAAGCCGTTCATCAGGGCGGGAATAAAATCTGCTATAAAATTTGATCGTTCCTTAGCGCTTAACGTGCAGGCCGACATGTCTCATTACAAGAAGATCACGAACAAGCATTTGGGCGAACTCCTTATAGAGCGGGGAATCATAAACCGCGAACAGCTCGCCATGGCCATCAATTTTCAAAGTGAAAAAGGAGGGCTGATTGGCGAGGTGCTCGTTGAGATGAAATTCGCCACCGAGGAGGACATCGCCCAGGCCCTGACGTGCCAATATGGCTTCCCGTATCTGCCTCTGGCCAACTATGAGATCGAATCCGAGGTCGTTCTATCCGTGCCTGAGCACGTCTGCCGGCAGTTTTGCCTGATCCCCATAGACAGGATCGGAAAAAATCTCACTGTAGCCATGGCCAATCCCCTTAATGTGCAGGCCATTGAGGATGTGGAACTCATTTCGTCTTGCAGTGTGCAGACCTTTGTCAGCACAACGACCGACATCCGCAGGTGTATCGATAAATATTATCAGACAGGATAACCGGCAAGAGGACGTCTTTCATGATATCGCTTAAGGAACGGCTCAAAGAGATTCTCATTCGGGACAAGATCATTAAGCAGTCGGATTTGGATCGCGCCCTGGATGAACAGGAGAAGACAGGAGACGAACTGAGCAAGATTCTGGTCCGCATGGGGCTGATCAATGAGAATGAGTTGACGCTTCTCTTAAGTCAGGTGTTGGGATTGCCCCCGATCGATATTAGCCGTTTCAAGATTCCCCCCGAAGTGATCCAGCTTATCCCGCAGGAGGTGGCCGCGAAATACAAAATTCTTCCGGTTTCCAGGATGGGAGACACTCTGACGCTGGCTATGGCCGATCCACTGAATATCTTTGCCATCGACAATGTCACGGCCATTACGGGATTAAGGATTAATCCTATCATCGCCAAGCCGCAGGATATCGGTCAGGCCATTGACGCCTATTATTCTGAAGATTCCGGCACAGAAATAGAACAGCTGATCAAAGACATCTCGGACACGGGCGACCTGGAGCTGGTGAAGGATGTGATGGCGGAGATGGCGAAGGAGGACATCGAAAATCTCACGCAGGATGCCCCGATCATTAAACTGACGGATACGATCATCAAACAGTCCGTCGCGGCCAAGGCCAGCGATGTCTTTGTTGAACCTTTGGAAAAAACGATGCGTATCCGTTACCGTGTGGACGGGATTATCCGCGAGATCGACCGGATGCCTAAGAACCTCCATTTTCCTATTGTCTCGCGTATTAAGATCATCTCCAATCTGGACATCTCGGAGCACCGCTTGCCCCAGGACGGACGCTTTAAGATTTTGATTGATGGAAAGAGGGAAGTGGATTTCCGCGTCAATGTTCTTCCTGCCTCATTCGGAGAGAATGTCGTCCTGCGCGTCTTGGACAAATCCGCGGCATTGCTGGACGTCGACCGACTTGGGTTCGAACCGATGTCTCTGGCCGAATTAAAGGATTGCGCCCTGCGCCCGCACGGGATGATTCTGACGTGTGGTCCGACGGGTAGCGGAAAGACGACGACGCTTTACTCTTTGCTCAAGATGATCGATTCTCCGGAAAAGAACATCGTGACGGTGGAAGATCCTGTTGAGTATCAGATGAAAGGCATGAACCAGGTCAATGTCAGGACGGAGGTGGGTTTAACCTTTGCGGCCAGCCTGCGGTCCATTCTTCGTCAGGACCCGGATGTCATAATGATCGGTGAGATCCGTGATCATGAGACGCTGGATATTGCGGTGAAGTCGGCCTTGACTGGCCACCTAGTCCTGAGTTCGTTGCACACAACAACGGCGGCGGGGTCCATTATCCGGATGATGAACATGGGTATAGAACCGTTCCTTATCTGCTCATCGGTTTTGGCGATCGTGGCCCAGCGTTTACTGAGAAAACTATGCGATGCCTGCAAAGAGGAAT
Source organism: uncultured Planctomycetales bacterium (assembly GCA_964428315.1). GTDB lineage: Bacteria > Omnitrophota > Gorgyraeia > Zapsychrales > CAYRXT01 > CAYRXT01. Next base: position 8,889 of record CAYRXT010000038.1, read on the forward strand.
ATGCGGTCTCCGACGCTGTGGCCAAAAAAGTGGGATTAACGAGAATCAAGTCCTGGGAAGGGAAAAAACTATTTCGTCCGAAGGGGTGTCCCAAGTGCTTCGGTGTCGGTTACAAGGGCCGGGTGGGAATCACCGAAGTCCTGGCCTTGACTCCCGCCGTCAAGAGTTTAATACTTGAAGAAGCCGGGGAAGTCAAGATCAAAGAGGCATCCCGGAGAGAGGGAATGGTCACGATGCGTGAGGACGCCCTTATGAAAGCGATCAGCGGATTGACATCCCTTGAAGAACTTGTTCGGGTCACGGCTCCGGACGAGATCGGTTGAGCGGTTAACGGATTATGGTTAAAACGATTAAAGAAAAAGTTATCGACGCCCTCATCGAGCAGAAAAGACTGAAAAAAGAAGACATCGATGAGGCCCTGTCCGTTCAGAAAAAGAAAGGTCTTGCGCTGGACAGGATTTTTCTCGAGAGGGGGCTGATTTCAGAGCAGGAACTGTTGAGTCTGCTTGTTAAGGAGCTCTCTATCCCTTCCATCAATCTTGCTAAATACAGGATCGACCCGGAACTTAAAGGTGTCATCGCTGAAAAGGCGGCGCGGCAGTATAATGTCGTGCCGATCTCACTGCTCGGAAAGACGTTAACGGTAGCGACGTCGGATCCTTTCAATATTTTTGCTCTCGATGATCTCAAGAGCCTCACGGGCTGCGAGATTGATGTGACCATAGCGACCGAATCGGAGATCAGCCATGCGATAGATCAGTTTTACGGCAGCGGGAAGGAGGCCACCGTTCAGGACGTCAGCAAGAATATCGACATCGGGGATTTTGAGATCGTTGACACGCAGGCGGACGAGAGTTCCGAGGTGGCTGTGGCCGAGAGTGATGAGGCGCCTATCATCAGGATTGTGGATTTGGTGATACGGGAGGCGCTGAAACAACGCGCTTCGGATATTCATATGGAGCCCACAGCGGAGGACGTCAGGGTGCGTTACCGGATCGATGGCGTCCTTCAGGATATCCTGGAAATCCCCAAGACCAATCAAAATGCGGTTATCACCCGGATCAAGATCATGTCCCGGCTGGATATCACCGAGACAAGGATTCCTCAGGACGGTCGCTTTAAGATGCGTATTGGAGCCCGGGAGGTGGATTTTCGCGTTTCGCTTTTGCCGACGACTTATGGACAAAAGGTAGTAATGCGCATCCTGGATAAAAGCAACCTTGCCATCGGATTGGACGGGCTGGGTTTTTCGCCTGAGTCCTTGGAGTTGTTTCAGGAGGCTATCAGCAAACCGTTCGGCATGGTCCTGGTCACGGGGCCGACCGGTTCGGGAAAATCGACGACGCTGTATTCGATTATCAGCCAGCTCAATACGGTCGACCGGAACATCATAACGGTGGAAGATCCCGTGGAATACCAGATCGAAGGGATCACGCAGGTCCAGGTCAGACCGGATATCGGGTTGAACTTCGCTTCCGGACTGCGGGCGATCTTGCGTCAGAGTCCGGACATCGTGATGATTGGCGAGATCCGGGATGCCGAGACGGCCGATATCGCCATCAAGGCCTCTCTGACAGGTCAGCTTGTTTTTTCGACCCTGCATACCAATGATGCCGCCGGGGCGATGACGCGTTTGGTCGACATGAACGTAGAACCTTTTCTGGTCGCCTCGAGCGTGGTTATGGTCTGCGCGCAGCGTCTTGTCCGGCGGATTTGTTCCAAATGCAAAACGAAAGCTGAACTGCCCGATGAGGTGATCAAGCGTTTAGGCCTGTCGGCCAGCAAAAAGCATGATTTTGCCTACGGCAAAGGTTGTGAGGTCTGTCATCAGACGGGTTTCCGGGGCCGCATGGGTATTCTTGAAATCATCATGATTGATGATGTGATTCGCGATAAGCTCATCAAGGGAGTTTCCTCGGATGCCATTAAGAAATATGCCGTCAAGGAGAAACATATGAGGACTTTGCGGGACGATGCCATTAACAAACTGGCTCTCGGGCTGACGACCGCGGAAGAAGTTTTGAGGACAACCATAGAAGATTGAGCGGAGGGCTCCATACGGAAGCGACATAATGGCCACATTCAAATATATCGCGAAAAATGAAAATGCCCAGACGATAACCGGAAAAATCGTGGCCGATTCTCAGTCCGCAGTCATCGAGGAATTGCGTAAAAGACGCCTGACGATTCTCTCGGTCCACGAAATCAAAGTCTCCACTCTGCAGAGCATTTCTTTCGGGACATCCAAAGTCAAGGCGGATGACATCGTGATATTTTCCCGGCAACTGGCGACCATGGTGGAGGCCGGCATCCCCATCATGGAGGCCTTGGATGCACTCCAGGAACAGACCAGTCATGCCCGTTTCAAGACTGTGATCAGTTTGGTGCGGGACGATATCGAAACAGGAAGCAGTCTTTCTGGCGCTTTTGCCAAGCACACCGATGTCTTTGATTCTCTTTTCGTCAATATGGTCAAAGTCGGTGAAACTGGCGGTATATTAAGCGAGATCCTTGATCGCATTGCCGGCTATATGGAAAAGACCTTGAGATTGAGACGAAAGGTGCGGGCGGCTTTGATTTATCCTATCACAGTAGTCCTGATGGCTATCGCTATTACCCTCGTGCTTCTGATAAAGGTTGTCCCGACATTCAAGGCCATATATGATTCGATGGGTCAGGAGTTGCCGGCCCTCACTCAGACACTGATTTTTGTAAGCGAGATCTTGCAGCACTGGCTCTTGTTGGCCTTCGGCATAATGGTTCTTTTGGTGATCGCGGTCTTTCGCTATGGACAGACCGAGCGCGGACGTCTGCATATTGACCGGATAAAATTGAAATTACCGATTTTTGGAGATCTTTTCCGGAAGGTGTACATCAGCCGATTCAGCCGGACGCTGGCGACCTTGGTCGAGAGCGGTGTCCCCATCCTGGCCTCACTGGATATTGTCGGTAAGACGGCGGGAAATAAAGTTATCGAACTGGTGACGAACGATGTCCGTAAAAATGTCCGCGAAGGCGAAAGCATCACAGCGCCCATGGTGCGAAGCGGGGTCTTCCCCACGATGGTGACCCGCATGATCGCCGTCGGTGAAAAGACCGGCGAGATGGGGAAAATGCTTTCCAAGATCGGGGATTTTTACGACGACCAAGTGGATGCGGCTGTCGCCGGTTTGACGAGCATCATAGAACCTTTGATTATCGGATTTCTCGGCATCGTCATCGGATTTATCGTTATCGCATTGTTTTTGCCGATTATCAACATGACCAATCTTATCGGTTGATCTTCATGGAAAAAAAATTAAACGTCCATTGTATAGTCGCTGTTGCTTTTGTTATTTTGGCCATTGTCGATCCGGGATTCTCCAGGAGTTCCGCTGCAGAAATGACCGGAAAAGATTTGACAATTTTTGATGCTATGTGGGATGAAGGGCTCGAAGGTTTGAGACGGAGCATGTCAGCAATCAAGAGTAAGAACGCCAAGATCGCCGAGCATAACGAGAAAATGCGGAAGGATATTTACCGTCTTCAGAAAAGACTGGCCGGGCTCAAAGGAGAGGAGACTCCGCCTGAACCCCAAAGGGAGGATATCAACATCCCTGCCTCTGCCAGCGAGAGGGAAGGGCTGGACCGGGCGATCGGAAAGTTGCGAGAAGAGAAGGTCTTTTTGGAAGACGAGATGTTGATCCTTTTGAGCCGCCAGGCCGAACTCGAAAACCGGGGAAAAGGGCTGAACGAACAGAGCAGAGACATGAGGAGCGCAATCAGTCAGATTCACAAAGGGCGGCATGAGTGGGCCAGTCGAAAAAACAGAGAATTGAACCAGTGGCGCGATTATGAAAAAATGATTTTTCGTCTGTCCGAAGAGCAGAACCGGCTAACAAATGATTTGAATAAACTCGAGGCGGATTCACGGCTTCTGACGAGGCATATCGAGGATATCGGGGCCCGGGAGAACAGCGCAACGGGTCAGCTCATAGATCAGTTGTCGAGCGTCCGCAAGGCTATCGAGTCGCTTAAGAAAAACATTGGTGCAATGAGGAAAAGATTGGACGGTTTGAAGTTGCAAAAGGCGGACCTTGAGAAAAAAAGAGAGGTTATGAAAGAAAAGGAAGAAAATGCCTTTCATGAAAAGATCGAAATCTTGCAGGAAGAAAACAGTGCCCTGCGCCAGGAAATCACGGCCTTGATGGAGCTGATGGCCAGGCTCAAAAAGGAAAGAGAGAGAATTCAGGAGATCTTATCGCAAGAGCAAGGAGAGTAGGCGCCGGCCTTGAAGACGGGACGGACAACTCAATTTGGCGCGGGCACACAAAACGTGTTATACTTTGATTAGACAGAAACATCCATTGAAAAATGGTAAACCATTCGTAAGGATGGGACCCATGCATCGACGGATGCATGGCCGGGGATCTTCGAACCTCGGACAAAGCTAAAGGGCCCGCCGAAAAAGAAGGACGCTTCGGCCGGGGCAGCCAGTTACCAATGGAGGATGCCACGAAAGCCTATTTCTTACGAAGAAATGGGTTTTTTTATGAAAACCGTTGACACCGAAAGGAGGCAATACTAGAATTACATCGGGATGGACAGAGGCCGGCAGGCAAAACAGTTCATGTAAGGGATATTGATCATCGAAAACGCATTCATTCTTTCGTCATTGCATATCCCTTTCCGGAACGATCTTTGACTGCGGTCTAATTTGTGTCCGGAAAGGAGGTAAAGACAATGAATAAAAAAGGTTTCACCCTCGTTGAAATCATGATCGTCGTCGCGATTATCGCGTTATTGGCGGCAATTGCGATCCCTAATCTGCTCAGGGCAAGGGTTTCCACCAACGATTCCTTGGCCAAAAGCACCTTGAGGACGCTTTCCACGGCAGCGGAGACCTATGCCACGGCAAATACAGGTGATTATCCTGATGCAGAAACGGATCTGACAAACGATACCCCGCCGTATATCAACAAGGCGTACTGTGATTCGACGGTGTCCGGTTTTGAGTATACCTGTGATTGGGGTACGGCCGGATACACGTTCACTGCGACACCGTCCGAGGCGAATGTCACGGGTTCCAAGACATTCACCATGATCACTGGCGGAGAGATGACATCTGGAGACTAATCACCATTGTATTTGAACAAAAGGGGGGCATTTGCCCCCCTTTTTTTGTTGGTAGACGCATTTTATGTCTTCTGCTAAAGTGAAGTGGCCTGGGAGCGTGGGACTGGGGAACGGAAGGGAATATATGGTCAAGAATCGAAAAACCGAAGGCTTCACATTGGCCGAATTGCTTATCGCTACCGGCATTTTTATGCTGACCGCGGCAGGGATTATCTTCAGTTATATCATGTGCATGGAGCTTGCCGAGATCGCCAAGAATTCTTCTCTTGCCATACACAGCGCACGCAATCAAATTGAACTGATAAAGAGTACCCAGTTCAGCCTGATCCACAGCGCGTATAACGGAGCCAATTTTTCCCATGCAGAACTGAAGGGAATAGGCGTGACCTATATTGATAATACTTCGATGAATATGGTGAAGGTAAAAACGGTTTTTTGCTGGCGCCAACCCAACGGACGGATTATCGGTGAGGATAAGAATCTCAACGGCCAGCTTGACACGGGAGAAGACACGAACGGCAACAACCAAGTCGACTCGCTTGTATCCTTGGAAACGGATATATACGACAAGTGAAGAAAAGATGGACAAGAGGATAAAAAATAAAAATTCAGACGGATTTTCGATGACAGAATTGATGGTGTCGCTGGCTATCTTCACGATCATGATGGCGGTGGTCTACGCATTGCTTTTTGTGGGTCAGCGGACCTGGTTCCAGACCGAGAGCAATATGGAGATGCAAGCGGAATTGAGGAAAGTCTTGGCCCGCGTCTCGCATGAACTGCAAGAATCGGGATTTGACGCCAGCGGCGCTAATCACGTGACCGTCTTTGATGATGCGGGGCCCTTTAACAGCGATATCCTGCGGTTTGCTGTCCCCATTATTTGCTCGGCGGGCAGCCGGATTATCGATGCCTCCGGGGATATTTCCTATTGGGGGGCGCCCCTGATTTGGGGCTGCACCCAGGTGCAGTGTATGGATCCGGACGGTGATTGCATGACCCGCGAATACCGTTATATCGAATACGGCATTAACAGCGAAAAAGAACTTGAAAGGAGGGTTCTGGACACCAGCCAGAATGTGGTGCGGACAGATATTTTCGCGCAGGATATCAGCGATTTCCAGTCGGCGAAAAGCGCGGATCAAAAATCCGTCTCTTTGACCGTAAGCTCGGGAAAGAAATCTTCCGCAGGGCAGTCGCAGTCGATGACCACCAATCTCATCGTTTTTTTGAGGAATGAAGGATGAGGCGTACACGGAAAGCGAGGTTGGATGATGACGATAAAAAATGAAAAAGGGCTGGCCCTGGTTATCTCGCTCATGGTCGTTACGGTTCTTTTGCTTCTGGCGACGATTTTCATTTTCAAGGCCATTACGGAAAAGACCATGGCCGATAAGGAAAGACAGTCCATTCAGGCCTTTTATATCGCCGAAGCGGGTTCCGAAAACGCCTTGTCCCGTCTGGACACGTTCATCAATTCCTATCTGTTGACAGAGGTCAACAACAAAAACCCGCAGATCCTGATAAGGGATGTGCGGCGATACGACACGGATGGCGACGGCATCGCCTTTTTGATTGATTACGTCGAGGAACAGGGATTGCCGTTGTTCACGCGCAACGTTGAGGATGAAGCGGAATATGACAGCGGAGATATAGCATTCGGAGATGGGGGATACCGGTATCTTATCGAGATCTCTGACAAATATCCGCCGCAACTCGTGGCAGCCGACATCTGGGATTTTTATTTCTATTTTCAGATCGAGTCGCGGGGTCATGTTGCAAATATTCAACGCAGCATTGTTCTTAACGGGGATTTTACGGTGCGCGTGCAGAGGGATAACTTTGCCAAATACGCTCTTTTTACCGATCACCATTATATGCCCAATGGCGTGACCGTTTGGTTTACGGACAAAACCAATTTTGCCGGCCCCATTCATACTAATGACAGGTTTAGTTTTGCCTTCAATCCGAGCGGCCTATTTGACGGTACGGTCACCCAGCATCTGAGTAAACACAGGTTTTATAATAACGGTTATCCGGTTTTACTGGACGCAGACGATAATACTCCTTACGATGTTCCCACGTTCAATAATTCCATAACACGCAGCGTGGATGAGATTGTTCTCGAGTCTTCTGTTCAGAAAAACGATCTAATCAGTCAGGCCCAGGGTTCGTTGGGAAGCCCGGGCAGCCAGGGTATTTATGTGCCCAATAACGGGAGTGATTTGACAGGGGGTATTTATGTCTTGGGTAACGCCATTATCGATATGAGTGTAGATAGCGATGACAATGCCCTTTATACCATTACCCAGGGGACGACAACAAAAAAAGTGATAGTGGATATCCCTAACGACCGAACAACGATCGAGACAGTCGGAGGAGGTACAGAGGTTTATGCGGGCAAACCGGATGGTGTCGACGATTTGGGCACCATCATTTATGTGGACGGCGAGATTTCAAGTCTTGGCGGGCAGGTCCAGCGGGACACCGAGGTCACAGTTTCGAGCGAGAACGATATTGTCATCACCGATAATATCCGTTATTCCGACTATACACCGTCCAGCGGGACACCGGGAACAGTAGACTATGTGGAACCTGGCGCCGAAGGGACGAGCAATCTTTTTGGTATCGTGTGTTGGGGGGGCAACGTGCGCATCGGAACAAGCGCGCCCGACAATATTGAACTCCATGGTCCCATTATGGCCCGCAATGGCATATTCGCGGTGGATAACTACAACAATTTTAGTGTTGGACCCCGCGGCACAGCGACCATTCTGGGAGGTGTCATCACACAGTTTTACGGAGCCTTTGGGATGTTTAGCGGTGCCACGGGAGAACAGTTGTCCGGTTACGGGAGGAACTTCGTCTATGACAGCCGGTTGCTGGTTGGCAAGGCGCCGCCGTATTTTCCGAGCATGAAGACCTTTATAGCCTTCACCAACGATTTGACGGATAAGATTGCCTGGCAGGAAGGAGGCCAGTGATATGAAAAGAACAGGGAGGAATCGCAGGGGATCCGTCTTGGTCAATGTCTTGTTGTTCTTTGCCCTTTTGATCATCGGTATTGTCTTGGCTGGCCGTTGGGTGCAACGCAAAATAGACGAGACAGATATTGCCGTTACAAAAGAGTCCCGTCAGTCGGGAATCCTTTTGGGAGAGAAATCATTTTCCACAAATGTCGAAAAAAAAGAAGGCCTGAAACGTTTTAATAAAAAAGCTAACTGGACTGAAAAGACGGAAGGAGATAACGAAGAGAGACAAGGCATCGCTGATCCTGCGCCTGTGCACGAGGATCCCATTGAGGATGTGCTTCTCCTAAATTAAATGAGAAACGGCTCTTATTTTAATCATATATTTGATACAATACACCCGGTGCTTTTACCCATGGCAGATCAATGAACTCTTTTCTTGAAAAATATTTTTCAGCCATTAAAAAATACCTGCCCGAACCGGTCCTTAAATCTTCTTTCGGCCTGGATATCGGCTCGGGCTCGTGTAAATTTGCCGAGATCATTCCCAAGGATGACTCGTTTGAACTGGTCAGTTACGCCATCGAGCCAATCAAGAACGGTCACGTGATCAAGGCGGTTCAGGATATTTTGAACAAATTTAACGTGCAATCGAAATCGATCTGCACGGCTCTAGCCGGACAGGGTACCCTCATCCGTTATATTGAAATGCCCCGCATGTCTCTGGAGGATCTGAAGAAATCTTTTCATATTGAAGCCGACCGCTATTTTCCGTTTCCCAAAGAGCAGATATATACCGACTGCTATATTCTTAACGCCAAATCACGTGGCAATAAAATGACTGTATTGGTTGCGGCGGCAAAAAGGGATATGTTGGACAAACGGCTGGGCTTGCTTTCCCAGCTCCAACTCCAGACCCACTTTGTGGGACTCAATCCCATTGCCATCGCGAATGTCTTCCACGTCCTTAACCAGACGAAAAAGGCGCGTGAGGCGGGAGCCCAGGCCAAGGAAGAAGAAGGGGCTTGTGCCCTGCTCGACATGGGCGAGGTCACGAGCAATTTGTTGATTCTGAAAGACAATATGCCCCGTTTTAGCCGTGATATTTTTACGGGGGGACGTGATATCACAAAAAGGATGTGTAATTTGCTTGGTGTGGACCCGGCAGAGGCCGAAAATGTCATAAGGAATCCCAAAGATAATGAGGAGCAGGTCCTTACCGCCGTTGACGCGGTTGTGCATAACCTGTGCTCCGAATTGCGGTTGTCCTTCGATTATTTTATAACCGAGAACAATCTTCCTGTCGAGAGATTGCTCCTTACCGGCGGCATGTCCAGCCTTCCCAAGATTAAGGAGAGCATGAAAAATTATCTGGAGATACCGGTCGAACAGTGGAATCCGGCGGAGTTTTTGTATATTGGTGAACACGTCGAAGAGGAAAGCTTTCGGCGTGACGTCCATCAGTTGGGCGTGGCCTTAGGTCTGGCCCTGTATCAGTATTGAGCAAAGGCTTGAAGCATGATTGAAATCAATGTGGCACCGCTGGAATCGAGAAAGAAACGAAAGAAAACCGTTTCCGCGGTCGGGGTTTTCAAAATTCCCCGCGAAGCGATTATCGGGCTGGTGGGAGGTCTGATTGTCCTGCTCTTTTTGGCACACATTTCTTTGTTAGTCGTGACGTCGGTTAAGGTCGCCGCTCATGCCCGACTGAAGTCGCGCTGGCAGGAAGTGAAACCTGATAAAGATCGCGTGGATGTCGTCATCAACGAACTGCGCACCCTGCAGACCAAGATCAATGCCGTCGAAAAGGTGACGACCGCCAAGCGCTTATCCTGGGCGAGAAAACTTAATGCCCTCATCCGGGCCCTGCCGAGAGGCATATGGATTCGGAAACTCTCCTTGGACGGCAACGTCCTGATCATCGATGGCAGCGCTCATTCTAAAGTCGGAAAAGAAATGATCAGCGTGGGGAATTTCGCGTCCAATCTTAAAACGGAAAAAGGGTTTATGCATGGCCTGGATAATATTGAGGTGGGCTCTATTCAGCGGGGCAAAATAAAAAATGTGGATATTGCTAATTTCCTTATTACGGTTAAGCTCAAAAGATAAAAGGACTCAGCATGGCGGAGTTTAAACTTCCAGACGATCTGTTGGCCAAATTTTCCAAGATCGACGAAAAAAACCGGAATTGGATATTTGGTGGAGTCCTGCTCTTGATCTTTCTGGGCGATTATTTCTTGATTATGCAGCCTTTTCAGCTTAAGCCGTTAATGGATTTAAATTCCCAAATTGCCGTTCTGGAGAAGGATCTTATACAGGCTAAGACCGATATCCAAAGGGAAGAGGAATATCATCAGAAGGTCAAGAGATTGCGCAAAAAAATGGCTCAGGTGGGCAACCGGATACTTTCTATTGAAGAGATCCCGATTATTATGGAAAACCTTTCGGTTTTGGCTCAAAAAAACGACGTCCGCATTAACCAGATTATGCCGATGCGCAATGCCCTTGAAGAGATACTTGAGAATGAAGAGGGGCGTTATTATTCCCTTCCCATAATGATTAACGCCCGGGCGGGGTATCATGACACGGGACGCTTCATCAATGATTTAGAAAACGACGAACTTTTTATGAGCATAACGGGACTGGATATCGCGAGCAATGCGGAAAATATGCGGTTGCACTCTATCCGCATGACCGTCAAGTCCTTTGTTTTGGAAAGGGCTCAAGAGGAAGAAAGCGGGAAGAAAAAGAAGAAAAAATAGGGAGATTGACTTGATGAGTCCCTCCAGGTTTTTTTTATTCATGATGATCTGCATTGTATTCATCGGGAATCATTGTGCGGCGGCCAAGGCCCAAGAGCCTGCGGGCCCCGCCGGTTTCGTTTATCAAGACCAGAATAAACGCGATCCGTTTTGGCGGCTGGTTACGCCGGAAGGAACGATCGTTACCTATGATACGGATTTAATGATATCGGATATGATTCTGGAAGGCGTTATTTATGATCCTGAAGAACGGAGCATGGCTATCATTAACGGAAAGGTCATGAGTAAGGATCAAAAAATAGGCTTATTCACAGTTAAAGAGATTCATCAGGATCATGTCCTGCTGTCCAAAGGACAAGAAGATTTTATCTTACGAATGAAAAAGGAGGAATAAGATGGGACGCAAAATCATTCTGGGAATAAGCATTGTTTGCTTTATTTCCTTTGCCGCCTTCGCCCAAACCGAACCCGATGTGGGACAGGCGGTCCCGTCCTTTGAAGATGAATATTATGCGGATGACACCGGCAAGGGCGCCGCTGAAGGGGCAACTTCGGGGGAGGGCGTGGTGTCCCCTGCCGATATCGTCGCCCCCGAAGAGACGGGAAACGGGAACGTCACACTGGACTTTCGTGAGGCCGATATCAGGAACGTCCTGCGGATTCTTTCCATCAAGAGCGGGGTCAATATCGTGCCTGGACCGGAAGTGACGGGGCAGGTCACGATTCAGCTGACGGATGTCCCCTGGGAACACGCCTTGCAGGTTATCCTTGAGACGTATGGCTACGGATATGATCGGCGCAATAACGTCATCGTTGTCACGACAGTTGAAAATCTCATCAAACGCCGGGAAAACGCCAAGTTGCTCGCTGAACAGGAACCGCTGGTATCGAAAACCTTTCATTTAAATTATGCCAAGGCGGAAAATGTGGTCGCCACGATCGAAAAGATGGCGACGCCCCGGGGCTCGGTCAACTTCGATATGCGCACCAACACCGTTATTGTGCGGGATACGCCGACCAATTTGAAGATCATCGAGGAGATCGTCCCGACACTTGATGAAACAACCCCGCAGGTCCTAATCGAGGCCAAGATCGTGGAGACGACGCTTTCCGATCAGGAAAATCTGGGGATCGACTGGACAGCCAAGGCAACGATCACCGGCGCCCAGCGGCCCCATACATGGCCATTTTCCCAGACGTCGTCCTTCCGGTATTTCCCTGACGATTTTCCGGGAGCATCCAGTGCGGCCGGATCAACTAATATTGACTTCACTTACGGAACTTTGAATTTCAACGAACTGCAGGCCGTGCTGCAATTATTGAAATCAAGGACGGATACTGAGATCCTGTCCAATCCGCGTATTGTCACCCTGGACAATCAGGAGGCCTCGATAACCGTGGGGCAACAGTATCCTATTCCCACTTATACATACAACGAAGAACAGGCCCGGCTGCAGGTCTCCGGGTGGGAATACAAGGATATCGGGATATTGTTCAATGTCACTCCGCATGTCAACAACGCCGGATTTATCACCATGGATGTCGAGCCGCAGGTTACGGATATTCTGGAACTGGTCACCGTTGAAAATACGGAATTACCGAAATTGAGCAACGAAGCGGCGAAGACCCAGGTCATGATCAAGGGTGGCGAGACCCTGGTTATCGCGGGTCTGATCAAAGACAAAACGATTGATCTGAATAAAAAGATCCCGATACTGGGAGATATCCCTTTGTTGGGATTAGCTTTCCAGAAAAAGGAAAAGACAGTCACCAAGACGGACATGATCATATTTATTACCCCGCATATCATTACGGCAGATTTGGACATCGAAGAATAGGTGGGTTCCGTCAACCCACCTTTGTGTTTGGATTTGCCGGATAGATTCTCCCCCGGTTGGTGCTCCTTCGGTTAACCTTTGCCAGATGACTCATAAATAAATGTTACCCGGAGGGACGGAGCGCGCGATTCATTGC
>CAYRXT010000039.1:0-20990 GCA_964428315.1 uncultured Planctomycetales bacterium
GAAGAATTGAAGCAGAAGATAGGAAGATAAAAAGATAGGTGACAGTCACCGCTTTGGGGACATCTTACGGCTATGGTAGTAAATCATCCGGGTCATCTTCTAAAAGTATCTGGGATTATTGAAACGATTTAGTGTTGCGCAAGGAGAATTTCTGTCATGCCCGATATGTTGCATTGTTTTAACTGTGAACACACTTGGTTTCCTAGATATAAAAGAAGTCCGGGCTTGCGAAAATGCCCAAATTGTGGAGTAGTTGGTGATTACGAAGTATTAAGTTGGTGGCAGCAAACGAACACAAAGTATTACGGTAAAGGGCGTGAGGCAGGAAATGAACGCACGGGTGATTGGCTTTCACGTTGGGTTTTAACTCTGGTGGGAATACTCATTTTACTTTATATTTTTTTTAGTTATTAATAATATGTCAAGGGGCGTTTAAAAATGTACCAAAAAGGGGCGCGAAAAATGTTCCACTCATATGTGTGGATTATTTTGATTTTTCCTCCTTTCGCTGCTGGTTATAGTTTTTAAGACGATAACTGTTGCCCTTGATGTTGATCACATGACAATGATGCAAAAGGCGGTCCAGAATGGCAGTGGCAATCACTGGATCCCCAAAAATTTCTTCCCATTCTGTAAAACTTTTATTGGAAGTCATGATGGTCGAACTTTTGTAAGCGTCCCACCAACCCATCTTGTCCCCCGGGAACATTCTCGATATAATGACGCGAACCTATAACGGAGGGAGCGTCATGGCGAAGAAGAAAACCAACCAGCATCGGAGCCTGTCAGAATGGCAAGCGATTATCGCCGGGCAAGAAGCCAGCGGACAGACAGCCGCATCGTATTGCCGTGAGAACGGGATCAGTGAAAAGAGTTTTTACAACCGGCGCAGAAGAAATCGGCAAAAGACAGGTGACAGTCACCGCTTTGGTGATATAGAATTAAGGAGCAATACAGGAGGCTATCGAAGAATAATAATAGGAGAGGGAATAAACAGCATGATTGCGTCAGAAGAATTTGGAAGATTTTTTATGATTTTTCTGTGGATCCTTATGCCTCTGACGTTTTTTGCTGTCATTAAACAAAAAATAGATGCGAGGAAGGACTTGGAAGCCTACAGGAAAAAATATAATTGGGTCGGCATCTTTTTTGTGTTATTTATTATCATGCTTATTCTTGTGAAAACGTTTATTTACATAATTGGCAAAAATTACGGTTAGCATAGGTTGTGTGAATAAAGCAAGGTTTAAGATGATCAAACGAAAATGAAAATACTGAAAGGGGTTCTCTTCTTTTTCTTCTATGGATTGCTTTTATCCCTTTTTCGATTACACATCGATGTTCACCTTTTTGTTACTGACGCGACCGTTCTTCTGAGATTGTCTGACCAGCTGCCGACAATCATCAATAATGCGGGTCTGGTGAAGGCTTTCCGGCCATTATTTGTCGGATTCGTGGACTTAACCTTGACGTTATGTTTATTGATATCAAGCATTTGGTTGGTTTTCTTAAGAGAATGGGCAAGAAAACTCTACCAAGTCACTTTGATTCTCATTCTTCTTGCTTATTCACTTGGAGTTGACTTCAGCGCGTTTGATTTGTATTTTTATCTCATTTGGACGATACCCTGCTTGGCAGCTTTGTATTATTTCACCCGTCCAGGAATAGAAAAACAATTTAGAAAATAGTCCAAATGAAGAGCGAAGGAACCAGGTCACTTGTGGGCCACGTCAAACGCCGGACCTGTCCCTCGGGAAGGGACTTGATGGTTCTCGTGTTCTCGTTCTCGCTGTTCTCGCCCTCATGGCCGGCCCATTCTGTTTCCGTTATTTTTTATTGACAAATCCGCGTTCCCCGTCCATAATATCGACTTGAGTAGATGAGGAAAAAACTGTGACGCCGCGAGGTGAATATCGTTTTCCCCTGCGGCTTTTTTTGTTGGACTCATTGCAAAAAAGGCCTCTACTTAATTTTTGCTGAAAGGAGGTTTTCCGATAATGGCAAAAGGAACAGTCAAATGGTTTAACAACCAGAAGGGTTACGGCTTTATTGCCCCGGAATCAGGCAACGATGTCTTTGTGCATCACAGCGAGATCCAGGGTGATGGTTTTAAATCCTTGGAAGAAGGCCAGGCGGTCGAATTCGAGATCGTCCAGGGTCCCAAGGGTGATCAGGCACAGAACGTGAGAAAGTTGTAACGCACACAGGATGGCCGCCCCGCGCCGTACGGCGCGGGGCGGCCCTCCTGTTTTTTACGTCAGGAGAGGGATATTGGCTAAAGAGGAAGGGATTACCGTCGAAGGCGTCGTCAAGGACGCGTTGTCCAACGCGAAATTTCTCGTCGAACTGGAAAACGGCCACCGGGTCGTCGCCCACCCCTGCGGGAAGATGAGAAAATTCTTCATCAAGATCATCCCCGGAGACGCGGTGACCGTCGAGCTCTCGCCTTATGATCTGAGCAAGGGCCGCATCACCTTCCGGCATAAATAGAACAGAATTTACGGAAAACGCGCAAGCGCAACGGGACGCCCCTCGCCGGAGGGGAGAATCCCGTTTTTTTTTATCCGACTTCGCAGAATACCACGGCTTTTAGCCGTGGATGAATGAATACGGACTAAAAGCCGTGGCGCTTCGTCGGATTGCGCCTGAAGATTTACGAAGTCGGATAAGAGAGGGGCCACGGGCTTGCCCGTGGGGCTCCATGGAAACGGCCTTTGGGCTTTTCATAAGGCGCATTTTCATTGGACACGACGCGGGCGGTTTGCTAAAATCCAACCTGCGAAGCCTCGCAATAAAACGAAATTTCGGAGCGAAGCGGGTCGGTGTCGGCGGATTTCGCCGAAGAATATCAGAGAATCATGGGCGTGGGTCCATAGAGCTTCATATGCATGAACTATTCCTCGATCTGACCGTCATCCTGATCGGCGCGGCGGTACTTTCCTATCTGGCCGTCCTGCTGAAACAGCCCATCATCGTGGCCTATATTCTTTGCGGGGTCCTGGCGGGGCCATGGGGACTTGGCCTGGTCAAGGAGGGGCCGTTTGTCAATGCCGTCGCGCACTGGGGGATCACCCTTCTTTTGTTTCTCGCCGGTCTTTGTCTCCACCCCCAGCACCTCTTGAAATTATTCCGCAAGACCAGTCTCGTGACGCTGGGGAACGCCGCGGTCTCCTTTTTGGCCGGTTTCGGGTTTTCAAGGCTGACCGGTTTTTCCGCCATGGACAGCGTCTGCATCGGGCTGGCCTTGATGTTCTCCAGCACGATACTGACCCTCAAACTTCTGCCGACGACGCGTCTGCATCAGGAAAAGATGGGCGCGGTGTGCATCAGCATCCTGATCGCCCAGGATCTCATTGCCATCGGGGTTCTGGTGTTTCTGCGTTGCATGGCGGACGGCGGCGTGGTGTGGATGAATTACGGTTTTGTTCTCGCCCGGTTGGCAGGATTTGTCTTCCTTTTTTTCATATTGGAACAATTCCTTTTAAGGCGTGTCCTTATAAAAATCGACCGTTACCATGAGGCCGTTTTTGTCATCGGGCTGGCCTGGTGTTTTGGAGGCGCGGTGCTTTCCCATAAACTCGGGCTTTTTTACGAAACCGGGGCCTTTGTGGCCGGCGTGGCCCTGGCCCGGCATCCGGTCGCCCGTTTTATCAACGAGGCCTTGAAGCCGATCCGGGATTTTTTTCTCGTGATCTTTTTCTTTGTGTTGGGCGCCGAACTGGAACTCTTTATCATGATGGGCGTCTGGTTTCCGGCCCTGATCCTGAGCGCGGTCTTTCTGGTGCTTAAACCGTTTCTTATTCAGGGGTGTATCCAGCTGACGGGAGAGGCCAAGACTTTCGCCCGGGAGGCCGGATGGCGCCTGGGGCAACTCAGTGAATTTTCCCTGTTGATCGCGCTGTTGGCCCTGGACCTCGGCCTAATCGGCGAGAAGGCTTCGCAGTTCATCCAGCTGACAACCATACTGACGTTTATCGTCTCCAGCTATATCGTCGTCTTCAGATTCCCCACCCCCATCGGCACTTCAGAAAAATTGTTCAAGGATTAACGGCCGTCATCCCGGATTTTCCTGCGCCGGACGTCTTCTTCAAACAAATAAACTCCTCACTCCTTGTGCGGGCCGCAGAGAAAGACGCCTTAATTTTTTGGTGCACCGGGAAGGGATGTGTTAAAATGTCCACCATGAAGATCCTCCATGTCTGCCCGCTGTATTTCCCGTCCGTCGGCGGTAACCAGAAACACGTCCAGTTGTTTTCCGAAGGGATGGCGGAGCTTGGCCATGAGGTGTCGGTGCTGACGGCCAACGCCCGCACGCTGCCGGAGCTTCGCGAACCGCCGGGCCCGGGCGAGGCCATGCCCGCACGGACCGTTATCCGGGGCGTTAATGTTTACCGTCTGCCGGTCAATTACGGACTGTACCGCTTCTTGTTCCGGAAGATGATCTGCCTGCCCGGGGGATTCCGGTTCCTCACAAAACTCTTAAAGGAAAAGAAGACATTCTGTCAAAACGGTCCGCTGGTCAGGGGATTCTTCCGGGCTGTGCGCGGGATCGGTCCGGACATCATGACTGTCTTTACGGACTACGCGTTGACCACATACCTCGGATACCAGGCCGCCGGGCGGCTCACTATACCCTGGGCCATAGCCCCCATCACCCATATGTCCGAAGAATGGATCCACAGGCCCGTCCTGCTCAAACTCTTTTCGAAGGCCGATGCCGTGATCGCCTGCACGGATTTCGAGCGCCGACACCTTATCTCCAAGGGGGTGGCTTCCCAGCGTGTCCATGTGGTGCCTCTGGGGCTCAATCCGTCGTTTCCAGAACACACGCCGGAAGGCTCCGCGGCGAGGATCTCCCCGGAGCCGGGGCCTGTCGTGGCCTATATCGGACGTAAAGTAAAAGGGAAGGGCATAGACGCGCTGATCCGTGCCATGCCCGCCGTCTGGAAGCGATGCCCCGAGGCGCGGCTGCTCTTGGCCGGACAGAGTTCGGAATACTATGAGAGGACACTGCGGCCGATGATAGAAGAACTGCCCCCGGACAGACGCTCAAGGGTGGTCGAAGTCGATGATTTCGACGAAAAGGACAAGGCGTCGCTGTTCCGGATGTCTGATGTTATCGTTATGCCCTCCAGCGTGGACAGTTTCGGTTTTGTCTATCTCGAGGCCTGGCTATGCGGAAGGCCTGTCATCGCCTGCCGCGGTTATCCGCAGGAGACCATCATCGATGACGGGAGAGACGGACTCCTCGTCGGATACAAC
Organism: uncultured Planctomycetales bacterium; assembly: GCA_964428315.1. Taxonomy (GTDB): domain Bacteria; phylum Omnitrophota; class Gorgyraeia; order Zapsychrales; family CAYRXT01; genus CAYRXT01. The sequence continues at coordinate 5,263 of CAYRXT010000039.1, forward strand.
GATGCCGCCGGTCTGGCGGAAGCCGTGAACCGGTTGCTGGCCGACCCCGCCTTGAGGGAACAGATGGGGGCTCTGGGCAAGGAAAAAGTGCGGACCGGATTGAACCTTCAGGCAAGCATCCAGAAGATGATTGGCCTCTATGAGGATATGATGGCCCGGTATAGAGGATCCTTAAGAAAGGACACACAGATATCATGACAGTGATCAAACGCGCTCTTCGCATGGGGCTGGACTTCATTAATCCGGCCATCGGCGAACGGATCGACGATACCCGGTATTTCCAGAAACTGGCGCGCAGGCCGCCTGAGCTGATGTGGGAGGCGCTTTGGCGGGGTCCCGACCTCCGGCTGGACGCGGGCGGCTTTCAGGCCGGGCATGAACTTTATGTCGTGGGCGGGTATCGCGATGTCGACCACGTCCTGAGTGTCATCGACATCCTTGACCTCAAGAAGTGCCGGTGGACCGGCAGGGTCGTCATGCCGCCGAACGTCCCGCAGTCCCATCACGGACTGTGTTTTGACGGCGAGCGTTACGCCTATTTTGTCTCGGGACAGCTCGGCAACCAGTGCCATCCCGCGGTCTACGAATGCTTTGTCTTTGATGTGAAGACACGCAAGTGGGGACGCCTGCCGGACGTCCCCGAACCGCGCTATGTCCCGGTGGTGAAATTGTGGAACGGCCGCCTGCACGTTGTGGCGGGTTCCAAGCCGGACCGCCACACGCCGGCCGACGACCATTGGAGCCTCGCGGTCGAAGACGGCCGGGCGGCCGAATCAGAGTGGCGTCGGGAGCCCCCGATCCCGCGGGGCGGCACGCACCGCTCCAGCGCCGTCTTGGAGGATTGTTTTTATGTTTTCGGAGGACAGGAAGGGGACCATATTGCCGTACCCGGCGACCCTTGCTATATCTGCACCGGGGATCTGGTCTGCGAGAAGATGATATCAGAGACATTCCGTCTGAAACCGGGGGCCGAACAATGGGAGCGCATGGCGGATATGCCGGTCCACGTCTCTCATGTGGAGTTCGCGACCCTGACGGTTAACGGGAAGGCCGTCATCGTCGGCGGGATGGCGGACCGGGACCCGGAATCCATGCTGATCAGTCTGACCGACGCCGTCCAGGTATACGATCCTGTGACCGATACCTGGTCCGTCGCCGACCGTTATCCATACAGGATCAAGTCGCCGGTCGCGGCCTACTATGACGGCCGGCTTTACGCCACCGCCGGCCAGAAAGAGCGCGGCCGGGCGGATCCCACCCCGGGCTGGTACGATAACCGGGCGTGGCGCGCGCGGTTCACGCCCTGAGGCGTTTGGAAAAGGATATCCTGGCCCAACCCGTGATCATGAACAGCAAATCCGCATCCATCGCTGTCTTCGTCGTTTTGTTTTTGGCCGGCATGATATTGTCGGCGCGCAAACCTCTTTGGACCGACGAGATTCATACCCAGGTCAACACTGTCGAAAGGCTCTCCTATCCTGACATCCTCCTGCTGGAGTATTTTCCCGAAGGCAACCGCTGCCCGCTGTTTTATGTCATCCAAAAAGCGGCGGCGGATTTTTTTCACTACCGTTTTCCGGTTTCGTGGGACAAACGGTGGAATTTCAGCGACCTGCGGTCCCAGGTCATCCTCCGGGTCCCGGCTGTTTTTTTTATGAGCGCGGCGCTCGCGGTGATTTTCTATTTTTTCAGCCGGTATTACGGATTGAGGTGGGGGGCGTGGTCGCTGGCCGCGGCCCTGGCCACACCCATCGTGTGGCAGTACTGGGCGGAGGCGAGACCGTATGCCTTATGGTTTTTTCTCACCGTGACACAACTCACGGTCTTTCTGCGGTTATTGTCGACGACCCAAGCGGACGGAAGATTGTGGCACGCGTTGATCCTTGTTCACGTCCTCCTGGCCCTGACGGTGATCTTCAGTGCGGGCCAGATTGCCGTTGTCGCCCTGATGCTTTGGAGGCATAAAGACCGGCGGTTGGCATATCCCTTGCTCAGCGCGATCCCGCCGCTGGTGATGACGTTGTTCTATTTCCTGCACAGCCGGCAGATGTATTATTGGGCCGATACGGCGGCAGACAATGGCCGCGGGGCCGCCGTTATCATGGGGCTTTTCGCGGACAATCTCGGATCTTTAGCGGTCTGTTTCCCTACGGAGTACATGGCTGTCGCCGTCCTGATTTCTATTGTTTCGGGATACGATGGTTTCATCAGGAGACAAAGGACGCCGGGAGATCCGCGGAACCTCCAGTGGGTGACGCTCATGCTTTTATCGGCGGCGGCCCTTCTGCTTATGTTTTGTTCATCGACGGCCATGAAAAATATTCTGCCCGGCAGGTATTTTATCTATTTGACTCCGGCGGCCATTTTCGGCGTCACGCTTTTCAGTGTCTCGTTAACAAGACGGTTTCGTAATAGTAGATACGCCTTCATGAACCTTGTGTTCTTTCTGGCAGGCCTGTGGGTTCTGCGGACGCTGGCGACCTTTTTGACGGTTTACGCCCAGGGGCTTTATTGAGCCATGAAATGGAAGCGCTTCATTCCAAAATGTCTTTTGTCTGTTGTCCTGGTCCTTGTCTTCGGGGGGCTGATATACGCTCAAGTCCGGACGATCGATGAAGCCAGGCGGGAGCATCGCAAATGGCGTATCCTCCGCCGGCAGCCGAACTTTTCCCACCTGGCGTCCAGTATCAGCGGCCGGGAAGAGCCCGATCCGTTTCTTTTTCAGGAAGCGGCGGTGTATTACAGCCTGCTTTCCGGTTATTATCCGGAAGACCCTGACGCTTACCTGATGTCGGGTTATGTCCGCCAGGCCCTGGGCCTGGAACGCGAGGCGGAGGCGGCTTACCGGAAGGCCGTGGAACTCGATCCCGCCGCTTTTTGGGCGTATCACAATCTGGCGCTGATTGAGCTGGAGAAAAGGCGTTACGCGCAGGCCAGATCCGTCCTGGAGGAATTTTTCCGGGAAGCCGCGCCTCAAAGGACCGGGCCTATCATGCGTTCACGGGTGTTTCTGCAGGTCTTGGCTTTTATGCCGGAGGGGTATCCTTTCGGTCAAAGAAGGCGGGAGGGACTATCCGGCTGTTACAGAATGCTCATCATGAGCTATGCCCGTATGGAGGATTTCCCCGGCATGCTGGCGGCCAGCGCGACGGCTCTGCAGAACGGGCTGGAACCGCGCGATGAATTCGAGGTCCTCCATTCGCTGGCCCTGATGAGGGTGAGGACAAAGCGTGCCCCGCCTGATCCCGCCCTGGAGAAGGCGTTATTTAAGGATATTGTCCGGTCGATCGAGCCCGGTCTTTTTTGACCGTATATCGCGCCGTTGCCGCAAGACTGTCTTCGGGGTTGGCGAAACGGTTCGTGTCGGGAATGGCCGGAAAGTTGCGGGTGAAAGGGCTTGTCAAGAGTATCCCCGCGGAGTAATATGAAATTCAGCACCCTCAGTGAAAACCGTGTGACTTCAAAGAACAATACATTGTGCGGATAACGTTCGACAGAATCAAAAAACATCCCCTGAGCATACTCCTGTTCCTTGCTTTCGGTCTCTGGTGCTGGGCCTTCCGCGATTTTCTCCTTGGCCGTCTTGCCCTGCAGTCCGACGCCATTTCCTATTACGATCATATCAAATATTATCTCCTGAATATCGCGCAAGGCGTATACCCGCTCTGGGATCATGTCTGGAATTGCGGCGTGCCCAACGAATTTTTTCTCCGGCGGATCGGTCCCTTCAATCCCTTTCTTTTCCTTCCGCTCATCTTCCATAAACTGGGCGTGTCTTATCCGATTTCTCACCGGTTTTATCTCGCCGTTTATTATTTCGTGGGCGCTGCGGGGTTTTATCTTCTGGCCAGAAGTTTTTTGCGGGACAGAGGGATGGCCTTTCTGGCCTTTTTGCTCCTGCTGTTCTCTTCTTTGGGGACGCGGATTCTCGATTCCTATATCGTCCTGGTCTTCACGCCGGGTGTCTGGTTTTTTTATTTTCTTTTTGACTTCAGCCGGGAACCGCGCAGGCACAGTTTCCTGGGGATCATTTTTACCCTCATGATCATCCTGACGACCTACATCCCGTTTTATTTTTTGACGATAGCGCTGGTCTTCCTGGCGTCTTTTCTCCTGGTCTTCACCCGGCTTGTCCCGGTATTGTGCGGGCGGTACTGGGCGTTTTTAAAGAGACGCAAACTCTTGGCCTTCGCGGGGGTGTTGTCCGTGGCCTTGGCCCTCGTCCCCCAGGTGAAATTTTTTCTGGAGACAGGCAAGGGGGAGGTCGCCCTGCCCCTGCGGCATACGGACCGCGCCGAGGAACACATACTGAGCGTGGACAGAGAGGCAGTGAAGACGTGGGGTGTCGCCGAGGAACTGCTCTATTCCAGCGTGTTCCTGGAGAATTTGAGGGAGTTCAAATTCGCGGTCCTGTATATCCCGCTTATGGGTTTCATCATCTTCTTTCTAGGTCTGGCCACCCCGGTCGACCGCCGCCAGCTGTTTCTGCTGGTATGCGGGACCATTTTTTTTGTCATCGCAACACCGCTGGGCACGCCGGTTTACCACTATTTATATGAATACGTCTTTTTCTTCCGGTATTTCCGCAACCTGCAGTTTTTTCTGTGGCTGGCGATATTGCCGGTTTTCCTTCTTCTCATCACCGGCCAGTTGAAGAAATTCATGGATTATCGCCCGGCCTCCCAAAGGCAAAGAGCATCGCTTTTGATCTTTCTTTTTCTTGTCCACGCGCTTATCGGGGCGGTCCTTCTTTACACTCATCAGCCCATTATTACGACGTTTATCGTTATACCGGCAAGCTTCGTTTTTTTTGTCCTTTATTTTTCAGGTTTTTTTGCGAACAGGAAATATGCGCCGATCTGCTGTCTGGCCTTTCTGGTCATCCTTCAGCCTTTGGAGGTGTACCATTTTCTGGCGGAGAATGCCCAGAAGAGGGGGGGCGTGAACAGATACGAACACGCCTTCCTTGACTTTTCTTACCGTCTACCCCCTAATGAATTGATCAAAAGAACCCCTGACAGAGAGGGTTACCTTAGCGTTTATTATGCGACCCAATGGTATTCCTCCCTTACCCGGCTTGTGCCGGCCAAAGATCTGAACGCGTATGTGCGACACAAATTTATCCTTTATGACAGCGTTATCCCTCTGACCGCGGAAGAGATGGATTTTCAAATCATTCGGGAGCATTTTATGGGAGCTGACAAAGGGGCGATGGTTATGTCTTCTTCTCCGGAGGTCCGGGCGCCGATTGAACTCTTTGTGTCCCGCGAGAACCGGCGCGGGGAAGGCCGTCCGATAACCGGAGACACCGGAAATTTCCAGGTCCTGGATTTTAACGCGAACGGCATCAGCTTCCGGACACGTTTTGACCGTCCCCGGTTCCTGGTTTACACGGACAACTATCATAAAAAGTGGCGGGCCGCCATAAACGGGAAGGCCGCGAGGATCTGGCAGGCGCAGGTGGCGTTCAAGGGGCTGGTTTTACCGGCCGGAGAGAACATCGTGCATTTGCGCTACGGGAAGGCGCACGAGCGCTATTACGAAGAGTTCCTTATTTTTCTTTTTGCGGGCGTGCTGGCCTGTCTTTTTCTGTTTTGGACCGGGGACCGCGCACAAGGGGAGGACCGGTAGATGGGGAGCGGGGTCGGTTCATCTTTTGGAGAAATGGATTTGAAGAAAAAGATGTTTTTTGTCCTGAAGAATGTCCTGGGCCGGACGGCCGGCGCTTATCTCCTGCTGGGCATTATCTTCTATTTTGGTATGGATATCCGCAGGGTCAGTTCCCAGGCGCGGGCGTCGGCCTTAAACCGCCTGCGGCCTTCCTTCAAGGCTTTACGGGAGGCGGTCATGGAAGACAAAGCCGTTCCGGAGGCAACCCTGGACCAATTCCTGATCTATTGTGACAAGATCAATGATTTTGCCGGCGAGAAGGCGGACGCCTACGGTTTGATGGGATACCTGCATTATCGGGCCGGAAGCAATGATCGCGCACTCCACGCCTTTGAACAGGCGAGCCGGCTTTTCCCGGGATCATTTTGGTTCCATTTTGACGCCGGGAATCTATATTTCGAGAAGGGTGAGTATGAGAAGGCCGTGGATTCCCTGGGCAAGGCCACGCGCGCGTCTTTGGAGACCACTGTAAACTTCACGGTCAGTTCCCGGCTGTTCTATTATCTGTTGCCCCGGGATATCGAGGACCGGCGGACATTCATGTTGTCCCATTTCGCCGGGGCGGTAAGAAAGATCGATCGTTTGAGGGTCCTGAGTTATTACCGCATGAAGGCGTTCCGTAAGGCCTACGAATATGCCCTGAGGGCTATTGAGCGCGAGGAGGGGGGGGGAGGCTTTTTTTATTATTACGCCGGGGCCTCTTCTTACATGACGGGCGATTACGGGAAGGCCGTCCAATTTCTTGAGGAGAGCGCCCGTCGAGACCCCGGTCAGTATCCGGAAGTTTATTTTCTTGCGGGCCGGATTCTGCGGAAGCTGGGCAAGAGAGAGTCCGCAGAAAAATTCCTTGCGCATGCCGCCAGCCTTATGCAGAGTGAAGAGGCGCGGAGTTATGAAGACGAAGACGTCAGTATCAGGCTTTTTTGAAGTTTCCATGGCCCGCGCTGCCCCGGATCTGTGCGCGCAACAGAAACGCAAAAAGATCCAGGCAGACCTTGCCCGTGAGGATACAGTAATAGATTCCTATGTGAGGTCTGAATCGACATGAATGGAACGAAAAAGACAGTTGTTATCGGTGTCGGAGAGATGGGCGGGGTGTTCGCGCGCGCGCTTTTGCGGAGTGGATATGAAGTGTTTCCCGTCACGCGAAAAATGCCCGCGCGGGCAACGCTGGAGGCCGCCGGCGATCCGGAGGCGGTCGTCGTGGCGGTCGGGGAAAAAGATCTTCATCCTGTTCTTGAGGAGATCCCTTCCGGTTTTTTCGACAGGATCGTTCTGATCCAGAATGAACTCCTTCCCAGGGACTGGCAGGCGCACGGCATTCCTGGTCCCACGGTGATATCGGCCTGGTTCGAAAAGAAATACCCGAACGACTATAAGGTCATCATCCCCTCGCCGGTCTTCGGTCCCAGGTCAGCCTTGATCCAAGAGGCCCTGGCCACCTTGAATATCCCCGCGCGCGGCCTCAAAAACAGAGACGAGCTTCTTTTTGAACTTATCGTCAAGAACCTCTATATCCTGACGGTGAACATCGCGGGGATCAAAGTCGGGGGCACCGTCGGCGAGCTTTGGTCGCGGCACGAAACGTTCACGCGGGACGTGGCCGATGACGTCCTGGACATTCAGTTTAAACTGGCGGGCAGGGCCTTCGACCGGGAAGACCTGCTGAAGGCCATGCTCAAGGCCTTTCGTGGCGATCCCGGACACAAATGCACGGGCCGTTCGGCGCCGGCCAGGCTGGAACGGGCCATCAAGCAGGCCCAGGAAGCCGGCATTCCCGTGAAGACACTGAAGGAGATCCAGAAGACATGAAGGCGTTCCTTATCGACCGGTTCCGCAGTTTTCGCCATGCCTTTCGGGGGTTCCGGGACATTTTATCGACGGAGCATAACGCCTGGGTCCATGCCGTCTTTACGGTGATTGTTTTGGGGTTGTCTCTCTGGCTCGGCCTGGATTTCGAGGAGCTCGCCCTGATTGTCATCGCGATATCCCTTGTCTGGATCGCGGAGGCCCTGAACACCGTCCTTGAGATCGTCATCGATATCGTTTCCCCCGAATTTACCCGCCCGGCCCAAAGGGCCAAGGACATCGCGGCGGCCGCCGTTTTGACGGCCTCTCTGGGGGCGCTGGCCATCGGCTGCCTTCTGATCCTTCCGCCCCTCCTGGCAAAGTTCCTTTAACAAGAAATTCAAGAAGAGAAAAAGCATTGACAAAGGAAAAGGCGTCTATATAATATGTAATACATTGTAATACTAACAGGCAGGGGTGATCCGCCATGCCCGAAGCGGTCGAGATTGTTACCTTCAAGATGGATAAGGCTCTTAAGCAAAGGATGCGGGGCGTATCCAACCGTTCGGCGTTCATACGCACGGCCATCCTGCATGCCCTGGATGAGGCGTGTCCCTTTTGCAAGGGCTCGGGCGTCTTGACGGCTCACAAGAAAAAACACCTTCAGGACTTCCTTAAGAACCACATCATGACCGAATGCCGGACATGCGGCGAGACGATTTTTCGCTGCCAGAAAGGGGGGAGAGGTGGACAAAAGAGAAAATAAATTCCGGTTGATCCTTGTCGAATTGGCCCATCACCTGCCATTTTCCGTTTCCGGCGTTGTTGCGGCCATTATCAGCTTGGCTCTCCTGACCTTCTTGTCGCGCATGATCGTCCCGGAGCAGGAATTGGCCAGCGCCTCCGCGGATCTCTTTCATATCTTCCACCCGTTCCATATCCTGTTCAGCGCGCTCACCACAACGGCCATTTTCTGGAAACACGACAACAAGAATATGTTTAAAGCCGTGGTGATCGGCCTGGTTGGTTCACTCAGCATATGCGGGCTGAGCGACATCATGATCCCCTATATCGGCGGTTTGGCGACGAAGCACCCCATGCATTTCCATGTCTGCCTTATCGAGAATCCGGGCCTGATCCTTCCCTTTGCGGTGACCGGCGTTATCGGCGGATTCCTCGTCCCGGCGACCTTTGAGCGATCCACCCAGTACTCCCACGGCGTGCATGTCTTCTTGAGTTCGGCGGCGTCCCTTTTGTATCTGATGAGCTTCGGATTCGTCGACTGGATGCATTCCATAACGAGCGTCTTTTTCATCACGATAACGGCGGTTATGGTCCCCTGCTGTCTTTCGGACATCGTTTTCCCCATGGTCTGCACGCACCGCTATTGCCGCCACCCCCTGGGCGAGGGCGCGCATGCCCATAAATAATTCATCAAATCTGGAGGAGAGCATGGAATTGGGAGACTATCAGAGAAGATGCCTGAACACATGGTTCGGGGAACAGAAGCTTATCCGTTCCTTTTTGGGCATCGCGGGAGAGGCCGGCGAGCTGTCCGAACGCGTGAAAAAATATCTCCGCGGAGATTACGGGATCGAAGAGCTTCGCGAGCGGTCGTTCAAGGAATTGGGGGATGTCCTCTATTATGTGGCCGTTACCGCCCATGAGCTGGGATTGAATCTCGATGATATCGCCGAGCAGAACATCGCCAAGCTGGCGCAAAGGCATATCGACGGCAAGATTAAGGGGGACGGTGATGATAGATGATTCAAGGGAGCGAACAGGAAAGACCCGTTGTCCCGAGAATATATGAGGACTTCGGAGTTGTTCGCCGCCTGGAGAATAAGGATAAACGCTAGTTCCTTCTCGCGCGCCTTCGCCATTATTGCGTATCACCCTGTTGGCCAAGACTCAACTTAGGCATAACACGGTTTTCATCTCCTCCGCAGGTTATTCAAAGATCCTTCGGCCTTCCCTATGTCCGATCCCCCCGCATCATTTTCTCTGTCGAAGTCTATATTGCATTTGTAAATGGAAATAAATGCCTTATAATAAGGCCATGCGTTACGACCCGTTTCAGGAGGAGGCCATCGCCCGCATCAAGGAGGGCTATTCTGTCATCGTTTCCGCACCGACCGGCGCCGGGAAGACGGTGATAGCCGAACATGTCATCCGCGACTGCCTGGAGCGGGGGGAGAAGGTCATCTACACCGCACCCATCAAGGCGCTCTCCAACCAGAAATACCGGGATTTTCAGGTCCATTTTCCCGACAAGGTCGGCATACTGACCGGGGATGTCAGCATCAATTCCCACGCCCCGGCGCTGATCATGACGACCGAAATCTTCCGTAACAAGATACTCGAAGAAAAGGCGGAACTCTATCCTTACTCTTGGATCATCTTCGACGAGATCCATTATATCGACGACTACGAACGCGGCGGGGTCTGGGAGGAATCCCTGATGTTCCTGCCCGAACACATGAAGGTCCTGGGATTGTCGGCGACCATACCCAATATTGATGAGCTGGCCGAATGGTTCGCGGCGATCCACCACAAACCCATCAAGATCGTCAAGGAGAGCCGGCGGCCCGTTCCTCTGCATATCTTTTACCAGTGTCAAAACAAGGTCTATGACAAACTCAAACAGCTGTCCAGCGACGGTTTCAGGAGCCCGGAGTACCGACAGTTCCAGGGACGCAAGATCCCTCGTTTTGCCTATGTGAAATCCAACCGCCTGGACAGCCTGGTTAACCACTTCACGGCCAACGGCATGCTGCCGGCTATTTATTTCGCTTTCAGCCGGCGGAAAACCGAATATTACGCCGAAGAGCTCCTGCATTACAATTTCCTGAATGAGGCGGAGCAGGCCGAGATCGGATCGCTGTTTGACGAATTGATCGAACGGTATGACCTCGGAGGGGATGCGGGGGCCGCCAAGATTAAGCCTTTTATCGAACGGGGCATAGCCTATCATCACGCCGGGATGCTGCCGACCCTCAAGGAGGTCGTTGAACAGCTTTTCACCAGCCGGCTGATCAAGATGATTTTCACGACGGAGACCTTTGCCCTGGGCATCAATATGCCGGCCAGGACGGTGATTTTCGACGAACTGAGGAAATTTTACGGCCGCTCGTTCAGCGTCCTGAAGACCCGGGACTTTTACCAGATGGCGGGACGCGCGGGGCGGCGTTCCATCGACAAAGAGGGATTCGTGTTCTGCCGCATCAATCCCCATTACATCTCGCCCCGTGATGTTCACAAGACCGTAACCAGTGATCCCGAACCCGTCCGTTCAAGGTTCAACGCCTCCTACGCGACGGTGCTCAATCTCTATCAGCGTTACGGCGACAAATTGTACGACATCTATCCGCTGTCTTTTCATTATTATCAGGAGTCCAAACGCTGGCGGAAAAAGGCGCTGGACATCCTCCGGGCCAAGGTGCGGCTGCTGAAAGAATACGGATATATCCGCAAAAACCGTCTCACCGAAAAGGGGATTTTTGCCGGGAAGGTCTACGGCTATGAGTTCATCCTGTCCGAGCTATTCGCGACTGGAAGCCTGGAGGAGCTGTCGCCGACGGAATTGGGCATACTCTGCGCGGCCGTCGTTTACGAACCGCGAAAAAAATCCAAGAAACCGCCGCTTCACAGAGGCGTGAAACGTCTTGAGCATTTCACGGGTCAAATCATGCGGCCCGTCATTAAAAGGGAAAAGAAGGAAAGGATCCGTCCGGTGAGCAAGGAGGCCTTTTTTCATCTGGCCAATGCCATGGAGGCCTGGCTTAAAGGCGAGAGCTTCGAGGACATGTTGCGGCATACCGATGCCGATGAAGGCGAGATCGTCCGGTATTTCCGCATGAGCATCCAGATCATGAGGGAGATCCTGGATGCCCCTGTTTCGCATGATCTGAAGTCGAAACTGGAAAATCTTATCCGGAAGATAAACCGCGATGTGGTTGACGCGGAGAAACAGTTGAGGGTTTAAGGATCACAGGGGAGGAGCCCTTCCTATGGATAAAAAATACGATATTGTTATTATCGGAGGCGGGGCCGGCGGTCTCTTTGCGGCCAGCGTGGCGAACGCTTTGGGCGCCAAGGCCTGCATTATCGAAAAAACAAGGCTCGGGGGCGACTGCACCTGGACTGGCTGCGTGCCCTCCAAGACGCTTTTAAAGGCCGCCCAGGTGGCCCGATGGATTCGCGATACCGCACGCTACGGTATCGAGTTGTCATCACAACCCTCTTTCCGGATTGCAGGGGTGATGGACCATGTGCAGAAGGTGGTCAGGGAGATTGCCGCGCATCATGAGCCGGAAGACCTGAAACAACGCGGCATCGATGTCATATTCGGAGGCCCGCGTTTCACCGGCAGGGCATCCCTGGAAGTGAACGGGCAGGCCGTTACTGCCGGAAAATTCATCCTCTGCACCGGGTCGCGTCCGGCAATTCCCCCTGTCGAGGGGCTTAAGGACAGCCGCTATCTTACTTATGAAAATATATTTTTCCTCAAAGACCTTCCTAAAAGCCTGATCGTGCTCGGCGGCGGGCCTGTCGGCGTGGAGTTGTCCCAGGCCTTTGGCCGGTTGGGGACGGATGTCACGCTTGTGGAGATGGACAGGGTGCTGGCGGCTGAAGAACGGGAGTTGGTTGCCGTTCTGGAAGAAAGCTTCAAAGAAGAGGGTATCCGGGTCATCTCGGGACGCAAGGCCCTCTATTGTCAGAAACACGCGGACGGTATCCGGGTCGGCCTGGACGACAATCGTGCGTTGACGGCTGAGGCACTCCTCGTGGCCGCCGGAAGGACAGCTAACCTCGAGGGACTTGAACTGGATAAGGCCGGTGTCGAAGGCCATACAAAAGGCGTTAGGGTCAACGCGTTCCTACAGACGGCCAATCCCCGGATCTTCGCCTGCGGGGATATCGCCGGTCCTTACCAGTTTTCTCATGTGGCCGCCTATCAGGCCGGCGTTTGCGTGCGCAACGCCTTGTTCAGACGTTTGGCCTGGCAGAAGGTCGATTACCGTTGTGTGCCCTGGGCGACGTTTACGGACCCCGAGCTGGCGCACCTGGGCTTGACCGAGGAGGAGGCCCGGAAAACGCACAGGGCGATCAAAGTCTACACACAGGATTTCACGCATGCCGACCGGGCCTACACGGACGGCCGGACGCGGGGGGCGGTCAAGGTAATCACGGACGCGAAGGGCCTGATCCTCGGGGCGCACATTGTCGGGGAACAGGCCGGGGAATTGATCCAGGGCTTCCTTCTGGCCCAATCCCAGAAGATCCCTCTCGGCAAACTCGCCCGGACCATGTACATCTATCCGACGCTCTCGGAGCTTGTCAAAAAGACGGCGGCTAAAGATTTGGTCCAAATGAAGGACAAACCCCTTGTCAAACTGCTGCTTCGGATTATGAAAAATTTCTGAGAGCCCGCCTGATGAAAAAGACGCGGAAGAATCCATGGATCAAGTTTTGCGCCGCCCTTATGGGAGCCGCCGCTCTCTTTTTACTTTTCCGGCTGGCCGGTATCGACTTTTCGCAGTTCACGGTGGAAACGCTTCAGGCAGAGATCCGTTCTTACGGGATCTGGGGGCCCGTCGCCTACATTGTTTTTTACCTTCTGCGGCCGCTGGTCCTTTTTCCCGCCGGGGTGCTTTCCGCCGCCGCCGGGATCATCTGGGGCCTGAAAGGACTGGCCTTTCTCCTGATCGCGGCCTATATATCGGCGGTTGCCGAGTTTGTGTTTGCACGCTATTTCGCGCGGGAGGCCGTCGAACAGCTTGTGAAAGGCAAGATGGCCAATATCGACAAGGCGATTGAGAGGAGGGGATTCCTGACAGTCCTCCTGATCCGGCTTATCCCCAACGTGGCCTGGGATATCCAGAACCTCGGGCTGGGGATCACCAAGGTGAGATTCCGCGATTATTTTCTGGCAACGGTTATCGGTATTATTCCCGGATCCTTTGTTCTGGTCTATTTAGGATCGTCCTTCATCAGCGTTGTCACGAATCCCGATCATGTCTGGAAGCTTCTTGTTGCCGTCGGACTGCTGGGCGCGCTGGTTTTTCTGCAATACCTATGGCGGAAAAAAAGGCCGAGAAAAATAAATGAGATGGCCGGATAAAATCATCGGAGTCGGGGCATGATCAGCGTAATTGTGCCGGTTTTGGACGAAGAAAAATTGCTCAGGGCGCATTATGATTATTGGGTGTCCCTGAGGGACATGGCCGAGCTCGTCTTTGTTGACGGCGGGAGCCGGGACGCGACATGGTCTATCATAAAAGACATCGGACATGCTGTAAGGTCACTGAGAGGCCGGGGCCGGCAGATGAACGAGGGCGCCTCCCGGGCGGCGGGAGACATCCTCCTGTTCCTCCACGCCGACAGTTCCGTCCGGACGGGCGATATTCCGAAGATAGAAAGCGATTGTCACCGGATGGGCCTCGTCGGCGGATGCCTCCGCCAGGTAATCGATGCGCCCGGGTTTCTCTACCGGTGGATTGCCTTAGCGGGCAACGCGCGGGCCCGGTTCACGAATATCTTTTACGGAGACCAGGGCATATTCGTCCGGAAGGATGTTTTCGAGGCCATGAAAGGATTCCCCGAGGTGTCTCTGTGCGAGGACGTCATGATGAGCCGGCTCCTGCGGCGAAAGGGCCGGGTTGTCCCTTTAGCCTATCCGGTTCGCGCTTCCGCCCGCCGTTGGCAGAAGCAGGGCGTCTGGAAGACTTTTCTGCTGAACGTGAGGATCTATGCAACACTTGCCGCAGGCGGTGACCCTTCGCGGTTCGCTTCCTTTTACAAGGATGTGCGTTGAACCTGTTCGCGGCAGGGCCGCTGTTCCTGGTATTATACAAGATACATAGAACCACCTACTGAAAAAGACCGAAAGGGAGAGGCCGGTGGACAAAAAGAATTTTCTGTTCGTTTCTCTTGACGCTTTGATCAACGACATCGCGTGGCAGGTCGTCAAAGAGGGGCATGACGTCAGATACTTCATCCGCAATGAAGGCGCCAGGGACATCGCGGACGGCTTCGTGCCCAAGACCGCAAACTGGGAAAAAGATGTGGACTGGGCGGATATCATTGTCTTCGACGACGTCCTGGGGCAGGGGAAGGAGGCTGCCCGGCTGCGTTCGCAAGGGAAAAAGGTTATCGGCGGCACCCCCTACACCGACAGGCTGGAAGACGACCGCACTTTCGGCCAGGAAGAGCTCAAGAAGTTCGGCGTCAATATCATCCCCTTCCAGGAATTCCATTCTTTTGACGAGGCCGTCGAGTATGTCCGCAGCAAGCCCTTTCGGTATGTGATCAAGCCTAGCGGCGAGGCACAGAACATCAAGCGCCTTCTGTTCGTCGGTGAAGAAGAAGACGGTGTCGACGTGATCCAGGTCCTGGAGGCTTACAAAAAGGCCTGGTCCAGGGAGATCAAGGTCTTTCAGCTCCAGAAACGCGTCACCGGCGTGGAGATCGCGGTCGGCGCTTTTTTTAACGGAAAGCAGTTCGCTCATCCGATCAACATTAACTTCGAGCACAAGAAGCTGTTCCCCGGGAACATCGGCCCGTCGACCGGTGAGATGGGCACGTCGATGTACTGGAGCGGAGAAAACAAGATCTTCAACGCCACGCTCAAGAAGCTGGAACCCAAACTTGCCGGGGAAGGGTATGTCGGGTATATCGACATCAACTGCATTGTCAACGCGCAGGGTATTTATCCGCTGGAGTTCACCGCCCGCTTCGGCTATCCCACCATCAACATCCAGCAGGAAGGCATCCTCATGCCGATCGGCGAATTTCTTTACGAGTTGGCGAGCGGCAGGCTGACCTCTTTCAAAACGAGAAAGGGTTTTCAGCTCGGTGTCCGGGTCGTCGTCCCCCCGTATCCCTTCAATGACCAGCAGACCTTCATGACGCATTCCAAAGACGCGGCCATCCTGTTCAAGAAACCGAATTGCGAAGGCGTCCATATCGGCGATGTCAAAGCCGTTAACGGACAATGGCTGGTGGCCGGAGATACGGGTGTTGTCCTGGTGATCTGCGGGACCGGTTCGACCATGCGCCAGGCGCAGGCACAGGCCTACAGCCGTCTGAGCAACATATTGATCCCGGCCATGTATTACCGGACCGACATAGGCCAGCGCTGGTACGAGGACAGCGACCGTCTGCACACCTGGGGCTACCTGAGAGAGATTTAAGGCGGATAATTTTGATTGACACCAGATGACTCATAAATAAATGTTACCCGGAGGGACGGAGCGCGCGATTCATTG
>CAYRXT010000040.1:0-20253 GCA_964428315.1 uncultured Planctomycetales bacterium
TCATATGTTCGCACAAATGCAAATGAACTTCCTTTGGTTAGAAAAAGATCAATAACTAAGGACGTTTCATGAAGATCGGAATCATCGGACTGCCGCAGGCCGGCAAAAAGACATTATTTGAGATCCTGACCGGACAGGAGCTTTCCTCAACCGCCTTCGGCGGCCAGCAGGAGGCCGTGACCGGCTCGGCGGTTATCCGTGACGGGCGCTTCGAGCGGCTGGCCGCCTTATACCGTCCGCAGAAACTTTCTCCGGCGACGATCGAGACGGTACTCCTGCCGCGGTTCGACAAGGAAACGGCGGCCGGCGGCGAGTTGGCCCGGAGCCTGGAGAAATGCGACGCCTTGTGCCATATCGTGCGCGCCTTTCGCGACGGTTCCGTTTTCCACGAGGCGGGGAGTGTTGATCCCCTGCGCGACATCGATAACGTTCTCACGGAGCTGATCCTGCGTGATCTGATCCTCGTCGAAAAGCGTCTGGAACGCATGGCCCTTGACCGGAAGAAGGGCATTGCCGGCCCCCAGCAGGCCAGGGAGAGAGAGATCCTCACTCAGATGAAGGCCCTTTTGGATGAAAACCGGCCGTTGACGCACTGCCGGCTCGGGGAGGAGGACCGCAGGCTCATTTCGACATACCATTTCCTTACGCAGAAACCCATGATCCTCGTTCTGAACGTCGATGACTCGGCCCTCGCCGATGAGTCGCTTATCTGTAAGGTTAAAGAAAAACACCCGGATCAAGACCTGCGGGTCATTCAGATCTCGGCCAAGATCGAAGCGGAGCTGGCGGCCCTTGACGAGGCCGACCGCCGGGAATTCCTGGACGGGCTGGGGATCAAAGAGCCGGCCCTGAACCGCCTGAGCGCGCTCTGTTTCGAGGCTCTTGGACTGATTTCCTTTTTTACCGTCGGTCCCACCGAAGTCCATCAATGGACTGTCCGCCGAGGGGCTTCGGCGCCGCAGGCGGCCGGCGTCATCCACACCGATCTGGAAAAAGGTTTCATCCGCGCAGAGATCTTCAAATACGAGGACCTGATGGAACTGGGCAGTGAGCAGAAGGTCAGGGAGTCCGGCCGCTGGCATCTCAAAGGCCGAGATTATATTATGGAAGACGGCGACATCATGGTCGTGCGTTTCCAGAAATAGAGGCCCACAAGCCAGCTGGCATCGCGGCCTTGTACTAGAAAATAACCTTTACGATAAAATCCAATTCGTTTATAATTTTGACAATCCATGTTCAGCATGACCTGCCGGGGATCACGCACCTGAACCGGCCGTTTTCTTTCCATCGTTGATGAGCAGACCCATTCAGAAACTGTTGACATTGCTCCATCGGCCGCCGCGGTTGACTGACGCGATTTTGCTGTCGGCGTTCGCGGCTGTCATCACCCTCCAGCCCTATTTCTGGCACGGGCGGATCAACCTTTTCGAAGTCGGCCTGTACCTCCCCGGGATCGACACGGTTCTCAAGGGCGGGGTCCCGTTCCGAGATGTCTTCCATCTGCGCGGGCCCTTCGAGCTGTACATGCCGGCGGCGATGATGAGGTTTTTCGGCGACCATCTGGCGGTTTTGTATGCCTACTTTTATCTGGGTTCGGTCCTGACGCTGATCGTGTGCGTTTTTATCGGCCGGGAGATCTTCAGAACGCGCTATGTGCTGTGGCTGTTCGCGCCGGTGTTCGTGGCCAGGACCTGGCCGCGGGTCGTGTTCCATATCTGGGGCGGCATGCGCTACGTCTTCGGGCTTACCGCGATCCTTTGGGCGGTCCAATATTTTATGAGGCGGCGTTTGGTCTATCTTTTTCTTGCCGGGCTGGCGACCTCCTGCGGGATTTTTACGAGTATCGAGATAGGCGCCTGCGCCTTTTTGGGCATTACGGCCGCTCTCGCGGCCGGCGGGCTTTTCAATACCATGCCTCGCCGGGAAAGCCTGAAAGGGCTTCTTGTTTACGGAGGGGGATGCGCCCTGGTGGCCGTCCCGTATCTGCTCTATCTGCACGGACAGGGCGCTTTGGGTCTGTATTTTGATTCGGTTTATGCGGTCGTCACCAACATGCAGAAGGTCATCGATCCGCATACCGTCTCGGTCTATCCGTCCAACGCCGCCGAGGCCCTGGCGGCCATGGTGAACCCTTTAAGCAAAAATTTCCGTCACCTCACGCCGGCGTATCTTTACGTCGTTTTGGTTGGATTCCTTGCTTACCGCTGGAAGACGCGCTCTTTGAATGTCCGCCACACGGCGCTGGTGTGTATCGGGGTGTACGGTTTTGTGATGTACAACACGTCCTTCCGCTCGATCTGGGCCGCGCAGTTCGAGATGGCCCTGCAGCCGGAAAAACTGCTGTTCTTTTTTTTGTTGGAAGAGGCGTATGTCTTTTTGCGGCGGAAGAAGGCACAATGGAGGATATCAGCCGGGGGGCAGGCGGGTTTTCGCATCGGAGCACTGCGCCTGACCTGGCCGCTTGCGGGAATCTATTTTCTGCTTCTCGCGTTTTTCATGTCGTCAGTCAACTACGCTCTGATGCGTTATGCCCGCCGTTTCCCGGCGTATCAGATCGCCAGGAATGTTTATGCCGGCCGGCCGGCCGACGGGGCCATCCCATTTGCCGAAGAACCGGGTGAGAGGCTAACACTGGATCGCGCGGAGGGCATCATCGTTCCCGTGGACCAGGCGAGGGAACTGCAGACGGTTATTCCCCTGATCCGGGAACTAACCGCCGGGGATGAAAGGCTTTTCATGTATCCGGAGATGCCCACGTATTATTTTTTTGCCGAGAGGCCTTTTGCCGGGCGGTTCCCGGTCCCGACGTTTGCCTGGTTTGACGAGGCCTGGCAGAAAGAAATGATGGAAGACTTGAAGAATTCGCCTCCGCGCTATGTCCTTCTCGAAAAGGATCTTCTGCCGCGCTGGAAGGATGTTTATTTCGCGCTTGAATCCAACAGGAAGAAATATCAGGAGGTCATCCGGTTTGTCCGGACGCATTATGTCCTTGAGGGGCAGACACCGAAAAGCCTGATCTACAAAAGAAAGGATATCCGGTAAACGCCCATGGCATCGACAAAGGCGAAAAAACGATGGATGAAGTTCAAGGGCTTCCTGTGGCAGGCCTTTTCCCTTGCGGCTCTGCGCCGCACGGGGTGGCAGCGGTGTGTTTTGCAAAGGCAGATCGGACGCCTCGGGATCGAACGGCTGCACGTCGGCTGCGGGCATTTCCTCCTGCCCGGGTGGCTCAACATCGGCTTTGAGCCTCGGCAGGAATACGGCCGGATCAGGACTATTAAAGGCGCCCTGTTCCTGAATTACAATCTTCTCAAGCCCTGGCCCGTTCCGGAAAACAGCGTCTCTTTTATAGCGGCGAGCCATTTCATTGAACACTTTGATCTGAACCAGGGGCTGGATTTCACTAGGAGGTGTTTCTCGGTCCTGCGGAAAGGCGGTGTCCTGCGCCTGAGCTGTCCGGACCTTGAGACCTACGCCCGGAAATACGCCGAGGGCGACCGGTCGTTTTTCGAACATCCGCAGATCCGCGAGTGGTGCTGTTTCAAACAGGCTGTGACGCCCGGGGAGATATTCATCGCCAAGGCCTACGACAGCGGCGGGGCGCATAAATGGTTCTATGATTTCGACTCGCTGAGGCATATCTTCGAGTCCGCCGGGTTTGTGAACGTGCGCCGGGTTCAACGGCTGGAGGGCCGGACTCCGGATCTTGAAAGGCTCGAGCCTCCGGGGCGGGAACTGGAGACCGTTTATGTGGAGGGGGAGAAGGCGGGAGCAAGGGTCCGATGAACAACGCCATCGAGTTCTTAAGCCCGCCGACGGAGTATTCCATGGCCGATGAGTGGCATGGTTTCGCCGATGCCGGTCATTTCTGGATGAGATGGCGCCTCGATGCCCTGCGGCGCATGGTCCCGGATGGTTATGAGTGGGGGGAGGTCCTCGACGTGGGCTGCGGCAACGGCGCCGTGCGCCGGCAGATCGAGGAGACATACCGCTGCCGGGTCACGGCCTGCGACCTGAGCATGCAGGCCTTGAAGATGGTCCCGCCGGGAAATGGACCCGTTTATTATTACGATGTCCATCAGAGGCACCCGTCCCTGCGGCAGAAATTTTCGACCGTCCTGCTTTTGGACGTCCTGGAACACATAGCGGATACCGTCGGGTTTCTTGACGCCGTCCGGTTCCATCTCAGGCCGGGCGGGTATCTGTTCATCAACGTTCCGGCGCATCCATGGCTGTACAGCGCCTACGACGAGGTCGACGGCCACAAGAGGCGCTATACGCCGGAACAATTGAAAAAGGAAATGAAAGAGGCCGGGTTCATGGGAGTGAAAACGGCGTACTGGGGATTCAGCCTGATACCCCTTCTGGCGGCGCGTAAAGTTGTCCTGCGTTACACACCGAAAGAACGCGTCATTAAAAAAGGCTTTGAGCCGGAAAGCCCGTTTTTCGAGCGTCTGCTTCAGGCGCTGCGACGGATGGAAAACGCCGTCTGGCCGTGTCCTCCTACGGGCACATCGCTAATCGCCGTCGCGAGAAAGGAGAAGGCATGATCGCCCTGACCATAGTGGTCCCGGTTTATAATGAACAGCAGGTGTTGGCCAGTTTTTTTGAAAGGCTTAAGCAGGAACGCCCCGCCGTCAAAGAGATTTTAAACAGTAAGTCTCAGCGGCCGGCGGGAAGCGCTATGGAAATACTTTTCATCAACGACGGAAGCACCGACGGAACCCGCGGCATTTTAGAGTCGATGATCAGGGAAGACCGCGACAGCCGGCTTATCAACTTTTCCCGTAATTTCGGGCATCAGGCGGCCGTCACGGCGGGGGTCCGCCTGGCCCGCGGGGCGGCGGTCGTCGTGATGGACGCCGACCTTCAGGATCCGCCGGAGGTCATCAAAGAGATGGTGAAGAAATGGAAGGATGGATGCGACGTCGTCTTTGCCGTCAGGCGTAAAAGGCAGGAGAACTGGCTGAAGAGGTGCGCGTATTCTTCTTACTACCGCTTGAAGGCCTCGTTGTCCGATTATCCTGTCCATAAAGACGCGGGTGATTTCGGGCTGATGGACCGTCGCGTGGTGGATGTGATCAATACACTGCCGGAAAAAGACCGGTATCTGCGCGGCCTGCGTTCATGGGTCGGCTTTCAGCAGGCTGACGTCAGTTTTGAAAGACCCGGGCGCCGGGAGGGCAGGTCAAAATATTCAGTGGCGGGCCTTTTTAAACTTGCCTTTCAGGGTATCCTATCCACCAGCGTTAAACCTCTGTTCCTGTCCGGTCTGTTTTGCGCCTTCAGCCTTGTTTTAGTCTTTGCACTGGCGGCCTATGCCGTTTTTTCAAAGGTTTTCGTCGCTCGCCCGATGCCGCCTGGCTGGACTTCACTTATGGTCACGATCGCTGTCCTAGGCGGATTGCAGCTTGTCGCCATCTGGTTGCTTTCCTTATATATTTCCAGGATCTACACCGAAACGCTGGGCCGGCCCACGTATATCGTGGAATCGGACAGCCTCTCCGGAGAAATTGAGCGGGGATCATGACGCAAGCGCAACCACATCAATCAAACAAGACCGCTGGGGCGGCTGTGGCCGTCACATTTTCGATTTTCGGCCTGGTTTTGCGTCTCATGAAACTCCACAAACACACTCTTTGGGTTGATGAAAAGTGGCAGCTTGCTCCGATGCGGGGATCTTTTTTGGATCTTCTGCGGGCCTTACCCGAACGGGAATTCTGTTCCTATCTTTCCGGCGATTATTACCTGATCTACCCGTTTTATAAGCTCTTCGGCAGTAATAAATGGGCCCTGGCACTTCCGCATATCCTGTTCACGTTAGCCGGTTTTTACTTTTTGTACCGGGTTTGTGAACCGTATTTAAAGACATGGTGGGGTTATGCCGTCACCTTTGGGCTGGTGTGTTTTAACGCGACCATGATCTTCCATGCCACCGAGATCCGCACGTATGCTACCCTTCCGACTCTGGCCCTGGCGTGTTTTTATTATTCCCGCCAGATTGCCGAAGGTTTTGAAGCGATGACTTTAAGGAAGACATGCGGTATCGGCTTGTTTTTCGTCATCGTAATCTGGTGGCATGTGTACGGCATCCTGATGCTCATGTTAAGCCTGGTCTTTCACTTATGGAAAAATCAAAAAAGGTTTGTCTGGACAGGGAAGAACCTCCGGCTTTTTGGGTGGCTGATTCTGATCTTTGCGGCCGCCCTTCCTTTGTGGGGCTACTGCGTTTTGGGCCCGCATTTTGCCTATAATAAGCTTCATTACGAGACGTTTGAATATATCGCCAATCCTCTTCTGCAGCCGTTTGCCTTTTTCAAAAGCGTCTTCGCCAATCTTGTCGGCCGCAAGGCATTGTATTTTCTCTTGGCAGGGATGGTCTTTCCGTTTATCCTTCCTTATAAGAGCCGCTATGAACAGATGGTTTTGCTTGGATTATTTGTCATTATCCCCATCCAGCTTATCTTGATATCCGTTATCCGCAGCGAATACTGGTTTCTGCAAAGGCAGTTTATCTGGACCATGCCCTTTTTCGCCTTGTATTTGGGATGGAGCTGGGAGTCCGCTGTTTCATTTATCATCTCCCGGAAATAGCGGTAGATGCTCTGCATTGACAAATCAAGGATGGCCGCTATAATATGGTAAATTTTGCTGAATTATCTATGAGTAGGATTTATATAAAAGGAGTGGAAGATGCCTAAAAAGACCCTAAAAGATGTTTCCGTGAAAGGCAAAAAAGTCATTGTGCGGGTTGATTTTAACGTCCCGTTGGATAAAAACCGCAAGATAACCGATGATCGCCGTATCCAGGCGGCATTGCCGACGATCCGGTACCTGCTGGAACACGACGCGGCCAAGGTTATTCTCATGAGCCATCTGGGCCGACCCGATGGACAGGTCCTGGATGAGTTCAAGCTTGACCCGGTGGCCGGCCGCTTGTCGGAACTCCTTGGCGAAAAAGTCCTTAAACTCGATGACTGCATCGGGGAAGAGGTTGCCGAAAAGATCAAAGACTCTTCAGAGAGAGTCCTTCTTCTCGAAAATCTCCGTTTCCATAAAGAAGAGAAGAAAAATGACCGGGATTTTGCGAAAAAACTCGCGTCGACGGCGGATGTTTATGTGAATGACGCCTTCGGAAGCGCCCACCGGGCCCATGCCTCCGTGGCCGGCATCACCGAACACCTGCCGTCCGCCGCCGGATTTCTTCTGGAAAAGGAGATAAGGTATCTGGGCGGCGTGATCGAAAATCCGCAGAAGCCGTTCGTCGTCATTCTCGGCGGGGCCAAGGTGTCGGACAAGATCGCGGTTATCGAAAACCTTATTGAGAAGGCCGATGCGATCCTAATCGGCGGGGGCATGGCCTATACCTTCCTGAAGGCGCGGGGCGTGAAGGTCGGAAAGTCCAAACTCGAGCCCGATAAGGTGGATCTTGCCCGGGAACTTCTTGAAAAGGCGAGGCAGAAGGGCGTTGAGGTCGTGCTGTCAACGGATTACGTGATCGTGCCGGATTTTGACCAGCCGGAGAAGAAAAAGGTCATCACCGGCGACATCCCCGATGACTGGGAAGGCGTCGATATCGGCCCCAAGACTGTCGAGCGGTTCAGGGAGATCCTGAAGGACGCGAAGACCATTGTCTGGAACGGTCCCGTCGGCGTCTTTGAGATCGACGCCTTTGCCGCAGGCACCAGGGCCATTGCGGAATTTATCGCGGGGATTGAAGGCGCCTCGACCATTATCGGCGGCGGTGACTCGGCCGCGGCGGTAAGCAAGTTTAAGGTTGATGATAAGATGACGCATATTTCTACGGGCGGAGGCGCTTCCCTTGAATACCTGGAAGGCAAGACACTTCCCGGCGTGGCGGCGATTGAAGAGAAGTAAGAGTTTAGTGGTAAGGGATAAGTGGTAAAGGGGTAAGGTGTTCGTGGTTAGCGGGATTGATCCACTCCCCCGTTAGGAATCGAGGAACGTCGCCCGCAATGGTATTATGACGACCGAGCGTGAGGGGGAAGGCAGATTAAATAAAACAGGAGCTCACCATGAGAAAAATTATGATTGCCGGTAACTGGAAGCTGAATAAGAAAACCGCTGAGGCCATCGCCCTGGCCAACGGGTTGAAGAGACAACTGTACGACGTTAATGAAGTGGATATCCTTATCTGTCCGGTCTTCACCGTGCTGGCGGATGTCAAGGAAGTGGTCGCTGAGACAAATGTCCGTCTCGGCGCCCAGGACGTGTACTGGGAAGAAGAGGGGGCCTTTACCGGAGAGGTCTCGGCCCCGATGCTCAAAGATGTCGGCGCAGAATTTGTCATCATCGGCCATTCCGAGAGGCGACAGTATTTTGGCGAGACCGACGAAACGGTGAATAAGAAGATCAAGGCCGCCCTTGGCGCCGGATTGACGCCCGTTGTCTGCGTCGGAGAGAATCTGGAACAACGAGAGGGCAATCAGACCATGGAGGTGATCCGGGGCCAATGCGAACAGTCGCTGGCCGGGCTTTCGCCGGATCAGATGGGCCGATTGATTATCGCGTATGAACCCGTCTGGGCCATCGGGACCGGGAAGACCGCCACGGCGGACCAGGCCCAGGAGGCCCATCAGTTTATCCGTGAACTCCTGGTCAAAATGGCCGACAAGGAAACGGCGTCCGGCATAAGGATCCTTTACGGCGGGAGCGTCAAGCCGGATAACGCGGCCGAGCTCGTCGGTCGGCCGGATATCGACGGGGCCCTGGTTGGCGGCGCGAGCCTCAAAGAGGATTCGTTTGTGCGGATCGTGCAGAACAGCTGCGGTATGAAAAAGGCGGTGTCATGATGATTGGCCTTATTACGTTCTTTCACGTCCTTGCCTGTCTGTTGCTGGTGACGGTCATTCTTATGCAGTCCGGCCGCGGAGGCGGCCTGACCGAAGGCTTTGCCGCGGCCGAGTCGATGTTCGGCGCCAAAACAAATACCATGATGGTCAAAATCACCACCGCGTTGGCTGTTTTCTTTCTGGTCACCTCACTGACCCTGGCCTTTTTGTCTTCCAAAAAAGGGGAATCCTTGATGGAGGGTTCCGTGGTGCCCCAGCGGGTGGGCGTACCGGCTGCGGGGACGGAGATGAGCGGCCAGGAGGCTGTAGGCGAGGAGACAGCCGGGGATGCCCCAATACCTTCCGATAAGGATGCGGCCGCATCAGACACCGCCTCGTCGGAACAACAAACAACGAATCAATCCAGCGAACCTGCCCATGTCCCTGCCGAGGCCCAGCAGCCGTAATGGCGGTTGTCATCGTATGATATGCAGAAGGGCGATGATTCTGGGGATATCGTTCTTCTGCATTTCTAGCGGGATGAGCACCGCCCGGTATGCCTTCGCCGGGGACTTGTACGGCGGGGAATTGATCCTGGCCACAACATCCGATCCGCGTTCCTTTAACCCTATCCTGGCCAAGGAAACCAGCACGACCGCGGTCACCGGCCTTCTGTTCGAAGGTTTAACGCGGACCGACGGAGTCACCACAAAGGTCGAACCCGCCCTGGCCGAACGCTGGGAGGTCAGCAAAGACGGACTGAGATGGACGTTCCATCTGCGGAAAGGCGTGCGCTGGTTTGACGGAGAGCCTTTCCGGGCGGACGATGTGGTTTTCACCTTTAAGGAGTTAATCTATAACGACACAATCCCGTCTTCCGCCCGGGACATCTTTACGATCAAGGATCAAGAGTTCAAGGTCGAAAAGATCAATGACCTTACGGTGCGCTTCATCCTTCCGATGAGGTTCGCGCCTTTTCTCAGGGCCATGGGGCAGTCTATACTTCCGAGACATATCCTCGAAGAGAGCGTGCGGAAAGGCGTGTTCAACTTTACCTGGGGCATCGATACACCGCCGGAAGAGATTATCGGGACAGGCCCTTTCCGGCTCAAGGCCTACAGGCCCGGCGAAAGGATCATCTTTGAGCGCAACCCCCATTACTGGGACAGGGATGATGAGACCAACCGGCTTCCCTATCTCGAGCGTGTCGTCTACCTGATCGTCCAGAATCAGGATACGGCTCTGCTGAAGTTCCTGGAGGGAGACATCGATTCCTCTTCGGTCCGGGGAATGGATTATCCCCTGCTGAAGCCTTTGGAGGGGAAAAACAATTTCACGATTTATGATACGGGGCCTGATTTCGGCAGTAATTTTATCGTCTTTAATCAGAATAATCAAAATAATCCCGTGTCCGGCGAGCCTTATGTTTCGACCAAGAAGCTCAGTTGGTTTTCGGACGTTAATTTCCGCAAGGCCGTGGCCCGCGCCGTCGACAAGAAGCGTATCATCGATATCCTCATGAACGGCCTGGGTTACGAACAGTTTTCGCCGATGAGCCCAAGCAGCGGCTATTTCTATAATCCCGACCTCGAACAGTATGACTATGATCTGGAGGCCGCGGGCGCAATTCTGAAAAAGGCCGGTTTTTTCGACCAGGACGGGGACGGCGTCATCGAGGACTCCATCGGAAGAGACGTCGAGTTCAATCTCTTCACCAATACGGGTTCCACTGAGCGCATGCAGATCGCAGCGATTATCCGGCACGATCTCGAACGCCTCGGCATGAAAGTGAATTTTCTGGCGCTGGAATTCAATAACCTGGTCAGCCGGCTGGTATCCACATACGAATGGGACGCGGTCATTCTGGGCCTCACGGGCGGCATCGAGCCCCATTTCGGTAAGAACGTATGGCATTCTTCCGGCCAACTGCATATGTGGAATCCCCGGCAGGAGGAACCCGCCACGGACTGGGAACAAAGGATCGACCGGATTTTCGAAGAGGCCGTCCAGGAATTGGATGAGGCCAGGCGCAAAGAGCTTTATGATGAATGGCAGGAGATCGTTTCCGACAACCTGCCGGTTGTTTACACGGTACTGCCGGCCAATATAATCGCGGTTCGTAATATTTTCGGGAATCTTCAACCCACCAGTTACGGCGGGGCGTTTCATAATCTTGAAGAGATATATATCAGAGAAGAATTCCGTTGAGGTCTGCTTATGCTGAAATTCGTAGTTAAACGCATCCTGGTCGCGATCCCTCTGCTTTTGGGGATTACCCTCCTCACGTTCTATCTGATACAGATGACGCCGGGAAATTTTTTCGACACCCTGAGGCTGGATCCCCAGGTCTCCCCCGAGACCATCCAGAGATACGAGGAACTCTATCATCTCGACCAGCCCTGGTGGAAACAGTACGGTTACTGGCTGTACAATATTGTCCGGCACTTTGATTTCGGTCATTCCTTTTTTTACAATATACCCGTCTCCACAATCATTGCCGGCAGGCTGGTCAACACGTTTATCTTGTCTCTGGCGAGCCTGCTGTTAACGTGGCTGGTGGCTATCCCCTTGGGGATCTGGGCGGCGCTGAGGAGAAACACGTTTATCGACCGCATCCTGGCGCTGTTTTCTTTTTCCGGGCTGTCCATTCCGAGCTTTTTCCTGGCCATACTGCTTCTTTACTGGGCCAGCCGGACGGGAGCCATGCCGCTGGGAGGCATGCATAGCGCGCATTATGATTCAATGGGGCCGTTGGCTCGCCTTTTGGATCTCCTGAAACATTTGGTGATTCCGACTGTTGTTATTTCTCTGGGCTCCATCGCCAGTCTTCAGAGGATCATGAGGGGCAATATGCTGGAGAACCTGCGTCAGCAGTATATCCTTTCGGCCCGTGCCAAGGGTTTGCCAGAGAACCGAATCATTTACCGCCACGCTTTGCGCAACGCCGTCAACCCTCTGATTACGATTTTCGGTTACCATTTTTCGAGCCTGCTCAGCGGGGCGGCCCTGATCGAGATCATCTGCAACTGGCCCGGGCTGGGTTCTCTGATGCTGACCGCGGTCAGGTCCAAGGATGTCTATCTGGTCATGACGAGTATGCTGATGGGCGGCGTTTTGCTTTTGATAGGGAATCTTCTGGCGGACATCTTCTTGGCCGCCGCCGACCCGAGGATCCGATACGATTGATCGTTTTTTAAAGGCACCTAATCTATGGCGGACGAAAAAAAACACATAAGCCAGTTTCAGGCCGCCCTTGCCGGCTTCCGGAAAAACAGGCTGGCTGTAGGATGCGTCTGGGTCCTGGTTATTCTTTATGCGGGCGCCGTGTTTGCCGATTTTCTTTCACCGTATTCGTTCGATAACGAAGACCGGGCCTATTCTTATTGTCCTCCGATGCCGATCCAGTTCCGTGATGAAGAAGGCGGGTGGACGGCGCCTTTTGTGTACGGCTATGAGCTTTCGTTTGACGAAAACCATAAACGCGTCTATCTTGTCGACAGGGAAGAGAAATATCCTCTGCGGTTTTTTCTCCGGGGCGATCCTTACCGGTTTTTGGGCCTCTTTCCGGTGAACCGACATCTGTTCGGGGTGAGGTCTTCGGGGCGGCTCCATCTCTGGGGGGCGGATTCGCGGGGACGCGATCTTCTGACGCGCATTCTTTACGGCGCAAGGGTTTCTTTGTCTATCGGGCTCATCGGAGTGGCGATCTCTTTTGTTATCGGTCTCATTGTCGGAGGCCTTGCCGGTTATTACGGAGGCGTGGTCGACAATATCATCATGCGTCTGTGCGAGATGTTCATGATGATCCCCGGTTTCTATCTTTTACTGGCCCTGCGGACGGCTTTCCCTCCGGATTTGAGTTCCCTTCAGATCTATTTTCTTATTGTCGTCATCTTTTCTTTCATCGGATGGGCCTCGCTGGCCAGGGTCATCCGGGGGATGAGCATTTCCCTGCGCGAAAGAGATTATGTCCTGGCCGCCCGGGCGCTGGGATTATCGGACCTGCGCATTATCATGACGCATATCCTGCCGCACACGGTTTCCTATTCGATCGTAGCGGTAATGATGGCGATACCGGGGTACATTCTCGGGGAATCGGCCCTGAGCCTGCTGGGTTTGGGCATCCAGGACCCGTACGCGAGCTGGGGTAATCTCCTGTCGGAGGCCATGGGGATTATCCAGATTAACTTCGCACCCTGGATCCTCTTGCCGGGATTTTTTATATTCTTGACAGTGATCTGTTTCAATGTGGTGGGTGACGCCCTGCGGGATTGTCTGGATCCCTTACTGAAGGCGGAAGGGATGTCATGAAGCGCGTCCTCTTAAAGATCAATAATTTGAATATCAGCATCTGGACGGATTCCGTAAGACGACCGTTAACCACGGGACTGAATCTGGAAGTCCGGGAGAATCAGATCGTCGCTCTCGTCGGGAGTTCGGGAAGCGGGAAGACCACGACCGGTCTGGCTGTCCTGCGTCTCCTGCCGCCCAATATCAGTGTCCACGCCGGCGAGATCCTTTACCGGGGCAAGAACGTCGAAGCCATGACGTACAGCCGTATCCGGCAGATCCGCGGCAAAGAGATCGGCATGGTATTTCAGGAACCCTTAAGCGCGTTTAATCCGGTCTTTACTGTAGGGACGCAGATCGAGGAGACGATACATTCCCATCTCTCTCTGCGCCGCCGGCAGCGTAGGGAGCGTGTCTGGGACCTGCTTCGCATGGTGGGAATCGACGAACCGAAACGCATCGCCAAGGCCTATCCGCATCAGCTGAGCGGGGGGCTGCGGCAGAGGGCCATGATCGCGCAGGCGATCTGCGCGGAACCGGCGTTATTGATAGCCGACGAGCCGACCAGTAATCTCGATGTGACCCTTCAGGCCAGGATTATCGCCCTGTTTGAACGGCTTCGTAGTGAGCTCAGGATGTCAGTGTTGCTGATTACTCACGATCTCGGCGTCGTCAGGCGGATGGCGGACTACGCCGCCGTTATGTATAATGGAAAAGTCGTGGATTTCGGGCCGACCCGTTCTGTGCTGGAGGAGCCCGGGCACTCTTTTACCCGGAAACTGGTCCAAATACTGGATGACTGATCTAGCGCTATGGATAACCTGGTCGAGATAAGAAACATAAGAAAAATATTTCCCGTGAAGTCGGGGGGATTCAAACCGGCGGGTGATCTCCGGGCGGTGGACGGCGTCGATCTGCATATTCGGCGAGGAGAAAATATCAGCCTGGTCGGCGAATCGGGATGCGGGAAGACGACGCTGGCGCGTATCCTCATGCGCCTCATGCCGCTTAACGCAGGACAAATCATGTTCGAGGGGAGGAACATAACACATCTCGCGGGCCGAAGGATGCTCCCGTACCGTAGAAAGATGCAGATGGTCTTCCAGGATCCCTTTACAAGTCTGGATCCGCGTTTTACGATCCGACGGATCCTGTCCGAGGCCATGCATTTCGAGAAGAAATGGACCCGCAATGAAAGAGAAGAACGGATCAAGGCTTTATTGGATCTGGTCTGGATGCCGGATAATATCCTTCAAAGGTATCCCCATGAATTCAGCGGGGGGGAAAGGCAGCGGATCGCCATCGCGCGGGCCTTGGCCGTGGATCCGCAGTTGATCATCCTCGATGAAGCGGTGTCTTCGCTGGATGTCCTGGTGCAGGAGCAGATCCTCCGGCTTTTGAAGGAACTGCAGGAGAAAATGGAGGTCACGTTCTTGTTCATTTCGCATAATCTGAGAGTCGTGAAAAAGATCAGCCACAGGATCGCCGTAATGTATCGCGGACGGATCGTGGAACTGGCCCAAACAGCGGACGTCTTTCAGAACCCCCAGCATCCTTACACAAGGGGTCTCTTAAGGGCGGCGATGGAGTATGAGCTCCCCGATGAGACGGGGCCGATCGAACTCTCCTCCGGCGCCGCCCTTGTGGATATCGGGGACGGACACATGGTCCTGCGTTAAAAGGACAATTTGATCCGCGTACGCCTTCATATTGCGGACGTAAGTCCGTAGTCAAAATAGGCGGATTAACCTCGCGAAGCTTTCCAATGGAGCGTAGCGGAATTTTGGAGCGAAGCGGGGTTGACTTCGGCGGATTTCGCCGAAGAATATCAAAAAAGTGTGGACGCAAGTCCATAGAGCTTCATAAATGAGCCTGGATTTTTACAGAAAATTAAATTATGTTTTCGGACTGATCGCCCTGGGTGTCCTTTTCGGGCTTGTGATTTTTGCCGCGAATCTGGAGATCAAGGACCTGGATCTCTGGTTGCACATCAAGGTCGGACAGGTCATCGCCGAAACGGGAACGGTCCCATCCCAAGACATCCTTTCGTGCACGATCGCCGGCCGGCCGTGGGTTAACCATGAGTGGCTGTTCCAGCTCCTCGTGTATTCCATCTACTCGCTGTGGGGACCAAACGGCCTGATCACCATGCAGGTGGCTGTTGTGGCCTTGACGTTTTCGCTGCTGTTGTTTTTGGGTTACAACAAGGACCGGCAGCTGTTAATAACCTTTCTGCTGCTGCTTGTCATGATGGTCTACCGGATGCGTTTCACGATCCGTCCCGACCTCTTTAGCCTGCTCTTTTTTTCCCTGTACATTTATATCCTGGCCTTCTTTTTAGACAGGCGGTGGTCGGGGCTGGCCGTGTTCATCGTCCAGGCGCTCTGGGTTAATATGCACGGATTTTCTTTTATCGGGCCTTTTCTGGTCCTTGTGGCCATTGTTTCAGAATATCTTAAGAGGCGCCTGCGGCTCCCCTGGCAATGGAATGAGTCAGGACGTCTCGATGATGAAGAATACCGGCGGCTGCATTTCATCTTTGTGATATCGATCCTGGCCTCGCTGTTCAACCCGCTTTTTCTTAAAGGGGCGTGGTATCCCATCGGCGTCCTGCTTCAACTTGCCGGTGAATCCAAGATCTTTTTCAAGCATATCGTCGAACTTCAGCCGCCCGTTGAGTGGTCCACGATGCTGTCCGCATCCCGGTACCCCTTTTATAAACTGCTGATTGTCCTCTCCGGAGTTTCGTTCATATTCAACAGGCGCCGGATCGATATCGGCGACCTTGTGGTCTGGGGCATGTTTCTGTATGCCTCTCTTGCGGCCGTGCGCAATATCTCGTTTTTTGCCTTTGCGGCGTACCTGGTTTGCCTGACCAATATGTCCAACGTTCGGCTGGAGGATGTCCTGCCGTTTCAGATCAGTGACAAAAAGTTCCTGTATCTTTTGGGTATAGGACTGAAAATATTTTTGATCTTCTGGATGATTAACAGCGGATTGGCCTTATCCCAACGCGGCTATTATGATTTTGACAAACATGAATTCAAGAGCGAGTACGGAGGGGTTGCCCAAAGGAATTTCCCGGACAAGGCGGCCGATTTTCTTGTTGAGAACAAGGTGAGGGGCAATTTCTTCAATGATTTCAATTCCGGGGCATATCTCGTCGGGCGCTGTTTTCCGGACATCAAGGTTTTCATTGACGGAAGGACGGAGGTCTACGGGCCGGAGTTTTTCAATTATTATCAGAAGATATGGGCTGAGGCGGACCCGGATGTCCTTGCGGAGGCCGTGGAGACCTACGGCCTCACGGGTATCTTCCTGAATTCGGTGAACAAGGAGATCCCGGACAAACTCCTCCAATACTTGAGGGATCGGGACGAATGGGTTCTGGTGTACCTGAATTACGACGGAGTCATTTATCTTAAGGATGTACCCATTAATAAGGAGGTTATTCGGGCACACCGGGTGGATGTCGGGGGCTGGGAGGTCAGGGATTTTGATTTGATGAAATTGGGGACCAAGACGGTCACCCCTTACCGGCACATCAACCGGGCCTACACCTTGGGGGCCCTGGGCAATGAAGACGCGGCCCGGAGGGAGGTGGAGGAAGCTCTTAAAGTTGCGCCCTGTTATGCCGAACCCTACAAGATCCTGGGCAAAATCCATGGCAGCCAAAACGACCACCGCAAGGCGTTCGAGTATTACCGTATCGCCAGCAGTCTCAGTCAGCATGACACCGAGACGCGGGCCAACCTGGGACTGGCCTACGAACATTTGGGCGACGTCGACGGGGCTATTCGTCAATTTAAGATTATGATTCGTCAATCGCCACAGAATGCCCGCGGTTATTTTCTGATGGCCAAGGCTCACGCGAAGAAAAGACAGTATGAAGTCGCGATGCAGTTCCTGGAAACGGCCCTCGAAAAAGATCCGAAGGCCGTCAAGGACATCCTTAAGGTGGGAGACATTGTTTTTGATGATAAGGAATACGAAAAGGCTCGGGACATATACACGCTGGCTTCAAAGCGGGGCAAGCATGAGGCCATGGTTCACTTGAAGCTGGCTGAGACCTTTGAGGCGCTGGGCGAACGGGAACAGGCCGTCCAGCATTACAAGAAGGTCCTTGAGGAAGACCCCGAAAACGAAGTGGCCGAGGCAAAACTGGAGACCCTGCCCTCAGGGCCGTGACCAGCGGGCAAATGACGTAAAGAGAATAAATCCATTTTTGAATCTATATTCCGTAATCATATAATACAAAAAAGGCAAAATCGATGCGAGAAGTCCTGACATTCATTTTAGCCGGCGGTAAAGGCGAACGGCTTAACCCTCTTACGCGCGACCGCGCCAAGCCGGCCGTCCCCTTCGGGGGCATATACCGCATCATTGATTTCACTTTGAGCAACTGCATCAATTCGGGGCTCCGCCGCATTTTTGTTCTCATTCAGTATAAATCGTTTTCCCTCCAAAAACATCTGTTGTCCGGATGGGATGTCTTTTCGAGCCAACTCGGTGAATTTATCGATGCCATCCCGCCGCAGCAGAGGGTCAGCACCGAATGGTATAAAGGAACGGCAGACGCCATCTACCAGAACCTCAATGCCATCCAGGACAATAGTCCGGAGCTGGTCTTGATCCTCGCCGGCGATCATATTTACAAAATGGATTATATGAGGATGATCAGGCGGCACAAAGAGAAGGGCGCCGACATGACGGTGGCCTGCATCCGCGCCCCGCGCGAAGAGTCCACGCGGTTCGGCGTGATTGAAGTTGATCAACAGGAGTCGGTTGTGGGGTTCCAGGAGAAGCCCGCGGCTCCCAGGACCATACCGGATGATTCCGGCAAGGTTTACGCCTCGATGGGAATCTACCTGTTCAGCAGGGATATCCTTCTGGAGGCCCTTGAAAATGACGCGCGGGTCAAGTCTTCACATCACGATTTCGGAAAGGACATCATCCCGCGGATGCTCGCGAATAACCGGAAGATTTTCGTGCATAATTTTGTCGATGATAAAGGACAGGCCAAATATTGGCGGGATATCGGAACGCGGGACGCCTACTTTGAGGCCAATATGGACTTGCTGGGGGACAAACCGGAGTTTGACCTTTACGACCGCAGCTGGCCGGTTCGGACGTACCATGCGCAGTTTCCTCCGGCGAAGATCGTCGACGCGAAGGCGGGCCGCAAGAGAATCGCGGGCAGGCTGGTTGACTCTATTTTAGCCCAGGGGTGCATTATCAAAGGCGCGGAGATTCGCCGGTCCATCCTGTCGTCCAACGTGAGGGTTCAGCCCAACGCCGTTGTGGAGAATTCGGTGATCATGGAGAGCGTTATGGTGGGGGAGAACGCGCACATTCGCAATGCGATTATCGATAAGGAGGTCATGATCCCGCCTGACACCAGGATCGGTTTTGATCTGGACCTAGACAGAAAGAGGTTTGCCGTTACCTCATCAGGGATAGTGATTGTGGCCAAGAAAACGCCTGTTTAAAGTTAGGCGCAAACGCCTTTCATAAGATGGGTCGCAAAGCGCCGGCAGCTCTCTTCACGCCTATTATCAAAATAATAAAATAAGGAGTGGAATGTCATAATGATCATTAAGCCAAAAATCCGGGGGTTCATCTGCACGACAGCCCATCCGCTCGGCTGCGCCCGCGCGGTCCAGGAGAAGATCGACTTTGTGAAATCCCGGCCGCCGATTCAAAAGGGCCCAGAGCGCGTTTTGGTCATCGGCGCGTCGACGGGTTACGGTCTTGCTTCCCGCATCGTTGCGGCCTTTGGCTGCCGGGCCAAAACGGTGGGCGTTTTTTACGAAAAACCGGCTGAAGGAAAACGAACAGCGACGGCGGGATGGTATAACGCCGTGGCCTTTGACAAGGCCGCAAGGAAAGAAGGACTCTACACCAAAAGCATTAACGGTGACGCCTTCAGTCATCAGGTGAAACGCGAGACCGTTGATTGCATTAAAAGGGACCTGGGCCATGTGGATTGCGTAATCTACAGCCTGGCGTCCCCGCGCCGCATTCATCCCGATACCGGAAAAATCTGCAAATCGACGTTAAAACCCAAAGGGAGGTATTACACCAACAAGTCCATTGATTTCGAATCCGACAGCATCGAAGAAGTGACTCTCCAGCCGGCCACCCAGGAAGAGATCGATCAGACGGTAGCGGTCATGGGCGGCGAGGACTGGGAAATGTGGATGCGGGCCCTGGAAGACAATCAGGTGCTGAGTGAAGGGATCGTCACAGTGGCCTACTCTTATATCGGGCCCGATATTACGCGGCCGGTTTATCGTCAGGGTACCATCGGGGAGGCCAAAGACCATCTCGAGCACACGGCAAAGAAACTGGACGCGCGTGTTAAGCGATTCAACGGACGGGCGGTCATCTCGGTCAACAAGGCCCTAGTCACACAGTCCAGTTCGGCCATTCCCTTTATTCCTTTATATTATATCCTTCTGCAGAAGGTCATGAAGGAAAAGGGAATCGATGAGGGGACTATAGAACAGATGTACCGTTTGTTCCGTGACAAGCTATATCCAGACGGAGGGTTTCGGTTGGATGAGAACGGCTTTATCCGTCTGGACGATTTGGAGCTGCGGGAAGACGTGCAGTCCGAAGTGGAAAAGAGGTGGTCGCTTGTGAACGACGACAATCTTCGTGAGCTGTCCCAACTCGATGGATACAAAAAGGACTTTCTCAAGCTGTTCGGTTTTGGATTTGACGACATTGACTATTCCCTGGATGTCGAACACGACCTGCCATTAGACTGCCAATCATAATCATTGCTGTCCAAATAATGGTGTCATCCCCGCGCGCGCGGAAATCCATGAAGGATAAGGATTGATCCCCGCTCGCGCGGGGATGACATTTTTTAAGGGCATGCGGGGAGGACAGTTTCTTAAAGGCGTGCCCCAAGGAACCTGCTCGGCGGGTATGGCATGATCCCATGCCTGAGATCGATTCCGCCGTCGAGAATTCGATCCTTATTGAGACATGCATGAATCAGAATTACGTTTGAAATGCCGTAACCGCCCCGGCGTTTTCCATTGCTGAGCGGAAGGCGGCGCCTCCCGTGTGCCGGCTTATGGTGCTCTCGCCTGAAACTGGTCCCTATTAATTAGGGTCTGCTGAAAAAATGAGCATGAGAGGTTTTTCTCGACGAGAAACG
>CAYRXT010000041.1:0-19888 GCA_964428315.1 uncultured Planctomycetales bacterium
AGACACTTTTTCGACTCCAGAATAAAACTACCCACAAGAACTTGACACAGACAATAGTCTATTTCGTCTTTTAAGACAAAAAATGTATGGTATACTTGGAATGTGAATGTGTCAAAATCCGCTTAAAGGGGTTTTTCGTGACTGAGAATAAAACAGGTCAAAGCACGCTGGAGTATATTATCCTCTTGGGTTCGGTCGTGCTGTTCTTGGCCCTGTTTTTCGGAAAAGACGGATTCTTCCAGAATCAGATGAACGCCGCCTACTATGAAACCGTCGATTCCGTTGGGACGATGACACAACGTCTCACCTCCTCTTATGACAAACAGGGAGGCGGCAGCACTGGCGGAGGTGATACGGATCCGGTCACGCCGCCTCGGGAAGAAGATTAAGGCGCAGACAATGAACAGAAACGCCCAGAGCACGCTGGAATACGTCATCCTCCTGGGGGCCGTCGTCATGTTCTTCGCGGCCTTTGCGGGCACCCGGGAAGGAAAGCTCCAGCAGCAGTTTGAAGACACCCACGTCCAGATGGCCGACAAAGTCCAAGAGATGACCGGCCGGCTGGGAGAGTCTTACAAAGAAGACGCACGCTAACATCTATCCATTGTTCGTACAGGAGGTCCAGCCATGCGTAACATCCAAAACCGATCCGGCCAAGGGTCCCTGGAATACATGATACTCGTCGCCGGGATCGTAATTGTCCTCGTCGCCTTTATTGGGCCTAAGGGCAAATTCAGCGAGAGACTAAGTGATTCGCTCGATGACAGCACCAGCACGATGACCACTGTTTCCGAGCGTCTCAAATCGACATTCGAATAAAGGCTCCGTCATGTCAAACCGAAACCGCGGTCAAAGCAATCTCGAATATGTCATCCTCGTCGCCGGAATCGTCCTAGTCTTTGCGGCCATCCTGCGTCCCGGCGGCAGTTACAACAGACGGCTCGAGTCCTCGCTCGATGAGGCCTCCTCCATTATGGAAACCGTGGCCGGACGGGCCAAGAAGATTACCGGCGGGGGAGGTCAGACAGATTCGGACGAAGGCGGTGATTAACTCCTCCACCGCCGCTCTCTCCTTCCTTGCCTGAAGCGGGACGCTGCGCCCCTCGTTTAATTTTCCAAACTTTCGAAAAAATTCTGGACGATGGTCTGGTCAAGCTTGCCGTCCATCTTGACAAGTTCCTCTTTGGCCTGCTCGGCCGTAAAGGCCTTGCGGTAGGGGCGGTCGCTGGTGATGGCGTCAAAGATATCGGCGACGGTCAAGATCCTGGTGAGCAGGCTGATCTGGTCGCCCTTAAGCTTGTCGGGATAACCTGAACCGTCCAACATCTCGTGGTGGTGGCGGATGATGTCGCATATACCCCGCATGGAGCGGATGGGCTTGATGATGCTCTCTCCGATAACGACGTGTTTTTCCATCATGTCCCATTCCTCCGGTGTTAATCTTCCCGGCTTCCTCAAGACCTCGTCCAGTATGCCGATCTTGCCGATATCGTGAAGCCGCGCGGCGTCCCTCAGCATCGCCATTTCCTCGTCGGAGAGCCCCATATACCGGGCGGTTTTGACGGCGTATTTGGCCACGCGCTCAAGGTGCCCGCGCGAATAGGGGTCCTTGGCCTCGACCGCGAGGGCCAGGGCCGTAATCGTTTCCAGGTAGGTCTTTTCCGCGTCTTCGCTCAGCCTCGCATTTTCGATGGCCACCGCCGTTTGGAGGGCAAGGTTGGCGAGCAGGTTCTTCTCGTCATCTTTGAAATCCTCGCCGCTATTCTTGCCGCTGACGCAAATCATCCCCAGGCACTTGTCGTGCAGTATGAGAGGCGCGCATAAAAGCGGCGCGCTGAACAGCACCCTGTCGTTTTGCGCAATACCGTCTCCCTCCATCCGGGAAATATGCAGGGGCCTGCTGATTCGGCTGATGGTCGCAAAAGGCTCCTCGTCGAGGGAGATGCGAAGATGTCTATGCCTGGCGTAATCGCTTCCGTAAACCGTCTTCACATAAAGCTCCCGGCTGTCCTCCTTTATCAGGAAGAGCGTTCCGACATGTGTATCAAGCGCGTCAGAGACCGTCTCCACAATGAGCTCCAGGAAACTGTCGATATTCTGCATCGAGGAAATACCCCGCCCGACTTTGGACAGGACCGAATGCAGCGTCTTTTTGGCCTTTTCCAGTTTTCGGACATTATCCTCCAGCCGGGAGGTGATCTCATTGAAGGCCTGGGAAAGGACTTCGACCTCATTTTCCGTTTGGGACAGCTCCTTGACCCTTGTCGATCCGAGCACTGTTTCCAGCGCCCTGGTGTTCTGCTCGGTGATCTGGATGATCTTCTTAAGGGCAAGGCGCATCACCCAGTAACCCACGATCACGCCGAAAACGACCAGGGTCAGCGTAATCCGGTAATTTTCCGGGGTGATACGGATCTCTCCCGCATCGATAAGCTGAAAGTAAAAATACTCGAGGACGCCGATAGGCAGGATGGACATGAGGATGAAGAGGATGGTGAACTTCCTCAACAGCGAGGCGTTCTCTAACGCGGCGAGATGTAATTTCTTGGGTGTCATGCTTACCTAACTATAAGAGAAATTTAATAAAAGAAGAACAGTCACTCATTAGTGTACCCTGAAAATTTTTTTGAAACAAGACAAATAGGGACATTCTGGAAAACGTTTTCGACAAAACCGTTTTGTGATTTCCTCATAACCTCCTTTCGGATATAAGATTCCCGTAGCGATCGTAGATCATGATATTCTTTCTGATGCCGTTGACGAAGCTTTCTTTCAGTTTGATCCGGCCGTTACGGTAGTATTCCTTGGCGATACCCGCGGGTTTGTCATTCTTATAAAAGATCTCCTTTCTAAGTTCTCCTCCGGGATAGAATTCCCTTGCCAGGCCTTCCAGGCGGTCATCGAGATAATACATGACCTTCTTGTGCTTACCGTTGGGGTAATACTCAACGGCCCTCCCCTTGCGTTCGCCGGCCGCGAAGTTCACCTCTCGCATCAGATCACCCGAGGGATAGTATTCCTTGGTTTTACCCACCAGTTTATCGGCCTTGCTGCGCGCCTGTCCCTTGAGCTGGCCTGTTTCATAATATGTCAGGATCAGGCCGTCAGCCTTGTCATCCTTGAACGGTGTGATCTTCAAGAGCTGATTATCCTCGTCATATTCCTTCGCCAGACCGTTCCTCTGGCCGTTGTCGAGCACCATCTCGAGCTTGAGAGAGCCGTTTTCGAAATATTCCCGCAAAAAGCCGTCCAGCTTGTCGTTCATGGCCTGCGCGACGCCTTTCAGGGCACCGCTCTTGTAATACGTCTTGAGCGGACCGTGGACCTGTCCGCGCACAAAATTGGCCTCCCGCTCGAGCCGTCCGTTGTCGAAATATTCCCGCGCGGGCCCGTGCTGGATCCCGTTGAGAAACGTGTATTCGCCTTTGAGGCGGCCGAGGGCGTCAAAGGTTCGGAAGATCCCCTCAATCTTGTTGTCGACAAAAAAACCTTCGCTTTTGAGCTCTCCGTTCGGATAATACTCCCGGCGGAGACCATTCAGTTTACCGTCTTGATAGGCCATCTCGCGTTTTAGGGTTCCGTCAACATAAAACTCTCGACGCACACCGTCGGCCGGGAGTTTTTCCCAACACCCGGACAATGCTACCAGCAAGACCATGGCCAGCCCGGGCGCCAAGGACTTCATGAAACGTCCTCCTTGAACACGTCGTCTTCTTCCTTTTGATCCAGTTCCCTGAGACGGAGATAAAAATCCAGCGCGCAATCCACGAAATTCTCGAAATCTTCCGCGCGCCCGACATCGGTATCCGCGCGCATACCGTACACCCCCTGCATCGCGGAAACTTTAATTGTGGCATTCAGTGTCCTTAGCGCTACGATCTTCTTGACCATCTCCAGGGAAAAAAGCCGATCCAGCACCGCCTCGTCCTCTTCGCTCTCCAGCGAAAAATAGTCCCGCAGGACAGGGTTCTCGCTGTACGGTGCCATACGGACCAGTTCCTTGTCCAGATAGGGATTCTGCAGGCTTTTGGGATAAAGGACTATATAGTGGTATCTCTCCTTCGGATAATCCGTCTCGACAACCGGGGCCATCAGATCATATTCGCTTTTTCCGTGGTCCAGAAACATCCGGAATTCTTTTCCGTCAAACGGAAACACAACCCGCAGATCACGGAAAAGCCCGCCGGAAAACGTCCCGTTTTTCTTGAAGGCCACCGCGGTCATTAAGGCCACCTGTTTCCTTTTCCTTGAATAGACCGGCAAGAGGGTAACGATCAGCAACAGCCCGAATACCAGCCCGATGTTCCGCAGAACATTGTTCAGGTAATACTGTTTGTCCCACTGGGCCGGATTCCATATAAAGGCGCCTTCGGTATCGATATAGCCGCGCTTGATGGAATTCTTCCCCAACCCGACGCGGGCGACCCCTGCCCCGAAATCCCATGCCCAGTCAAACCTCGGCTCAATAACTACCTCTCCCTGTTTGTCGATATAACCCCATTTCCCCGTCTCAGGGCCCGGACGCCCCGTCCTCACCTTAACCCTGGCCAGCCCCTCGGAAAACGGCGCAGACTCAAGGAAATCCGTTGATTCGATGACCCGCCGATTACGCCTGTCAATATAAATTGTGTTTTGTCCCATCGTTACACCGGCCAGGCCGTCGGAGAAAGGCTGCGCGTCATTATACTGGTGTTCGATAACGAGGAAGCCTTCCGGATTGATATAGCCCCACAACCCGTTTTTCTTTACGGGCGCAAGCCCTTCCGAAAAGGACTGCGCACCGTCAAACCGCGGGTCGATCTGCCATGTCCCGAACATCCCCAGATACCCCCACTTGGCCCCCTCTCTGGCCGGGGCGAAACCCTCGGAAAAATCCCCGGCTTCTTCCAGGGAAGGCGGCACAAAGTATGTTCCCTCCCGGTCGATATAGGCCCAGTCATCTCCTAGCTGAACGGCCGCCTTGCCCTCATGGAAATCCCTCGTGTCACGGTACTTCGGCCCCACCACATAGGCGCCGTCTTTATCGATAAAACCATGCAGGCTTAAGACGCGTCCGGCCGGCGCGACAGCCGCCAAGCCTTCCGAGAATGTCCGCGCGATACGAAACTGCGGTTTGATCATGTATTCACCGCTGATATCGATATAACCCCATTTTTTTCCCTCCATGACCGGCGCCGGTCCACTTGGGAAATGACTGGTCCCCTGATCGAACTTCGGAGGGATCATGATCCTGCCCCGCCTGTTGATATAGCCGATCTTGAAGTCCTGGTGGATAGCCAGGCGGTCGGTCAGGCCTGTGTAATTCTCCCACATCAGGCTGACCAGAGGCGTGTTTAAATCAACGAATATCGCCAAGGCTATGAGAAAAACAACGGCAAGAAAGATTTTTTCGCGCAACGTCAGCATGACTCAAATATTTCGTTATTCTGCGGTTTTTTTCTTAATTATGACGCATTATGCGTGATAAGACAACGGATATATGGAGATATTGCGGTCGATGGAGCCCCACGGGCAAGCCCGTGGTCCCTCTCTTATCCGACTTCGTAAATCTTCAGGCGCAATCCGACGAAGCGCCGCGGCTTTTAGTCCGCATTCATTCACGGCTAAAAGCCGTGGAATTCTGCGAAGTCGGATAAAAGCAGGAAAACTGCGGGCAAAAATGCGGGCGGCGCAGGTTAAAAGACCGGTCCGGATTGCCACTGTTCTACCAGGGTCCGTCCCCGCATGCCGAGAACATGGCTGACTCCGGCCGGATTGGGCATGTCCTCTATAGTTTCGGCGCAGGCTCCCGGCCTCTCGGTCATGCAGGAATACGTGGCCTCATAATAAGGCTTCCCGGAGTTCGGGTCCTTTCCTCCGGTCAATTTCCGTTCGGTCAGCTCGCATCTTTGATGGACAACCGCGTTTTTCAGGTCACAGACTCCCGATAAACAGTCCGCCGCAGAGGCGCACGCCTTGCCGGCATCCGGTGCCCTTCGGAAACATCCCTTAAGCACAGTAAACAGCGGGTGCAGGTCCCGGGACCTTACGACGCCCTTTTTTGCCGCGCAGTCTTTTTCGAATTCCCCTGTGCAGCAGGGTCTGTCCTTCCAGGTCTGTCCATCCCGGCATTCCACGCACTCCGCCAGCGGAACGCTCGTGTATTCTCTCCTGTCGGACTCATCAGCCCGGAACGTTTCTTCGCCGTCAGCTCCCACCGCGGCCGGCGTTCTCACAACCGCCGCGGCCAAGACGGCCGCGGCGCAAAGGAAGCTTATCATGATTCTTCTGTTGTTTTTCATTCGTTCAACCGCACTTCTGTTCCCGTGATCCGAAAAATCATCTCCATTCCTGGTTGATGATTTTTCGTCCAGTGGAAGAAACAACGGAGGCGAGAGGATTCGAACCCCTGGTCCCTTTCAGGACAACGGTTTTCAAGACCGCCGCATTCAACCGCTCTGCCACGCCTCCGAGTAAAATTTCAAAGAAATTTTACGAGGATTTCGAACCAAGTGAGAAATCTTTCCCAACACACAAAGCCGTCTTCTTCTTCCGTGAATATTTCTTTACCTGACTCTCCCGCCGGCGCGCCGATGCGTAGTCCCCGCACCTTTCCGTGTACATCAGTCTCACAGGCCTTCTGAACCTTGTGTACCGGCAGGCCCGTCCCTTGTTATGCTCCTCAACCCGCTTTCCGATATCTCTGGCTATACCGACGTACAGCACACCGGTGCGGCACTCAATGATATATACAAACCATTCTTCCCCGCCCGTATCTCCCGCGCCCTGCCTCCAGCCTCTCGTCACGTTGTTCCTCGAGGTCATTTTTCCCTTCGCTCAAAATGACTCTGCCACGCCTCCGAGTAAAATTTCAAAGAAATTTTACGAGGACAATTTTATGGGCTTTTGTGCGAAATCTAAACAAAAAACTGGCTGAAGATGAACCGGTAGTACCTGCGCGCCAAATCCACCGTCTTTTCAAAAAAATCCCCGATCGCGAATTTAGGGAGGTCAAGATGCAACAGCAGGGCCAGAATCATGATATTGACCAGGTACACGAACACCATGCCCGACAAATACACCGGTTTGATTATGTTCGTGTCGTTTTCCCTCAGCTGACGGGCCGAAAAGATAATGTGATGGGCAAAAGTAAAACCCACGCCAAAAAGGCCTATGACATTGATCCACAGCGGTCTCTCGGCAAGAAAACGGCTGAAGTAAAGGAAGATCAGGATAATCACCGAAAAGACCGGGAAAAGAAACGGCGCGTAGCGGCCCAGCGGGGCAAAAAACGCGAAGATATCGCCGACCAGCCTCTGCCCGATACGGTAAAATCCGCCGAATTCGGCCACGAAAAAATGAAGGAGCACATACGTCAGCATGCCCCAGTAAAAGGCCTGGCGGTCCGCAAGGACAAGGTCATTGATCTCGCCCAAAAAACCCAGCGTGGCGGCCAGCACAACCGGCAAAAGCCCCAGGAACACGGCACAGCGCGCGACTGTCATAATCATGGCGCTCATGGCTCGATCCTTTCCTGCCCGCCGAGATACGGGCGCAGGACAGCCGGGATATCGACCGTACCGTCGGCCCTCTGATAGTTCTCAAGGATCGCGATAACCGTCCTTGCCAACGCCAGTCCGGAACCGTTCAGGGTGTGCACAAAGGCGGGTTTTTGCGCGTCCTTCCCCTTGAAACGTATGCCGGCGCGCCTCGCCTGAAAATCTCCGAAAATCGAACAGCTGGACACCTCGAGCCATTGATCGATCCCCGGCGCGTACGCCTCCAGGTCATAGCACTTGGCTGCGGCAAAACTCAGATCCCCGCTCGCCAGGCAAACGACCCTGTAGGGCAGGCCGAGAACCTGAAGGATCTTCTCCGCGTCCCCCACGAGAGACTCCAGTTCGTCGTAAGAATTTTCCGGCTTGACGAATTTGACAAGCTCGACCTTGTCGAACTGGTGCACGCGGACCAGACCGCGGGTGTCCCTGCCGTAAGAACCGGCTTCCCTTCGGAAACAGGCCGTGTACGCCGCGTATTTGACCGGCAAAAGCTCTTGCGAAATGACCTCCCGGCTGTGAAGGTTCGTGACCGGGACCTCGGCGGTGGGGATCAGAAAAAGATCATCGTCCCTCAGCCTGTACATATCCTCTTCCATCTTGGGAAGCTGTCCGGTACCGGTCATGGCCGCCCGGTTGACAAGGTACGGCGGCAGGATCTCGGTGTATCCGTGTTCCCTCGCGTGATAATCCAGCATAAAGGCGAACAGGGCGCGCTCAAGTCTCGCGCCGTCCTTTTTATAGACGACAAAGTTGGACCCCGCGACCTTCGCCGCCCTTTTGAAATCGATAATGTCAAGGGATTCGGCCAGTTCCACGTGGTCCTTCAAAGGAAAATCAAAGGCCTTCATTTCTCCCCACCTCCGCACTTCCCGGTTCTTGTCGGCACCGCCGACGGGCACACTCTCGTGCGGGAGATTCGGTATGGACATAAGCGCCGGCTGGAGCTGGTCCCCGACAGATTTGAGTCTTGTCTCAAGGTCGTCCGCTTTCCGGGAAACGCCCTTCATGGCCGCGATCTTTTCCTTGGGATCCTTCTTGTCCTTGATCATCCGCGTGATGGTGTCATTGGCCTTGTTAATCTGCTTGCG
Organism: uncultured Planctomycetales bacterium; assembly: GCA_964428315.1. Taxonomy (GTDB): domain Bacteria; phylum Omnitrophota; class Gorgyraeia; order Zapsychrales; family CAYRXT01; genus CAYRXT01. The sequence goes on from CAYRXT010000041.1 coordinate 8,627, forward strand.
CAGGCCGTCTATTTCCGTGATCAGCGCGCGGCGTTCTTCGTCCAGTTTTAAAATATGCTCAAGATCGACCTGGACGCCTTTGGCCTTGAGCCCCCTTTTGACCAGATCGGGATTCTCCCTGATGAACTTGAGATCAAGCATGGCGGTTCCTTTACATAGTAAGTTGATCATGCCGTGATTCGTGACCCGGGACACGTGATCCGTCAAAAGATATCATTCCCGACGAATCACGCCTGCCTGTAGGGAGGTATCACGGACCACGGATCACGAAATCATGTATCCAATTCATCCCTTCACCACTCCGACGGGCCGCATACGGCAGACCTTTTTGGCCAGGCCCGCGTTGTGCACGACATCCACGACTTCCGTCACGTCCTTGTAAACCATCGGGGCCTCTTCGGTCACCGTCGCCCGGGACTGGGCCTGGACCACGATGCCCTTGGCGGCCAGTTCATCCAAAAGGGTCCGGTGGTCGAACGTCTTCTTCGCCTTGGAACGTGACATGACGCGCCCCGCCCCGTGACAGCACGAATAAAACGTCTCCGACGCGCCCTCTGAACCGATCAGCAGATAGGAATGGCGCCCCATGTCTCCCGGGATGATGACGGGCTGGCCGATGGACTGATAGCGCCGGGGCAGTTCCGGATGGCCCGGAGGGAAGGCCCTCGTCGCCCCCTTGCGGTGCACGCAGAGCCTCTTTTCTTTCCCCGCAACGGAATGCTTTTCGATTTTCGCGATATTATGCGCCACGTCGTAGACCAACCGCAGTCCCAGGTCCCGCCAGCTTTTCTCAAACACGCGTTCAAACGCCTGCCTGGTCCGGTGCATAATGTACTGCCGGTTCACCCAGGCGTAGTTCGCCGCGCAGCGCATAGCGGCCAGATACTTCCGGCCTTCGGGAGAATCCACCGGCGCGCAGGCCAGTTGTCTGTCGGGAACCGTGATACGGTATTTTTCCATAGCCCCGGCGATCGTCCGGCAATATTCATCGCAGATCTGGTATCCCAGCCCCCGCGAGCCGCAGTGGATCATCACCGTGACCTGCCCCTTGAATATACGCAGTGTATTCGCCAGGGATTGATCGTAGATCTCGTCGACAACCTGGACCTCCAGAAAATGGTTGCCCGAACCCAGCGTGCCGATCTGCGTCTTGCCGCGTTCACAGGCCCGTTCGGAGACGGCGCCGGGGTCGGCGCCCTCTATGCACCCGTAGTCTTCGGTGGCCTCAAGATCCTCATCAGTCCCGTAGCCCTGACACACAGCCCAGCGCGCCCCGCGCGACAAAAGTTTTTTCTCGTCGCTCAGGCTGACCCTGAGGAGGCTCTTCGAACCCAGCCCTGATGGCACGTCCCGGAAAAGCTGATGCACCAAGTCCCTGAGCCTGGGACGGACATCCACCTCAGTCAGTTCGCACGACACCAGCCTGACCCCGCAGTTGATGTCGAATCCGACGCCGCCGGGCGATATGACACCGCCTTCTTCCGGATCGGTCGCGGCCACCCCGCCGATGGGAAACCCGTAACCCCAGTGCATGTCGGGCATGGCCATGGAGTGTCCGACGATCCCGGGCAGTGCCGCCACGTTCACCACCTGCTCGAGGGCCTTGTCCTTGAGGATGTCCTTGAGAAGACTTTCATTCGCGTAGATCATCCCGGGGACGCGCATCCCCTTGAAGCTTGACTTGGGGATCCGCACACGGTAGGCGTCCACGCGTTCCAGCGTTATATCCTGGCTGTTCTCACTCTTCCGGTTCATACGTCAAAAATGATCTCGGCCCTCACGCCGTCCACGTCCTTCTCGATCTTGAGGGCGTGATAAGTGACGGCCTTGATTTCGCGGAGGACGTCGAAATGTTCGCGCGCGAGGCCGTACGCCGACGCCCTGATTTCTTTATCGCTCATCGACGAAACCGAAAATCGCGTGAAGATTAAACCTTTCCAGTCCGCCAGGGAAAGGAGTTCTCCCAGCCAGTTCACCAGCAGCTCTTGAGGCCGGTCCGCTTTGACCCCGCAGGAGATCCGGGTCTCTTTGGCCGTTTTCCTCTTCCCCTTCTTCGGCTTGGCGATGACGTCAAACATGGCCGCCGCCGATTTCACAAAGAGATCTTTGTGGTCCGTTGCCCAGACCTTGATGCCCAGGTCCGCCGTGTGGTCGATCAATTCATAGTCCGTCATTTTCTCTGTCCCCGTTTTTTTCTCAAACGCCTATTCATTATAAATTGATCACCGACCTTGTCAATACATTGCGCCGCGGTCTTTGGCCGTAAACCGCGTTCATTTTTCTTTGAAAATGTAGATGAAATGGGGAAAAAGGATGAGAGACGAAGAGAGGATAAGCAGAAAACGCCACGGGGAAAGGCCGGTCAGCCGCGCCAGTACGGCGTAACACAACGCGATGGCCGCGGCGCCCGCGTCAAGCGACAAGGGCTTCCACTGCCCGGGATAAAACCGCAGGGATCTCAGGAGGAAACCGGCGAAAAAAAGGGCCGTTATGAGACAATACGCCGTCACAAGTGATCGGTTGAAAACAAGCATCCCCGTCTCGGCGAGAGCAATCAGAATAAGCCAGTGCCGGAAATGCGGCCATTGGCCGGCGGAGATGTTTTTCACAGCCATGGGCAAAGGCCGATCCGTTCTTCCCTGGGCTTTATTCGCCGATCTCCAGTGTCTCCTCGCACTGGAGAATAAGTTCGCGAGGATTGATCGGCTTTGTCAGGTGGATATCCGCGCCCGTCTCGTAATGTTCGATGATATCATCGGGGCTGTCCCTGGACGTCAGGAAGATGACCGCGATCTCCCTGGTGGACTCTTCAGCCTTGAGGCGGCGGCAGACCTCCAGCCCGTCTATATCCGGCATAATATGGTCCAGGAGGATAAGGTCCGGCCGGTGCGCCATGGCCAGTTCGAGACCCTGATGGCCGTTCTCCGCCTCCAGGACGCGGTGGCCTCTTTTTTGCAGTGTCTGCGCGATCAGCGTCCGCTGCCCCTTATCGTCATCGACCGCGAGGACCGTCCGGCGCTTGGAGGGATGGATCATGGGCTTTTCTTTTTTCAGCAAACGGCTTAATCGGTTCAGCAGCCAGATCATAATGTCCTCCCGTCGTGCAATGGGATTTCTTTTTCTATTCTCCGGAAGATGAGGGGATCTTTCCCTCCAAGCTCAGGGAACGGGAACATGAGACCTCCCCGTTCTTTTTATCCACGCATACGATGTACAGCCCGGCAACACTGTTACTGGTGAGCGAAAACTTACCCGGGAGGCCGATCTTCCATTCCCCTGATGTCTCACCGTGGACCCTCGGCTTGCGCCAGTCATAGTCCCGGTACAGCTCTCTGTCAACGGCCTCCTTCTGGGCGGTGAGGAAGGCCTCCCTCTTGTCGATCCCGTCCGACGCGTCGACCAGCCAGTTGTATTTCTCGTGGACTTCCCCTCTTGTGCGCGGCTCCCGGATGTCCCCGAATTGCTTCACGGGGAACCCCATCCTGAACCTCGCTTGCCCGCGCCTCTTGCCCTGGGCGCACGCCCTGCCGCCCCCGAAACCGGCGAGCACGATGATGACACATAAAACCGCCGTGGCCCGCATCCGCGCCTCCCCTCAGTAACCGGTCACGCGTTTAAGGATCTCGTTCGTGATCTGCTGTGTCGCGCGCTTTACGCGTGTCGAGAGTATCTGCCGTTCGACCCCGAACACCACCAGGTCGCGCACGGCCGCCGGGTCGTTGCCCTCGCGGTAGTTCTCCACCCCGATCTGGTAGGCCTGGGCATGGGCCCTCTGGAAGGCCTTCCTGATGACCGGATGCTTTGCCCCCTCGGCATAGACGCGGTTGATGACCGACGGGATCAGCGGCGGCAGGACCTGGAGGCGAAGCTGCACGATCGTCTCGCGCACGACCTCTTCCGCGACACCGCGGTACGTCTCTTCAATAACGGCCTGGACATATTCTTCAAGGCTGAGCTTTTTGCCGGGGGTTGTCTTTTGGCGTCCGGAACGCAGGACGTCCCTCTGCGCCGATGCCGGGTCGCAGCAGATCGCGAAAACGACGGCGCACGCCGCCGTGGTGATCATTCGCCGTGTTTTGTCTTTCATATGAAGATCTGTTGATTCACGTCCATGGTTCTCTGATTTTCTCCAACGAAAGCCGCCGGAGCCGACCCCGCTCCGCAGGATTCATCCGTCTTCACAGTATGGACGTCCGCAGTATGATGGCCCGGGGATCAATACCTGTCAATGACGCCGCCGGCATCTTTGCGCAAATACCGTTCGGCGAAACGGATCGCGGCAGCCTTGCATCCTCCCTGGACGTTGGGATGCCCCACCAGCAGGTCATGCCCGCGCATAACCGGCCCTTCACCGTCTACCGTCTCATGAATCACCAGTGAGAAGACATAGTCCTGCGGGATTCCGCCGCGCATCGGCGTCTTGACCGCGATCACCGCGAGCGTCCAGTCTTCGTCCTTTTCAACGACGGATAAATCCTCGAATTCTTCCAGGTTCTTTTCCAGACAATGCTCGAGGCGCGAACGCAGGATATCTTCCGCCGACACCTCCAGTTTAACCCTGACGGCCGGCGCATCGTCATACCGGGCGCCCAGACCGCCGGCGAAAACAGCTGTCAGCGTCAAAACGAGCAACGGCCAGACCTCGCGGCACTTCGTTTTCATAAGCGCAGAACCTCCGGGATAACCCGTATGGCCACCATGGCAAGCATAATGAGGGCGATGACAAGCTTGCAGGCGACGCTGACCAGCCGTCCGATGACCCCTCCGGTACCGGCCATCAGGGAACGGCGCCAGTACTCCGGTCTGGTCCATTCGCCGAAGAAGGCCCCAAGGAAGATGCCGAGGACCGACCCGGGAAATACCCCAATCCCGAACACAAGGCTTCCGGCGACGGCGCCGAAAATCCCGCCGATCATGGCGCCCCAGGCCGCGCGGTTGGAAGCGCCGAACCTCTTGGCCCCGATAACAGTCATGACCAGCTCAACAGCCTCCCCTAACACATAAACCCCGAAGATGACCAACAGATAACCCGGGGTGATTACGGCGAAATCCGTTAACCACGCAAAGAGCAGTGTCCCCAAAAACATGATCAGGGTGCCCACCGGGACCATAAAAATAAGAGCGAAGCCGGCTATCTGGCTGATGATAAGTACGATATAGGCCGCGATTGTCATCGGTCCCGATGACCCCAGTAATCGGGGTTCTTCTCAAGAAGGCGCAGGAAGACGGTCACGACCGTCGGGTCGAGCTGGGATCCGGAGACCTCCTTCAGCTCCCGGACGATATCCTCACGTGAAAGATGCTGACGGTAGGGCCGCGGGGTGTTCATCGTGTCAAAGGTATTGGCCACCGCGAGGATCCTGGCCTCGTAGGGTATATCTTTCCCTTTAAGGCCCTTGGGATAGCCTTTTCCGTCCGGACGTTCGTGATGATTGAGGATGATGTTCTTTTCCAAATGAAGGAACTTCAGCGTCTTGAGAATCCGCGCGGCCGTCTCGGGGTGAAGCCTGACGACCTGCCATTCCTCCTCGCTTAAAGGTCCGGGCTTATGCAGGATGCTTTCCGGTATGACCAGCTTTCCGATATCATGCAGCTGCGCGGCGCGCCGTATGACCTCGCAGGTGTCCTCAGCGAATTCCAGCGTCTTCGCGATAGAGCTCGCCAGCTCCGCCACCCTGGACGAGTGTCCGTGTACGTAAGGGTCCTTGGCCTCGATCATGGCGTTCAGGGTCGCGATCGTGTTCACCTCGGCCTCGATGAGCCTTTGCTGGGCGAGGATCAGGGCGGAATTCATGTCCTGCAAACGGTATTTTTCACGAAGCTCCTGGACCCACAGATAACCGACAAACGCCAGCGCGACACCGAGCAAAACGTTTTCCGGAATCACGCGGACCAAAGGGAAAATATATATATTGATGAGATGAAGAAAAATCAGAAAAAAGATGACGGACACAATCCATACCTTGAAGGCCGGGCTGAGATAGGGGTCGAAGGCCTTGCCGTCGTACATGCGCGTCATTTCTTCCGGTGCTTGCAGAGGATCGCCGGTGGTGTTCACTTATTCTCCGGGAGTTGGTTTCTTGTTCCAGGCAGTTTCATTTTATCTTTGAATCATTGTTAAGACAAGAGAAAATCGGGAGCTTTTGTTCTCCGCCGGGAGACCGAAGAGGAGCCTATCCCTTGAGGCCGCGGATCAGGTACCTGTACGGCGGTGTCAGGCGGCCGGCCTGCGTTATGACCGCCTCCCTGATCTCCCGCGGCAGGGCCACGTGGCCGGTCACGTCCGTGACACCGTGCGCGGCCAGCTGGTAAATATAGTCCCGGATCTGGAGGCTGAATTCTCGCGAGGCGTCCTTCGGCAGTTCGGCCGGGAGATTGTCGCGCGCCAAAATGGCGATCCCTTCGGGCCCGAGCCCGTCGGTGTATCTTCCGGTCTTCGGATCATAGGTATAGACGGGATCTTCGACGGTCGTCGTCTTATGGTTCAGTTCGATGGATCCGTTAACGTCGCAGGCGATGTCGGCGATAAACTCCAGCCGGAAATCCCCGCCGTAGAGTTCGCGGACCATTTTTCCGGTGACCAGTTTCGGGTATTTGGGCTCCCAGTAGCTCGTGTGCACGAGCAGGCTGATGTTCGGCAGATACTGCGCCATGCCGGATTCGAACCGCCGGGGATGTCCAATGTATTCTTCAAAATAAAAGTGTTTCCCGTCCTTGCGCCGGAGTTTTTCCTCTCTGTCAAAGATGATCTGGCACACCGCGTGCGTCAGTCCGCGGTTGCCGGCCACGAAACGCTTCATGTCCCTGGGATGGATATGGACGGGATGAAAAAAGTCCAGCGCCTCTTTGACGCCAGCGCATACGCGGCCGTGTCCGGTTATCCCGACGACAAACGGCACCATATCTCCCGGCAGTCCCCGTTTCTTGAGGACGGCGGCGGCCCGACTTAAGGCCCGCTTGGCCGTATCGGCGGTCCGGTAGGCGTGGGCCGGACGCAGTGCCGCAAACGGCGTGCGCACGCCTTTGGCGGCGAGTTTGCGTCCGAGATAGCACAGCGCGTCCACCGTCCCGGCGAAACCCGCCATGCGGCCGAAATAGACCAGCCTCTGCCCCGACGGGTCGGTGATCTTTTCGAAATCGATCAGGGTCACCTTCTGATCCAGGCAACGGCGGAGAAGGCGCCTGTTGTGGGCCTGGCCCTTGGCGGTGTGGGAAAAGACCATGTAGACCGCGCCGGGGACGAGGGCGTCGGGTTCCGGCTCTTTAATGCCGACAAGCAGGCGGGCCTTCTCGATTTGCGGGACCACCCGTCCGCCCGCGCGGCGGTAGGCCCTGTCAGAAAAGATCCTCCCCGGGCTGGACTCCACCTCTGTAACGATGAATCTTTTCTTAAGCCACGCCACGTCATCCGGTGTCAGCGGTGAGCGGAATTCCTTGTGTTTTTTTTCCCTGATTATGCCTACGGTCAGCGGTTCGCGCATCCGGGACCCTTTGCTTTTTCAACGACCGCCCCCAGGGCCGGTCTGGTTCTCTGAGACACGCCTTCACGTGATCCGGACTTTTTCGCCGGGTGAGGCCTTTATCGTTCCGGCGGCGGATCCGTTATTGACGGCGATCTCGAGATAACCTTTGGACCCGATGATCGCCATGGGCACGCCCTCCTTGCCCGTCACGTAATCCCTGTTCAGTCCCTTGATGACGCGGTGTTTGATATGGATCTTCGGCTTTTTGACGAGCCGGCGCAGGTGCGACTCTTCAATATTGGTGATCAGGTTCCCGAAATGGTCGATATCGATGACGTGGCCGTGCAGTGTCTTGGATTTTTCATCCCAGCCGGCCTCCCAGAGCGGAAGACGAATGATATCTTTCAGGGCGGAACCGAAGCGGGCCGGGGCCACGCCTTTGCTCAGATGCGCGGCAACCGGGGCGAAGATATCCCGGCCGTGAAAGGTCTGCGAGACGGGCTTCAGGAAATACTGGCTGTTCTCTATGCGGAAGAATTCGACGCTCCTCCTCTCTTCCTTCAAAAAGGACAGCAGGCCGTTGTCGGGCCCGACGAAAAGGTAGTCCATGGTCTTGGCGATCACCCCGGCGCGTTTCGTCCCCACGCCGGGGTCGACCACGCAAAGGAATACCGACCCGCGGGGGAAATAGCGGTAGGCCGTGCGCAGTGTCACGCCGGCCTGCCGGACGTTCTGGGGCGCGATCTCATGGGTGATGTCCACGATCCGGACTCCGGGATTAACCGACAGGATCACGCCCTTCATGATCCCGACGTAATTATCCTTGATCCCGAAATCCGTCAATAACGCGATGGTCTTTTCTTCCGCCATGGCTCTTCTCCCTTAGTCATGTTCTTTCAGGTGTGTATTGTATTGAGATTGCCCCGCGCTGTCAATCAAAGCTTAAGACAAAAGGCCTTCGTCAGCGAAACTGAAGTAGGCGTTGTCACCGATGATGATGTGGTCGAGCACGGCGATCTGGAGATACCTCCCGGCCGCGGCCAGCTCGCGGGTGAAGTGTTTGTCCTCGGGACTCGGGATGACGCTGCCCGAAGGGTGGTTGTGCAGGCAGATCACGGCGCTGGCGAACCGCTGGAGGGCCTCCTGGAAGATCTCGCGGATGACGGGGTTGGCCTGGTTGACCGTGCCCTGGGTGATCTCGGCGACATCGATGATCCGGTTACGGGCGTTGAGCATGACGGCCTTGAAGACCTCCTTTTTGAGGTCGCGCATACGGGGCATGAACATCCGCGCGACCTCAGCCGAAGACCGGACGCGCCGCGAGGGGCTCCTGATCTCTTCCTCCGTGAACCGGCGGCCGATCTCGACGGCGGCCTTGATCTGGGCGATTTTGGCCGGGCCCAGGCCGCTGAACGCGCGCCAGGCCGCAGGGTCGGTATGCGCCATGCCGCGGAAAGACCCGAACCGGGCCAAAATCGCCCGTCCCAGCTCCAGGGCGCTGCTCCCCCGCGTCCCGGTGCGCAGCAAGATCGCCAGAAGCTCGCTGTTGCTCAAGGTATGCTCGCCCGAGCGCAGGAGCTTCTCCCGCGGCCGGTCCTCTTCGGGCCATTCTCGGATGGTGTTTCTGTTCATAATCCGGCGCGCGCGGTTCACGCGGCGCGATCAATACATCAAGCGTATTGGCGTTGTTCGTGTCCGTTAATCCGGAATGTGAATTGAAATTACTGGATAACCCGGAAAGACCCGATGAACCTCTCGAAGGCGCCGCGGCGGGCCTGGAAATAGTGCTGTTTCGCCGCGCGGTAGAGGATCCGGTAGACATAATCGCCGTCGAGAAATCCGTACTGAATGTTTTTGACCTTCAGCCCGCCGGTCGCGGCGTATTCGTACCCCAGCCGGTAAGCGGGCCGGCCGTCAATCTCCGCCGGCTCGTTGGCGAGTATCTTCACCCCCTGCGTGTCCGGGTCGGCGCGGACGTTGTCCGCGGCCACCTCGGCCACGTCCTGCGGGAGCATGTCCTGGACGAAGCGTTTCTTGGTGTGTTCCAGTTCCGTGTTGAGCCTTGTCCGTTTGACCAGGATATGCTCCAGGACGGTGCCGTCGCGGGTCATGATGAATTCCCTCCGTCCGTTGAAACGCATCCATCCATCGGGCACCGTCGCCGTGAAGCGCCTCGCGCCGTCCTTGTACTCCCCGCCCTTGAGACGGGTGACGGGTGTGAGCGCGGCGCAACCGCACAAGAAGACAGCCGCCAATCCGGCAGCGATCGCGCGCCGTTTACCGGTCGGCGGTCTCATGTTCAAAAGATTCCTCGATATATTGTTCAATATATCCTTTGTCCCGGGCGTCCGGCTGGAGCTCCAGATACCGTTGAAAACTCTCCCCGGCCTTCACGCCATCACCGGTCTTCTGGTAAACGCGTCCCATGCCCCTGTAGGCGGCGGCCATCCTCGGGTCAAGCGAGACGGCCCTGGCGTAGGCCTCCAGGGCCCGGACGTAGTCCTTTTCCTTGTCGCGGGTTTTTTCCTTCTTTCTCCGGTCCTGCCTCTGGCGGTAAAGTTCGCCCAGAAGATAATACCCGCGTCCGTCCTCCCGGTAAACCGAGTTGAACCTCTTCAGGACCTTCTCGGCGGTCCTGAACATCCCGGCCTGGAAACACAGCCGGGCATTGTCGAGCATCCAGACGTGCTGGAAACGCTGGAACCGCGGGCTGTTGCGCCGTGTCCCTCTCTCCTCTTCCGGTGTCTCGGCCACATATTGCTCGAAATGTCTCATCCGGCTCACCACCCTCGGGTGAGTGGAAAAGAAGAACGGCTGTTTAACGTCCTCGGCCTCGATATAGTCTTTAAGATGGCCGAAGAGCTTCGGCGCTTCGCGCACGTCATAGCCGGCTTCTTTCAGCATCTCAAAGCCCTCCCTGTCGGCCTCGTTCTCCAGATTCTTGGAATACCCGTAGATCGACGAGACCGCGGCCAGTTCGGTGAAGATCGCCCCCAGGTCGCCGGCGGCGTAGGCGATGGGCACATACAAGGACGAAAGGAACGCGGTCTTGTTGGTGACCGAGCGGAACTGCTTCAGGGCGTGGCGGTTCTTCACGTGCGTCAACTCGTGGGCCAGCAGGGCCGCCAGCTGGGCCTCGTTCTCGATCACCGCCAGAAGCCCGGTATGGACGTAGACGCGGCCGTTGGGCAGGGCGAAGGCGTTGAAAGACGGGTCCTGGATGACGCGGACGCTCACCGTCATGCCCTCGCTTTTCAATTCCTTCGGGACCAAACTTTCCGCCACCGAGGTCAGGTACCGGTTCATCTCCCGGTCCCGGTAAACGGCCGGGCCGCGGTCGAGCTCCTCCACGAGCTCCTCCGATCGCCTGTGCAACCGGCGCTCGTCATCCTCGATCCGGTATCCCTCTTCGCCCAGATTCGGCACGTTGACCGTCGCGCATCCCGCCGAGAAAAACAGGGCGAACGCGGCGGCCGCGGCTAATTGTCCTTTATTAAGAAGTCCCGTGTCAGCCATTCCACCAGCGTATCGATGTGTTTTTTGTTACGGAAATGGTATCGTTTCTCACATGTTTTCAGGCAGTTAACCATTAATGCTTTTTCGGACGGACCTGTTTCCGTTTTTGTGGGCAACATGGTCTCAAACTGCCGCTTGAACTTTTCCGAACTTTTTCGCACTTCCTGAGAAACGACACCCTTTTTATCCTTGCCTGTCCCCACCCTGGTGACTGTCACCTATGCTCTATTTTTCGCCGGGTGTCCGGTACGTCGTGACAAGTTGATCATTATCAAATATACGC
>CAYRXT010000042.1:0-122 GCA_964428315.1 uncultured Planctomycetales bacterium
CAAAGAAACCCCCTCGAAAGAGGAGGTTCTCTGTATGTACCAGATTGGTAGCCCCAACCGGATTTGAACCGGTGTCTGATGACTGAGAATCACCTGTCCTGGACCAGGCTAGACGATGGGGC
>CAYRXT010000042.1:222-7487 GCA_964428315.1 uncultured Planctomycetales bacterium
CAAATCTCTGTTATATTCCTTACGGCCGGCAACGGCCGATCGTCTTCCGCTGCGCGGACTGGACTCCCGCGAAGCGGGACTTCGCAGGCTAGACGATGGGGCCAAATCTCTGTTATATTCCTTACGGCCGGCAACGGCCGATCGTCTTCCGCTGCGCAGACTGGACTCCCGCGAAGCGGGACTTCGCAATTTTCCAAACACGTTCCCGCACCCAAAATTTATTCAATATTACCATATATCCCCGAACGGTCAACAAATATTATTGACACCCCTCATATTGGAAGTTAGAATGACAAACACTGCCGTGAAACATTTCTATTTGACAGCAAAGGAGTTATAGAATCCGTGGCCACCTATATCGGGACCGGTTTCAGCAACAAAAACAACGCCTCCGAGGCTGCCCAAGAAGCGGCTTTTCAGGCCAGGGTCCAAACCAAACAACATTTCATTAATCTTGCCTTTGTCTTCACGACGATCCATTACAGCCCGCTGGAGACGCTGAATGCCGTCCGCCAAACCCTTAACCACCCCGATCTCATCGGATGCTCCACCGCCGGGATCATTCTTGCGGAATCCACGGAATTGCGCGGGATCGGTGTCATCGCGATCGCCTCAGACGAAATCACCTTCACCCTGAGTTCCGTGAATGATATCGCCCCCGAGCATATGCGCCTGGCCGGTGAACACCTGGCCCGTTCCGCCGCCAACGATTTCGGCGCGCACCAGCGTGCCACCATGTTTCTTTTCAGCGACGGCCTGCAGAAGAACAATTCCGATCTGATCAGTGGCGCCCAATCCGTTATGGGAAATGCCTTCCCCATCGTCGGGGCTGGAAGCATTGACGATTTCCGTTTCCGGCAGACCTTTCAATACTACCAGGACCAGCCCCTCACCAGGTCCGCGGTCGCGCTGCTTATGGGCGGGAAAATGCATGTCAGCATCGGGAGCTATCACGGATGGAAACCGTTGGGAAAACCGCGTATAATAGACGAGGCCGAAGGGTCGGTCATAAAAAAAATAGACGGGAAGGCCGCTGCCCTGATTTACCGCGAATACTTCGGAGATGACGCGCGGCTTCTTCAGGCAAAAAAACTGGCCCGCATGACTATCCTTTATCCGCTGGGGATCTACATCGAACAGGACAAAGACTATTTAATCCGGAATATCGTTGAAATCCGCGATGACGGGTGTATAGTCTGCCAGGGCGACGTGCCGAGAGGCGGCGAAGTCCATCTCATGATCGGCAACGAAGACTTCTGCAAAGAGGCCGCCGCAGAGGCCGCCAAGGCGGTCTTTGAAACCCTCAACAAAAAGCAACCGAAACTGGTCATCATTTTCGAGTCCCTGGCCCGTCAGAAGCTGCTTGGCCGCGGAGCAATCCAGGAGGTTCATGAAATCCGCAAAATCCTGGGCAGCGGCGTCCCTCTGCTCGGGATATACACCTACGGACAAATCGCGCCGTTTCATTCGCTCAAGCACATCGGAAAATCCTTTTGGCAAAATGAAGCCATAACCATCGTGGCTATCGAATAACAGGTCTCATCTAACAAAGACGCATATGACGACTCTCTACAACGCCCTTTTGATCGCCGCACTGGTCATCCTTTTGGGCCTGATCATTTACGCCCTGAGGAAATCGGAAGAGGTCAAAAAGCTCAAGGGCGCCATGAGCAAACTCATGCGCTCTTTCAACGAGCTGGATGAGCAGGCCAAACTCATCGTCCGCACCGACCTGGCCCTGAACAAGGCGCAGGAAGAACTGGATAAACGCTTGGCCGGCCTTAACGCCCTCCAGCGGACATCCCGTATGATCAGCACGACATTGGACCAGAATGAAATCTTTGAGCGGATCGATAAATCGTTCATGTTTGAACTGGGCTTTTCGAAAAACATGATCCTGATGCTGAACAAAGACAAAGACATGATCTGCAGGGTGCAAAACGGTTTTGCCAAAGAACAGGTCGACCGCATCATCAAACACATCCGGAACGACACGGTCTTCCTTTCATCCATTAACGAGGGCTATATCCTGTCCTCTCTCAGTTCCCCCCCGCAGAAACAGGAGCGGATCCGGGAAATCTTCGGGACAGGAGCCTTTATCCTCTCCCCCATCCTCAGCCAGGAAGGCATCGTGGGGACGCTCTTTGTCGGAAACGAGCACAGCGCCTCATCGGTTACCGAAGGGGACGAAGAGTTGATCTCCATCCTCTCCAATCAAATCGGACAGGCCCTGGAAAACGCCCAGCTTTTCGAGAAAGTCTACCGCTCCAGCCAGCAGCTTGAGCTCAAGGTCCAGGACCGCACCAAACAATTGGCCAGCGCCCTGGATGAAGTCAAAAAGATCAGCAAGACGAAATCCGAATTCGTTTCAGCCGTTTCTCACGAACTGCGCACACCGCTGACATCGATCAAGGGATACGCCTCCATCCTCATGACCGGCAAGGTCGGGGCCATCCCTGAAAAGGTCAAGGAACGGCTAGAAAAAATCAACAAACATTCCGACAACCTCGTCAAGCTGATCAACGATCTTTTGGACATCTCCCGCATCGAATCCGGACGGGTCGAGATGAAATTTGAAAACTGCAATGTTCACGGGCTGATCGACAATCTCCGCGACCTCCTGGCCCCCCAGATGAAAGAAAAGAATATCTCTTTCGAGCTCAAGATCGACAGTCGCATACCTGACCTGCTTGTCGACAGCAGCCAGTTCGAAAGGGTTTTCATCAACCTTTTGAGCAATGCCATCAAATTCACACCCGAAGGAGGCACGGTTACCCTCCGGGGCCAGAGGCAGGGGGGCGAGATCCTTTTCGAGGTGTCCGACACCGGCATCGGCATAAGCCAGGAGGACATGCCGAAGCTCTTTGACGAATTTTACCGCGTCGAAAACGAGATCAACCTGAACGTCAAAGGCACCGGGCTGGGGCTTTCCCTGGTCAAACACATCATCGAGGCCCACAACGGAAAGATCTGGGTGACCAGCAAGGTGAACGAAGGGACCACCTTTCATTTCACTTTGCCGCTTGCCAAAACCGGCGGTGCCCGCACATAATGGTCAGGGTGCCCGGAAAACGAAACCGATTATTGTAAGCGAGACTAGACATGATAAAAGAAAAGGTCCTTATCGTCGACGACGATCCCGACATCCTGGACGTCTTGGAACTCACCCTGTCCGAACATTATGAAGTGCACCAGGCCACGAACGGGCAAGACGGCCTGCGGCTGGCTCAAGAGAAAAATCCTGACCTGATCATCACGGACTACGTCATGCCGGTTATGGACGGACCGAGCCTCTGCCGGGAGCTGAAAAAGGATATCCTGCTCCAGCATACGCCCATCATCATGCTTACGGGCAAAGGGGACATCAAGGACAAGGTTCACGGGATGGAAGCCGGCGCCGATGATTACCTCGTCAAGCCCTTCGAACCCGACGAGCTCATGGCCCGGATCCGCATGATCCTGAGACGGACGGTCCGCTCGCTCGACGCCAACCCCCTGACACATCTTCCGGGAAACGTTTCCATCATGGATAACATCCAGACGCGCATCAATCAAAAGGAGGTCTTCGCCGTCGGCTATGCCGATCTCAACAAGTTCAAGTCCTATAACGACAAATACGGTTTCGAAAAAGGCGACGACATCATCAAGATGACCGCGCGCATCCTCATCAAGGCGGTCCGCGAAAAGGGCGACCCCGACGCCTTCGTCGGACACATCGGGGGCGATGATTACGTTTTCATCAGTGAAGATGAGAAGGCCGACGAAATCTGCGAGACCATCATCGAGGAATTCAACAAGGTCATCCCTGCTTTTTATTCGGAAGAAGACCGCCGGCGCGGTTACATCATCGCCAAAGACCGCCAGGGCAGAGAGGAAAAGGTCGATCTCCTTTCCATATCCATCGGCATTGTCAGCAACAAGAACCAGAAGATCTCCCATATCGCCCAGGTCGGCGAGATCGGGGCCGAACTGAAGAGATACGCCAAAAGTTTCAACGGCAGCGCCTACATCCGCGACAAACGCGACCAGGCCTGAACCTGAAACCCCGCGGACGGGGCGCCGTTTAAGAAAACGCCGGACTTTTCCCCCAAGGAACCGATTATGACATCCGACGGTTTTATGAACAGACGAACACAGACAAGATTGCAAACGGCCGTTATTCTCCTTGTATTCCTGCTTTTTCTGATCCAGTCCAGGCCCCTTCTTTCTCCCTACTTCACCAACCAGGGGCTGAGACTTACCGCCCAGAAGCATTTCAACGAAGCCGTCTTCTTTTTGAACATGGCCCTCTTTCTCAATCCGAATGACGCCTATGTGCATTACAAGCTCGCCGAAATCTATTATGAAAAAAAATTATACAAACTGGCGGCGGACCAGCTGCGGGTCGCCGCCCGACTGAATCCCCGCCTGACCGGCGCTTACGTGCTTCTGGGGCGGCTCTACCACAAGACCGGACAGTTCGCCGAGGCCCTAGAGAGCCTGGAGAGGGCTCTGGACCTTGAACCGCTGGACCGCGAGATCGCCAGGTTGATCGAGGAGATCCGCAGACAATACATGTTCGCCCAGATCGATAAGGCGGCCATTCTCTATTCCCAGAATAACCTGGAAGAGAGCAGGTCATCGCTCAGAAAGGCCGTAGCCCTGAGTGAAGAATCCTTCTTCAACCTCTTTGTCATTGAAAACGAAGACCCGGAACATTTCGACATCCAGGAACAGATCAACCGACTAAAACTCATTTCGCGCATGGACGCCCAGCGGTATTCCGTTTACCGCCTCATCGCCAACCGCCTTATGGAGAACCATGATTTCAAACAGGCCGCCGAATATTATAAGAAGTGCCTCCGCGACAAGCCGCATAACGCGGCGGCCCGGCATAATCTTGGCGTGGCCTATTTTGAGACCGGCGATATCGAGGAGGCCATCGACGAACTGCGCATCGCCCTTTCTTTCCAACCGCAGAACGCGGACACGATCTACGCCTTGGGACGCTGCTATGAGGTGAGCGGTCTATGGGACGAAGCCCTTCAGCTTTATCAGATCCTACTCCCCTTCACCGCGGAATCTCCCTTCATTCATCTGCGCTTGGCGGCGATCTCCCGGGAACGGGGAGCCCTGAAGGCCGCCCAAAGAGAACTGGAAAGGGCCATCGACCATGCCGAGGCCTTGCTCCTGCAGAACGAAAACAGCGAAATCGGGCGTCTGACTTTAAGAGAGGCAAAAGCCAGGCTTATTATTATGCTTGAACAGCTGAAAGAGACGTCGGAGGAGAAGACAGAAGAAAAGGATACGGCGGAGTACAAGCCTGAAGATGCCCGCCGAGAACGCTAGGGGATGTCGTCGGATTGCACGGGATCGCCCATAAGCTCATCGGCTACGATCCCGAAATATTCGTTGGCGATCTCCCGGCTGCGCGGGACAAATGTCGTAAAGGCCAAGATCGCGACCACCGCCGTTATGGCAAAAATCAAAAGGTACTCCACGGCAGCCTGACCTTTGCAGGCGGGAATATTTCCGGGTTTTTTCATAAGCACCTCTTTTCAAATATATCATACTTCGGCAGGGGAAGCCATGTCTTCCTCACTCAATCTTGCGCCAGAGCCTTTAATCCTTTAACGATCTCTTTGGGTCTGGCCGCCGAGAAAAAATAGCTGGCCGTGGCCAGGATATTGGCGCCCGCCTTCACCGCCTCCGGCGCGGTCAGATCGTTGATCCCGCCGTCCACCATGATATCGCCTTTGTACATACTGCGGAGACCCTGTATTTTCGGCAGGACGCCCGGCATGAACTTCTGGCCGGCGAAACCGGGATTCACCGACATCAGGAGGACCCCGTCCAGCTCATTAAGGAGCGGCTCCACGCAAAGCCCCGAGCCGGGGTTGGAGGCCATATAGGCCTTGACCGCGTGGTCCTTGATCCTGCGGATATCTTCCGCGGCCTTGACGACATCGATACGGTCAATCTCCCTGGGGTATTTACCCGGTCCGCGCGATGCCGGCCGAAGATCCCCGTAACATTCGGCATGGACCATGATGGTGTCTGCTCCGGCGCGCGCGAAATCATCGATGTACATGCCGGGATGTTCGATCATGAGATGCGCTTCCAGCGGAAGTTTTGTAAGCGGCCGGATGGCCTCGATGATAACCGGGCCTATAGTGATGTTGGGAACAAAATGTCCGTCCATCACGTCGATGTGCAGCGAGTCGATGCCGGCGGCCTCGCATTTTTTGATCTCTTCGGCCAGCCAGCCGAAATCGGCGCAAAGGATGCTCGCGCTGACAGAAACGGGACCAGACACCTTCCCCTCCTATTCTCTCGTAGGCGCGGTTTGTTCAACAACGGTCTCCGCGCTCCCGGAATTTATTTTGAACTCTTCATAAACACGGTAGAAAAAGACGGTCGCGATAACTCCGAAAAATCCGCTCAAAAGACCGTTGAGCCCCTCGCCGAGCCTCGGGATGAATCCGACGGCTCCCGGCGAGCCGAATCCGAATAGCAGCTGCATCAGTGCTCCGATGACAAATCCGATAAGCAAAAGAATCGTCCATATGACCAGCGAATATCCCAGGAAACGCCAAAAATTCGGTTTGATCAGGGACTTGCTGAAAGCCAACGCTTTGGTCCCGCGGCAATCGTCGAGAATCAGGGCGAAATAGGAAAATGAATAAAAGACGGCAAAGACTATCCCCGGCACGATGAGCAACAGAGACCACAGCAGGATCTTGACAAGAACCAGCAGGAAGACAAACAGGTACGGCCCCATGAGCGCAAACGCCTGTTTGTAGGCCCCCGCCGGCTTCAGATCCAGGCCCTGATCCACGGCCCGGATTTTTTTGATAAGCGCGATCTGAAGCAAAAACAGGGCCGCCGCGCAGATGAGAATATATAAAAGGTAAAAGACAATAAACTGCCGTCCGGCGAGGGCGTCATCACCCTTCATGGCGCTCCCCGGATCGATGCCGGTCAGAAGCAGAACGTGCATAATTATGATGGGGACATAGGCGACGAGGACCAGGAGGAAGAACTGATAGGCGTTCTTTATGAAAATACCGCAGGTGTCTTTAACAAACCGTAAAGGGCCTTTCCGTCCTTCGGCAGACATTAGATCGTCCTTTCGGATTGCGACTGCGCGAGGACCCGCATCGCGGTTGTTCGAAGAAAATGCGCGGGGAGAGACTTGAACTCTCATGGCCTAAGCCACACGCCCCTCAAACGTGCGCGTCTACCAATTCCGCCACCCGCGCAAAGTTTTTCTTTATCCACTCCCT
>CAYRXT010000042.1:7587-18348 GCA_964428315.1 uncultured Planctomycetales bacterium
CTCAAACCTGCCTGCCGGCAGGCAGGCGTGCGCGTCTACCAATTCCGCCACCCGCGCAAAGTTTTTCTTTATCCACTCCCTGCCTGAACCAGACTTCAAATATTTTTCTTTCATGCGAGCATCCGTACGCAATGTGAACTCTTCGGCATATATTAACTGAAAAGGTCTATAGGCCCTTGTCGTACGGTTCTTTCCAAGATCATGCTCTCGCAACCTTCTCTGCAGGTTGTTGGTCATGCCAACATAAATAGAGTTTGTGCGCCCGCTCTTTATGACATAAACGACAAACACGATCTTATCCGCCCCTCAAACCTGCCTGCCGGCAGGCAGGCGTGCGCGTCTACCAATTCCGCCACCCGCTCAGGACTTTCTGCAATCTTTTTAACACTATACATTTATTATACATAGGGTAAATGAAAATGCAACAAATGCGCGACGTCTCCGCTATAATTTATTTTGACGATACTCCAACGCGGCCGCAATGAACTGATGGAACAGGGGGTGGGCCCTGTCCGGCTTCGATTTAAACTCCGGATGGAACTGGCAGCCAACGAACCAGGGGTGGTTCTTGAGCTCGATAATCTCAACCAGGTTTTTCCGCGTGTATGTCCCGGAAAAGATCACGCTGTTTTTCTCGAACATCTTCCTGTACTTATTGTTGAACTCATATCGGTGCCGGTGCCGTTCGGAGATGTTCTCCTTTTTATACGCGGAAAAGCTCCGGGTCTTTTTTGCCAGACGACAGGGATAGGCGCCCAGGCGCATCGAGGCCCCCAGGTTTTTGACAGACTTCTGTTCTTCCAGCAGGCTGATGACGGGGCTCTTGGTGTCTTTGTCGAATTCCGTCGAGTTGGCGCCCTTAAGACGGCACACATTCCTCGCGATCTCAATGGTAGCAACCTGCATCCCCAAACAAATGCCGAGATAAGGGACGCCCTTCTCCCGGGCATACTGCACGGCCTTGATTTTTCCGCTGATCCCGCGCGAACCGAATCCGCCCGGGATCAAGATGCCGTCGCAGTTCCCAAGATGCCTTTCCCTTTTGCCCTTTTCGAGATCCTCGGAATCGATCTTATGGATGATCACGCGGGCGTCGTTCGCGATTCCCCCGTGCACCAGGGCCTCGTAAATCGACTTGTAGGCGTCCGGGAGCAAAATGTATTTTCCCACGACGGCGATACGGACTTCTTTTTTCGGGCTCTTCATCCGGCTGACCACGAAATCGCGCCAATGATTCAGGTCCCCTTCGTATTTTTTGATATTCAGCCGTTTCAAAATCAAGTTGTCCAGCCCCTCCTTTTTGAAGGACAGGGGCACCTCATAAATGTATTTCACGTCGGCCGCCTCGATGACGGCGTCGCGGTCGACGTTGCAGAACAGGGCGATCTTGTCTCTTTCCTCTTTGGAGATGCGTCTTTCCGTCCGGCAGAGGAGGATGTCCGGCTGCAGGCCTATCTCCCGCAGACGACCCACGCTGTGCTGGGTCGGTTTTGTCTTCTGTTCGCCGGCCGACTTGATAAACGGCAGGAGCGTGACATGGATGTTCAGGGCGTACGTCACGCCAAGTTCCCATCGCATCTGGCGGATGGCCTCCAAGAAGGGCAGGCTCTCGATATCCCCTACGGTCCCCCCAATCTCGACGATGGTGATGTCCACGTCCTGGTCATGGGCCACTTTGCGGATGCTGTTTTTTATCTCGTCAGTGATGTGCGGGATGATCTGAACGGTCTTCCCCAGGTAATCGCCGCGCCGCTCCTTGGTGATCACCGAATAATAGATCTTCCCCGTCGTAATGTTGTTGTCCTGCGCGACGTGGGCGTTGGTAAAACGCTCATAGTGCCCGAGGTCCAGATCGGTCTCCGCCCCGTCATCGGTGACAAAGACCTCGCCGTGCTGAAACGGGTTCATCGTGCCGGGGTCGACATTGAGATACGGATCGCATTTGATGATGGTCGTGCGCAGCCCCCGGGCTTCCAAAAGTTTCCCGATGGAAGCCGCCGCTATTCCCTTGCCCAAGCTTGAAACGACACCGCCTGTCACAAAAATAAACTTGCTCATGGACCTTATGCCCCCTCTAACAGATATTTGCTCTGGTTTTTGGGTATCTTGACGGGATAACCGCCGCTGAAACAGGCGTGGCAGAAGGCCTCCGGCGAACGCATGACCCTCAGCATTCCCTCCAGGCTCAGGTACTCCAGGGAGTCCACTTCGATGAACCTGGCGATCTCTTTAACGCTCTTATTGGCCGCGATCAGCTCCTTTCTGCTTGGGAAATCAATGCCGTAAAAGCAGGGTGACTTGATGGGCGGGCAGCTGATGCGCATATGGATCTCCCTGGCCCCGGCCTTGCGCAGCTCCTTGACACGGCTGTGGGATGTCGTGCCCCGGACGATAGAATCCTCGACGATCACGATCTTTCTGCCCTTCAGGACCTGGCTGATCGGGTTCAGTTTAATGCGCACGCGGAAGTCCCTCAAATACTGGGAAGGCTGGATAAACGTCCGTCCGATGTAGTGGTGCCGGATCATGCCCATCTCAAAGGGAAGGCCGAGCTCCTTGGCGTATCCCAGGGCCGCGTAATTTCCCGAATCGGGTATCGCCATGACAAAATCCGCGCCAGCGGGATGTTCCCTGGCGAGCTCCGTGCCCAGGCGCTTGCGGACCTCGTACACATTGTCCCCGAAAATAGTGCTGTCGGGCCTCGCGAAATAAATATTTTCGAAAACGCACTGCGCCCTGCGCTCGTTCTTTTTCACCGGCAGCCGGACAGAATCTATCTTCTTGTTTCTGATGAAAACGATCTCGCCGGGTTCGACCTCACGGATGAATTTGGCCCTGACCAGGTCCAGGGCGCAAGTCTCGCTGGCCAGGATATGCCCGCCCGTATCGAGCCGTCCCAGGCACAGCGGCCGGAAGCCCTGCGGATCCCGGACCCCGACGAGGACGTCCCCCACCAAAAAAATAAGGGAAAACGCGCCCCGCAATTCCGCAAGGCTCTGAACGAACCACTCCTTAAGATCACTCTTCCATCGTTTGGCCAGAAGATGGATGATCAGCTCGGAGTCCATGGACGTCTGAAATATGGCCCCTTCCCCCTCGAGCCGCTTGTAAAGCGTTTCCGTATTGGTCAGATTTCCGTTATGGGAGACCGCGATCGGACGTTTTTTGTGCGTGACCAGAAAGGGCTGGACGTTGACCGTCGAGCTGGAACCCGTCGTGGAGTACCGCGTGTGCCCGACGGCAATGGTCCCGGGCAGGTCCTTGATGCTGGTCTCGTCGAAGGTGTCCGCCACCAGCCCGGTCCTTTTGAGGATATGCACGTTTTCGCCGTCGAAAGAAGCGATACCCGCGGCCTCCTCGCCGCGGTGCTGCAGGGCGTAAAGGCCCAGAAACGCGATCTTGCTTGCCTCTTTATGATTGCTGACGCCGATAATGCCGCACATGGGGCAACACCTCGCCACCGTGAAATCCGGGCCGGATTTCATTCAAGGTCGCATTCACAGCGAACACGGCAGCTCTTTTTGTTTGTAGTATTCCTGTAGGGACTGGACCGTATAGGCGTCGTGCAGATTCGCGTCCATACCGTTCACGGCCGCCCAGGCCCCCTGCAACGTGGTTATGCAGGGAATGTTGTACAAGATCGCCGCCGCCCGGATCGCGCGCATGTCGGACTGGCTCCTGGAACCGGACGGCGTATTGATCACTAGTTTTATCTCACCTTTTCTAATGTATGTCAACAGATTGTTTTGGCCTTCGCTGAATTTATCGACAATCTCGCAGCGCAGACCGCTTGAACGTAAAACCTTGGACGTCCCGGCGGTGGTCACGATGGAAAAACCCAGATCGGCAAGGCGTTTCGCCAGAAAGGCGATCGAACGCTTGTCCTCATCCTTCACGCTGATGAATATCTTTCCGGATTTCGGCAGGCCCTGGTTAGCCGCGATCTGGGACTTGGCATAGGCCGCCCCGAAGGCATAGTCGATGCCCATCACCTCCCCGGTCGATTTCATCTCAGGGCCCAGGACGATGTCGACGCCCGAAAACCTCGAAAACGGCAATACCGATTCCTTCACAGAAACATGCTTTAACGCCGCGAGGTCGGGGAACGCGAAGTCCCTGACCTTGTGCGTACCGGCCATAATCTGCGCGGCGATCTTGGCCAGAGGGACGCCTGTGGCCTTGCTGACAAACGGCACGGTGCGCGAGGCGCGCGGATTCACCTCCAAAACGTAGATCTCTTCGCCCTTGGTGGCGAACTGGATGTTCAGGAGGCCGACGACTTTCAGCCCCTTAGCGATCCGGCGGGTACAATCCCGGATGCGTCCGACAAGATCCTCGCTCAAGGTGTGCGGAGGGATAACGCAGGCCGAATCCCCGGAATGGATCCCCGCGTTTTCGATATGCTCCATGATGCCGGCCACGGCCGTTTCCTCACCGTCGGCAACGCCGTCGACATCCACCTCGATGGCGTCCTCGATAAACTTGTCGATCAGGATAGGGTGACCATCCGAGACATCCGCGGCCTCCTCGATGAAGGACAGAAGCTCGTCCTGCGAATACACGATGCGCATGGCGCGGCCTCCCAGGACGTACGACGGCCGCGCCAGGACCGGATAACCGATACGGCCGGCGATGTCAACGGCCTCTCCCTCGGACACCGCCGACCCGTTGGGCGGCTGCTTCAGACCGAGTCTTTTGATGAAAGCGGAAAATTTTTCCCTGTCCTCCGCCAGATCGATCGAATCGACGCTCGTGCCGATGATAGGCACGCCTGCTTCTTTGAGCCGCCTCGCGAGGTTCAGGGGCGTCTGGCCTCCGAACTGGACGATCACGCCGTCGGGTTTTTCGTTGTCGATGATATTCATGACGTCTTCGAAGGTGAGCGGTTCAAAATACAGTTTGTCCGATGTGTCATAATCGGTTGATACCGTCTCGGGATTGGAGTTGACCATGACGGTCGTGCAGCCCAGCTCCTTCAGGGCAAAAGACGCGTGACAGCAGCAATAATCGAATTCAATGCCCTGGCCGATCCGGTTGGGCCCCCCGCCGAGGATCATAATCTTTTTCCTTTTTTCCTTCGTCTCGGTCAGGGCTATACGCTCAAGGGCCTCGTCTTCGGTCTCGTAGGTGGAATAATAATACGGGGTATAGGCCTCGAATTCCGCCGCGCAGGTATCGACGAGCTTAAACGTCGCCCTGATCCCCATGGCCTTGCGTCCGGTCCTGATCCCGGCTTCCTTGAGGCCTGTCATCCGGGCGATCTGCGCGTCGCTGAACCCCATCTCCTTCGCCGTACGCATCAGCCCGGGGCTTATGGCCTTTTCCCGACCGAAGGCCTCGCGAAATTCTTTTTCAAAGACCACGATATCTTGGATATGCGCTATAAACCACGGGTCAATCAGGCTTAATCCGGCGATCTCCTCGAGGCTGAGCCCCTTTTGCAGGGCGTACTTGACATAGAAGATCCGCGAGGAGCCGGGTTCCCTCAAACGCCGGCGAATCTTCTCATCGGAAATATCACGGGCCTCCTGTTTGTTGTCCAGGCCGAAACGGCGGATCTCCAGCCCCCGCAGTCCCTTCTGCAGGGCCTCTTTGAACGTTCGGCCGACGGCCATGGTTTCTCCGACGGATTTCATCGACACGCCGAGGATATCGCGGGTCTCCGGAAATTTCTCAAAGGTAAATCGCGGTATCTTCACGACGCAGTAATCGATGGTCGGCTCGAACGAGGCCGGCGTCTCTTTGGTGATATCGTTGCGGATCTCATCGAGGGAATACCCCACGGCCAGCTTGGCCGCGAACTTGGCGATGGGAAACCCCGTCGCCTTGCTGGCCAGGGCGGAACTGCGCGACACCCTCGGATTCATCTCTATGACGACCATCCGCCCGGTCTGCGGATGAACCGCGAACTGGATGTTCGACCCGCCGGTCTCGACGCCCACGGCGCGGATGATGGACAGGGCGGCGTTGCGCATGACCTGGTATTCCCTGTCCGAGAGCGTCTGAGCCGGCGCGACCGTGATGCTGTCGCCGGTATGCACGCCCATGGCGTCAAGGTTTTCGATCGAGCAGATGACGACCACGTTGTCCCTGTTATCGCGCATCACCTCGAGCTCGTACTCCTTCCATCCCTCGATCGACTCTTCGACGAGAATCTCGTTGATCATGCTGCTCTCGATCCCCAGTAATGCGGCCTTTTCGAATTCTTCCTCGCAGCGCGCGATACCCCCGCCGGTGCCCCCGAGGGTGTAGCTCGGCCGGATAATCAGAGGATACCCCAGCTTGGCCGCCACGGCCCCGGCCTCCTCAAGGGAATAGGCGAAGCAGCTTCGCGGCACGTCCAGGCCGGCATTGACCACGATCTCCTTGAATCGTTCCCGGTCCTCCGCGCGTTTGATAACCTCATAGCTGGCGCCGATCAGTTCCACTCCGTTATCCTTCAGGACGCCTTGTTCATGAAGCCGGACGGCGATATTCAGGGCGGTCTGCCCTCCGAGGGTCGGCAGGAGGGCGTCAGGTTTTTCCTTAAGGATAATCCGTTTGATGAATTCCGGCGTCAGGGGTTCGATATACGTGGCGTCGGCGAGTTCCGGGTCGGTCATGATGGTGGCCGGATTCGAATTGGCGAGGACAATAGAAAACCCTTCTTCGCGAAGGGCCTTGCATGCCTGCGTCCCTGAATAATCGAATTCACAGGCCTGTCCGATAACGATCGGGCCCGAACCGATAAGCAGGATCTTATGGATGTCGGTGCGTTTGGGCATAAGGGGAAGCGGATTGCGTCATGCTGTTGCGGGCCTGCGCCCTTTTTCCATCATCTTGATAAATTCCTCGAAAAGATACCGCGCGTCCTGCGGACCGGGCGCGGACTCCGGGTGATACTGGATCGTGAAGACCGGATGCCTTTTGTGCCGAAGGCCTTCCACGGTGCCGTCGTTAAGGTTGCGGTGGATAATCTCGATATCCCCGTCCGGAAAACTGGCGGCGTCCACACAAAACCCGTGGTTCTGCGAAGTGATGCCGATCCTGCCGCCGGGGCCGTCCTTGACCGGATGATTGGCGCCGTGGTGTCCGAATTTCAGCTTATAGGTCCTGCCGCCCAGCGCCAGGGCCATGAGCTGGTGCCCGAGGCAGATGCCGAAGATCGGGGCCTCCCCGATCAGGGCTCGGACCGTTTCGACCACGTAAGAAAGAGCCGCCGGATCGCCGGGGCCATTGGAAATAAAGACCCCGTCGGGTTTGATCGCCTTGATGGCCTCCGCAGTCGAGTCGGCCGGGAAGACGTGGACTTGGCATCCCAGCCCGGTGAGAATCCGCAGGATGTTCCATTTGATGCCGCAGTCGACGGCCGCGACCTTGTAGGTGAAGGGCCTGTCCGGCTCCCAGATGTATTGTTCTCTTGTCGTCACCTGCCGGACCCAGTCACTGCCCGCCATCGACGGGACCCTCTCCATCTTGCGGGCCAGGCTGTCGCGGTCGAAATCCTCCGTCGAGATAATCCCGCGCATGGCGCCGAACAGCCTCAGATGCCGCGTCAACGCGCGCGTGTCCACGCCCTCGACGGCGAGGATGCGGTTGTCTTTAAGGTACTCGATCAGGCCCTGTGTCGCCCGATAATTGGAAAAACGGCGGCAGAACTCCTTCACGACGAAACCCCTCACGTGCACCCGTCCGGACTCGACGTCTTCGGGATTGACGCCGTAGTTTCCTATCAGCGGGTATGTCATGACCACGACCTGTCCGGCGTAGGACGGGTCGGTCAGGACCTCCTGGTAACCGCTCATGGCGGTGTTGAATACGACCTCGCCGTGTGTTTCGCCCTCCAAAGTGGGGGAGCGGCCTTCATATACGACGCCGTCTTCAAGATAGAGTATGGCTTTTTTCATAGAATAACCGACGTAAGGGGAGTTAAGGAAAGAGTCCCGTCAAAATCAGAATAACTATATCATCGCGCCCTGAATTGTCAAGGACTAATCCCCGACGCGGAAGCGGATTTTTAAAAAGACCTTATTTTTCTAATGCATCTAATTTCAAACGTTTGCGGTTATCCCGGTGGGCCTCTTCCCCGAGAATGTCCCGGGCGTAGGCGTCAAGGTCCTGGCCGAAATCGTAGTCGTATTCCATGGCCGCCACGATCTGGATCAGCTTGATAAAGGGCAGGCGCAACATTTTGGGAGAATCGGCAGCCATGGCATCAATCATGGCCGCGTAGTGAACCGCGGATTTTTCTATCTTTATGCCGCGACGGCGGTGAAGCTGGATGTACTGTTCCACGATATACCGTTTGACATTCTCGTCTTCGATATACTGCCAGACATGGCCGGCCGTCTTGAGGGCGTTCCAGATCCTCCCCAGTTCCTCCTCACTGACCGCGGGGACGCCGCCGGCGGGAGGCCGCGCCTCCTGCGTCCTGGCCCGCTGGGCCGCGATCTTTTTCTGCATGATGATCTGCTGCTGCTTCTTTTTCTGCATCGCCGCCGCGCCGGCGTAAGCCTCCCGCCCGGCCGCGCAGAGAAAAAGACCTGCGAACACCGTCGTGAACGCGAAAGCCGCCGATGAGACCCGTTTTCTTTGGGACATGTTTTCCTCCATCACGGACGGGGCGGGACGTTTCATCCCGCGCGTCCGGCCACCAGGGCGTTGAGCGCCAGGAAAAGCACGAAGAAAAAGGCGTTTAGCGCCAGACCGCGCCGCATGTCCTCTTTTTCCCTTCTGCTGAAAAAAAAGACCAGCATGACGATCGACAGAAAGCCAAACAGGTGCGTCAGATGGCTGACCCCGTCCCTCTCTCCACCGAGAAATCCCTGGAGGTCGGCGAATATAAAAAGCCAGCCCTTTGCCATAACCGGCAAGGGGACAAGCGTCTCATAGGTGACGCAAAAAGGATCGATCAGCATCGCCGTGCCGATCAAACCCATCAGACCGCCCGAGGCGCCGATTACGTGCATATTGACATGAAAGACGTAACCGTAGACCTCGCCGGCCATAAAGAGGGAGATCACCTGCGCCCCCAAAAAGATAAAAAGGGTCTTAAAAAAACCGAAACGCCTTTCCACGATCCTCCCGAAAATAAACACACCCAGCATATTCAACAACAGGTGCTGGGCGTTGCGGTGGATGAAACCCGCCGTCACAAGACAGGCCCAGTGACCGCGCATCAGGTTGGCGGGCGAAAGCATCAGAGACCGGAGGTGGTTGGCGTCGGACGGGATAAAATGCATCGCCGCGAAGGTGACGACATTGAAAAAGATGATGGTGTTGGCCGCCCAGGATTCGAAAAGATAACCGGACAGGGACCTGTATCTCAACGCTGACCGCCTTTCCTCACCTCTCCAGGAGGGCCTTTTCCAGAAGGACGCGCAGCTGGTTCACGACCTTGCGCGGAAGCCGGAACTGTGTGCGCAGCATGGGCGTGGCTATCGTAAACTCGAAAACATCGCGGTTCTGGGGAACCCTCCGGACATCCACTTTCATAGGAACACGGGCCATGCTTTTCTCCTGTTCATTACCTGTTCTGTTTTGAAGGCCCGGAGGTCGCAGCGGTCATGCATGAGCGTCAAAGTTCAGGGGGTTATTTTCCTTCGGACATGTTCAGGAGTTTGGCGGCGTAAAACCGCACGAATTTGGAAGCGTCCTCGCTCATCGTATCCAGGACCTGCACACCGGTCGCGTATTCATTCTGGTTTTCCGAAGCCTTGACCCAGATGACATGGGCGGTCAGAATCAACGGAGACTGGTCCGGCAGGTCGACCTGTATCTCGACCTCCGTGCCGAGTTTAAGTTCTTCGTCGATGATCAGACAAACGCCCTTGACGTTGATATTGAGAATAACGGCATCGGTGAATTCCATGTCGGGATGGGCCACCCGGTACCTGGCGGGAAGCTGGATATTCAGCCGGTGGGTCCTGCGTTTTTCGTCCATGGGATCTCTCCGGGTCTCCTTGTGTTTCGGGGTTCAGACGCATTATTCTACCTCGAAACCGGATAGCCGACAAGGCCTTGTGTGGAAATCCACGCGCTTAGAGTTAAAGCTTCCGTATCACATTGATCACCTTCCCGATGATCGCGGCGTCTTCGTTGAGCGGGATGGGGTCATAGAGGGTGTTGGCGGGTTCAAGGAAGAAATGACCTCCCTTGCGGCGCAGGATCTTGACCGTGGCTTCTTCACCGATCAGGACGACGACCGTTTCCCCCACCTGCGCCATCTTCTGGCGTCTGACGAGGACCAGGTCCCCGGGCATGATGCCGGCCTCGACCATGCTGTCGCCCTTGACCCGAAGAAAAAAGACATCCTGGCTGGGATAGAGGACCGTGTCGAGATTGAAATAGCCTTCAATGTCTTCGGCGGCCAGGTTGGGGGCGCCGGCCATGACCGAACCGAGGACGGGGATCCGGAAGAGATTTTCCCGGACCAGCTCGATAGCGCGCGATTTCTTCGAAGCCAGCCGAATGTATCCCTTGGCCGCCAGGGCCCTGAGATAATCCCTGACGGTTCCCGTCGAGGAAAAGCCGAAGGCCCCGGCGATCTCGCGCACCGTCGGGGGAAGATTTTCCTCGCGTATCTTCGCGCAAATGTATTTCAGAACGTCTTTCTGCTTGTCGGTCAGATTGCCGGGCTTTTCCATGGCGTTCCCCTCCTTTGTGTGTTTAATGCACTATACCACTCATGCGTGTGGTTGTCAAAGGAGGATAAAAAAATCCCGCATATCCGCGAAAATCCGTAATCCTGAAAAAAGGGGGGGCAGGCACCTTCGGTGCCTG
>CAYRXT010000043.1:0-18151 GCA_964428315.1 uncultured Planctomycetales bacterium
CTATGATGATTCTCAAAAGGTTTATATCGTCGTGAATTTATGGGATAACTTCTAACAACCGCAGATAAAACAGTCGCGCCAAATCAAAATCGCGATTCGGG
Organism: uncultured Planctomycetales bacterium; assembly: GCA_964428315.1. Classification (GTDB taxonomy): domain Bacteria; phylum Omnitrophota; class Gorgyraeia; order Zapsychrales; family CAYRXT01; genus CAYRXT01. Next base: position 102 of record CAYRXT010000043.1, read on the forward strand.
CAAACTCCTGGACCCCGCGCTACGTGTTTAGGAACAACCCAAGATTACTCCCCCATACGGACCGCTATCAGTTCGGATGCCTTGTCATAATCTATCACAAGGGACGAGTTTTCCTCAATCTCTCCGTTAAGTAGCTTTAACGCTATGGGATCCTGGACGAATCGCTGCATCATCCTTTTTAACGGCCGGGCCCCATAGACGGGATCATAGCTGGTCTTGGCCAGAAAGCGCTTAGCCGCCGTTGTCATTGTTGCCGTGATCTTCTTTTCGCCAAGCCTGCCCCGCAACCGCTCCATCTGAATATCAACGATCCGGACAATATCCTCCTCCTTCAGCCGGTTGAAGATCACAATCTCGTCGACCCGGTTAAGGAATTCCGGCCGGAACTGCCCCTTGAGCGCAGAGTGAACGCGCGTCGCGATCGCATCCCGGTTATCCAGATCCGTGATCGTGTCGGTGCCCACGTTGGAGGTCATAATGACAATCGTATTCCTAAAATTGACATTCCGTCCCTGACCGTCGGTCAGACGCCCGTCATCCAGGATCTGCAGGAGGGCGTTAAAGACTTCGGGATGCGCCTTTTCGATTTCATCGAACAACACGACGGAATAGGGCCTGCGCCGCACGACTTCCGTCAGCTGGCCCCCTTCTTCATACCCCACATAACCGGGAGGAGCGCCGATTAAGCGGGAAACACTGTGCTTCTCCATGTATTCACTCATATCAAGCCGGACCATGGCGTTTTCATCGTCAAACAGGAACCAGGCCAGCGATTTGGCCAGTTCGGTCTTGCCTACGCCTGTGGGGCCAACAAAAATGAAAGAACCGGTGGGGCGGTTCGGGTCACTCAGGCCGGTGCGTGAACGCCGGATGCATGAAGCCACAAGTTCGATGGCCTCATCCTGACCGACGACACGGTTTTTCAGGCTGCTTTCTATGTTCACTAGCTTTTCGACTTCCCCTTCCCTTAACTTGGACACCGGGATCTTTGTCCAATTGGCGATGATCTCGGTGATGTCCTGATCGTCGACCTCTTCCTTAAGCATGGAACCGTTATCTTGCAGCCGGACCAGTTCGGCGTTGTTCTTGTCCAGCTCTTTCTGGAGATTCACAAGGACGCCGTAACGGATCTCGGCCGCGCGGTTGAAGTCCCCGGCCTGTTCAGCCCTCTGGCCTTCCATTTTCTTTTGTTCCATCTCGGACTTGATCCGCCGTATATTCTCGATAGCGCCTTTCTCCGCCTGCCAGTGCAATTTCAGCTTCTTGTTGTCTTCCTTCAAGGCGGCCAGTTCTTCCTCCAGTTTGGCCAGACGCGCTTTCGAGGCCTCGTCTTTTTCCTTCTTCAGCGCCTGACGCTCAATCTCCAGCTGACGGATACGCCGCTCGTTGATATCCAGCTCCTGGGGCATGCTGTCGATCTCGATCCTCAAGCGTGACGCCGCCTCGTCGATCAGGTCGATGGCCTTGTCGGGAAGAAAACGGTCCGTAATATAACGCTGGGACATGGTCGCCGCCGCAATAATGGCCGCATCCTGGATCCGCACACCGTGATGGACTTCATAGCGTTCTTTGAGCCCGCGAAGGATGGCGATGGTATCGTCAACCGAGGGTTCCCCCACTATCAAGGGCTGAAAACGCCGTTCCAGAGCCGCGTCTTTTTCAATATACTTGCGGTACTCATCCAGTGTCGTCGCGCCGATACAGCGCAATGTCCCGCGCGCAAGGGCCGGTTTAAGCATGTTGGAAGCATCCAGGGCTCCCTCGGCCTTTCCGGCTCCGATAATCGTGTGTAACTCATCGATAAATAAAATGATCTCCCCGTTTCTGGATTCGATTTCCTTGAGGACCGCCTTCAGGCGGTCTTCGAATTCACCGCGGAATTTACTGCCGGCCAACAGGCTTCCCATGTCCAGACAGGCCACCCTTTTCTCTTTAAGCCCTTCCGGCACGTCCTTGGTGACAATGCGCTGGGCCAGCCCCTCCACGATGGCTGTCTTGCCGACGCCTGGTTCTCCTATCAGGACGGGATTGTTTTTTGTCCTGCGGGAAAGGATCTGAATAATCCGGCGGATCTCCTCATCGCGTCCGATTACCGGATCCAGTTTGCCCTGGCGGGCAAGCCCGGTCAGGTCGCGGGCGTAGCGGTCCAGCGCACGGTACTTGTCTTCGGCATGGGGATCGGTCACCTTCTGGTTGCCCCGCATCTCCTGAAATATTTTTAAAAGTCCTTTTTCATCGATCCCGTGTCTTTTGAATTCGCGGTTCAACAGCCCTCCTTCCTCTTTATATAAAGCCGAGAGGACATGCTCCTGGGCGGTAAAATCATCTTTCATGTTCTGTGCGAATTTTTGTGCCGCCTTTAAGACGGTCCTGAGCCGGTTGGACACAAATGGTTCCTGCCCTTCGACCTGCGGCCTTTTCTGGAGGTCAAGGCTTAATCTCTCTATCAGGGGCCCTGCGGGGATATTGATCCGTTCCAGCATCTTGGCCACCAGCCCGCCTTCTTCTTTAAGAAGGGCGAGTGCGAGATGCTCGGGTTCGATCTGTTGATGGTTGAGTTCCTGAGCTTTCTCGATAGCCCGCTGAATGGTCTCCTGTGTCTTGATTGTGAATTTGTCTGGACGCATGTCTGTCTCTTTTTTTGATAGGTATGTTGACGGGCCGGCCCTGCGCCTCCAGGCGCAGGGCCGGCCCGTCATGGTATTCTTATTTCACGTTAATTTTAAGCTGTCTCGGCTTGGACTCCTCCGTCTTGGGGATGGCCACCTCCAGAACGCCATTCTTATAATCGGCGGTGATCTTGTCCCTGTCAACGTTGGCGCCAAGCTTCAGGCTCCGTTCGAACGCTCCGCATGTCCTTTCCACCCGATGAACGTTCTTGTCTTTTTCTTCCGTTTCAGATTTACGCTCACCGCGTATAGTCAGGATGTCATCGTCAAGCGTCAGATCGATATCTTCCTGCTTCATCCCCGGCAAATCGGCCTTGACGACGATCCTGTCCTTCTCCTCACTGACGTCAATGGCCGGATACCAGGAACGCTCCACAGGAAGATTCCTCCCCTGAGGAAAGAGCGTCAACCCGAAGATAGAATCCCCGAGCTTGCTGAATTCCTCAAAGGGATCATAATTTTTCTGGTTCCACTTCATGAGTGCCATTGCGCACCTCCTTTCCTATATATTGTTGGTTATTGTTTACATTTATCTTCTAACGATTCTCGAAATTTGTACATTGGATCCTTATCCTTAAACCTGATCTTTTTCCAGAATCCTCCCATTATTAGCGCTCTTATATGTTGAGTGCCAGATTTTGCGCAAAAATTTTTACCGGTCTTCCTCGCGCATCTCCATAATTACTTTAATACCGTCAAGATTCACGTGTTTTTCCTCCATCAAGTAGAAGATAAACTTGAGTTTTTTCAGCTGTCTTTTGGAATAACACCGTGTCCGGTTGCCCACCCGGTAAGGCGTTACGATGCCCATATCATCGAGCCGTCGCAGAGTCCATATCGGTATACCTATAAGATCACTGACGATCCCGATCATAAAAACCGGTTCTTCCGGATTCAGCTCAAATTCGAATTCCTCCTGCCCAAAGGCATCCATCATTTCCTCCTATGACTTCACTAATAATGTATCACAACCTATTTTATTTGTCAAGTTTTTCTATTTAATTTTGTTAGTTTATCTAACATTTTTTTGGATAAAAAACAAAGGGACAGGCATCTTTGATGCCTTATTTTTTTACCCTCAAAAATAAGGGGACAGGCATCAAAGATGCCTGTCCCCTTAAAATTATTTTATCACAATGAATTATGACGGACGAAAATATCCTTTCCAGAATACAGAAGAACCCTTCTCTTTGCCCCCAATTGAAAAATGATGATACTCTCCGAAGCTCACCGAAATATCCTTTGCCTCCCAGAGATCAGGCGCGGACCCTTTCGGCAGATCAAAAAACTTTTCCATATCTCGGGACAAAACAATTCGCGAGATTACTCTCCTGTTTTTGCCGCCGAATTTCGTTTTATTGTATACATTCCAGCTGCGGATAATCAAAAATATCAGGAGGATTATGGAGATATACACAGGGAGGTTTTGCGCCAGTCCGTGCAAACCGCCGAGCTGAAACATGTGCCTGTAAAAGAGACGCACCCCCATCAACCACAAGATGGCGACAAACAGCGGGCGGAAAAGGATAAACCAGACAATCCAGCCGAGAGTCGTAATGCTCAATTCTGCGGATTTACGCAGCCTGCCCAGGGCCTCCGGCCGGTTGATGATCAATTCCTCGTCAGAACATTTGTTATTAGCGTCTTTTCTTTTCATTTCAAAAGCCCCTATCCGGACTTTCCCAGACGGCCGGCGTCCCGATACGCTTGATTATCGCACGGGGGAAACCTACCACCGTGACAAAGGCGTTAAGGACCCAGTAAAAAAATGGATACCATATAAGCCAAAAGAACATCCGGAATATGCCCTTCTCAAAACGGCTGTCGATCACAAGACCGCTGGCTAACTGGGACATACAGACAACGGCCAGGATCAGCCCTGTCCATCCAGGCACAATGGTCCTCACCTCGATGGTTTCCGGCAATTGGACGACCTTATCCAGCAAAAAGACAAATACCGTCAAAAAAAACATATACGCCCACAACACACTCACCGCATACTCGATGTATAACGGCCAAATCCTTCTCTGCCGCCAGTCCAACAGGGTGCGGGAATACTTCCGGAGGACCTCGCTCCCTCCCTGCGCCCAGCGCAGACGCTGACGCCACAAACCGCGGATGCTCTCGGGCATCAATATCCAGCACAGGGCCCTGGGCTCGTAACGAATATCCCAGAACTTCAGCTGTAACTTCCAGCTGACATCGATATCCTCGGTGACCATGTCGTTGCTCCAGAAACCGACTGACAACAACGCCCTCTTGCGGAAGGCGGCGATAACCCCGGACACCGTGTAAATCTTGCCCAGGATCCTCTGGGTGCGTTTGATCATCCCCACGATGGATGAGAACTCGCCGACCTGGATCTTGCCCAGTATGCTGGTACGGTTCCTCACACGCGGGTTCCCGGTCACGGCGCCGACCCGCGGGAAATAAAGAAAATGCCACATGAAATATTTGATTGCGTCGCGGTCCAGAAGCGCGTCGGCGTCGATACACACAAGATATTCGCCCCTGGCCGCGAGGGCCCCCATGGTCAGCGCCATACCCTTCCCCTGATTCGAGTCCAGGTCCACAATGCGCAATCGCGTGTTGGCTTTCTGCATTTCCTGAAGAATGACCTGGGTCCTGTCCGTAGAGGCATCGTTAATGGCGATGATTTCGTAATGAGGATAATCGATCTTCTCAAGAAACGCGATGGTCTCGCGGATACACTCTTCTTCGTTATGGCAGGGGACGAGCAGGGAAACCATCGGGGTGTCCGGCAGATCATCAATATCTGGCGCCTTCTCCCGGATCAAGTGATAGATCAAGCCGCCGAATATGAAGACAAAGGCCATAAACAGTGGATAATAAAATACGAAGTTGTAGATAAACTGCATAACCGTTTTCATCAGTTGTAAAGTCCCCTGCCTTTCCTTCTCTCCCGGTCAAACGGAAAATCTTCGGTCGACATCATGGAGCGTATGGTGTCCAGCTCCGGCTGATCATTAACATAGTCATCCGGGTAATATCCAATATGCAATGCCCCCGCGGCGACCAGAGATTCCATCCACCTGTTCAGACGATTTGCCGGAATCCACCGGTCTTTTTCCCAGTCATAGGCCTGCACCTTGAAGACCGTCTTGTCCAAAGCCCCCCGACGGGCCTTTGCCGTCCGGACGAGACCGGCAAGCCACCTCTGCGGCCGCGGAACCTTTTCTTGGAAAGGATAGGCCATAATCACGACATAATCATACAGGCCCAGGCTGTCCTGATAATTCTGGGCGAACCATTCCTCGCTCACCGGATCCGTCAGGACAGGCGCATAAAATATCCTGGCAAATTTCGACTCCGGACGGTAATCAAGGACCTTGTTCATCAATTCTTTCGAAAGGTCAATCAGGGTCTGTGTCTTGACACTCGTCCAGAGCTTCAGTTCTTCGTAAGTCAGCTCAAAGGGCGGCTTCAATTCACCGCCGGTTATCTTTTTGTACTCATTCCTCGCCGCGGGATGAAAATCCTCGAAATCGGCAAGATAACCGTCATCCTGAAAGACGACGCCGTCGATCCAGGCATTGACGGCCAGGTCCTCATACAGCTCGAGTATAATCTGCCGGGTTTCCTGACTGAAAGGGGAGAGCCTCTTGTACCATGACTCGCTCGGCCTTATGCTTTTACCTTTAAACTCTCTCACCCGCAGTCGAAGATTGGCTTCTTCATCGGGCAGGACAAGGCTCAACATCGGCATCCAGGCATACACCTCGACCTCCACTCTTGTTTTGAGTTGATGGACGACACGGTTGAAGAGATCGGCCCGCATCGGAAGCACCCGGTTCGGAAAATAAACCTCCTTGATATCGCCGGTGCCTTCGGGATCCGCGAATGCCTGGAGATACACGGTGCTGACCTTCAGATCCTTTACGCGGTCCAGAACCCTGCCCAGGTTGATCTCGGTCTGCCCGGGGTCCTCGTCGTAAATCATGTCCAGATCGATCTGGATGATCCTCGTCTGTTCGGGCGGAATGGGAATTAGCTTGAGGTCCTTAAGTATCTGCTTGACGGTGGGATTCTTATAAATCAGATACCGGTTCAGCTCCTTGAGATCGCCGCTGTTGGCCAGCTTGTCGTTCAGGGGCAGGCTGATCGGCATCCCCAGATCTTCCGCCAATTGTACAGTGAGGACATTGTACTTGCCGTAAGGCCAGGCCACGGCCCTCACCTCGGTATCCAGCCGGAATTCCAGGATCCGCTTGGCCTTGCTCAGGTCTTCCCGGATGCGCTGCAGATACGCCCCGCGCCTCTCGTATGCCCCCTTTTGGGAAAAATAGAGCCGGTTGGCGGCCGCCGCCGCCTCGTTTCCCTGGGGATTGTAGATTACTCCTTTATGGAGGTCGTGGGTATGGGTCGCGATCTCGACGAGATCGCTTTTCGCCACTTCGGCCAATTGCGGCCACGACATGATGTCATGAAAAACATCCGGCGGCTTATCGTCCACCCAGCTGGAGACCACCGACAGCACCGAAGGAATCCGGTAATGCTCAAGGAGAGGAAAAACAAACTCATAAAAACTGACATAGGCGTCATCAAAAGTCAGCAGAATCGCCTTGTCGGGCAACGGTGTCTTTCCCTCACGGGCGGCCAGTATATCGTCGATGCCGACAAAATGATAGCCATGCGTGCGGAAATATTCGATCGTGCGGACAAAACTCGCGCGGTCGACGCCGTATTTATCCAGCGAGAGCCTCTTGGGGATATCGTGGTAGCATAAAATCACAAAATCCCCCTCTTTGGCCAGAATATCCTGCCCGCCGAAAAGGGACGCGTGAAATATCAGTGTTCCAATGGCTATTTTCGATAAGGTGCGCATAATTTTGATTTGCCTAAAAGCTTGTACGCAAAGTGGAATAGATATTCCACGTGTTCACATCCTCGCCGTCGTAATTCCTTAGTCTGTAGATCATGCCCACAAGCCATTTTAACCTGTCGGAAAAACTGTAATCCTGTTCATAACGCACATAACCGACATTCTCCGCGCCGAACTCTTGCTGCCATTGCTGACCCAAACCCACAAAAAGCCGGTCCACCATCGCCTTTTCGTAACGCCTGTACCATGTATGTTCGATCATCGGGACGACATAAAAAGAGTAAAGGACCTCCGGGCTGAAATAGGTGTTATCGGTCTTCGAGTTCGTCCCGGCGTAAAATTCCGTGCCCAGACGCAGCTTCCAGTAGGCCTGACGGTAAAGCGAGGTATCCGTGCGCCATAAGTACGCCATAGCCTCGTTGCCGTCGTCGTAGTCGTCCAGCGTGAGGGCAACAGCGCTATTGAATAATTCGCTGGTCCGCAAAACGGCTGAAGCCGTGTAACGGCTCACATCGGTACCTTCTTCCCTGGACCGCACGGGAATATCGTAGACATAAGAATCGTATCCCAGAGAAAAGGTCCAGAAATCGTCCGGCGTCATCCGGGCATTCAGCGACCATCCCCAATGTCCCGCCGGATCATAATCCGAAGACATGGCGCCCGTCAGGCGCCAGACACTGTCGGGTTGCCAGATATCCCCTATAAAAAACCGATTAAGCACGTCATCCTCGCCCTCCTGAACGGTCTGCCGCCGGAGAACCTGTCCGAAAAGGGTATGGTGAAAATTCAGGGGTTCGTCCGCCCGCGCAGAGATAAAGAACTCGTCCACCCCCGGGAATTCCTGGACATAATAGGTGTCCAGAGTCAGGGCGGTCATCTCTTCAGTGTCAAACTGCCTTCTCAACCGACGCACATGTTTGTTTTTCGGATGCCTGACTAACATCTCTTCGTTCAGCTCCCGGGCCTTTTGTTCCTGCATATTGGCATTGAGAACCATGCTGTAGCCGTTTAAGGCAACCACATTATCCGGATCCATGGTGTGAATCACTTCGAATTCTTCGAGAGCCTTGCGCGGCCAGCCGCGATAATAATGTGTCTGCGCCAGGGCCGTGCGTAAGTTGGTATTAAAAGGCGATATCTTCATGATGCCCTTCAGATACTTTTCCGCTTCAGCCTGGCGGTCCTGATAGAGCAGCAACCAGGCCTTGTTGAAGGCGATCTCCGCCTTCTTCCAGTTATCCTGCAAGATCCCCCGTTCGACCACTCTGACAGGCGTTTCCCGGTCGAGCGCATCGATAACCTTGTGGGCCTCTTTAAACCGTCCCAATTCGACCAGGGCGTGATACACGGCCATACGGGTATTATGCTCTTCCGGCTGATCGCGAAGGGCCATTTGATAGAGCTCAAGGGCCCTTTGCGGTTTCTGTTCATAGAGGTACGCGTCACCCGCGGCCTGGTGAATCCACGCCGGGATATCGGCTCCCTCGTCCAGGATGGCCTCATACTCCCGGATGACCGCCTTCATCTGTTTCTCCTGACGGAGGGCCAGTATCTTATCCCACCGGGTGCGCCAATAATGCTGAGTGCGGAAAGGCTCGATTACCGCCTCGGCGTGTTTCTCGATCTTTTGAACGATATCGGCCATCTCTCCCTCCGGCGCCTTCGTTTCCGGTTCTGTTTTCTCTCCGGCATTCTGCCATTGGTCGAGGGCACGGCTGACCTCGCCGGATTTATCTTTAGGGGAGTCCTGGGTTTTTCCGGCGGCACGTCCGGCATCTTTCAACTCCGATGAGTAAACGGCGGATTCTTCCTCAAGGATATCCAGGGCCTTCTGCGCCTCTTCCCAGCGGATGGCATGCATCGCCTGATTGCCCTTGGCCCTCTGCAGCAGAACGGGATCGGGCTGATCCTGTTCCTGCAGGTTATCCAGCGCGAGACTGTTCGCTCCCAAATCCATAAGCGCCCTGTTCTTGAGATCAACCGCTGCCTGATTGTCAGGATAGTACCGCTGGATACGGTCATAGACCTGGACAGCCCGGATAAATTCGTCCTGTATTTCAAAGATCTCCCCCCGGAGAAATAAAGCATCAATATGGCGGGGCTCGTTGTCCAGAACACGTTCGGTCAGTTCCAATGCCTGCTCGTATTCTTCCTTTTGATAAAAATTTCGCGCCATCCACATCCCGGCCCGCTGGTTTTCCGGATACTGCTCGAGGATCTTACGATAATGCTTCTCGGCCTCCTTTTTAAACCCCCTTTGAGCATGAAGCCCGGCCAGCTCAAGCTGAATCTCCAGAGGGAATTTGGAAAAATCAACGTCTAAACCGTCTTTGAATTGTTCCATCAGTCCTTCGCCTTCCGTCTCTTTCAGCCACTGCACCAGGAAATAAATTTCGATGTAGGAAAAACTCTGATAATCCGTTTTGTCTTTCAAAAGACGGCGGATGTCTTTTCTCTGGGCTTGGCTCAAATCATTCTCGATAGTCTGAACGTAATCCAAGGCCTTGTCATGGAATCTCTCGTTTAGACCCCCCAGATAGGTGAAGAGCCCGCGGAGATCGCCTTCGTTCCAATAAGTATCCGCCATCCTGAGACGGTATTCCGTCTTTTCCGGATAACGCGCGATCTCTTTATGCAAAAGTGTCCGGGCACGGATATTCTGTCCTGATTCGCATAGCGCATAGACAAGCCCCAAGAAGGCGTCCTGGTCGTCGGGATGGGCCTTTTGGTATTTCTCATACAGTGTCACGGCTTGGGGGTGCTGGCCGGTCAGACGATAAGCGCGGGCGATTTCCGGCAAAACATAGTCTGGAAGGTTCTTGTAGGCGTTAACCTCATAAAAGGTGACCGCGTCATAAAAACGGTCGTTCCACGCCAGTATGACCAGATAATCGGCCAGGACATTGATATCGTCGGGATAATCGCGATAGGCCTGTTCGATCATGGCTAAGGCCTGTGCCGGGGCCCCGTGACGGGCCAGTGAGACGGCCCTGTCCCTTAACATCTGTGCCTTTTCCGCATCGACGGCGGATTGTTCGGGTGCCGTGATGTCTTGAGCCTGCACCTTACCTTGGCATAGTACTAAGGCTATGAATACCCATAATCCCGACAGTCTTCTTTTGAAATGATAGGCCATATTTTTTTGGCACAGGAATGCATATTAGTATGATGACGATATATTAATACTATAAGAGAAAGCCCTGAGCCTGGCTAACTTTTTTGAGGGATTTTAAAAAGCAGGATGAGAAGTGGATTTTCTAAAAACACCGAGTTTCGAAAGGATTTTCAAAGGAACACGGGCCTTGACGTGAATGCTCTCAGGATTATACTGTGACGAAATGACTTGCCCTTTCCGGTGAATGAGATCCATTAAATCCATACGATTAATGGGGATGTCGATTTCAACCTCTTCGACCGCCATGTTCAAAAATTCTTCCATCTTCCCGGCCAGCATGTCGACATTCTCACCTGTTCTCGCTGAAATGAAGACGGCATGGGGAAAGCCGTTTAACAAATTATGGAGACCCGTTCGGTCATTTATCTTGTCTATCTTGTTAAACACCGTAATGACGGACTTTTCTTGGCAGTCGAGCTCTTTAAGAACAGACCATACAGCGTCGCAAAGATGGCGGAATTTAGGATGGCTGACGTCCAGCACATGCAGGAGCAAGTCGGACTGCTGGACTTCCTCCAATGTCGCTTTAAAAGCTTCAATGAGATGATGCGGCAATTCATACATGAAACCGACGGTATCCGAAACAACCACGGTCTGTCTGTTGGGTAAAACATATTGACGGGATAAAGGATCCAGAGTCGTAAACAGTCCGTCACGGATCCTCTGCCCGGCTCCTGTCAAGGCGTTCAGGAGGGTGGATTTTCCAGCATTCGTGTATCCCACCAGGGAAACCGTCGGGACATGCTGATCCTTCCTCTTTTTTCTCTTTAACTGCCGGGTACAGGAGACATGGTCCAGCCCCCTCTTGAGTTTGGCGATCCGCTGGGCGATACGCCGACGGTCGACTTCCAATTTCGTTTCCCCGGGGCCCAGAGTCCCGATCCCTCCTCCGAGGCGGGACAGCTCGATGCCTTTGCCCACAAGGCGGGGAAGCAAATATTCCAGTTGCGCCAGCTCGACCTGCATCTTTCCCTCCTGGCTTTTGGCATGCCTGGCGAAGATGTCCAGTATCAGTTGGGTGCGGTCAATCGTCTTTTTGTTGATCCTGGCTTCGAGGTTTCGCTGCTGGCTCCCCTTGAGGTCCGTGCTGAAAACAACCGTGTCGACCTCTTCTTCCTGACAGCGGGCCGCAATCTCTTCAACTTTTCCCGACGTGATCAGATATTGAGCCGTCGGCTTGTCTCCGCGGCAGAAAACCTCGGCTATAATATTGCCACCGCACGATTCAACCAGCTGGGACAGCTCTGCGGCGATCTCATCAACGGGCCAACCGTCTCTCGAACGGAAATCAACAACGGCAAGTAAGACCTTTTCCATAGGTTGTTCTCTTCTGGCGGACTGCGTATCCCCCGCTGGAATCCCGCGGGGATAAAAACACTCTTCCGCTCTTGTTTTTTGAATAACATGCCCGCCGCGTGCCCCTAAGGAACCCGCGTTCAGCAGGCACTCAGCCCCGCCTAACAGCCTTCCATAAGACGCTCCCGCAAACGCTTCGCGGTTTGATGAGGTGATTCTTCTCCGGGAATCGCCACCCACTCCAGACGCTTATCGCGGCGCAGCCAGGTCAGTTGCCGCTTGGCGTACCGGCGGGAATTCGTTTTGATCATGGCCTTTGCCTCATCAAGCGTACAGCCCCCTCCAAGGAAGGCCTTGATCTCTCTGAATCCAATGATGCCGCGTGCGGTTCGGCTCCAGCGCCGGCCGGCCAGTTCTTTGATCTCCTTAACAATGCCCTGCTGAAACATGCCCTCCACGCGCGCATTGATGCGCGCATAAAGTTCTTCCCGCGGACGCTCCAGACCAAATATCCGGAAGACATGCGTGTCGGCCCATCCTTTCCGTTCTCTCTGGATCTCGGATATGGGCCGCTTCTCCAGCTCAAAAACCTCCAAGGCGCGGACGATCCTCTTCAAATCATGGGGGTGGATCCTTTTCGCGGAAACCGGATCGACATCCGCCAACCTCCGATGGAGGGATCTGCCTCCCTCGCGCTCCGCCAGTCTTTCCAAAGTCCTTCGAAGAGATTCGTCCTTTGGCGAACCGGCAAAGAGGCCGTCCAAAAGGACGCTCATGTAAAGTCCGGTCCCTCCGACCACCAGGGGCACCTTGCCTTTCTGGCGGATAAAGGCCAGCGCCTTCTCAGCCCGCTCCTTGTAACGCGCGACATCGAAATCCTCTTCGACAGGGATCTCGCCGATCAAATGATGCCTGACGCGTCTGAGCAGCGTAGGACACGGCTTTCCGCTGGCGATGTTAACGTCCTTGTAGACCTGCATGGCATCACAGGAGATGATTTCCGCGTTCATCTCCTCCGCCATATAACCAGCGACATCGCTCTTGCCGACACCCGTCGGTCCGACAACAAAAATGATATCCGGGAAAGGCATAGAATCAGGGATAGATTCGGGTGGGATAACCTTGTCTGGTCAATTTGATCTGCATCTTTTCGGCGTCTTCCAACTCGATGAACTCTCCAACGCGTACGCGGAAAAATCGGCGCCCTTCTTTATCTTCGGCTTCCACAATGTAGGCGTATTCGCCTTTTTGTCTCAGTTCCTTCATAAGCTTCTCGGCTCGACGCTGTTCCAGAAAGGCCCCCACCTGGACCGTAAAAAAATGCTTTTCCCTCATAAGCTGACGGGCCGTAAAGGCCTCCAGACTTTCCGGGTATTCTTCAACGATTCTTTTGAGATATTTCTCGGCGGTCATCCATTCGGCGGTCTTTAAGTATGCCCGTGCGCATTTCAGGTAAACAAGAGGCCGATAGTCCGTCGTGGGGAAGGTCTCCAGAAAAAGCCCGGCGTCCCGGACGGCTTGTTGATATGAGCCTTCCAGGATAAAGGTGTCGATCACGCCGATAAAGGCCTTCTGGGAAAGGACGTCCTTGTCGGGGGAGCCAAGAACATGGCGGAAGGTTTGCCTGGCCGTATCGTATAATCCCAGTCTGAGCTGGCTGATGCCTAAAAAATACAGCGTCTGACGCCGCTCCACCGGCGGGATATCCTCTTGAAGATACTCTTCGGCCAGGTTTCTCGCCTGGTCAAATTCATCCCGAAGGACGGCCTGTTCGATCTCTTCCAGGGAGGCCGGAGCAGCACAGAGATTCCCCGTCTTGCCAATAACGATGAACGCATAAACCAATGTCCAAATCGCGAAATGAAGCGGGCCGGTTTTTTTCCTCATGATGGATGTATCTTAACAAAATCCCTGACCGTTTTCCACAGAAAAGCGGAAGGCGATGAGCGGGCGGGAACAATCAGCCGCTTAGCCCCGCATCCAACTCGGCGATCAGGTCCTTGACATTTTCCACACCTGTGGAGACCCGGACGGTTTCCTGCGTGATCCCCGAATTGCGCAGGGCTTCTTCCCCCATGGAAGAGTGGCTCATCAACCAGGGATGCTCGATCAGGGATTCGACGCCTCCCAGCGACTCGCCCAGATTGAACAACGTCATCTTGCTGAAAAATCGCTTCAGGGGAACCTTGGCTGTGTCCAGTTCAAAGGAGACTATCCCGCCGCATCCCTTAGATACAGACTCATGAAAAAATTCACCATGCAATCTCTCGGCGGTCTTTGAGGAATCTCCCCCGCGGTCCGTCATCACTCATCATGGCCAGCCAGACGACAGTGTCGGCGCCTTCATCAGGCGTCCGAGGGGCGCCGGGCCCTCCCATGTCCGTACTCACCCAACCCGGATTGACGCTGTTGACCTGGATGTTGTATTCTTTCACTTCCGCGGCGAGAAGGCAGGTCAGAGCATTGATGGCCGTTTTGGACATACGGTATCCGGCATATCCGCCACTCATACCGGACAACTGGCCGAGCCCACTGGACATATTCACGACCCGGCCGTAATTGTGTTCTTTCATCATGGGCACGATCTCCTGGCAGAGCAGAAACGGCCCGTAAAGGTTCGTCTCCATGGTTTCCCGAACCATCTGCACCTCGGTCTCGAAAAAGCTTAACGGCTTTCCGGCAGTGTCGTAGGGATCCCGTTTATCCAAAAATACTCCGGCGTTGTTGACCAGGATGTCGCACCGGCCGCCGAACTCCTTGCGCAAAAACCGCCCGAGCTCGATGATATCGGCAGCCCGGGTCACATCCAGTTTATGATAACGCGCAGGGAGCTCTTCTTTTTCCATTTGTTCGACGACCGCCATGCCGTTGGCCTCGTTGCGGCTGGTCAAGATGACCAGCACACCCTTTCGGGCCAGCTGTCGGCATATCGCCAACCCTATGCCTTTATTGCCCCCTGTGACAACGGCTATCCGCTGTTGCATCCTCGCCTCCTCCCTGCTCGTTTTGCTCCGGATCTCTGGCTCCCCTGAGATCTCTCCATCGGAAGAATTTAAATAGAAGAGTAACGCATATTTCTTTTTGGGTCAATACAATTTAATTGATTATGTTGATTAAATTAGTAATTCATCCGACTTCGCAGAATACCACGGCTTTTAGCCGTGGATGAATGCGGACTAAAGGCCGTGGCGCTTCGTCGGATTGCGCCTGAAGATTTACGAAGTCGGATAACCTCGAAGCATACGCAGAAAATTTCGGAGAAATGTTCAAGTGTTTATGCAAGGGGTAATTTGGAAAGGGAACACGGGCTTGCCCGTGGGGCTCCATTAATTTTGTTTTCCCCCAGCTGGATTAAGCGATCGAGAATCGCCAGGGACGAATCTATAAACTGATCCAATTGCCGGTCACCACGAATCATTTGGGGTGCGGTTAATTGCAATTTATCCTTCCGTATTATTAGAGAAGGCTTCTCAACGAGCCAGGATAACAGATCCTGTTGTATGACCGGCGTGATGAATCGCATAGCCAGGATTTCGTTATTGGATGGTTACCACCGGTTTTCATTGATCGTCAGGAAGGGGATTGAATCGTTCATACACGTGCCAATCCCATCCGGCCAGATGTCCTCCGAAAGGAAACGACTTCAAATGGCGGAAATAAAATGGCCGGCCTTCTATTGTAATCTCAATCGTCCGGAACCGATAGCGGGAAAGCAAGTCCTCCAAAAGGTAATACTGCGGGTCCCGCTCGTTCCACCGGCCGTGAGGGACATACTGCAGCCGCGACGCCCCTCCGGTTCTTTTCTTATAAAATCTGAACACCAAGGCGTTACGAAAGTCATGGTGACCTCCAACTGTCACGGAGCGGCCCCGCGTTTTATCGGCCAAAAAAGCCACCGTCCGGGCAAACTGTCCTTTTTGACGGGGAAAATAGCTCGCGAAGAAACCCGCCTGTCCGATGACATAGAGGCCTAAGATAAGGATCGCCGACCAAGCGCCGAACCGCGTCCGCCCAAAGAGATCATCCAGCCATTGGGCGACAAGAAAATAATACAGGATGATGCTGACAAGAAAATACCGGATAGCCAGCCAGTCGACCGGAAAGACCAAGAGGCTTAGGGCCGGCGCACAGATGGTCGCCGTCGCGAAAAACAGCCATCGGGATCCCTTGTGTCGCCGAACCAGATACAAACCGGACACCCCCACGATGAACAGGATAATCCCTCCCGCCGCCCTGAACCATCCGGCCTGTTTTAATCCCAGAATATAAACGGCCGTTTGGCCGATGACGGAGAGGATGTCCGCTTCCGGGGCCCCGCCGCTTTTCATCGGAGAGATGAAAACCGCCGTCAGCCAGACCAAAAAAAGCATGGGGACAAGATGGAGGCGGGCAAGCTGTACGATTTTTTCCCGACGGGATCCCCCGGACCTTAAGATCACATCAAGCGACCAGACCAGGATGCCTGCGTACACATAGATGAAGGACAGATGCGACAAGACGCCCAGCACGACAGATCCCCACAGGCCGGCTACGGTCATCTGCCGCGTGTCCTGCTCCTCGAGAACACGCAGACTGATCCCATAGGCCGCCAGGGTAAAGAACATCAACAGGCCGTATCCCCGGGCCTCTGCCGAATAAAAGACCGCAAGAAAAGAAGGCCCCAGCAGGATCAAGAGGAATAAGGCCTGCCTTTTCCCTCCCCGCAGCCCGATACGGAAGGCCAGGATTAAGGACATCACACCCGCGATCACCGACGGGATCCTGTAGACCTGCCAGAATGCCTGTCCGCCCATGGAGTACATAAACAGTGAATTGAGGATATGGTTATTGTCGTGGGGGAGACGGGTGATGATGTGCAGGGGATGGTGGACACGGTTGACGAGATGCCATGACCAGATCTCATCCATGCTGAAATCCCCCGAGGAGGCGGCGACGCGAAGGATTACGCCCAGGGTGAAGACCGTGAAGACCGCCATCCGGTATCCTGTTGACCTGTTCCACCTACGAGGTGGAACAGGGGGGCAATGACTCATGATCAATAATCCGAATAAGCGGAACCCCCTCGCGCAGCGGCACCCGGCACCGGTGACGCGTAATCATTACCCCGGCCGGGCGCGCATTCCTTGATTTCCATGGGCCGGCCGTGTCTCTGAATATAGACCTTGGTGCCGGTTGTTCCGCAAGTTTCCGGTTCCGCCATGATTGTGTAGCCTTCAAAGGAAAAATCACCGGACAATCTGTATCCGGCCACTGTCTTTCCGAGCCGAGTCTCCTTCAGATATGGAGGATTGGTCGTGGTCAAATAGTATTCGCTCTGCGGGTAGACGCCGTCATGGGTCAGGGCGTATTGTTCCGCGGCGCCGGCCACCGTTTTTACGGTGCTTTGGGCCAAGGCCTCGTTGGCCGATAGGCGGGCCCGTAAGAGATTGGGTATGGCAATGGCGGCCATCAAGGCCATAATCAGAAAAACTCCGACCATGCACACGATAACGATCCATCCCTTGCCGACCGGTTTCGGCCGCGGCAGTGCGCCGTCCTTCAATTCCTTATGGACAGGCCACTGGGCAAAGGCCAAATAAAGCAGGGCCAAAAAATTGACAAAAGGCACCAAAGCCAAAAACCCCCAGGCGCCGTGGAATCCGGCTTTACGGAATATCCTCCAGAAACAAACGACTGCAAGGGCCAGAAAGCCAAACCAGACCAAAACCCCGACAAGTCCTATGATCGCTTCCATCATGCCTCCTTTCCTGGCAAACCGGTTCCACCTACGAGGTGGAACCGGTTAACGGCTTAATCACTTCTCTTAAAATCTCCCGCGCCTCTCTTTCCCTGTCTTCGTGCACACGCACCTTAAATGGTACACCGCCCGCCAACGAC
The DNA here is from genome assembly GCA_964428315.1 of uncultured Planctomycetales bacterium. Classification (GTDB taxonomy): domain Bacteria; phylum Omnitrophota; class Gorgyraeia; order Zapsychrales; family CAYRXT01; genus CAYRXT01. The sequence goes on from CAYRXT010000043.1 coordinate 17,962, forward strand.
ATACGCGAGACATTGTCGTTTTCAATGAAATAAGGGATATCGCAGGATATCAGAAGAGATTCGATAAAGGCAATCTCCGAGGCGCTCTGGGTCCGGTAGATTTCAATAAATTCAATGCTCTCGGACATGGCAGACGTTAGAAGTTATCCCATAAATTCACGACGATATAAACCTTTTGAGAATCATCATA
>CAYRXT010000044.1:0-17064 GCA_964428315.1 uncultured Planctomycetales bacterium
TAGACACTTTTTCGACTCCAGAATAAAACTACCCACAAGAACTTGACACAGACTCCCATTTTTGCGGTTTTGCATTATTGAAAAACGGTGCTACAATATCTTTCATTATGAAGAAAAAGACCAAAGGGCAAATCGAGGCCGAGATCAGCGAAGCCATAATCAAGTTCGAAAAGGAGTACATGGGCCGGGGCCCCAAGGAGACCAAGACGTACATTATTGAAGATATCATCTTTGTCCGTCTTAAAGGGGTTCTGACTCCCGCGGAAGAGCAGTTGGCCAAAACACCAGACGGGTCTGACCTCATTAAAAAAACAAGGGTGAACCTTCTGGAGGGCGCCTGGGTGCTCCTCGAAAACATCGTGTTTGATATCACCGGCTGCAAGATACAGAGCCTCCATTCGGACATAAGCACCAAGAGCGGGGAACGGGTTATCATTTTCACTTTGGATAAAGATTTTGAAAAACATTTTGACCATTAGGAGATTTCTGTTAGTATTCTTCCGGAAAGCAATCGTGGAAGACTAGGCAAGGGCCGCGCCGAAACGCGGCTGTTGCCGGGTAAGCCGACATCATTTTCAGCCACGGCGCGTGGCGGAGCAGGTGTCGGCTTTTTTTGAAAGGAGACGAAAGATGAACCAGGAACATCCCGGAAAAGTTCAGCTCGATGGGCTGCGTTTCGAAAAGAGCGGCAAGGTCCGCGATATATACAGCCTGGGGGACAAACTCCTTTTGGTGGCCTCAGACAGGATCTCCTGTTTTGATGTCGTTCTGCCGTCTTTCATCCCACGAAAGGGCGAAGTCTTGACCCGACTGTCGACCTTTTGGTTCGCCTTTCTTAGGGAGATTATCCCAAACCACCTGATCACCAGTGATTTTGATGATTTCCCGCCGGAATTGAAGAACCATCCGGAATTGAAAGGGCGTTCCATGATAGTCCAAAAGGCCGACCCCCTTCCTTTTGAATGCATCGTCAGGGGATATCTATCCGGTTCAGCCTGGAAAGAGTACCGCAAGGATCAAACGGTCTGCGGCGAAAAAATGCCGCAAGGATTAAAAGAGTCCATGAAGCTCCCCGCCCCGATGTTCACCCCTTCCACAAAGGAAGAACAGGGGCATGACATGAATGTTTCCTTTGATTACGTCGAACGAAAGGCCGGAAAAAAACTCGCTCGCCGGATCAGGGACGTCAGCCTCGGCATTTATAATAAAGCCAGCGCGTACGCGGAATCAAGGGGGATCATCATTGCCGATACCAAGTTTGAGTTCGGGACAACGCCCGACGGCCCGGACCTCATGTTAATCGATGAAGTCCTGACACCCGACTCGAGCCGGTTTTGGCCCAAAGACCGGTATTCGCCCGGGAAGCCCCAGCCGAGTTTTGACAAGCAGTATGTGCGGGATTATCTCGAGACCCTGGACTGGGACAAGACGTACCCCGGTCCGGAACTGCCGGATGACATTATCCAAAAAACGACGGAAAAATACCTTCAGGCGCTGGCGATGATCACAAAGGATGAATGAAATGGGCGTCGAAGACACACGCGGTCTGGAGGAAAGGATCAGCCGGGCCATGAAACGTTTTATGGTAAGGCATGTCGGTGAACGGCCCAAAACCGTGAGGACCCAGATCCTGCGCGACACCATCATTATCCGGCTCCAGGGCATTTCGCCTCCGGCGGAAAGGAATCTATCCCGGTCCCATGACGGGGCAAAAACGATCAAGGAACTGAAGGATAAAATTTTCGCGGACGCCGCCCCCCTGCTGGAGGCGTTGATCAAAAAGCTGACGAAGACCGACGTGGTTGATATCCATTCCAGTTTTGACGTCAAGACCGATGAGCGCATTGAAATTGTCACGCTTTTGAAAGATTTCGAAATGAGCGCCTGATAGGATCCGGGGGAACCGAGGAAAACACGCCGGGCCCGCTCCGCCGGACGTTACAACGGGACGCATTACGAAAAAGAAAGGGAAAGCGCGCATGATAGATATTGGCAGACTGCATTTACCTGAAGACGTGTTGGATATCCTGAACGCCTGTCCGGGGTATCGTGTCGCCGAAGGATTACCTGATTTGGTGGAACTGGCCTGCCGTGATGCTTACGGCGGATGGCACGACGTCGTCTATGATATCCCCGACAAAGGGCGGATTGTTGAAGCCAGGGTCTGCCGGGTCCGCAACGGTGTCGCCGCGAATTATTTAGAGGCTTACATGCGCCGGCGGGATCCGGATTGCATGGTGATCGCGGACCATCTGCCCACCGATAAAAAACGTTTTAAGGAACGTTTCGGTTATGATTTCAACAGCCTGCGGCACGAGACGTTCGAATGGCTCAAGCGGCAGGAACTCGCGGTCTATTTTTTTGTCGCGGGTTCACCCGAAAGCGGGATCGACAGCCTGGTTGTAGCCCCGGCGAACGCCGGATTTTTCGCGCTGGGCCTCGCTCTTCTGCAGGGCATCCTTCCTCCGGATAAAATCAAGGATGATTTTTCCCCCAAGGCAGTTATCTACGTGGCCCCGCCCTTCCGGCATACGCGTTTTGACGGGAAACAGGTCGTTGTCCATAACAGAGGGCGTGATCTCTACGAGATGTTCAGTTACAATCTCTATCCGGGCCCCAGCGCCAAGAAGGGGGTTTACGGGATGTTGATCAACCTTGGCGAGCAGGAAAACTGGATAACGGCCCATTGCTCGACGGTGGAAGTCGTCACCCCCTACGACAACAGGGTCCTTATCATGCATGAAGGCGCCAGCGGCGGCGGGAAAAGTGAAATGCTCGAAAGCATCCACCGCGAACACGACGGAAGGCTTTTGCTGGGGACGAACCTGCTGAACGGCGAAAAACAGTACGTCGTTTTGCCCCGGGCGTGTCATTTGAATCCGGTCAATGACGATATGGCGTTATGCATGAAGTCGCTGCAGAAAAACGACGGAAAACTGCATCTCATCGACGCCGAAAACGCCTGGTTTATACGCATCAACCAGATCACGCGCTACGGGACCGACCCGGACCTGGAGGGCATAACGGTCAGGCCCTCCCATCCTCTTCTTTTCCTAAATATTGATGCGGCTCCAGGGAGCACAGCTCTCATCTGGGAGCATATCGAGGATGCCCCGGCCAAAAGGTGTCCCAATCCGCGGGTCATCATCCCCCGCGACATCGTTCCGGGGGTCGTCGACAAACCCGTAGGGGTCGACGTGCGGAGTTTCGGCGTCAGGACCCCGCCCTGCACCAGACAGCATCCGAGTTACGGGATCTTAGGCATGTTCCATCTGCTTCCTCCGGCGCTGGCGTGGCTGTGGAGGCTGGTCGCGCCCAGGGGACACGATAACCCGAGTATCGTTAATACCGACGGCATGAGCTCCGAAGGGGTTGGTTCCTACGGTCCTTTTGCCCCGGGAAGTTTTGTTGATCAGGCGAACCTCCTGCTCGACCAGTTTGTCGAAAATACCCGGGTGCGCCATATCCTCTGCCCCAACCAGCACATCGGAGCCTGGAAAGTCGGGTTTATGCCTCAATGGATCACCCGCGAGTATCTGGCCCGCCGGGGAGAAGCGAAGTTTTCCGCCAGCCAGCTCCTTCCGGCGCGCTGTCCGCTGCTCGGGTACGCGCTCAAAACCATGATGGTCGAAGGCCAGACGATCGGGGGAGGTTTTCTGAGGGTTGAAAAACAGCCTGAAGTCGGCGAGGAGGCTTATGACGCCGGCTCGGGCATTTTGACAGACTTTTTTCACAAGCAGCTGAAAACATTCCTTAAGCCGGAATTAAAGCCGAAAGGCAGAAAGGTCATCGAGTGCTGTTTATCGGGAGGGGACCTGGACGATTATATTTCCCTGATCGACGCCGTTCATTTTATTGAAACGGGTTAGGGGACGGGGAACGGGAACGCACCGGGTCACGGACGGGGATATGGTGCCGGTCCGTCTCTGTTCAGTCCCTCTTTTCCCCCAACCAGAAAGAGAAATGGAGCCCCGCGGGCAAGCCCGTGGTCCTTCTCTTATCCGACTTCGTAAATATTCAGGCGCAATCCGACGAAGCGCCACGGCTTTTAGTCCGCATTCATCCACGGCTAAAAGCCGTGGGATTCTGCGAAGTCGGATAAAATTCGGGCCGGCCAACCCGGGCCCGTGCCGCGTCAGGCCGAAACCCGTTTCGACGCGTCTGAACAAATGAGACCATCCTGATGCCACAAAACACGAACGCAACAAGCCGGGAAACCCAGTTCATCCCGACATTCGACTCGTCCTCTTCGATGCTCTTCTCGCTGGGCAATTATCTGTCAGGCAGTGAAGAGGGCGTCGGATCCCCCACACGCCTGCCCAAGATGATCGGCGACCTCATGAACATCACGCCGGAGGCCCTACGGGAATCCATCTACCGTTTAAGCGGCCTCTCGGAGAGCCTGAGCCTTCGGCGCCTGCGCCGCGTCAGCGAAGAATATATCAGCCGGTGGATTACCGGGTCTTATCCCGAAAAGAAATGCCCGGCCGTCGCCATCGGATCCTCGAACGGAGCGCTGATCCATGTCTGCGCGGCCCTGGGCATCCCCTGGATCCCTCAGACCATCCTCCTGGCCGTCGCGCGTAAAATGGATCCGGACGAACTCATCCGGGACGCCGAATGGGGCAAAAAGGCCGCGGAGATAATTCGCGGCAAAATTTCCTATATGCGCGTTTATCAAATGCACGATCCCATCCAGGACAGGATCATGGTGGCCAATATGGGCTACTTCCGCGTCAAAAGGCTTAAACTCGGCCCCTATCTTGAAGACTATATCCGGCGCGCGCTGGTCCCGGGCGGCACCCTGTTCATTTCCGACTGTTCGTTCAAGTGGCCGGCCGCCCAGATGAGCCGTGACCACTATTTCCAGACCGGGGGACTGGGCGACGTGGACGGCGGAGAATACGCCGAGGGCAGCCGCCGCATCGAAAAATTCCTCAAGGACCAGAATGCGGAAAGAAAGAAGTGGGATATCCCCCGGCCGCTTCGTGACGTGCCCGAAGCCGAGTGGGGATACGATCCTGAGCTGACCAAAGACATCAGAAAATTCGCCCGAAAGAACGGTTTCCGGGTTAAGAGGATCCGGTTTGATAACCCGCGCGACCTCAGCCCCCTCGCGGCCGACCTCAGCCGTTATTGGTACAAAAACAACGGCATCACCGACAAGAGACTATTGGTTGAATGTTTCGCCATGATAGAACCCTACTGGGCCGCCAGGACCGGTTCGGTCCCTTTCTGGATGGCCTTTAACACATCCCGGTCGCTGGAGGCGGTGGAGTCCTACATGAACAGCGCGGGACGTTATGACGACATCTATCTCATGCTCATGTCCAACGCCGTGGAAGGGGTGGGATGTATCCCGATCCGCCGGTGGAAATCCCTTTTGAAGCGCGCCAAGAAGTCCGGGGCGTTTATCGGCGTCGATGAAAAGAAATTCCCCCATGACCTGGGATCTTTCATCAAATATCATGAAGACCTGCAGAAGAAGATCAAACCGCGGCATTTCATGCCGCGTCCCATGCCGCTCGAAGAATTTTTCGGATTCATGAACAAAAACGGAAAAAGATACCGCGTCAGACTCGACCCGAAACCCTGAGCCCGCCCCTCGTCCGTTGTCTCGCGCCCGTCATTCCTCGGGCACGGCCCGTCCTCATGCGGGCAATTAATTCGCGAATCGCGATTCATTGATCCCGCATTTCATGGTAAGATAAACCCTGAGCATGGACAGAGACACGGCGCGAACAACACTCATTGCGGTCCTGGTCATGACTTCGGCGGCGGCCTTTTTCATCCGTCTGAAGTTTGTGTTGTCTTATCCGCTCTGGCCCGACGAGGCGCTTTACGCGTGGTACGCGCGCCGCGTCGCGTTTGATCCCGGCTTTCTTTTCTCAAAGGATATCCTTGAATACCATCCGCCGCTTTACCCCCTGCTCCTGGCGCCCCTCCACTGGACGGCGCACGCCGAAACAGCCATGCGGGCGCTCAATGCCCTTATCAATCTTGCGGGAGTCCTGCTGATCCACCGTATCGGCAGGCTCCTCAAGGACGAATGGACCGGGGTCTTCGCCGCCGTCATCCTCGCCTTCCATTATCTCTACACCTCCATGGCGCCGCGCATCCTGATCGACGGACCGCTCTCGGTCGTGTTCATGGCCTTTGTCTTGTGCTGGATCCGGCGGGGTGAGAATCCGTCATCCAAGCGGGACACGCTCCTCACGGCGGCGGGCTGTGCGTCGATCCTCCTCAAATGGTCCGGGGCCCTTGTGATCCCGCTCTTCCTGTGTCTCTCGCTTTTACCCGGCGGTCGGCAGACAACCCCTGAACGGCGCAAAAACGCGGCGCGGCCACTGGCGGCGATGGCCGGGATCTTCCTTTGTCTTTTGTTTTGGCATTTCTTCCGAACCGGACATCCCCTTCCCGAGGTCTCCGCCCTGAAAGGCCTCTATCTCGCCGGGCCGCCGTGGTATTACCTGACGCGCCTGCACAATGTCCTGATGATCCCCTATCTCGTCCCTTTTTTTCTTATTGGGATATTGCTCCTTCTCCGGGAGGGCGGCCGGATCCAACGCGGCATCCTGGTCTGGTTTTTCGTCATGTTCGTCGCGGTCTCCCTGGCGCGGGAAAAGGCCCTCCGCTACAGCCTGCTTTTTCTGCCGCCCGCGGTCTTGATCACCAGCGCCGGAGTTTACGGTCTCGCGGATATCCTGTTCAAAAAATCTTCTCTTAACGCCGTTTTCAAAAGGGGGGCGATCGTCATCCTCCTTGCGACCTTCGCCTTCCTTTATCCCAAAACCAGCGCCTATCTCATCCGGCAGAACGCGGGCTTCCGGGGGCTCTCCTCAGCCGGCGAATGGATCAAAAACAACGCCGGCCCGGACACGCTTGTCGCGGCGTCCTCGCCGCGCATTGTCCGCTATTATTCAGGACTCAACGGAGACATCAAACGTCTCCCTCCGGACAAGGCGAGCTTCAAGCAATGGCTTTCCGGAGCAACGGGCACGGTCATCGTGGAAGTGGATGCATGGGAACCCGCCGGCCGCCCTGAATGGCTTTATCCCGTCACGGATCAGGTCATCGCCATGATGAGACAAATGGGGTTCCGTCTCGCGGAACGCATAGAGGTCGATACCGCGGACAGTGACGGGCGGGGTGGACAGACACCCGCGGTTTATCTCTTTGAAAAGGCCCCGGAGGGCAAACCGTGAGCCTGCACGGAGACATCGCCATCTCCCGGGCAACGGCCCTTGTCTTACTGGCCGTTTTGCTTGTTTCCGCCTGTGTCGCGCGCCTTCCCTATATCGATTCCGCCGCCCTGGGCGCCGACGAGGCCCTTTATGCCTGGAGCGCCCGGCGCCTGCTCGAGGATCCAACGCTGGTCTTCTCGCGGGAAATCATAGAATACCACCCGCCTCTTTTCCCTCTAATCTTAAGCGCCGGGCGGATAGTGTTTCCGGAGAATCTCTCCGACCGTTTGACGGTCCTTCTCATCAGCCTGGCGGGTATAGTGATGATTTACCTTCTGGGTGCGCGGTGCGCGAACCGGTTCGTCGGCCTTTTCGTCGCGGCCGCACTGGGATTCAACTATCTCTACCTCATCAACAGTGTCCTTATCCATAATGACGTGCCGCAGACCGTCCTGTTCATTCTCCTGCTATGGCTTTTGGCCTCGCGGAGACCGGCCGGACAAGGCCGGCGGGATGCCGTCGTCGGCTTGTGCGCCGCGGCGATCTTCTTTCTGAAATGGACCGGCCTGATCGTCATCCCCTTCCTTCTCTTTTATTATCTGGTCAACAGGATGCCTCCGAAAAGGACGGTCCGGACCCTGGGCGTCGTCCTGGCCTTTGTATTTCTCTACTATCTGGCCAAATTCCTTGCCACGGGCAGCGTCCTGCCGGACGTTCAGGAAATGCTCACCGGCGGGGAACGGCCTGGCCCCTTTTACTACTATCTCCTGAACCTTCACAACATCCTCGGCCTTCCGCACCTGATCCCCCTGTTCTTTTACGGAATATACTGCCTAGCCAAAAGCGGCGACGGCCGCAAGCATCTTCTGCTGGGATACCTGGCGGTGACCTTCGTGTCCGTTTCCACGCCCGCGGTCAAGATCCTCCGTTACGCCCTTCCGCTTCTCCCGGCTGTCCTGGTCGTAACCGGTATCGGTCTGAACGGGATGATACTGGCGTTTTTCAAAAGCGGCCGCTCTCGACGGATGGCGCGCCTGCTCGTTCTGGGGCTGACGGTCTTCTCTTTCTGGATCCTGCTTCCACGCACGGTGAAGCTTATGGATATCAGTTTCTCGACAAGCACGGGGCTGAAGGAAACCGGTCGATGGATAAGAGAACGCGAGGCCTTGTCGGATACCCTTATCATCGCTCAGAACCACCGGCCCATCCGTTATTTCAGCGGAATGAATTACCGGGAGCTCGGCGGGCGCATCGTCCCGCTTCCCCGCCGCAACAAAGACTTCGAATCTCTGCTTCGGTCGCATGCGGGCCGCGTTCTGGTTGTGGTCGACATCTGGAGCGAATCGGTCTCTTCGGACCTCGAGCCTTTCAGCCGAAAACACCGGACGGACATCTATTTCCGCGACCTCGGCCTGCGGCTGATCAAGGTCATCACGGCCGAGGTGTATCCTGAACGGGAAAAATCAAAAATAAGGATTCCGGCGGTCAAAATCTATGAACGTGGCCCGCTTTAAATCTCACTTCAGGCAGTACGGCGGGATCACCGCCGTGGTCGTCTTCGCGCTTGTCATCCGCGGCCGTTACAGCTTGATCCGCCCGCCCCTGTGGGATTCCTCGGTCTATATCCTCATGGGGAAATATCTTTTCTCCGGCGGCCAGATCGGCCTCATTGAGCCTTTCCGTCCTCTCGCCTGGCCCCTCGGGCTGGGGAGCCTCTGGAAGATCGGGCTCGAGCCAATCTTGTGGGGACGTATTCTTCAGGTGTTTTTCTCGCTCGGCAATATCTTTCTGGTCTATCTCATCGGGCTGCGCCTCTTCGACAAGAAGACGGCCCTGCTTGCGGGCCTCTTTCTCGCGGTCTCTCCCTCTTTTTTTATCGGCGGCAACTGCCTCTACCCGGGCGTCCCCGCGTCATTCTTCGGCCTCCTGGGATTCTGGCTCAGCCTGGCCGGCCGCCCTTTCCTTTCGGGGCTGTCGTGCCTGCTGGCCTTCCACACAAAATTCATCCAGGCGATACCGGCGGCGTTCACCGGGTTCCGGCAGATACTTGCCGATGACAGGCGTCGGAAACTTCCGGGATTCGGCCGCTGGATACTGGGCGCGGCGCTGGCCGGCGCCCTGTTTCTCCTGACGTTCCACGTCCTCTACGGTCATGTCCTCAAACCGTTTTATGAGGGGATGGACGTCTACCGGCAGGATGAGACGTCCCTGATCGCGGGTCTGGCCGAAACCCTCGGGGTCCTCATCACGCGAGAAAGCCTCTTTTTTATCTTTTTTCCGGCCGGGCTCTTTTCCTTCAAAAAGCGCTCGCGCGCTGACCGCCGGATCATCTGGATGACCGGCCTGGCGGCCGTCCTTGCGATTGCCAAACTCCCCACCGACATCCTGCGCTTCAGCATCGCCTCCCTTCCCTATCTGTATCTCTCGACGGCCAACGGGATTTTTGTCCTTGTCTCGCGGCTTCAGCCGAGGTTGCGCCGGGCGCCCGGTCTCCTCGCGGTTATCTTTCTTGTGTGCCTTCTTTTGCAGTTCCCGCGTCTTTCGGATATCCGTTTCGCAGAGCGTCCGCCGGACATCTTCCAGCAGTACATCACGGCCAACGAAGATTCGATAAATGGATTAATCTGGATCAGCGATCCCTCGATGGTCGTCTATTCCGGGCTAAAGGCGGACATGCTGATGTATTACCCTGTGGTCAACGCGCGTAAGTTCGCCGAATTGAAGGACAATCTTGAGAGGGCCGACTGGGTTTTCTACAACGGCCTGACGCTCAAATGCCGGCCCGCGGGGGATCTAGTCTGCGAGGAGAGGAAAGACGCCTTTTTTAAGGCTCTGGAAAGGGACTTTACGGCGGTGTTCCGGTACACGAATCCGGTTATGGACGGGATGCGCATCGGCATTTTCAGGAGGAGGGTTCCGGACGGGACCTAGCGGTCCTCGACGAAGCGCCTTGAATTCATGGACATGCTGAGCGTGGAAAGGTCCGCGTATTCCACGGAACTGCCCATGGGGATGCCGACACCGATTCGGCTCACCCGCGCCCCGGCCTTCTTCAGTTCCTGGATGAGGTAAAGCGCGGTCGTCTCCCCCTCGGTGTCAGCGTCGGTGGCCACGACCACCTCGCGGACGTCTTCCGTCCTCACGCGGTTCAGCAGCTGCTGGATCTTGAGGTCCTCGGGGCCGCGGCCTTCGCCGGGATTGATCGTGCCCAGCAGGACATGGTACAGACCGCGGTAAGACCCTGTCTTTTCAATCGCGATCAGGTCCTTGGGATTTTCCACCACACAGATCGTCTTCTCGTCCCGGGACGCGTCGCTGCACAGCAGGCAGACCTCCGTTTCGCTGAGGTTATTGCAGATACGGCAAAAGCACAGGGTCTCTTTGAGCCTGCGGATGTCGTCGCTGAGGGCGCGCACGTCTTCTTCCGGGTTGTCCAGAAGCCAGAACACGATCCTCTCGGCGCTGCGTCGTCCGATCCCGGGCAGTTTCATCATCTTCGCGATGAGATCTTCGATTGTCCTCGGGTAGGCCATGAATTCGGTTATTCGCTCTTAGACGTCAGCGGTGAGTATTCCGAGTTGAACTGTCAGCGTTCAGGTTTGAGCGGTTCATATTAAGTATTAAGAGAAATCATTTGTTGAATCTTCTCTGCAAGCCCTCAGCTCAAAGCCCTCTGCCCTGCCTCACCCGCCATCTATTCCCTATGCCACTGGTTGATAATTTTCCCCTTGAATGTCTCCAGGGTTTCTTTGATGAACGTGTCGTTGTCCGGCGGGGCGTGGTCCTCGGCCAGCTTGAGCTGAAGAACGATGGGGACACGCAGCCGTTCGGACAGGATCCTTTCGACCAGCCTGCGGTTAGGCTCTTCCTCAAGGGTCTCCTTATGGAAGGCGGCCGTTTGGGGGAAGCTTACGGTCAGCCTGTCTTCGTCCAGCCGATAGGGGCAGCCTTCCTGGAGCAGGGTGGCCAGGGACATCTTTTCCCGGCTGACGGCGTAGGTCAGGGCGTTCCAGGACTTCTTGATCTGCGCGAGATCCAGCCGGATGGTCTCGGCCATCAGTTGTTCGGCCTCCGAACCCAGGGTCAGATCGTCGTCTTCCGAACGCCCGGATTCCTGTCCGTCGGGAGAAGCCCCGGACAGATCCACCCGCTTTTTTTGACTGCTCAAAACCTGCACCGGCGAAAAACCCTCGCCCTCTGCGCATTGTCCAGGGGACATCTTAACGGGCGCGTCCTTTTTTTTTACGGGTTGTCCCGACACAGCCGTCGTGGCCTTCATAAAGGCAATCTCGAGGGGAATGCGCCATGACTGGGTTATCCGCGCCGTCTCCTGGGCCTCGATCAATAAATCAATGGTCTTCAGGATCTGCGCCGTGCTAAGGAGCCCGGCCTGCTCCAGATACTGTTCCTTCACGGCGACCGGGTAATCCACCAGCCTGCTCAGCGCGGCACCGCCGACGCCCAGGACCATAAGATTGCGATAATGTTCAATCAGGTCCTTGTTCAGCTGCCGCACGTCTTTGCCTTTTTCGATGACCTCATCAAGGGCCTCAAGCGCCGGCGCGGCATCGCCGGCAGCCAGATGACCGGACATCCTGAACAGTAGTTGTGTCTCCACGATGCCGAGCATACCGGTGACGGACTCGACACCTACGGTGTTCCCGGAGAGACTTCCGGCCTGGTCGAGGATGCTTAACGCGTCGCGCATGCTGCCCGACGCGGCCCGGGCTATGGCGAGAAGCGCCTCCCTGGAAACCTTCAACTTTTCCTCCCTGGCCACCGGGCCCAGCGTTTGAATGATGCTGTTGACCGAAAGACGTTTGAAATCGAACCTCTGGCAGCGCGAGATGATCGTCGCGGGCAGTTTCTGCGGCTCGGTGGTGGCGAAGACGAACTTCACGTGGTCGGGGGGTTCCTCCAGGGTCTTCAAAAGGGCGTTAAAGGCCTCCGGGGTGAGCATGTGCACCTCGTCGACAATATAAATCTTGTACTTGCCGTAGCCCGGCGCGAACTTGACGTTCTCCCTCAGTGTACGCACCTCGTCGATGCCGCGGTTCGACGCCCCATCTATCTCGATGACGTCGAAACTGCTGCCCCTGGCTATCTCCTTGCAGGAATGGCAACGCCCGCAGGGCTTGAGGGTCGGCCCCTTTTCACAGTTCAGGGATTTAGCCAGGATGCGGGCGCACGATGTCTTTCCGATGCCGCGCGGCCCGCAGAAGAGATAAGCGTGCGACAGCCTGTCCCTGTCCACGGCCCTTTTCAGGGTCTCGGTGATATGGCTCTGCCCGACGATTTCATCAAATGTTTGAGGACGGTACTTTCTGGCTAGGACGACATAGGACATGGGGGGAAATAACTCTTTTTAAAACTATTAAACAGGTTCGCGCGTCATCAATCGGTGGTATTTTACCACAGACGGATCCGTAGTGATATCGGTTTTTGGAAATTCTTCTTCATTTTTTCGCGGGCGGTGTTTCGGATCAGATGAATTCCAGCTCGTGTTCGATGACCTCGACGTTGCGGTTGGCCTCCATCAACGAGAGGATGTTCTGCATGCACCGGTCTAGGTACGCGCGGTCGTTGCCGATCATGGCGAAATCGAACGTGGCCCACTGCCACTTGTCCTGACCGTCGAGCTCGGCCACCGAAACATTGAACCGGGAACGGATCCGGTCCTTGATGCTCCGGGTCACCATGCGTTTCGATTTCAGCGACTGCGCCTGCGGGATGCGCAGCCGTACCGACAAAAGCGCGATGTGTTGCGTGTGTTCGCGGATCATAAGGCGAGCGTCGCCGGTTTAACCGTACAGGGCCTTGGCCAGCCCGACCCTGATCGCCGGCCCCAGAAATGCATATCCCGAATCCTTAAGGTAACGCGGCACGACCCGCGCGCCGTTCAGTACCATCTCGCGGGCCATTTCCTCGCCGCAGACGGATTCCACCACGAACGCGGGGACGGCAAAAAGCGCGGGACGGTGAAGCATGCCGCCAAGGATCTTCGCGAACTCCCCGTTTGTCACGCATTCGGGCGCCACACAGTTCACCGGTCCGCTGATATGCTCGTTGGCCAAGATGAACTCGATGATACAGGGGATCTCCGCGAGCGTGATCCAGCTCATCGGCTGTTTGCCCGATCCGGCCTTCCCGCCGAGCCCCAGACGGAATAGCGGGAGTATTCTCGCAAGGAGTCCTCCGCGCCGGCTCAGGACCGCGCCGAAGCGCATGATGACCGTGCGCAATCCCCTGACCCTTGCCGATTCGGTGCCCTTCTCCCATAAGTCGCAGACCTCCGGAAGGAATCCGGAGCCCATCGGATGCGTTTCATCAACGACCTCATCGTAATCCGCCGATCCGTAATAACCGACGGCGGACGCGGAGAAAAATACTTTCGGCGGGCGCTGAAGAGAGGCGACGGTATCGCTGATGAGCACCGTCCCCCTGGCGCGGCTTTCTCGAATGACGTCCTTGTAGTGGGGCGTCCACTGGGCCGCCGCGAGACCCGCGCCGGCCAGGTGGATGACGATATCCAGGCCTTCCAGTTTTCCGGCCTCGATCTCCTGGCGGTCGACATCCCAGTGGATCCTCGGCAGGGCATCATTCACCCGCGTGCCCGGCCTCACGATCCTCGACACTTCGTGGCCCTGGGAGGTAAAATACGAGACGATCTCCGTCCCGATCAATCCCGTCGATCCTGTAACCGCCATGCGCATCGTTTGCTGTCGGCGCCTCCCCGCGCCCAAACGGCTTTCTCCGCCGGCGTTGCCGGTCATGTACCAGCGGCCGCCGGCCCTGTCAATATTGAAGCCGTCTTCCCTGGAACCTTCCGGCTCTTTACGGGCGGGTCAGCGTGTCGTCGCCGCCGTCCTTTACGGCCCTGCCGTTTTTATACATCGTCATGCCTTGAAGGTTACCCTCGGCATCGAATTCTTTCGCCGGCCCGTCTTTCATGTTGTGCCGGTAACTGCAAGAACGGACAAGCCGGCCCTGCTCATCAAACTCCTGGACCATTCCGTGCAGGGCGTCGTCCTTGAATTCGGCCACAGCGGCCAAGTGCCCGTTTTCATGATAGATCTCGCTCTTGCCGTTCAGTTTTCCCTTGCGGTAATAGCCCTTGGCCTTGAGGCTGCCGTCCGGGCGGAACGTCTCCACCCAGCCGTACAGACTCCCGTTCCAGTAGTTTTCCCTCCTGCGGATCGTTCCGTCCTCGAAGTATTCTTTGGACTCCCCTTGGAGCTGGCCGTTGTCGTATTTCCAGACGTTTTGCCACTCCCCGCTTTGATAATAACGGCGGCTGACGCCGTTCTTGCGGCCGTTCGCGTAGGTCTCGGTCATCTTCAATTCACCGGTCGGATAAAATGTTTTGACGACACCGACGGCCCGGTCGTCCTTGTAATGGGTTTCGCGAAACAGCGTCCCGTTGTCATAATATTCGAGAGACGGCCCTTCCCGGCTTCCCGTTGTGAAGCTTTGGCGGCTTTTCAGCTGCCCGTTCGGGAAATAGGTCTTGTATTCCCCGTGTTTGCGTCCCCTCTTTTCTTCCAGCCCGTACAGCTTCTCCTCACGCCGGAGCCCGCCGTTCCAAAGCCCTTTCCGCGGCGGCGCCATAAAGACCCCCTCGCTCTCGAGAGTCCCGTCGGGATAATACGTGACGAAGGGTCCGTGGAGCCGACCGGAGGCAAAGTGCCATGTCCCTTTGAGCCTTCCGTCGGCGTAATACTCCTTGTATATCCCGTCCAGCTCACCGTTTTTGTACCAGCCCTCGGACCAAAGGGCATCGTTCGGATACCGGCGCTCATGGCGTTCGATCCTGCCCGTGTCCCAACGCCCGCAGGCCGGCGTCAAAAGCAGCGCGAACACCGCAGCGGCAACATATCTGTGTATCCTGCTCATGTTCATAAGGCCGTCGTGAAACAGAGACCCGCGGCGGCACAGACCCAAACCGCGAGTTCATGGCCGGCCCCGGAAAGTCCCACCGTCCTTAACGACTTCCCGCGCATCCCGGCACAGAGAAGTCACGGATACAGCGCTTTGGCGCGCCGGCGCTTAAGATCACTGAGGTCCGCCGATGCCCTCGGAGTCCTCTTTCCCGCGTGATTCCGCCGGGAAAGGAAAAACCGGAACAACACCGCCAGCGTGAACGGGCAATCGGCCTGCGAAAAATTCACAAGATCATGATTCGGCCCGCAGCGGAAGGCCGTGCCTCCCCCCGCGGGAGGCGATGTTATCCGGAGACACTTTGATGAGAACCGGAACCGGCGCCAGGACGATGACGACCGGCAGGAACGGCTGCCTCATGGACAACGGCCTTGCCGTTAGAACGGGCGAGGTCTCGCCATGTCTCACTGTTTATTTATTAGGCGGAACCGGTTCGCCAGCTTCGCTGGCGGGCGAGATCTCGCCGCTCTTCGCCGTAGGCGAAATGTGGCGGGTAGCCGTGGACGAAATGCTAACCCTACAACCCATTGAAATCCAGCTACTTATAAAATTCACCGTAAACGCGGCATGGGTTGGCTTATCGCACTAGACGAACCCATCTTCAATAAACCTGAAAAAAACAAAGAACAAAAAATTTCAGAACCCTACTTTGACTACATTATTTAAATCCCAAAAACATTACAAGTTTCCGCTTTGCTTCAGGAAAGATATTTTCGTTTTAAATTAAAATGCAAGTACCCAATAGCGATTAATCCTAATCCGGTTAAAACAAGGACTAATGGCCAACCTAAACTGTCCGCAAAGTACTCTCCTGTGATCTTAAAAATATAGGCAATTAGATAAAGAGAGCCAAATGTTAAAAACGATTTACTTTTCAAATATACACTTAAGAACATAACTCCAAAAATCAACCCGGGAAATATCAATTCCCAAAAAGCATTTTGATGGGGCTTCCAATCACCGAGGGCCAAAGCTGCCCCAAGAAAACAAAAAACACCAAATCCATATAAAGAACCTGTAAGGGATCGATGTGATGTTTCAGTAAAATAATATCCAATTAATGCTAGGGCAGCTCCTGTACATAGAACACGGTAGGCGGAAAATTCCCATCCAAATCCTGGCCGACTGCCTACCAAAAAACCTGTGAAAGCAAAAAATAGCCATACACCGAAAATAATATTAAAAAGTGCAAATACTGTCTTGCGTTCTACAAAATAAGATAAGAGGAATGTGGTAAGAAGTATCCCAGAAACGATGCTCTGGACACCCAAGCTACCTGTATCAAAACCTGCAACATAAAAAGTCACATGAAGACCCAGCGGCATGACTAAAGCTGAAATGAAATAGAAAGCTCTACCAACAAACTCAAGCCGCTCATCACGGCTAAGAAAGACAGCGGTGATATAAGCAGCAATGCCCGCACCCAATGTGCTTAAAATCTTTGTCGATCCATTGAGTGCCGTCCAATGTTGCCAGATTAAAACCGAGATGCCAAGAAATACAATAGCACCCCCAATATAATATAAAATATGAGAGATTCCCTTTTGGGGCGCAACATCCCCTCTCCCATTATCAAGTTGGGCACCATTTTCAAAAGCGGAAATAATCTCCTCTTTCGTTATTTCTTTTTGGGAAGCCAAATCTTGGATATTTTTTAATAGCTCTTTTTTATTCATCTTCTTCCTCCTATCTTATCCAACCAAGGAAACGTCGGTTACGATAGTAATATCTCCCGTCCGTTGACGCTTGCAAATCGAGCTTCTTACTTGTGTTATGCCCTTTAAGATACATCGCATTATAATCACGCCCACCATAGAAGAACGGAAAAAATCCGTAATCAGTGCTACCATAGACAACTTCATACCCATCAGGTGATTTTAATCGTGAGTCTAGAAGTTATCCCACAATTACCCGATGAAAGAAATATAAGAAGACCCAACAC
>CAYRXT010000045.1:0-16910 GCA_964428315.1 uncultured Planctomycetales bacterium
TCTATAAGGGTTTTTGGGTATTGCTCCATAACCCCAATATACTACATGTGGGGGGGAACTTGAGTCAAGCGTTTACCCATGAAAGATTAATCATAATCCTGTCGGTCGTTCTAATTTTTGCGCCAAGTGCTTCCGCCAATTTACTATTCTTTGATGATTTCAATGCCGGCGCAAGGCCCGAATGGGGCAATGAATGGGGTGACTGGGTGGCGGAGAATGGCGTTTATGATGCTTCGTTCAAAGGCGGGGTCCCGCCGACTTATTCCAGCGTGACTTCACTTTCGGATTTAACGGATTTTTGGGTGGAATTGGATATTAACGACATTTCGGACGGTGGCGTGATGCTCAGAAGCTCGGACAAAGGCAACGGGGTATTACTCGTCACCGGCGGTTCTTACGCCAAATATGAAGGCCTGTATTGGCATATTGTCGAGAATGATCATCCCCGCAGCCGGTTGAATTACACGCCTTTTCCGGGTATTATCGGAATGGACGGGCATATCAAAATTGAGGTTCTCGGGGACACGTACAAGGCCTTTCTGAACGGGAACCCGGATCCCCTCACCACACTTGTGACGGACAAATATTCCTCCGGGAAAGTCGGTCTTTATGACTATTCCGAACAGACATTCGATAATGTCGCGATATATGATTATAATGAACATGTGATCCCGGAACCTGCTTCGCTTTTATTGCTTGGAATCGGGCTGTGTGGCGTGTTCGGATTGAATCGCCGTCCCTGTTATTTGTTGACGGCGGCGCTGTTGTTCACCGGTGTGTCCGCGGCCCGGGGTGAAACGGTCCTCCTCAAGAGCGGCCGGGAGATCGTCGCGCCCGTTATTGAAGAGGCCGATTCCTTCATTAAAGTCAGCGTTGACGGTGTTCCCGTAACATTGCACAGAAATGAATCGAATCCATAGACGCGGTTGACCCCGAACGGATGGACACTCCCGGCTCTTCCGAAACAAGAGACGCGCGCGCGATCCTGAACCGGGTGATAAACACTTATGCCGGGATGACGACCTATGTCTCGGACGTTGAAATCATCCACGAGGGCGATATCATGGGAAAACCTTCACGGGCGACAGGGAAAGGCACAATGACTTTAAAGAAGCCGGATCTTTATAAGATCATGCTGGAAGAAAAGTGGCGCATCGGAGACCGGGTCACAGCGCAGACAAGCACCGTCGTCTGGAGCGGCGGAGAGGGGCCTCATCTGTACTTGAGTGACAGGAACGCCTATGCCAGGGTTAAGGAGGACCCGTTTGCCTTCCAGATCGCGCACACGGCGGCCTCGGTCCACAGAGTCGATATTCCGCTGTTCTTCTTCGACTTTATGCGCGATATGAATAGTTTTCTGGTGAACCGGGATGACATGCAGGGCCTTCGCCTTTTGGCTGACGATCCCGTGGAAGGTCAGACGTGTTATGTCCTGGAAGGAGATTTGACGGGTTTATATTTCAGGCTCTTTCTCAGAATCTGTGGGTAATAATCGACTAAAATGGGCCATGGAATCTGTGGAAAACCGAAACTCTCGAAGGTTTCCCACAGATCCCACGGCCCCTACGGCTATTCTTGAATCTGAACTCAAAAAATTCAGAGGTTTATTTATTGGCAAGTTGTTTATTATCAATGACTTAAGCCATGTTTGGCTATTTAGGCACCCACAGATTCTATTAACGAGGCATATTTCAGGATCTGGATTGCGAAGGAAAACTTTTGTATTGTCAAGATGATAACCCGCGGCATGGCCTTTGGGACGCCGGAAGAACAGGAAAGGCAACTGGCGGATATCGAAAATGAAGCCCAACGAAAACTGGTGAAAGACCTCTGGGAGGGAATGAAGCAGGCCGCCGCCAAAGACAAGAGCCGCAACCTGAAAATGTATACGAATATCCGGCTGAATAAGGAACTCTCAACGGCAGATTTAATGTATTCACCCCCTCAGGGGGCATTGCGGGCGGTTTCTTACGCGCAGCTTATGAAGATGAACTAATAGCGGGCACAAGCCCTTTTTATTCCTGTTTATTCGCGCACAGCCTCACGGCCAGCCACAGAACATATCCCAGCCAGAAGAGCGCGTTGAGCGCGGCAAGCCGGAAGGCCCAGACGATCCTTTCATCACGGAAGGTGAATTCGATTTCGTTAAGCCCCTTGTCCAGCGGCACGGCCATATAGGCGAGGGCGGCTTTATAAACAAACTGCTCCCGGCCGTTGACGGCCGCGCGCCATCCGGGATGCCAGACGCCGCTGTACATCAGCCACACGTCCGCACCGGGCGACTCGACCCTTAAACGGATTCGGTTGGAATCAAATCGCGTGACCGCATAGTCCAGGTCCAGCCGCCCGTTTTGCGCCAAGTCAATGCCGGTTCCGGCCCGGACCTCCTCCCCCCTCGCCGTTCCGGGAAAAGGCGGGCTCAAAAACAGGATATCGGCCAGATAATCCTCCTCCCGCATCAACCGCGCGGCCTCTTCCTTAGAAGACACATGATAGACGCGGTTGAAAAACTGCACCTTGTCCTCGGTGACGGCCGATAGTTTCAGGAGGGCCCGGTTCTCCACCGGAAAAAACAATTGCTGATCGCGGTATCCCTCCGGCGGCGTGTGGGGCTCATTGAGCGGCTGACCCCAGAAGGCCTTCATGTAATCATCCAGAGGCCTCTGCCATAGGTCCGTCCTCACCGAGGTGCCCAGCTGGTCGTTAAAAACAAAGGCGTTATAGGTCCAGTAATACGCGCTCTTTTCATATAACTCCCTGTCCGCGAGTATCGCCTGTCGGACGTTGTCGTTCCAGAAGGTGTCTTCCCTCCTTCGGACAAAAGGGATCTCCTGAAATCCCAGTGAGGCGTACTGCCGCTCATCTAATCCCATGGTGCGGGAACGGAGTTCTCCCGCGCTGTAAGCGTAAACGTCCCCCAGGTGAAAGACAAGAAGCCAGGCAAGCGCCGCTGCCTTAATCCGTTTTGACGCAGACAAAGAAAAGATCAGCAGACCGGCGCCAACCGCTAGGAATTTATACGCGGCCGTCCGCATAAATATGGGCACTTGCGCGAAGGCCGCCGTCAGTGTGTCCTGAAAGGCCTGCGGGCCGCCACGGACAATCATGCCTTCCAGGATGTCCCGTGCCCCCGGCCCCATCGTCGAAAGACATTCCCGCCGAAAAGAACACAGCCAGAAAAGTACGGCCGCCGCCAGAAGGATTGCGGCGGCGGCCCTCAGATAACCTGCGGAGACCTTTCTCTCCGCGCCCGGCGCGAGGAACGGCATAAACAACGCCTCAAAACCGAAGCCGGCCAAGAAGACCAGAAAGAGTTTTGCCAGGGGCGCGGTCAGGGCGATATGGCGGTAATATTTCATCAACGGCCAGGTGTAATACAGGACCTTCGTGACCGGGGTGGCCAGAGAAAAACAAAGGATGACCGCGGCCGTGACCAGAAAGGGTATGCTTTTTCGGCTTATCCCGAAGACCAGGCCGAAGACCAGTGAAACAAGCGGCAGGATGCCGAAATAAAAAGTGTAATCTTTCCCCCAGGAATATCCCAGAACCGTTTCTTTCCATTTCGTCAGGGTCGGCCGGCCGCCGTAGGTGAGAAAGGTCTCGAGCGTAACCTTCCCATCGGGATTACGGCCGGTCATTGTCCGGACCAGGTTCTCTCCCAGACCGGCATCAAAAAAAAGGAAATATACCGTGCCGAAGACCAGCAGGGCCGCGAGAAACATGGCATGCGGCCGTCGCCGGCTTATCCTTCCCAGACCCTTCCGGACATCATGATGACTTAAAGTCACGTAAGAGAAAAAATAAAACAGAAGCACGAGCGAAGACACCGCCGCAAAATAACCGAGGTTTCCCAAAAGCTGGACAAGATAAAGATTGACAGCCAAAAAGGCGTAGCGCCAGCGCCCCGTGTCGAGAAACCCGTGACCCAGGACTATAATCAAGGGCAGGGCGTAATAGATCTGAAGATTAAAATAAATCTGTGACGTCCATAACGCCGATGCCATGACACCCGCGGTCACGATAACATTCGTATATTTCGACCGGAATGATCTCTCGCAAAGAAGCCACACCCCGGAAAGAAGGACCAGAAGCTGGGCGAACATGGCCCAGTGGAAAATACCAAAGAATTTCATCCCGCCAAGCGACTTGGCGACGGGCAAAAGGACATACAGAAACGGACCGCACGCGCCTTGAATCAAAATCCAGTACCAGGCGCTCGTCCCGTGGGTCAGAAAGGGAATCCACTGCGGGATTTCGCCGGCGGTAACGGCGTTGTTCAAGAAATAATACTGGAGGGAAAAGGCGAAAAAGGTATCGTGCACGGGCAGGCGGCGTCCCTCGATGAGGTTCACGGTCAGCAGGACCTGAACGGCAAGGAGGAAGAAAAAAAGGCATCCCCGCCGGGTAAGCAGGCGGCCGATTGTCGCGAGACGTTCTTTCATGGACAAAAAGAAACAGGGCCCCGCGCCGCATTAAAAATGCGGCGCGGGGCCCTGTTTAGCTCTCCTTATGTCATTGCCATCAGCCACGCTATCCGTTTATCCGACCAGCTTGCCGGCATTCATCATGATAAAGACCATGACAAAGAGCGCCACGGTCTCGATGATCCCGAGAACGATAAAATAATTCCCCGTTCCCTTGCCCGTCTCGGCTAGGGCGTCGGCGGCGCCGGCGGCGGCCTTGCCCTGCATCCACGCGGACATGCCCATGGCCATGCCGCCCAGCAGGCCGGAGCCCCATAAATAGGTCCCTTTGGCGGCCGCGTCCACGATCGTGTTCATGACGAGGAATCCGTAAATCGTCTGCGTCAGGGGCGCCCCGACAAATGCGATCAGCATGAAGGGCGCCGTCTTGCTCTGGGCAAACGCCTTCTTCCATGCCCCGACGGCCGCCATGCCGGCCGCGCCCGTTCCCAGGGCGGAACCAATAGCTGCGAAGGCCAGGGCGCCGGCCATCCCCAGGTCTTTCAACTGCATCAAAACCGCGTTCTCCATTATTCTCTCCTCTTTTTGGCTTTAGGTTTCGATTTCTCTTGGTCGACTCAACGGTCGGAAGGGAATCCCCGCCCATTCCAGATTGATGTGCAGAGAAAATTCCAAAATGTTTAACCTGACGCCGTGCACCAGTATCGCCAGGGCCGCGAGGACCATGTTCAGGGTGTGGCCGAGGATCAGGATCAGGCCCGCGGCCAAACCGATCACCACAACCGGGAGATCCG
This sequence comes from uncultured Planctomycetales bacterium, assembly GCA_964428315.1. Classification (GTDB taxonomy): domain Bacteria; phylum Omnitrophota; class Gorgyraeia; order Zapsychrales; family CAYRXT01; genus CAYRXT01. The sequence continues at coordinate 5,219 of CAYRXT010000045.1, forward strand.
TTTCCGTCAGGCCCAAGGCTATCTGGTTAAAGGCGTCCGCCAGGGCCACGGTGGCCAGCCCGACGGCAAACAGCCGGATATACGAGATGATATCGGTAAAGGTGTTGACGATATTCAATAAAAGATCGCCGAGCCCCGCCCCCAGAGTGCGAAGGATGTTTTTTCTTGGATGCGCGAAAAACAGGACCAGCGGGGCGCCGCCAAAAAGGGCATTGGCCCATTCGGGAAGCGGATACCCCAGGACCACTTTCAGCACCCAGAAGAACATGGCCCAGAGGACCATGAACCAGCCCAATTCCCCGACAAACGCCCGCGAAGGATACCGGACCGCGACCCGCCACAGATGCGCGACGGATAAATGGATGACCCCGACGATAAAGGACAGAAGCTGAACGTTCTCGTTACTGCGAAGCCAGGGCAGAAGCGGCTGGACCGAGGCCGGCAGCCACGCCTGTCCGAAGAACGTGCCCGAAAGGATCCCGTAGATGACCGCGCACAGGCTCATCACGTACATGAGAAAAAAGAAATATTTCTTTTTCACCTTCCGGGCCATTTTGAATTGAGCGAAAAGCGTGCCGGCAAAGAAGACGGCGCCGTAACCCGCATCGCCCACCAGGATGCCGAAAAAGACCGAAAGGAATATCAGAAAGACCGGGCTGATGTCCTTCTCTCTGTAACCGGGCACGATATTCAGGAAGTCGATGACCGGCCGGATCAGCCGCACCCAGCGCGGATTGCGCAGCAGGGTGGGGACACGGTCCTCCTCCGAGGGATCCTGCACCAGAAGGGCCCAGCGCTCCTGCCGCGCCTTTTCTTCCAGGGCACCGGCCGCCCCGGCAGGGCAATATCCTTTGAGGTAATTCAATTCGCCCGATTCCCCCATCCCCGCGCGCGCCTGACGGAAGGCCAATTCGGATTCCAGCCGGCGGAATATCTGCCGAAAGGACTCGCCGTACCGTCCGGCCCTGGCGATCTCCGCTTCGGATTCCTCAAGCGCCCTTTGAGCCGCCTCCTGTTCCTCTTTCATCCGGCCCAGCGAGATCGGGGGCGGGGAGATCTCCCTGTAAGGGATATTGGTTTTGCCTTTGCCGATCAATAAACATCCCGCCTCACTCCCGGAGACGAATATCTTACGCGCAATAACATCGGAAGGGACGCGGGCCACCTCTTTCAAGGGGATACGGCACAGCTTGACGATCAGCCCCCTTTCTCCCAGCGCCTCAAAATCCCCGGAATCAAAATCTCCCCAAGGCTCCCATTCGCTGATCAGAATCCTGCGTCTGGCCTTCTCTTCCGTTAAATCGCCGATCCGGTCCAGATGCCGCGTTATCTCCGCGGCCTTCTCTTTCCATTCCCCGGCTGACAAATCCGACTGGTCCCCGGCCTGATCGCGCGCGGGCAGGATCTGGAGGACGCGTTCCAGCAGGCGGAGGTCTTCTTTAATCTCCTGCGTCCCCTCCCCCGCCGGAGGCACGGTATGCTCGACATGCACGATCCCCTCGGCGCGCAGGGCCTCCAGGGCCGCCGGCGCGTCTTTCTTCCGGGTCACCATAAATATCTTCTTCATCGGGACGATCATAACAGCTCATCTCCCCGCCGGGGTCAATATATCCGGCGGATGTCCAGCGGCTAGCGCGCGCTCTGGATCTTCGACTTGGCCACCTTGGCGATCCCCACGGCGTTGGCCTGCTGGTCGCCGAGATAGATGCGTATAACCCGGATGTTCTCCGTCGCCTCGGGGATCTTCACCTTCTCGAACAGGTTAACCCTCTGCGTGGTCACCCGCAGTTCGCGGTGCAGGATATCGATCTGCTTTTGCTGGATATCGGCGGCCGCGAGTGACTTGATCCACTCCCGCAGGCGGTTGAGCCCTTCATCGATCCATAACGGTTCGGCGTAATAATCGTAAACGGCCTCATCGAATCGCGCGTCGACGAAGACCGGGATGTCCGCGCCGGCGACATTGGCCGTCTCGGTCACGATGCGGCGCGGCGTGATCCACGCCTCAAATTCGTCCCCCGCCTCCGCCAGGAGGCCGGCCCAGGCGCGGATGGATTCTTCCTGCTGTCTTTGCCGATCAACGAGGTCCTGCATCTTTTTGCGCGCCTCGTTGATCCGGATCTGCAGCTGCTGCTTCTTCAACTGCAGTGTCGGCAGGTAGTGCTCAAACTGTTTGAGGCTTTCGCGCTGGCGTTTCAGTTCGCCTTTGGTGAGTTTGATCTTTGACATTGCCCGATGTCATCCCTCCGGCCAGAACTTTTCGATCAGCTTGTCCTTCAGTCCGGCCTCGTGCTTATCGAAGGTGTCCGCCAATATCCGCCAGCTGCGGTCAAGGGCCGATTCCAGAGGAATATTCACGGCGAGATCCATCAGCTCTTTTTCAAACCGCCCGCCGTACTGCAGAAGCTTCTTGTCCCAGGCGCTCATCTGGAAACCCATGGATCGTTTCTCCAGCGATTCCCGGTAACTGGCAAACAGCTGGATCATCCGGTCCATGATCGCCCGGTGATCCTCCCTTGTCTTGTCGTTCACCTGCTGTTTGAGGCGGCTCAGGCTTCCAAAAGGCTCGATATGGCCGCCGCGCAGATAGAACTGCCCCTCGGTGATGTAACCCGTGTTGTCCGGCACCGGGTGCGTGACGTCATCGCCGGGCATTGTCGTCACCGACAAGACGGTGATCGATCCGGCGGTGTCGAAGTCAACGGCCTTCTCGTAACGCGAGGCGAGCTGGCTGTAGAGGTCGCCCGGGTACCCCCGGTTGGAGGGGATCTGCTCCATGGTAATGGCGATCTCCTTGAGGGCGTCGCAGAAATTCGTCATGTCCGTCAACAGGACCAGCACCTTCTTGCCCTGAAGCGCGAACTGCTCGGCCACGGCCAGGCTCATATCGGGGACAAGGAGGGATTCGACAGTGGGATCGGCGGCCGTATGCACGAAAAAGACCGACCGCGCCAGCGCGCCTTCCTTCTCCAGCGTATCACGGAAAAAAAGATAGTCGTCAAACTTCAACCCCATGCCGCCCAGAACGATAATATCCACCTCGGCCTGCAGGGCGATCCTCGCCAGGAGAGGATTATACGGTTCGCCCGCCACCGAAAAGATGGGCAGCTTCTGGGATTCGACCAGGGAGTTGAAGATATCGATCATCGGGATATTGGTGCGCACCATGTTGCGCGGGATGATGCGTTTGGCCGGATTGACGGGAGGCCCTCCGATGTCGATCAGGTTCTCATGAAGCTCGGGGCCGTTATCCCTCGGTTCGCCGCTGCCGTTAAAGATGCGTCCCAGGAGATTGTTCGAAAAAGACACCTGCATCGGCTTGTTGAGAAAGCGCACCTTGTCGTTCGTCGAGATGCCCCGGCTTCCCGCCAGGACCTGCAGGGACACGCGCCGGCCTTCCAGCCGGATGACCTGGGCCAGGGACACGCCGTGTTCGCTCTTGACCTCGGCGAGCTCGTTATAACCAACCCCCCCGGCCTCGACCGTGATCACGTCGCCCGCTATCTGTATGATTTCGTTGTACACCTTTTTCATCGGTCCAACCGTCCTTTGATATTACGCCTCCGAGGTCTGCGCCTCTTTGGAAGCGATCGCTTCTTTAATCTCCTGTTCCAGGCCCTTGAATTCATCGGATCCCCAGGACGCCGAATTCCAGTTGATGCACTTGGAATGCAGCTTCTGAAAAAACCGCCGGACCTCATCGTTGCTGTCAAAGGCGAACCTCTTGAGAAGGACGCTGTGGATCAGCTCGTAGACATGTTTCTGGCGTTCGGCGGCGGTGGCCTCATCGGTCTTGTCGAAGGCGTTCTGCTGAAGATAGACGCCGTCGAAAAACTCTCCCTTCTGGTAATCGATGAAGTCGTCGATGGTTATCCCTTCCTCCCCGATGACCTTCATCATGTTGTAGACCTCCTTGCTCTTGCGCAGCATCGCGAACCCGTCCCGGACCTTTTTCTCATCTATAAAACTGGAGTACTTGCTCCAGCTGTCCAGGGGATCGATCGCGGGGTAGCGCCGCGCATCGGAACGCTCGCGTGAAAGCCCGTGAAAGGCCCCGACGACCTTAAGGGTGGACTGTGTGACCGGCTCTTCGAAGTTTCCGCCGGCGGGCGACACCGCGCCGCCGATGGTCACCGAGCCTTCAACACCCTCACGCAGAAGTACGCGCCCTGCCCGCTCGTAAAAGGAGGCGATCCTCGTCTCGAGATAGGCGGGATAGGCCTCTTCCCCGGGGATCTCTTCCAGACGGCCCGACATCTCCCGCATGGCCTGCGCCCAGCGCGATGTGGAATCCGCCAGAAGAAGGACGTGCAGGCCCATCATGCGGTAATATTCCGCGATCGTCACAGCCGTGTAGACGCTTGATTCGCGCGCAGCCACCGGCATGGAGCTCGTGTTGCAGATGATGATCGTCCGGTCCATGAGCGAACGGCCCGTGCGGGGATCTTCCAGTTCGGGAAACTCCCTGAGAAGCTCGACGACCTCGCCGGCCCTTTCCCCGCAGGCCGCGACCACGACCACGTCCACCTCCGAATGGCGGCTGATCAGGTGCTGAAGGACCGTCTTCCCGGCGCCGAAAGGGCCCGGCGTGCAGAACGTTCCGCCCTTGGCGACGGGGAAAAGGGTGTCGATGATCCGTATCTTGGTCACCATGGGATCCTTCGGCTGAATCTTTTTGGCATAAGCCTTGATGGGCAGTTTCACCGGCCAGTGCTGCTGCATGCTGACCTCATGCTCCCTGCCGTGCTCGTCCCGGAGTTTTGCGACGGTATCGCTGAGGGCATACTCGCCCTTGCCGGCGATGTCGACGATCTCCAGCGGCCCGCCAAGATGAAACGGCACCATGATCCAGTGGTCGAACATCTTCTCCGGAACCGTCCCCAGTCTTTGTCCGGCCTGAAGGGTATCGCCCTTTTTGGCTTTCGGGGTGAACTCCCAGCGGCTCGTATCATCCAGCGGTTCGATGTAGGCCCCCCGTTTGAGAAAGAATCCGTGTCTCTCGGCCAGGGCCGGAAGGGGATTCTGGAGCCCGTCGAAGACCCTCGCCAGGAGCCCCGGCCCAAGCTCGACGCTCAGAAGCTCGCCGGAAAATTCCACCTGGTCTCCGATCTTCACACCTCGCGTGTCCTCGAAGACCTGGGCCTCGGCCACCTGTCCGCGGATACGGATGACCTCCGCTTTGAGGTGATCCTCACCGCAGATGACATAAGCCACCTCGTTCTGCATGATGCGCTCGGACACCTCAACGGCCACCATGTTGCCGTTGATGCCGACGACCGTTCCCGTCCTGTTTTCCTGCCGCGCCATACCGTCTCCTTACTTTTCAGGCTGTTCTTTGGTCTGATGCCGCGTCGCCTTATATCTTTCCAGAGTCTCCCGGCCCCGGTCCGACCCGATAAGCCGGTGACGTTCCAGAATCTGTAACTTGAGCGCGTAGACGATCAGATAGTCCATATCGAAAAAATGTCCGCCGCTTAAATCGTCGAGAAACTGCCATTTGTGCCGGTCCAGGGCCTTCTCGGCCTCGAGCAGGTTCTCTTCCTGCGCCGCGTGCTGCACCGCCTCGGCGTGGCGGGGATGGGCATAGGCCTCCCCGCGCATAAAATCCTGCGGATCCTTATGCGCCCGCTGGGCGCGGAACCTGGCCATCTCGTTGCGCAGATCGCTGTTGAAGCGGTCCCAGGCCGAAAGGGCAGACCGCCCCGGCGATGTCACCGGTTCCGCCCCGAGGACCGCGCTCTCCAGATGAAGAAAATCCTCGTCCGGCATAAGCCGCCGGCAGTCTTCCAAAAAATCGTCGTAGGAAACCGGCGGCTTCACGCCGTAATCAAGCATGGGAAACGAAGCGGCTAAATAATAATACATTCGGCTCATGACATGCTGCGCTCTTCGCGTAATGCGGGAACAGGGGGATCATCCGGAAAGACAGATCCGGGATTACTTCGCGACCGCGTTCTTGATAATATCCGTCAATTGCGGATTAAGATAGGCCGACAGATATTCCGCAAGACTCTCATCGGAAAAATCGAATGACGACTTCCCTCCGTCGAAGCTTATGGAAAAGCCTTTCCCGATATCTTCGGCCGGCGCGAAGCGGAGGCCCTCCTTGCATTTCTTCTGGAGTTTTTCGATAAATCCCTTTTTCAGTCGGCCGAGATCTTCGGGGCTCAACAAGACCGTGATATCCTCTTTCGGCGGCTTACTCTCCAGGTAATTGACGACGACCTTCTCGATGATCCCGGCGACACGCTCGACGGAAAGGCCGGCATCGATGTCGTCCCGGACGATCGTCTGAAGGACTGCCTCGATCTTCTTGCGCAATTGAATCAGCATGTCGCGGGACGCCTGCTGAAGATTGACCCGGGCGTTTTCCCTCATTTTTTCGGTTTCGTTTTCGGCGTCCTTTTTCAGCCGGTCCGCTTCCCGCCGGGCGCGGCTGACAATCTCCTCCGCCTTTTTCCTGGCGTCCTCCTCGATGGCGTCCGCTTTTTTCTGCGCCGCTTCAATCCCTTCGGACTTGATCTTTTGAATAAGTTCCTGGATCTGTTCAGCCATTATCGTGCCTTTTTTTGAATATTAATGCGTTAATTCGGAAAGGATGCCCTTGGCCGCCTTCAGCGGATCTCCGGCCTGCACAACAGGACGGCCGACGACGATATAATCGCTTCCGCTTTCTCTGGCCCGGGCGGGGGTGGCCACCCTCTTCTGGTCGTCTTCCTGGGAACCCGCCGGTCGTATGCCCGGCGTGACGATAAGAAAGTCCGGCCCCATTTCCCGACGGAGCATAGGCGCTTCTTCGCAGGAAGCGACAATCCCATCCAGGCCGGCTTTTTGCGCCGAACGCGCGCGTTCCAGCACAAGATTCTGTATATTATCGGTTTTTATTTCGCTTGTCAAGACTGTAATCCCGAGGGCCAGAGGAGGCGTAACCTTAATAGCCTCAGCCTGTTGGCGTCCTGCGGCAATGGCCCGGCGCAGCATCTCTTCCCCTCCGGAAACATGCAGGGTGTACATGAACAGGCTCGGCCTGCCGCCGATAAGCTTGTTATCCTTATCGCGCCGGTCAACGTTGATCGCGGCGCTTAAGTTCACGGCATTATGGACGGCGTTCGCCACCGTATTGGGGATATCGTGAAATTTAAGGTCAAGAAAAACCTTCTTGCCCCTGGCCTGCAGGAAGCGCACGGCAACCGGCCCGCAGGACGTGAAAAGCTGGCTGCCGACCTTAAAGATATCCACGACGGGTGACAGGATGTCAATAAGACGTCGCGCCTCTTCCAGGAGGTCCACGTCGAGGGCCACGATGAGCCGGGGGCCGGGCTTTTTAATGTTCATTCTGTCTTAAGGCTCCCGACGATATCATTTATCTTTTTCATGCCGTTCTCTTTCATGTAGGCCTTGATACCTTCGACAATCTCCAAAGGGGCGCGCGGATTGATGAAGCTTGCTGTCCCGACCGCCACCGCCGTCGCCCCGGCGATCATAAACTCCAGCGCGTCGGACGCGTTCATAATCCCCCCCATACCGATGACGGGGATATCCACGGCCCGGCTGGCTTCATGCACCATGGCCAGGGCCACAGGCTTGATCGCCGGCCCGCTCAGCCCGCCCGTCCGGTTCCCCAAGAGTGGCCTCCTCTTCTTGATATCCACCGCCATGCCGGTCAATGTATTGATGAGACTGACGGCGTCGGCGCCGCCTCTTTCGGCCGCCCTGGCGATGGGTTTGATGTCCGTCACATTCGGCGCCAGTTTGGCGATCACCGGGACGCGAGAACGCTTCTTGACCCGGCGGACAATCCGGTACGTCAGGCCCGGATCCTGGGCGACAAGGACCTTGCTCTGGATATTCGGACAGGACAAATTCAGTTCAAGGGCGTGGATTTGTTTGGTCCGCTGAAATTGATCTGCCAGGAGATCGAATTCCTCCTCGGTATGGCCCAAAATACTGATGATCAGCGGCACGCCGATCCGGGCCAGCGCCGGCAGCTTCTCGGCGATAAAGGCATCGGCCCCGGGGTTCTCGATGCCGATGGCATTAAGCATGCCGGACGCCGTTTCCGCGATCCGCGGTGGCGGATTGCCTTCGCGCGGTTTGAGCGTCACGGTCTTCGGGACAATGGCCCCGAGTTTTTTAATCTCTTTTGTGTCGTAATATTTCTGCGCGTAACCGAAAGTGCCGGAGGCTACCATGACCGGATTTTTGAGTTTTAGTGTCCCGATTTTGACCGCTATGTCCATTTTATCTTCCTGTCATCATCTTTAAACCGATGAGAACCAGAAACACACCGAAGGCCCTCTTCAAACTCACATCCGGAATCCCCTGGACAAGATGCGCGCCCAGGTAGGCGCCGGCTACAAAACCCAGGCCGACAAAGAGTGCCATCATCACCTTGACGTTTCCCGCCTGGTAATACCTCAGCACCGCCAGCACAAAAACCGGCGGAAGCATGACGGCGAGTGCCGTGCCCTGGGCCTGATGCTGGCTTAATCCGAATAACAGGACAAAGACCGGCACCATGAGAGTCCCTCCGCCGATGCCAAAGGCCCCGCTGACGACACCACCCAGCAGTCCGACTAAGACGTAAGCCAATTGATTCATACAGCCGTTATCCTTTTGAACACGCGCCTCATGGCACGCGCGAACGCCGCCGGCCTCAATGACCCCGACGCGCAAAAATCAATTTATCCAGATCAAACACCGGACCGTCATAACAGACCGTGCGGTACCCTTCCGTCGTCCTGATCGAGCATCCCAGGCAGGCGCCCAAGGCGCAGGCCATCACCTCCTCGCAGGACGCCTGTCCGCGCAGACGATGCTTTGCGGCAAAATCCTGCACAGCCGCCATCATCGGCCGGGGGCCGCAGGTGTAAAGGAACGTCCCGGCCGGGTCCCGCCTGATTTCGGAAAAAAGCCGGTCCACCCGCCCTTTGGCCCCCTTACTGCCGTCCTCGGTGACGACAAGGACGCGGCAGCCGTTTTTCCTGAACTCCTTGAAGTCATACACATGGCCCTTCGTGCGTGCGCCGTAAAGCAGGGTCATCGAGAGCTTTCTCTTTTTAAGGACATCGCTGAGAACAAGGAAAGGCGCCACGCCAATACCGCCGGCAATCATGACAACTTCCTTTGTCTCCTCCGGAGGCAGGTCAAAACCGTTGCCAACCGGACCCAGGACATCGACAAGATCTCCTTTTGTCTTCCGGGAAAGGAGAAGGGTGCCCGGGCCAACAACCTCATAAAGGATGCTGACGTCCCTGCGGGCGCGGTACACGCTGAAAGGCCTCCGGAAGAAAGGCCTCAGGTCCGGCGAAACCCGGATGTGGACAAACTGTCCCGGTTTGACGCGACGGGCCAGGTCCTTCGTCCCGATGCGCATGACATGGAAACGGGGACAAACCTTTTTGTTGTCGATGATCCGGTAATGATCTTGCAAGGGCGGCACGGGCATGGTCCTTAATGACGATTGTAATAAAAGACGGTGATCACGGCAAAGACAACGATGGCCATGCCAAAGATCGCCAAAGCCTTGGTGAAGTCGGTCAGACCGTAAACAATGTTTTCCTGAAGCATCTCAAGGAGAAGGGCCGCCGCCGGCCATCCGGCCAGCCCCCATTTTTCTTTCGTCGTCCAGGCCAGATCAAAGGGAAAGACTTCGCGGACCGCGGCCTTTCGAAAAGTGCGGCGCGAAGGGAACAGCCGCGGCACCTGCTCCTTGAAGATCACGTATTCCCGTCCGAATTTCTCGTTCAGATACTTCTCTTCTTTTTCGATCTGCTTTTTAAAGCGCAGGTAAAAAAGGACAGCGAAAAGGATAAAGGCCCACCAGGGCCAGACAATCAGGATAAATCCCGTACCCATAAGAAAACTCCCGAGGTACATCGGATTACGGACAAGTTTGTAAGGCCCGGAAACGACCAAGACCCCGCTCATCTCCGAATGTGCCTTTTTGAACCCCCTCGACACCATCCTTAGAAACGTCCCGCCCAAGACAACAATCATGCCGAAAAAGTCCAGACAATCGTCGATGAACATTTCCCGCGGATACATGCGGGGGAAAAGCAGGAGAACGCCCGTAACTATGATGATAAACGACAGGATCGCGTTATCGACCTTGACGCGGCTCTTCATTATCCCCTCCTCTTCGCGGCCGTGCCGCCGTCTTCATTCTGGCATCTCCCGCAATAAAATGTACTGCGTCCCGATATCATGGTCCTCTCTATCGGCAAACGGCACCCGAAACAGGGCTGTCCCTGGCGGCCATATACACGGATGCGCGCAAGGAACCGTCCTTTCCGATTGAGCACGTCACGGTAAGTGCTCATGGACGTTCCCCGAAAACGGATGGCCTCCTTCAGCACCTCCCGCATTATCCGGACAAGGCGCTTCGCCTCCGGTAGACTCAGGCGGGAAGAGGGTTTTAAGGGGTGGATGCCCGCGCGAAACAGGATCTCGGACGCATAGATATTTCCGATGCCTCCAAGAAATGTCTGGTCCATCAAGAGGGCCTTGATGGGTCTCTTGCGGGAATGAAGCCGTTCAAAAAAATCGGTGTCGTTAACGCGGCGGTCCAAAGGGTCCGGGCCGACCGAACTCAGGTAGGTACTTTGCTCAAGGTTACGCAACACGCTGAGCCGTCCCAAAACGCGCCGATCATGATAATTGAGGTATTGCCCGTCCGAAAGGGCAAAAACGACCTTGGCGTCGCCGGCCATCTCTCCGTAGATCAACTGTCCTGTCATTTTCGGCTGGATAACGAGAAACAGTCCGTCATGGAGACACATGACCAAAGCCTTGGCCCGCCTGCGCACGGATAAGACAGTCCTGTTTTTTAGGGCGCGGATGAAACCGGATACGGCGGGACGGGCAATGACGCGCGGATCGCTGACTGTCACCCCGCGGATCGCCTTTGAGAGAACCAGACGCTTAAGGTCTCTTTTAATCGTTTCGACTTCCGGAAGTTCGGGCATTGCGCTTTTTAATATCTTCGACCAGCTTTGACAATGTTTCTTCTGTTTCCTGGAGACCTCTAACCGGGATCATGCCGTCCATGGCCCATCCCCCCAGATCAATGACCGGCCGGCCAAATACCATGCCGTAACATATTTCCGAAAGGGTGCCGTGGCTTCCGGGTAGCGCGATAATAATATCCGCGGCGCAGGCAACGATGGCATTTCTGGCATATCCTATGGAGGTGGGCAACGCAATATCTATGAAGGGATTGGCATCCGCTTTTTCTCTCCCAGGAAGAATGCCTATCGTTATCCCTCCTCCCTCCTTGGCTCCCTTTGCCGCCTGCTGCATCGCTCCACCTAGACCGCCGCAAACTAATATAGCCCCCATTTTTGCAATCAATTTACCTATTTCATGGGCAATACGCTCCACCTTATCGCTTAATTCGTGGCTGCCAATGACTGATATCACAATTTTGCGGTTACTGGCTGGCATTCGGATAAAAGAACTCCCCCAATCACATTATTTTTGATTACAGTAAGCATACATGCCCTTCTTCTCCTCACTTGCGAATTAAAACGAAACAGCAGGCAAAGTTGAAGTGCGCCTGGCAGGAATCGAACCTGCACACCCAGCGCCGGAGGCTGGTGCCCTATCCGTTGGACTACAGGCGCTAAAGAATTCATTATCATGGGTAAACGCTTGACTCAAGTCGCCACAATATCTAGTGTTGATGTTTAGC
>CAYRXT010000046.1:0-16229 GCA_964428315.1 uncultured Planctomycetales bacterium
TACGTGTTGGGTCTTCTTATATTTCTTTCATCGGGTAATTGTGGGATAACTTCTACGCATTTTGTCATCGCGGATTCCTTTGGAGGCCGGGGGCTTCGTCGGGATTCGCCAGCCCACTAATGACAACCTTGCGAAACCGGGGAAACCCAAGCCGCTATTCAGCTTGACATCAAAAAGGATTTTGTTATAATACGCCTTTAGCAATCGCAACAGGAGAGTGCTAAAAACAGATTTAATGATTGTGTGAAATACTATAAGGCATTCAAAACGAAAAGATATTCATGACCAAAACCCAGGAAAGAAAGGACAGGGTTCTGTCGATCGTTGTCGACCGGTATATCAAGACCGTCATGCCGGTGAGTTCACGTTACATCACGGAGACTTACTTTCCGGATTTGAGTTCGGCGACCATACGGAACATCCTCGCCGATTTAGAAAAGGAAGGATTTCTTGCTCATCCGCACACTTCGGCCGGACGCGTACCCACCCAGCAGGGGTACCGTTATTATGTTGATTATTTAATGCATGAGATCCATCTTCTGGAAGAGGAAAAATGGAAAATCCATGCCGAATACAAAAGGAATGTTTCCGAGCTTGAGATCCTGATGCAGAAGACATCCGAGGTCCTTTCGGATGTCACGCATTACACGAGCATAGTTTCCATCGATGGTCTTGACGACAAGATATTCTGCCACGGGATGAGTTTTGTAGCGGGCTATCCGGAGTTTCAGGACTTCGAGAGGATTCGGACCCTTCTGCAGATACTGGAAGAAAAGGAGCAGCTTCTGGCGTTAATCAACCATGAGTTGGAGAAACGCGTGGAGATTTATATCGGGGCCGAGATGAAACGCAAAGGAATGAGCGAATGCTCTCTGGTGATCTCCCCTTATAGGAAGCCCGGCGGTTACAGCGGAAAACTCGCCATTCTGGGCCCCACGCGCATGGATTATGAACGCGTCGTTTCCGCTTTGGATTACGTTTCAAACTTGATGAGCCAGTTATAACAATCAGGAGAATCCGGCGATGTTCGGAAAGAAGGAAAATAAAGACGGCTTAAACAGGCCGGAACAGGAAGACTCCGAGAGCGCGGACGCGCAAAACGAGACGAAGGACCGGGCATCAGAGGATAACAACAAAGATGCCGGCGCCAAGAGGTCAAAGATGATCTCCGTCAAGGAATCGGATTTTCAGAAGCTCAACGATGATCTCGCGGAATATAAAGACCGGTATGTCCGTCTTTATGCCGAGTTCGAGAATGCGCGCAAACGTATGGAACGCGATAAAATGGAGTTTGTCAAGTATGCCAACGAGGGGGTCTTAAGAGATTTCCTCGATATTTTGGATAACCTTGAACGTTCCGTCGAGGCGGCGAAAACCAAGCATGAAGACTACACCGCCTTCCTCAAAGGGATCGAGATGGTCATGGCGCATACTTTCGAGATGCTCAAACGATACAACGTCAGGCCCATCGAGAGTGTCGGAAAGGGCTTTGACCCGAATTATCACGAACCCTTGTTGCAGGAAGAAAAGGATGACGCGCCGGAGATGACGGTCCTGGAGGAATTCCAAAAAGGCTACATGCTCGGCGACCGGGTATTGCGCACAAGCAAGGTTAAGATTTCCCGGAAAAAAGATTCCCCTGACGCGGAGGCCGCCGATGATACCGAAGGGGCGGCGAGGGCAGACGATGACGCGCGGGACGAGAAAAAAACAGACGAATCACAACAGGCTTGATCCATTGAATTAATGAGAGAGTAAGATGAGGAGGTTGATAACATGGCTAAAGCAATTGGCATCGATCTAGGGACTTCAAACTCGGCGGCCGCGATCCTGGAAGGGGGCCGCGCGACAATCATTCCGTCCGCGGAAGGCGCCGGCGTGGCTTCGGGCAAGGCCTTCCCGTCCTTTGTGGCCTTTACCAAGGACGGCCAGAGACTGGTCGGTGAGCCAGCCCGCCGGCAGGCGCCTGTCAATCCTGAAGGCACGGTCTTTGCCGCGAAACGGAAAATGGGGACGACGGAAAAGATCAAGATATACGACAAGGAATTCACGCCGCAGCAGGTCAGCGCGTTTATCCTCCAGAAGATCAAGGCGGACTCGGAAAAGTATCTCGGCGACAAGGTGGAAGAGGCCGTTATCACCGTACCGGCCTATTTTAACGACAACCAGCGTCAGGCCACCAAGGACGCCGGTGAGATAGCCGGTCTCAAGGTTCTGCGTATTATCAACGAACCGACGGCCGCGTGTCTGGCCTATGGGTTGGACAAGACCGGCAAGGAACAGAAGATCATGGTGTTCGATTTCGGGGGCGGGACGCTGGACGTGACCATCCTGGACATGGGATGGGATGAAACACATAAGGCGGCGACCTTTGAGGTCCTGGCCACCAACGGCGACAATTACCTTGGCGGTACGGACATGGATAACGTCCTCATTGATCATATTACTGAAGAATTCAAAAAAGAAAGCGGCATTGATCTGAAGAACGACAAGATGGCCTTTCAGCGTCTGAGGGAAGCCGCGGAAAAGGCCAAGGTGGAGTTGTCGAGTACAATCTCGACGGACATCAATCTTCCGTTCATTACGGCGGACGCGTCCGGGCCCAAGCACCTGAACATGTCCATCGAGCGTGCCAAACTCGAAGAGCTTGTTTCCCCGATCGTGGACCGCTGCCGCCAGCCCATCATCCAGGCGATGCGCGATGCGGGTCAAAAAACCGGGAGCGATATCAAAGTGGCCCGGGTGATACTCGTCGGCGGCCCGACCAGGATGCCTATCGTCCAGCAGTTTGTGGAAAGGGAGGTCGGTCAGGCCATCGAGCGGGGGATCGACCCTATGGAATGCGTGGCCATGGGGGCCGCCATTCAGGCCGGCATCATTAAGGGGGAGGCCAAGGAGGTTCTTCTTCTGGACGTCACCCCGCTGTCCTTGGGGATTGAGACGTTGGGCAGTGTCTTCACTAAATTGATCGACCGAAATACCACGATTCCGACGAAGAAAAGCCAGATATTCTCAACGGCCGAGGATAACCAGCCGGCGGTCACCATCCGCGTTCTCCAGGGCGAACGCCAGATGGCCAACGATAATACGGAGCTGGGACGTTTCGATCTGGTCGGGATACCGCCAGCTCCGCGGGGTGTTCCTCAGATTGAGGTGACGTTTGACATTGATTCCGACGGGATCGTTCACGTCTCGGCCAAGGACAAAGGCACCGGAAAAGAACAGTCCATCAAGATCACGGCGCCGACGAAACTGTCCGAAGAGGACATCAACAAGATGGTCAAGGAGGCCGAGCAGTATGCCGAGGACGACAAGAAGAAGCGCGAAGAGGCGGAGCTGTTCAACCAGGCCAACACCTTGGCCTATTCGACCGAGAAGTCCTTGAAGGAATACGGGGATAAAGTTTCGGCGCAGGACAAGGAGAATATAGAGAGGGAACTCAAGGCCTTGAAAGAGGCGGCAGGGAGCCGGGACAAGGACAAGACCAAGGCCGCGCTGGAGTCTTTGCAGAAGGCGAGCCACAAGCTTGCCGAAGAGGTTTACAAGGCCACGGCGGCCCAGCAGGCCGCGCAGCAGGGAACGGCTCAGTCTGATGCGTCCGCGCAAGCAGGGGGAGCCCGGGAGGGCGCGCAGGGCCCCGACGCTTCCCGCGGACAGCAAGGAGGGGAAGGGAAGCCGGAGGATGTTATCGACGCCGAATACAAGGCCGAGGACGAGAACAAATAAGCCTGCGGTACCGTGTTTGAGGTTAAAGGATAATGGGCTCTCGCCGCTGAAAAAAAGACGAATGGCGGAGCGCCGTTATCCTTTAACTGTTTACGTTTCAAAATCATGAAAAGAGATTATTACGAGATATTGGGGATCAAGAAAGACGCGACGGCCGAACAAATAAAAAAGGCCTATCGTTCTTTGGCCCTTTCTCATCATCCCGACAGGGTGCCGCCGGAAAAAAAGAAGGAGGCGGAAGAGAAATTTAAGGAGATATCCGAGGCCTATGCGGTTCTTTCCGACTCGCAGAAAAGGGCGATGTACGACCAGTACGGCCATTCCGGCATCGACCAGCGCTATACGTCGGAAGACATATTCCGTAACGCGGATTTCAGCAGTATCTTTGAAGATCTCACAGGTTTCGGGGGCGGAGGCGGAATATTTGAGGACCTCTTCGGCGATGTATTCGGCGGTGCGACCTCCTCCCGCCGGGGGCGCCGGCGGGCCAGGAGAGGGCATGATATCCAGTATGAAGTCGATGTCACCCTGCAAGAGTCCTATAGCGGTATCACGAAAAAGATCCGTGTGCCACGGCATGACTATTGCAAACCATGCCAGGGTTCGGGGGCCAAACCGGGAAGTCAGCCTAAGACGTGCACGGCGTGTCAGGGCCGCGGGCAGGTCTATATGAGCAGCGGTTTTTTCCGGATGGCGCAGACTTGTACCCAGTGCCGGGGAGAGGGGAAGGTTATCACGGATCCGTGTCCGGCATGCGGCGGTCAAGGGATCATCAAGGTGACGCGGACTCTTGAAGTGAAAATCCCGGCCGGTGTGGACAACAACTCCAGGATCCGAGTTCGGGAAGAAGGCGAGGTGGGATCCGCCGGACGGGGGGATTTATACCTGTACGTGCACGTCATTGACCATTCCCTTTTTCGGCGTGAGGGCAACAACATTCATATGGATCTCCCCGTGAGCTTTGTTAAGGCGTCCCTGGGGGCGCAGGTGCCGGTGCAGACCCTGAGCGGAAAAGTCACGATGAAGATACCTCCGGGCACGCAGGGCGGCAAGGTTTTCCGTCTGCGCGGCAAGGGGATGCCCGATGTGTACCGGGGACTCCCGGGGGATCAATTCGTGAGAGTGATGATCGAGATCCCCACGCGCATGACGGAGAAACAGCGCGAGCTTCTGGAAGAGTACGCCCGGGTGAGCGGGGAAGAGGTCGGAGTCAACGAGACTATCAAAGAAAAGATCAAGAAGGTTTTTAAATAAAAAGAATGACGCACCGCGGCATTAGAGGCGGTTGCCCGAAGGAGGAGAGGGATGCCAACCTACCAATATGAATGTTCCCTTTGCGGCCATTCGTTTTGCGTTTTTCAATCCATGACCGCAGAAAAACTGAGCACATGCCCCGAATGCCATAAGGACGGCCTGCAGCGTCTTATCGGGATGGGAGCCGGGATCATTTTTAAGGGCAGCGGGTTCTACGAGACCGACTACAAGAGGAAGACCTCGGAGAAAAAGAACCCCAAAGCCAAGCCCGATGAGCGCAAAGCGGTGAAAGAGACGACAACCCCTGCCCCGGAATGCCCCGGATCCTGCGGTTGTTGCCCTGCCTAGAACGAGGATGTTCCACCGGTGAAAATTATCAGATTTTGGTTCCCCGTTTTTCTATATTCTGGTATTATCTTCTTAATATCGGCGGTTCCGAACCTGAAGACGTTCCCGGGTATACCTTTTTTGGATAAGGGATTCCATTTCGCCGAATATATACCACTGGGTTTGCTTACGGCATGGGCCTTAACGCATACCATGCGCAATCCACAGAAAACGCAGGTCTTTTACCTTGCTCTTGTTATTTCTCTTCTTTTCGGGCTGAGCGATGAAGTCCACCAGATATTCGTTCCCGGCAGGTCTTTCTCCATTTTCGATTGGATGGCCGACGGGATCGGCAGCTGCCTGGGAGGAGCACTGTATTTACGATGCCGCAGATAAAACCCTTTAAAGCCGTTTACTATAATCCGGACAAGATCGATGATCTTTCGAAAGTGGTCTGTCCCCCGTATGACGTCATTTCGCCCGAGGAGCAGATTCGCTACCATCAGCTCCACCCCAACAATTATATCCATATCCTTCTGGGTCTGGAACGGCCCACGGATGACCGCTACAATAATAAATATGTGCGTGCCCGCAAGACTTTCGAAAGCTGGCAGAACAAGCGTGTCCTCGTTGAAGATGCCAAGCCCAGCGTCTATTATTACCGTCAGGAATACGTCCTGAAAGGCCAGAAGCTGAGCCGCCTCGGTTTTATATCCCTTATGCGTCTTCACGAAAAAGAGGATTCGAAGATATTTCCCCATGAAAACACCCATTCCCGCGCCAAGCAGGACCGGTTTCGTTTATGGCGCAACACCAAGGCCGACCTTTCTCCCATCTTCGTCTGTTTTTCCGATAAGGATAAGACGGTGGAGAAGATATTCACCCATGTGGTCTCCATGGATCAGCCCATGATCGACGTTACAGACCAGGACAAGGTGCGCCATATGGTTTGGCGTCTCGATGACCAGGATCTGATCAATGAGATGAAACACTGCCTGGCGGATCAGAAGCTTTTTATCGCCGACGGCCATCACCGTTATGAAGTGGCCCTGCAGTACAGGCGTTTCCGGCTGAAAAAGAAGAAGCGGAGCAACGGCCAGGAGGCGTTTAATTTTATCATGACGTATTTTTCGAATATCGATGCCAAGGATCTTTTGATCCTCCCCATCCACCGGGTGGCCAAGAAGATCAAGATAGACGAGTCCATGCTGGATCAATTTTTCCGCATTGATAAGGTCCGCAGTAAAGAGGAACTGCAGATTCTTCTAACCAAGGCTGGCCTGAACGAGCACGCCTTCGGCTTGTATACCCGTGACCGGTGCCGTCTCCTGAGGCTTAAGAACAAGCTCCTGATAGACGAACATATCGAGGAAGGGTCCAGGGAATACCGCAGTCTGGATGCCACGATTCTCAAAAACTTCATCCTCGACCATGCCGGCGTAAAGTCGGAGGACATCATCTATACCAAGGATATGAACGAAGGGGTGCATATGGTCAACCGGAAAATGGCCACGGCCTGTTTTATTATGAATCCGGTCAGGGTCGAACAGCTGAAGGCTATCGCATTAAACGGAGAAAAGATGCCCCCCAAGACCACCTATTTTTACCCCAAGGTCTTATCCGGTTTGACCGTTTACCGGATGAATCCCTAGCGAAGAGTTATGACGCTTTTCGGAAAAGAAAAATACACTCTCGTCAAGATTAAAAAAAAGGAAATCCCCGAGGGGATTTGGACGAAGTGCCCGGAGTGTCAGACGCCCGCTTATAATAAAGCCCTTGAAGATAATCTCAGGGTTTGTCCCAACTGCCAGTACCATTTGAGCCTGACGGCCCATGAAAGGCTGGACCATCTTTTAGACTCCGGTTCCTTCAAAGAGACCTTTGCCGAGATCACCTCCTGTGATCCGCTCGAATTCAAAGGGCCCAAGACATACAAAAACAAGTTGGAAAATGAACAGCGGGAGACCGGTCTGAAGGATGCCGCCATTACCGGGACCGGAACCATTGAAGGAAGGCCCGTCGCCATGGCCGTGACGGATTCCCGCTTCATCATGGGATCCATGGGTTCGGTTGTCGGGGAACGGATTACCCGGACCGTGGAAGGGGCAACCGGGAAGGGGTGGCCGGTGATTATCGTTTCGGGTTCCGGTGGCGGGGCCAGGATGTACGAAGGCGCCTTTTCTTTGATGCAGATGGCCAAGACGTGCGCGGCGTTGAACCGTCATCATGAGGCCGGCGCCCTTTATATTTCTGTTCTAACCAATCCCACTATGGCGGGCATTATGGCGTCTTTTGCCGGGATCGGCGATGTGATCATTGCTGAACCCAGGGCCCTTATCGGCTTTACGGGCCCTCGCGTTATCGAGCAGACGATTCGTCAGAAGTTGCCCGAAGGATTCCAACGTTCAGAATTCCTTCTGGCCCATGGACTTATCGATATGATCGTTTCGCGCAAGGAACTCCGTGAAACAATCAGCCGGATTCTCCAATATGACAAGGCCTCGCGCGATCGGCCGCGATAGATCCTTAATTCCATGCATTTCATGTCTCAAAAAGAGATTATCGTCGATAAAATGGTCTTAATTGGGACATGCAGGATAATGGGTCACATTACTCCAGCGAAAATGTTTATTTAACATTACCAACCGATAGCATTCCCTTGGCTCAAGTCAGTTTACGAGATGTCAGTAAAGTTTATCCGGGCGGCGTAACGGCTGTTGATCACGTTCATCTTGACGTCGAAGACCGTGAGTTCCTTGTGCTGGTGGGGCCATCCGGTTGCGGCAAGTCGACCACCCTGCGGATGATCGCCGGCCTGGAAGACGCGACCAAGGGAACGGTCTTGATCGGTGATCGCGTTGTCAATGACCTTCCCGCCAAAGACCGTGATATCGCCATGGTCTTCCAGAATTACGCGTTGTATCCTCACATGACCGTATTTGAAAACATGTCCTTCGGTCTGAAATTGAGACGATATCCGAAAAAAGAGATAGTCCGGCGCGTGAACGAGGCCGCCGGGATCCTGGGCATCGCGCATCTCCTTGCGAGAAAACCCAAACAGCTTTCCGGCGGGGAGCGCCAAAGGGTGGCGGTCGGCCGGGCGATCGTACGTAAACCGGTGGTCTTTCTCTTTGATGAGCCTTTGAGCAACCTTGACGCGAAGCTTCGCGTGCAGATGAGGGGAGAGATCAACAAGTTGAAAATCCGTCTGCAGACGACATTCATCTACGTGACCCATGACCAGGTGGAGGCCATGACGATGGGGGATCGTATAGCCGTCATGAAAGACGGGGTCATCCAGCAGTGCGCGAAACCGATTGCGATTTACGATAAACCGGCGAATAAATTTGTCGCCAGCTTTATAGGTTCGCCGCCGATCAGCTTTTTCGAAGGGTCGCTTCTAAAAAAGGAAAGAAAATATTATTTTAACGAAGGTCATTTTCAGGTAAAATTAGTCGAAGAAATGTTCGCCGCCATGCAAGCCTATGAGGGCAGACCGGTCGTGTTGGGCGTGCGGCCGGAAGATATTTACGATAAGCTGTTCGTTTCCAATGCCTCAGCGGAAAATACCATTAAGGCGACGTGTGAGAACGTGGAACCCATGGGATCGGAGGTTAATATCCACCTGAACACAGGCAAACACACCTTTATTGCTCGGGTCGGATCGCACAACACACCCGATCTCAATAAGGACATGGATCTCGTAATCGATATGAGCAAGGTGCATTTCTTTGATACAAAGACAGAGGAAACAATTATTTAGGCGGTTTGTCTATCCCCTGCTCATCTGCCTTATCCCCCTGATCGTTTTTTTTATTTATTCGGCTAGGTATCAGCCGAATTTTTTTGTTCTCCTCACTATTGTGCAATTCGTCATCATCGCCTTTCTCATCCCGTTTCGTTTGCAGATCGTCAGGAAAAGGGCCGAGGTGAACCTTCAAAAGCAGGATATCCTGGAGCGCATCAATCTCTTGCGGGCCGATATACTGCGCGAGAAGAAACTGACCGAAAGTCTCAGAGAAAAGATCGTCAACTACACCCGCCTGAAGGATCTCACCGAACAGCTCGCCCAGTCGCTGGCCGTGAATGACGCGACGAACACCGCGCTTTCCTTCGTTGACAACCTTTTCGCGAGCGAGGACATTGTCAAGATCATCTATCTCTTTGAAAAGAGGACCGGCGAGCTGGGTCTCAGCTCTTCCCATAAGGGCAAGAAGAGGATCAACATTAAGACAAAAAAAGGGGACATCTACGATGAGTGGGTGATCAAAAAGATGCAGTCTGTCCTCGTTGAAGATGCCCGGAACGATTTTCGTTTCGATTTCGAAAAGGTCAAGTCCGACGACGAAAGACCGATATTATCTGTGATCAGCGTTCCCTTAATGGTGGGCGAGAAGATTATCGGGATTTTGCGTTTGGACAGCAGCAGGGAAAACACATTTGATACCGATGACCTCCGGTTTTTGCGAACGATCGGTGACCTGGCCGCCATGGCTCTTGAGAACGCGCATCTCTATGAACGCGAGGAGCAACTGGCCATTAAGGACGGGCTGACAAACCTGTATTTGCGCCGGTTTCTCCTGGACAGGTTGCCCGAAGAGATGGCCCGGCACCTCAAGAGGGACCAGGATCTGTCTTTCCTGATGATTGATCTCGATGAATTCAAAAAATATAACGATAAGTACGGGCATATCGCCGGAGATATTGTGCTTAAGACTGTCGCCCATGTGCTTGCCGAACATGCGCGGCGGGCCGACGCCCTCGTAGCCCGTTACGGAGGAGAAGAATTCGCTGTCCTGCTGCCGGAATGTCCTAAGCCCGAGGCCGGTGAGATCGCGGGAGAGTTGCGCAAAACGATTGAACAGACAGAGATCGTTCTGCGGCAGAAAAAGACGCGTATTACGGTATCTATAGGTGTGGCCAGTTTTCCTAAAGACGCCCGGTTGAAGGAAGAGCTGATCCAAAAAGCGGACAGCGCCATGTACAGGGCCAAGAACAAAGGGAGAAACCGCGTATGTTTATCGTGATGACGGTCCTGATATTTGTTTTTTTGTTTATGGTGTTTTACATAACACGCTGGTCGGTGTTCAGGATTGAGCAGGAAATCAACGATGAGGTCCTGGCGCACGACGGGACCTGCCGTCGTCTGCTGAAACAAAAGGACGAGCTGATCCATCAGCGCAGGATTGTGGAGCGGGCGGAGGCTGAGATCTTTTTGCTCTATGACCTGATGAGGGATCTCAGCAAGGCTCAGAGCGCAGAGGAGGCCTTTGAGATCTTCAAGGAAAAAATGCGGCGAAGTCTGCACTTCGAATCGTGCGCCTTCGAGGAGGAATCCGTCCCAATAGAGGAAGATGACGGCGGTGGAGGCCGATTTGTTTTTCCTATCAAAAGCCGGCGGAAAGAATTCGGTTATCTTGTGCTCAAAGGGTTATGGGAGAATGAACGGGACAAAACGATGATCTTGGCCAGCCAATACGCCTTGGCGCTGAGGCGCATCCGGCTTTATGAGGAGATCGAAGATTTGGCCACTATCGACGGCCTTACGGAGGTTTTCACGCGCCGGTATTTTCTGGAGCGTTTTTCCGAGGAGATCAAACGGTCGCAGGCGCGCGGTATCGTGTTTTCATTGTTGTTGATAGACGTGGATCATTTCAAAAGAATCAATGACCGTTACGGCCACTTGACCGGTGACCAGATACTGCGGCAAGTGGGGGACATCATCAGAAAGAATCTGCGTGAGATTGATTTTGCCGGCCGCTACGGTGGCGAGGAGTTCGCCGTCATCCTGCCCGATACCGATCTGGACGGCGCCAATTTCGCCGCTGAACGTATCAGGGCGGCCGCCGGGAAAAAACCCATTGAAGCCTACGATATTGTCACCAACGTTTCATTGAGCATCGGGATTTCCACTTTCCCGGAAAACGGCCAGACCGTTGAAGAATTGGTGGATAAGGCCGACTGGGCATTGTATTGCGCGAAAAAACAGGGAAGAAACCGCATATGCCCGTTCGGCTTCTCTCCACCGGGCGGTAAATAAGGTATGCATTGCGCCAGATGACTCATAAATAAATGTTACCCGGAGGGACGGAGCGCGCGATTCGGAACAGCTTGCAAGAGCTTATCTTTTAAGGTAGAATAAGCCAAATTTTTCTGACAATCTTACTATTTTGCATAGCCTGGAAAATTTCTGTCAATGGACATGGGAACAAAATAGTGAGACAAAACGGTCAAGGCTTTCCACAGGGCTTTCATACCAAAACAGCAGGTTTTGATGAAGTCATATACAATCGGTATTGATGTCGGCGGCACAAATATCAAGCTTGGCCTTGTCGACTCGCGCGGAAAGATCAAGAGCAAAGCGTCTCTGGCCACAGAAGGCTTTATTGCCGAGAAAAGTCATCTGATACAGGCGCTCTGTCGGTCTGTCTCCCGCGTGATCCGTAGGAACCGATTGACCAGGCGTCAGATACGCGGTATAGGCGTGGGCGTTCCGGGTTTGGTGAACTTTCGGAAAGGCGAAGTCCGTTTCCTGACCAACATCCCCGGATGGAAGAATGTTCCTTTGAAAAGGATCCTCGAGGATCGCCTGCACCTCCCCGTTCTAGTTGACAACGATGTCAATCTTATGGCCCTCGCTGAATGGCGGTACGGGGCGGGAAAAGGCGCGGGCAATGTCGTTTGTCTGACCCTCGGCACTGGCGTAGGAGGCGGATTGATCATTAATGATGAGCTTTACCGCGGGGAGGGGGATTCAGCCGGCGAATTAGGGCATATCCCCCTGAACGAAAACGGGAGATTCTGTAACTGCGGGGGACGGGGTTGCCTGGAAACATATATAGGAAAGAAGGCGTTGTTGGAAAAGGCGGAAAAGATGGGGATGAAAAAGGGGATCACGCTGGAGGAGATAACGCGCAGAGCCAGGGCCAGGCAGAAAAAGGCTATGCGGTTTTGGGAAGAGACCGGCCGTATCCTGGGCAACGGATTGGTGGCTGTTGTCAATCTTTTGAATCCGCAGAAGATTATTGTGGGAGGCGGGATTTCCAATGCCTATCCGCATATTTCTCCAGCCGTGAAGGATGTCCTAAAAAAATGCGCCATGGCAGAACCGGCGTCCATGGTACAAATCGTTAAAGCCAGATTGGGCAATGAGGCCGGGGTCATCGGTTGCCGCGTATTGATGGACCGTTATCTATGAAGCTTTCCGTGACAAAGAAGATTTGGACGAGCTGTTGCCTTGGGTCGTGTTTTGTTATTTCTCTTTTGGGTCTGCCCGGCGCGCATTCGGTTTTCGCGCAGACCGATACCCCAAATGAACTGAACGAAGCGGCTGAGACGTTCGATCCGGATCAGGGAGCCCCCGCCGCGGGGGAACAGGCGGAAGACGCCGTTTCGGCTGTTGAGGTCAACGGCGATGTTGTCGAATATCACGTTGAAGACGACACCCTCGTCGCGCAGGGGAACGTCACCATTGAAAAGGACAATGTTATTCTGACTTGCGATAAAGTCACCGTGCACCGAGGGACGAATCTGGCCCATGCCGAAGGGGACGTGGTGCTGCGCAGTCCGGAGGGGGAGATCAGGGGCCAGCGTATGGATTTCAATTTTGAAACGATGACCGGCGATTTTGAGGGGGCCAGGATCATTTTCCATCCTTTTTACGGCCGGGCGCCGGTGATATCAAAAGTTGGCGAAAATCATATAGTCATGGAAGGCGGCTACCTCACGACCTCCGATTTCGACAAGCCGGAATACCGCCTCGCTTCGAAGAAGATTGACATTTACCCCGGGGAAAAAGCGGTCGCGAGGCATGTCCGTTTTCTCCTGGGGAAGGCCCCAGTGCTTTATGTTCCGAAATACACACAGGATCTCAGGGAAAGGGAGCCGCAGTTTTTGATCACGCCCGGTTATGAGAAGGACTGGGGCGCTTTCGTCCTCACGCAGTGGCGTTACAGATTGAGCGAACAATTCAAGGGTGTCGTCCATGTCGATTACCGCGAGCGCAAGGATCTGGCCTGGGGTTTTGACGTGAATTATAAAACGCGCCAATGGGGTGACGGCATTATACGCACGTATTATATGAATGAGCGCAACATCACCTCGAAGCATCCCTGGGAGGAAAAGCCGAGCCCCACCATCGAGCGCGAACGTTTCAAGATCGAATACCGGCACAAGTGGGAGATCGATGACACCACGACAGCCATCGGCCAGTACTACAAACTCAGTGATGCCGGTTTTTTGAAGGAATATTTTAAAAACGAATACGAGGAGGAAGGAGACCCGGATACGTTTTTTCTGTTTACGAAGAATCTCCCGAAGGGTACGTTCAGTTTTCTCACGGATATCCGGGTGAACCGTTTTGAGAACAAACTCGAAAAGCTTCCCGAGATAGAATATAATCTCTCCAACCAGCGCATCGGCCCCTCTCGCCTCTATTTGAAATCCATCACCACGTACTCGAACCTTACTGACAAGACGGCGGCCCCTTCGGAGGTGCGCGAGAAGACCATGCGGCTGAACATGGATAACGAGATATCGCATCCCTTCAAGGTGGCCTTTATGGAATTCCGGCCGTTTGCCGGAGGACAGAACACCTATTACAGCCGCACCCCTTCCGGGGTTAAGAATAATCTCCTGCGCGGTCAGTTCAAAACCGGCGCGGATTTGAGCACGAAATTTTTCAAGGTGATGGACGTCGAGACGAACATCTTTGGCATGGACATCCATCAGTTGCGGCATATTGTGACGCCGTCTATCGCCTATATCTTCAAACCGGACCCGACTATCCCCAATTCCCAGATCGACCAGTTTGACGCAACCGACAATCTCAAGCGGAAACACAGCATCACCTTCGAAGTCGAGAACAAACTCCAGACCAAACGGGATGACGAGTCGGTGGATCTATTACGGTGGATACTGACATCGGAATTTTATCTGAAAGAGAATCCGGGTTCCGGAGGCTTTAACACCGTCACAAGCGATATCGAGTTCAATCCCAATGAATGGCTGCAGGTGTATACGGATGCGGTTTGGAACTCGCAGTCGGAACAGCTGGATTCGGCCAATCTGGATGTCTATATCCACGACAAGGATAAGTGGAGTTTCAGCTTCGGCAAGCGTTATCAGCGAGATGTGGACGACCAGATCACCGCTTCCTGGCGGTACAAAATAAATCCCAAATGGACCCTGTCGGCCTATGAGCGGTTTGATATCAACGCGGGACTTCAGAAAGAATTCGAGGTGTCTATCCTCCGCGACCTGCATTCCTGGGACATGGAAATTAACTTCAATGAAACGCGAGGCCAGGGGAGCGAAATATGGGTGGTCTTTACCTTGAAGGCCTTCCCGGAGATCCTTCTGGATTTCGGGACAAGCTTCAATAAACGCAAGGCCGGCTCGCAGAGTAGTCCGTAAGAAGAAGGAGCATGGAATGAACATCGCAATCATCGGTTCCGGTTATGTCGGCCTGGTGACCGGCGTGTGTATGGCCGAGATCGGCCACGAGGTGATGTGTGTCGACAACAACCAGGAGAAGATCAGCTTGCTGAAAAAATTGAAGATGCCCATCTACGAGCCCGGCCTGGAGGAGCTGGTCCGGAAAAACGTGAAGCGCAGGAGACTGAACTTTTCAACGTCTATTCAAAAGGCGACGAAGGCATCGACAGTCATATTTATCGCTGTGGGCACGCCGGCCAAAGAAAGCGGGGAGGCGGATCTGACCTATGTGGAGAATGTCTCCCGGGAGATCGCCAGGAGCATGAATGACTATAAGCTGATCGTCGAGAAATCGACCGTTCCGGCGGCAACGGGAAAGCGTATCGAGCGCACCATCCGGCTGAATCTCCCCAAGAAGTTCAGCGGGAAAAAACGCGGGCTGTCATTTGATGTCGCATCCAATCCGGAATTCCTGCGCGAAGGTTCGGCCATAAAGGATTTTATGCATCCGGACCGCGTGGTGATCGGCGTTGAGTCCAAACAGGCGGAAAAACTTCTCCGTGAAATTTACAGGCCGCTCAAGACAAAGATCGTTGTCACGGACACAAATTCGGCCGAACTGATCAAGCACGCCTCCAATTCCTTTCTGGCTGTCAAGATATCCTTTATCAATGCGATCGCGCAGATTTGTGACCGGGTCGGCGCGGACGTGGTCAAGGTGTCCGAAGGGATGGGGCTGGACGAGAGGATCGGGCCTTTCTTTTTGAAAGCGGGTATCGGTTACGGTGGGAGCTGTTTCCCGAAAGACGTGGATGCCTTTATCCGTCTGAGCGAAAAGTGCGGATATGATTTCAGCCTTCTCAAGGAGGTGCGCAGTATCAACGAGGCCCAGAAGAGGGCCTTTGTCCAGCTCGTTGAAGACAAGCTCTGGGTTTTGAAACAGAAGGTTATCGGTGTGCTGGGACTTGCCTTCAAGCCCAACACTGATGACATGCGCAATGCGCCTTCGCTGGATATTATCCGGATGCTCCTGGAAGAAGGCGCCAGGGTGAAGGCGTTTGACCCGGTGGCGATGGATAAGGCCAAAAAAGAGTTCGGGTCCAAGGTGCAGTTTTGCAGGGACGCGTACTCCATGGCGCAAAAGACGGATTGCCTGATCCTATTGACCGAGTGGCCTCAGTTCGGCGAATTGGACTATAAGCGTATTGGACAGTCGATGAGCCAGCCTGTCTTCTTCGATGGACGCAATCTTCTGGATAAGACAACTATGGGGAAGCATGGATTTGAATATTACGCCATCGGACGGGGGCATGTGTGAAAGAGCCGGCCAGTTATCAGTTGACCAGTTCCCGTGATCAAGAGACAATTCCAAAGAGACAAGAACGATGGGGCCGGGACGCTTTCCACTCGGGCGCTTGTGACTGTTTGTTAACTTAGAAGTTATCCCATAAATTCACGACGATATAAACCTTTTGAGAATCATCATA
>CAYRXT010000047.1:0-15012 GCA_964428315.1 uncultured Planctomycetales bacterium
ACAAAATCTATTTTTTTGTCATTTTTCTTTCATGTTACTTTTGTCACTATCTTCATTGCAAATATGACGGCCGTTTGTCCCGCATCTTACGTCTCCGGCCTGATTTCTTTCGCCAAAATGGACTCCAGCTCGCTGCATGCCCGGTCGAGATCGTCATTCACCACCACAAAATCGTAGCGCCCGGCCTCCAGGAGCTCCCTCCTGGCCGTCTCGATACGCATGTCCAGGCTTCGGGAGGCCTCTGATCCGCGCTGCTCCAACCTTCGTCTCAGTTCATCAAGCGAAGGCACGGATATAAAAACGCTGACAGCGCCGGGGAACTGCTCCATAACCGATTTCGCGCCCTTGACATCAATACAGAGAAGGACATGCTTTCCCTTGTCCAGCAATTCGCGAAAGATTATTTTAGGTGTTCCGTAATAATTGTCAAAAACTTTTTCCCATTCCAGGAAAAAGCCCTCCCGAATCTTTTTCTGAAAATCTTCCGGTTCGGTAAACAAATAATCGCGGCCATTCTTTTCGCCTGGTCGTCTCGGCCGCGTTGTAACGGAGATCGATTTTACCAAAGAATCCTTCCATCGTCCACTCGAAAGTAGCCGCTCATGAATAGTTGTTTTTCCCGAACCGGAAGGGCCGGAAAGAATAATGATCTTCCCTCTATTCATAAAAGGCCCTTATTCGGCATTCTGCGCCTGTTCGCGAATCTTTTCTATTTTGCTTTTAAGAAGTATGACGGCGTTGGCCACGAGGCGGTCCTGCAGTTTTGACCCGATGGTGTTCGTTTCCCTCTGCATCTCCTGCGCGATAAAGTCTATCTTCTTTCCGACCGGGGCCGGGGACTTTAACAGCAGCCGCGATTCGCAAATATGATGCTCCAGCCGTGTTATTTCTTCGTTAACATCACTGCCTTTTTGATACGACCTGTATTCCTCGTCGGATAATTCCTTCTTTTTTTCCTGCGCGGCCTTTTTGCTGCGGGCGCGGATGGTCCGCACCTGCGTGTTCATTAGCCTAAGCTGTTCCCGGATATCCTTGTCCAGGGCGCGCCCCTCGCGGACCCGCATGGCCACGACGCTGTTAACGGCCTTTTGCGCGACCTTCGCGACAATGCGGGTTAGTTCCTTAACCTGCACGATCTGATCCTTCGTTTCCACCACGCCTGGCAGCTGAATCAATTCCTGAAGCCCCAGATCGCCTTTAATCCCAAACTCCTTCTTTAAAGTCTTCGTAAGGCGGATATAACGACGGATAGCCTCTTTATTGAGGAACACTTCCCGGCTCGGCCTTTTCAAAACCTTCAAGACAACATTTACCCGGCCCCGTTTGATCTTACGGCCGATGATGTCGCGCAGATCACCCTCCATGGCATCGAATCCCGGCGGCAGATAGAACCCGTAATCGATATACCGGTGGTTGACGCTTTTGATCTCCATCACAGCTTGAAAATCCTTCTTCGTTATCTCAGCCGTTCCGAAACCGGTCATTCCTTTAATCATGGCAATTTCCTGTTTGTCAGATTGTCTGTATTCTGTTTCCGCTTATTTCTTATTTATATTATATCAAATAATTACGGCTATTTAAACGTGCCGAGAATCCTTTCCAGGTCGTCCAGGGAATAATATTCGATAACGATGGCACCCCTCTTCTTTTTCGATTGTATTCTCACCTTGGTTCCCAGCTTCCGCTGAAGCTCTTCTTCTAGGGCGATGATATGCGCGTCTTTTCTCGGAGACAGCCCGTTCTTTTTCGGTCTTCGAGTATGGGCGGCTCCAAGCCGTATCATACTCTCCAGCTCCCTGACAGATAACTCCTTGCGCAATAACTGATCGTGCAGTGCGCGCTGTTTTTGATCATCATCGACGCCAAGCAGTGCCCGTGCGTGGCCCATCGACAATACTCCGCTTTGCAGGCTCTTCTTGATCTCCTCCGGAAGTTTGAGAAGCCGCAGAAGATTGGCCACCGTAGAACGGTTCATTCCGACGGATTGCGCGACATCGTCCTGGGTATAATCAAAATCCTCCATCAAACGCTGAAATCCTTCGGCCTCCTCAAGAGGATTGAGCTCTTCCCTCTGAATATTTTCGATAAGGGCCAGGACCAGCGCCTCCTGATCGGACACATCCTTAATCAGGACCGGAACTTTTTCCATCTGAAGGACCTTCGCGGCCCGCAGTCTTCTCTCGCCGGCAATCAGCTCGTACCCCGACCCCTTTCTCCGTACCAAGAGCGGCTGTAATACGCCTTTTTCCTTAATCGAGGCGATCAGCTCCTCCTGTTTTTCATCATTAAACATCTGTCTGGGTTGAAGCATGTTCGCGGTTATTTCTTCGCATCCGATAAATTCGGCACCCTGCGCCGTTTTTACTTTTTCCGGTATAAGCGCAGACAACCCTTTCCCTAATGCCCTGTTCTCCATTGCGCATCCCCTTGTATGGAATTGTCCTGTTCATTAATGTCCTCTCTGGACATTTCTTGTATTTCAATAACCTCCATTTGTTCCGATTTCTTTTCCGGTGATTCTAATTTTAAATCAGCGCCTTCCTCTTCCCCGGGAAGGCTTTTAAGGCCAAGAAATTCTCTTGCGAATTCCTCGTACTTTTTGGCCCCTATAGAATGTTTGTCATAAAAGACCGCGGGCTTCCCATAACTCGGCGCCTCGCTTAACTTTACGTTTCTTGGAATAATCGTCTGATAGACTCTTTGTTTAAAGAAGGAGCGGATTTCCTTGATCACTTCCGATGTCAGATTTGTTCGAAAGTCGGCCATGGTCAGCAAAATACCTTCGATTTCCAGCCCGTGATTAAGATTCTCTCTTACAAGATTGATTGTGTTGACTAATTGCGATACACCTTCCAGGGCATAAAATTCACACTGGATCGGTACGATAATGGAATCTGCCGCAACCAGTGAATTCAATGTGAGCAAACCGAGCGAAGGCGGAGTGTCCAGCAAGATATAATCATATTGCCCCCTTATCTCTTCAATTGCCTTGCGCATGCGCGTCTCACGTGAAATAGTCCCCACCAATTCGATTTCAGCTCCGGTCAAATTAATATTACATGGCGCAATATGAAAGTTTGGCAGATGCGGAGAGGCATGAATAATATCGCGCAATGATGTCCTGTTTATCAACACATCATAAATCGATCTCTCTATGGAATTCTTATTCAGGCCGGAACCGCTGGTAGCGTTTCCCTGGGGATCAACATCAATTAATAAAACCTTCTTTTGAAATAATGCCAAAAAAGCGGCAAGATTCACTGCGGAAGTCGTTTTTCCAGTACCGCCTTTTTGATTGCATATAGCAATAACTTTTGCCATTTTATAAATGTTCCACGTGAAACATTGCGTTATTTAAGGTCTGTTTTATTCTATGAACTAAAGAGTGGGCAGGCAAGAAGAAATTGAATTATTTTGCGGCATCCTTCAAAGAAGCCTTTATTTTCGCCTTAATTGCGCCTTCCATTCCAAACAAGCCCTTCTTCTCTTCACAAACCACCTTGATGTTCACGGCATCTCTTTGCGCGTTCAGAATATGAAGAGCTTTTTTAATGGCTTCTTCGACGGTGCTGGCTTCGATCTCAACTTCTTTTGATTTTGCTCTCATAGCAAATTTTCATGCTTTTTATGCCGCAGGTAAAACCGTCATTTTGGACATTTTCCATTGAGTGAAGGTGGAGAGAAGATAAAAAATGGTAAAATAGATCGTCAACCCGCTGGCAAATTTGTAAAAAATCACTCCAAGTAAAACAGGGAAAAATAGTCCCATCATTTTCTGCTGTGCTTTTTGAGTCGGGTCCGTTGTCTGCATATTTTTTGCCGTCAATCTTTGCTGAAACATCATGATTATCATCATAAGTACCGGCAGGATGTTAAATTCATTCCCGATAAATGGAAGTTGAAACGGGAGTGGGTGGATCAACCTGTCGGGCTCAGAAAGGTCTTTGATCCAGAGAAAATCTGCCCCCTTAAATATAATTGATCTCCATAATGCGTGATATAAAGCGATAAATATCGGCATCTGCAACAAAAGAGGGAGGCATCCCCCGAGCGGATTGATTTTATGCTCCTTGTAAAGCCCCATCATCTCTTTATTCAAACGCTGGGGATTGTTTTTATGCTGTTCCCGGATTTTCGCAATTTGCGGCTGGAGTGACTGCATCCTTTTCATCGACAACATGCCCTTCATGGTCAAAGGATAAAGCGCGAAATAGATTAGAATGCTGACTATAACGATGCACGCGCCCCAGCTCGGTATCACCCCATGAATCAGCTTAATGAACCTGATTATGCCTTTCGATATGGCGTTCAGCAGTCCGAAATTGCTGAATGCGACGATATTCTCAAAACCCTCACCGTATTCCTTTAACAAACCCGTTGATTGCGGCCCAAAGAAGGCGAAAACCTCGAATTCCCTTTTTCCTCCGGGCAAAACACTTTCAGTCGCAGATATCATTCCGAGCGACAGGCGATTATTATCAATATAATCCACGAAATACTTTTGAACAGAAAAGTACGGTTTGGTGATAGCGCAAAAATACCTGTCTCTGAATCCCAGCCACTGGACATTTCCAGCTTCCTGTTTCTCCATTTTTGAAGAAAACTTGTACGCCGACCCGGCTCGCACAATCTTCTCGGGCAGGGCAATCTGATATTCATACAAAGACTTGTCCCGCGAATTTTCGACTTTTTGTTCAAGTCCGATGGCATCAATTGTAAAGGACTGAAATCGTATTGACAGGGGGATGGCGGATTCTGTTTTATTTTGGACATTAATAAGGAGACTCAACGAATGACTGTCGGATAGACGGAATGTTTTCTCAATAAGAATTTTGCTGTCTTCATATGTATAAATCACTTGTTGCGAAGAGGCCGACTTTAATTGAAAAGCTTTAGTCTCATACTCCTCAATGGCCAGAATATCGGTCAGAGGAAAGACGTATTCATATTGCTTATAGGCAACGGACTCGACAACGCCGCCGATGTTTGACAGTTTTATTGCAACCTCATCTGATTCAATTAGTTGTAGCTTTTTCGTCGCGCGCTGTTCACGGGTTTCTGTCTCCTCAAGCGCAAGATCCAGCGCAATTGACTTCTCTAACACGTTCTTTTTTTCTTCCGGTATCGTTTCATCTGTGCTGTCCGACAGAAAACGCGCCGTATGCTCCGTGCTCTGCTGTCCAATAAACCCATTATATATAAGCAGGATAGCGAGCGTTAAAACTATGGCAATAATGGTTTTTTTGTCCATTTTAGATTTCAGCTTACCGGGTCAAAGCCGCCTTTAGATAAAGGTGAACACCGCATTATCCTCCACAACGCCAAAATGCTGCCTTTTACTATGCCATGCCTTGTCAGGGCTTCGCGGGCATATTGCGAGCAGGAGGGATAAAAACGGCAGCGGGGAGGGGAAATGAGCCGGGCGACCTTCTGGTACACCCGGATTAGATGGCAAATCATTTGGACCATAAGATTTCGGTCGGCGTTTTTCAAACGGAGAGTCTTTTCCGGCCTTTGGCACGTCGCTGGCGCAGAACGGCACGTCCGGATGATGTCTTCATCCGACGGAGGAATCCATGCGTTCGTTTACCTTTCAGGTTCGTCGGTGTCTTCAGGTTCTTTTTCATAATGCGAAGATTATAACATAGGCGTTTGTCGAGTCAAGTTTTTTTGCTGTTACTGAGGCATAAAAAGACTTCATCGCCAATAAGTTAATGGCAAAAATGAACGCGCTTTATCTCGTCGAGAAAATACTCGATTTTTTATCGGTTCGATTCGCCCCGTTTCGAGGGGGAGGTATTATGCCTTTGCTGCGGCATCGCCCGTTTTTTCGAAAATTATTTCATTTATGCATATATTGCGGAAAATTAAAGTTGCAATGAATTCTTTCTTTGTTATAATAATGAACACTTTTTGTCTGACGTAAAGGCCGCGCTGTATCAGGCGCCGCTAATGACCGGTTTTGCCGGTCAATAACAAGCGCCTCGCCAGCATTCAGGATATTGCGAAGTTGGCCGTTAACGTTGTTCCTGGGGAAAACCTTTAAAGCTTGTTAACTCGCCGATATCTTTTTATATATTTGCCATTAATAGGTTTATGATATATCTGCGGCGCATATTCACCGGTTTTCCACAGATTTATCCCCTGCGAAATCATCCATGAACATCACGGAAGTTTGGAAAAAGGCGCAAGAATCCATCAGGGAGCGGATCGGGGCAACCTCGTTCGACACCTGGTTTTCCTCTCTGCAGGCGAAAGCGGCCGGTGATAATTCATTGATCATCGAAGCGCCGGATGATTTTTTTAAAAATTGGATTGAGGACCACTACCGCGATTTGATACAGGACACCGTCGACTCCGTGAGCCGCGGAAACATTGCACTTGATTTCGGTGTCAACCCTGAGCTTTTTTCAAAAGGACAGCAGGACAAGCTCGTTGTTTTCGAAAAAGGATTCCCTCGCGACGAGGCCAAAACAATCGGTTTAAACAGCCGGTTCTCTTTCGATAATTTTGTCGTCGGGCCGTCTAACCGGTTTGCCCACGCGGCCTCCCAGGCCGTATCGGAATCTCCGGCCAAGGCCTACAATCCTCTTTTTCTCTACGGCGGGGTCGGACTCGGCAAGACACATCTGATGCAGGCGATCGCCAACAGGATCAAACTGAAGAATCCGGAATGTAGGTGCGCCTATATGACGTCGGAGGGCTTTACCAACGAGCTGATCGAGGCTATACGCCACCGTTCCACGTCGCCTTTCCGGCAGAAATACCGTCGCGTCGACGTCCTTCTGATCGACGACATCCACTTCATAGCCGGCAAGGAGTCGACGCAGGAAGAGTTTTTTCATACCTTCAACGCCCTTCATAACGACCGCAAGCAGATCGTCATATCGTCGGACCGTCCGCCCAAGGAGATCGCCAACCTCGAGGAGAGGCTGTCCTCGAGGTTTACCTGGGGGCTGATCGTAGACATTCAGCCGCCCGATTACGAGACGCGCGTGGCGATTTTACGCAAAAAACTTGAGCAGGAATCAGTCAACGTCCCGGATGAGGTCATTGATTTTATAGGCCAGGAAATTAAACGAAACATACGAGAACTGGAGGGCGCGCTGATTCGCGTGATCGCCTATTCGCTTCTGGAAGACAAAGACATCAGCCTGGACACGGCCAAGTCCGTATTGAAGGATATGGTCCATGAAACAGAAAAGCTAATCAGTGTTGACATGATCCAAAAAAACGTCGCCCATCATTATAAACTGAACATCAATGATTTGAAAACAAAGAGGCGAAACAGAAACGTGGTCCTTCCGCGCCAGGTCGCCATGTATCTCAGCCGGCAAATGACAAATCTGTCGCTTCCGGAAATAGGTTCGGCCTTCGGGGGTAAGGATCACACCACAGTCCTGCATTCTTGCCGTAAGATCGAGGAAGAGATGACGCATAACCGGGTTCTTAAGCAGACTATTCACCAGTTAATAACAGAAATCCAAAAATAACCCAATTATATTCACTGGTTGTTAACAAATAGTTTTATTCTAACCCGTTGCACTTCAATGATATTTTGATTTATTCGAGTTCTACACACATAATACTAAGACTACAACTATTTTAGTTTAATAATTTATTAGATGCCGGAGGATTGTGGATTATGAAATTCAAAACATCCAAGGAAAACTTGAATGAGGGAATACAGATAGTTCAGAACGTGGTTTCCCCCAAGGCAACATTACCTATTCTATCCAATATGCTTATGGAAGCACAGAACGGCCGTTTGAAACTGAATACGACCGATCTGGATATAGGGATATCTTGTGAAGTAGCTGTTGATGTGCTTGAAGAAGGTGCCTTAACGGTTCCGGCTAAAAAATTTAGCGACATAGCGCGGGAACTCCCCGCTGGAGATGTTGTGATAACGACCAGAAAGAATAATCAAATCGATATAGAGGGAGAAAACTGTCATTTTAAACTGGTTGGCTTGCCCAAAGAGGAGTTTCCCAAATTTCCGGAATTTAAGGATAAATCGGTCGTCCGTATTGAACAGGGCATGTTTAAGGAGATTTTGCGGATGACGATGTTTGCGGTTTCCCATGAAGAGTCGCGGTATATCCTTAACGGAATCCTTATGGAGATTTCGGGCAACACCATAAAGGCGATCGCGACCGACGGCAGGCGACTCGCGAAGATGGAAAGGGAGCTGGCATCTCCCGCGAAGGATGAGATATCCGTTATCCTGCCCATTAAGGCGGTCAGTGAGATCTTTCGTAATCTTAAAGAAGAGGGGGAAATTGCTTTTATGACCGGGACCAACCAGGTGATGTTCGATATTGACGGCGTTCTTGTCGTCACGCGGATCATCGACGGTGAATTCCCCAATTATAACCAGGTCATCCCGGAGGCCGAGGCGAAGACCATCGGCATCGCGCGACAGGAATTTCTTTCGGCTATAAGAAGGGCGAACCTTCTGGCCACACCGGACTTTCAAGCCATAAAACTGGAACTGTTTAAAGATAAAATGATCGTGTCCAAGACGACGCCCGACGTCGGTGAATCGCGCGAAGAGATCCCCGTTGTATACGGGGGCAGTGAGCTCATAGTCGGATTTAATCCCCAATTCCTGATCGATGTCTTAAAAAATATATCGGAAGAAAAGATCAATCTGGAATTGCTGGGGGCTGACAAACCGGGTTTGATCCGCCAGAAGGATTATCTCTACCTGGCCCTTCCGATGCGCATTTAAAAGTTTGAAACCGCGTCCGAAGCTGGCGGATCGTTCGGTTCGGAGAAAGATTGTGTGGCCGCGTGGAACCTATTAAGAATATTGTCAGCGAAATTTTCACAAAACTGTCCGTCAGAAAGCAGGGCGTGCAGGAGGAGGTTCAGCTCATCTGGGAGGAGAAGGCCGACCTCAAATACAGAAAGCACACGCGCATCGCGGGATTGCGCGACGGCGTTCTGACCATCCACGTCGATTCGCCGCCCTGGCTTTTCCAATTAAGCGGAAAGAAAAAAGACTATCTCCGTTTCTATGAAAACAGGATCCCTGAAATCAGAGAAATCCGTTTTAAGATAGGAAGCATAAAATGACAAGAAAGAAGTCCGCAAAAAAACAGACAAAACCCGGAGCCCGGCCGACCGGGGACAAGGTCGAGCGGGAAGTCAAGAGCCGGAAAGACAAGCCTGTCAAGGACCGGGGAGGTTACGATGCAACGAACATCCAGGTTTTGGAAGGGACGGCCGCTGTGCGCATGCGACCGGCCATGTACATCGGGGACACCTCGTCGCGCGGCCTGCACCACATGGTCTATGAAGTTGTCGACAATTCTATAGATGAGGCCATGGCCGGTCACTGCGACCGCATTGAGGTTGTCATGAATCCCAAAGGGAGCATTTCCGTGACCGATAACGGGCGGGGGATTCCTGTTGACACGCACGCCACGGAAAAGAAACCGGCGGTCGAAGTCGTTTTGACAACGCTGCATGCAGGCGGAAAATTCGATCACCGGGTCTACAAGGTATCCGGCGGTCTGCACGGGGTCGGTGTGAGCGTTGTGAACGCCCTGTCCGAATGGCTGGAGGTTGAGATAAAGAGGGGGGGCAAGATATACCACCAGCGATACGAACAGGGCAAGACCGTCTCCAAGCTCACGGTTATCGGCAAGACCAGGGCGACCGGCACTACCGTGACGTTCAAACCGGATAAAACAATTTTCAAGCAGGCCCAGGAGTTTTCTTATGATATCCTGGCGAAACGATTGCGCGAACTGGCCTTCCTCAACGGCGGGATCTTTATCAAATTGACCGATAAACGGGGCGAAAAGGAAAAGGCCGCCGAATTCCACTTTAAAGGAGGCATCATTTCCTTTATAGATCATTTATCCCAAAACAGGAACGTCCTTCATAAAAAACCGATCTATTTCTCCAAGGAAAAAGAAAAGATCGCGATGGAGGTCGCCCTGCAATACAACGACGGGTACGCGGAAAACGTGTACACCTTCGCCAACAATATTAATACCTCGGAGGGCGGGACGCATCTGAGCGGCTTCCGTTCGGCGTTGACCCGCGCCGTAAACCAGTACGCGAAGAACAAGAATCTGCTTAAAGGGGACATGGCGATTATCGGAGACGATACCCGCGAGGGCCTTACGGCCGTGATCAGCGTCAAGATCCCGAATCCCCAGTTCGAGGGACAGACAAAGACAAAGCTGGGGAATTCGGAAGTTGACGGACTGATGGCCTCGACCACGCTGGAATCATTAAGCGGGTTCTTTGAGGAAAACCCGTCCGTTGCCAACAAGATCATCGACAAGGTGATCATGGCTTCGCGCGCGCGCAGCGCCGCGAAGAAGGCCCGGGAGCTGACCCGCCGCAAAGGGGCGCTTGAAGGCGGGGGTCTGCCGGGAAAGCTCGCGGATTGTTCGGAAAAAGACCCGAGCCTGTGCGAGCTCTATCTTGTTGAGGGTGATTCCGCGGGCGGTTCGGCCAAACAGGGCCGCGACCGCACATTTCAGGCGATCCTGCCTCTGAAGGGAAAGATTCTGAACGTGGAGAAGGCCAGGCTGGACAAGATCCTCAGCAACGAGGAAATCCGCACGATCATTACGGCCCTGGGAACCGGGATCAGCGACGAATTCAGCCTCGATAAACTGCGGTATCATAAGATCATCCTTATGTGCGATGCTGATGTCGACGGTTCCCATATCCGCACTCTGCTTTTGACCTTGCTGTATCGCCAGATGCGGCCCCTTATTGAATCCGGCCACGTTTTTATCGCCCAGCCTCCACTATATAAGATCAAGCGCGGCAGCCGGGAAGAATATATTGAAACGGAAAAAGAGATGAACGAGATTATCATGGATATGGGCGCTGAAGGGCTTAGCTTCGTTCGCATAAAAGGCAAAAAAAGCTATACCCCGTCTCAGTTTAAGGATATTTTGGGTATTTTGGCAGAAATTGAGCGCACCCTGGAAATAATTCACAAGCGTGGAGTAAATATGGAAAAATTTACGAGTAATTATAATGAAAAGACCAAGAAATGGCCAATATATATGGTAAAAGTGGAGGGCAAAACCCATTTTGTCTATGATGACAAGGAATTGGCCGAATTGACGAAAAAAGAGGAAGAGGCTCAGTATGTTGAGATTTTCGAGACAAGGGACCTGATCTCTCTTCGGGAAAGGCTGGAAAAATTCGGTTTGGAGATACTTCATTTCCAGAAGCCGAAGGAACAGGCCCCGGAAATCAAAATATCCAAAGGGAAAAAAAAGAAGATCGAAAAGCAGCCGGTTCAAAATCCGCTGTTCTGTATCCAGGAGGACAAAGAGGCGCACCAGTTCTTTTCGCTGGAGGAGGTGCTGGAGTTTGTGCGCAATCAAGCCACGAAGGGCATCCACATCCAGCGTTACAAAGGCTTGGGTGAGATGAATCCCCAGCAGCTTTGGGAGACTACCATGGATCCGGCACGCCGCACTATTTTGAAGATCGCCCTCGAGGACGCCGTTGAAGCGGACAATACCTTTTCCATGCTGATGGGAGACGAGGTGGCGCCGCGGCGCGAATTCATCGAGACCTATGCGCATGAGGTCAAAAATCTGGATGTTTGAGGGCCGGCGGGGTAATGCGACACGGCATGTCTGTCGCGGCGGCGCGGGGTACGGCCGTCTGCGCAGCGATGAACGAAAGGTTTGACATGAAGGATTTGACGACAAAAGAGAGGATCATTCCGATCTATATCGAAGAGGAGATGAAGAATTCCTATCTCTCCTATTCGATGAGCGTTATTATCAGCCGGGCCCTGCCCGACGTACGCGACGGGCTTAAGCCCGTTCACCGGCGCATCCTTTACGGCATGAAGGACCTGAGCCTGGAGTACAACAAGCCCTACAAGAAGAGCGCCCGCATCGTGGGCGAGGTCTTGGGGAAATACCACCCGCACGGCGACACCGCCGTCTACGACACCCTGGTCAGGATGGTGCAGGAATTTTCCTTGAGGTATCCGCTGGTCGACGGCCAGGGGAATTTCGGATCTGTCGACGGGGACGCGGCCGCGGCCATGCGTTATACGGAGGCGCGTATGGCCCCTGTTTCCCAGCATCTGCTGGGGGACATCGATAAGAACACTGTTGATTTCGCCCCCAACTTTGACGGTTCGCTCAAGGAACCAGAGCTTCTCCCGGCCAGCCTGCCCAATCTCCTGATCAACGGAGCAAGCGGGATCGCCGTCGGGATGGCCACCAATATGGCCTCGCATAATCTGACGGAGGTGGTGGACGGGATCGTCCATCTGATCGACCACCCCGAATCCTCCGCCAGGGATCTGATGAAATTCGTGAAGGGGCCGGATTTCCCCACCGGCGGCATTATCTGCGGACGCGAAGGCATTGCCTCGGCCTATACCACCGGACGGGGCAAATTGACACTGAGGGCCAAGGCCGTCATCGAAAGACAGAAGGGCAACAAGGACACGATCGTTATTTCCGAAATCCCCTATCAGGTCAACAAGACCAATCTCATAACGGCCATCGCCGGCCTTGTCACCAGTAAAAAGATCGACGGCATTACGGATATCCGGGATGAAACGGACAAGGACGGCATCCGTATCGTCATCGAGATGCGCCGCGACGTCGAGCCGAAGATCGTCCTGAATTATCTGTATAAACACACACAGCTCGAGACGACATTCGGCATCATCAACCTGGCCTTGGCCAACGGCCGGCCCCAGGTGCTTACGATCCGCCAGCTGATGAACCACTATGTCGGTCACCGGAGGACGATCATCCGCCGGCGCACGCAGTTCGAGCTGGACCGCGCCCTGAGGCGGGCGCATATCCTTGAGGGACTGCGCATCGCCCTGAAGTTCATCAACCAGATCATCAAGACGATCCGAGGGGCCAAATCTACCGCGGAGGCCAAAAAGGCCCTGGTCAAGAACTTCGATCTCAGCGAGGTCCAGTCCCAGGCCATACTTGAAATGCAGCTGCAGCGGTTGACCGCCCTGGAGCGCGACAAGATAGAGTCCGAATACCAGTCATTGCTCAAAGACATCGAAAGTTTCCGGGCGATCCTGGCTTCCGAAGAGAAGATTGACGGGATCATCAAGGACGAACTGCTGGAGATCAAAAAGAAGTTCGGAGATGCACGCCGCACGGAGATCGCCGCCAAGGCCGAAGAGATCGAAGTCGAGGACCTGATCGCCGAGGAGGACATGGTGATCACGATTTCCAACAGCGGGTATATCAAGCGGATGGCGGTCAGCTCGTACCGCAAGCAGAAGCGCGGCGGGAAGGGCGTTTCGGCCATGGGGACCAAAGAGGAGGATTTTGTCCAGCATCTCTTTGTCGCGTCGTCTAAAGATTATCTGCTGATCTTCACGGACAAGGGGATTGTCCGGTGGATCAAGGTTTACGAGATCCCTATCGCCTCGCGGGCGGCCAAGGGCAAGGCCATCGTCAACCTGATATCCATCACCAGGGATGAAAACATCAATTCCATCGTCGCCGTTAAGGAGTTCACCGACAATCAGTATATTGTGATGGGGACCCGCATGGGCTTTATTAAAAAGACGAAGCTTTCGGCGTTCGGCAATCCGCGCAAGGCCGGTATCGTGGGCATCAGCCTGGACAAGGGCGACGAACTGGTCGGGACGGCGCTCTCCAGCGGCAAGCATGAGATCCTTCTAGCGACTAAGGAAGGCAAGGCCCTGCGGTTTCCGGAAAAGAACATCCGGGATATGGGGCGCAACGCCAAAGGCGTCCGGGGTATCAAGCTGGATAAAAAGGATGTTGTCGTGGGTATGAAGGTATTTCTGCCCGGCATCGACAAGACGGACCATTTTCTTTTGACGGTGACCTCGCTGGGCTTCGCCAAGAGGACGGATTTCAGCGAGTACCGCATCCAGTCGCGCGGCGGCAAGGGGATCATCAACATCAAAGTCGCCGAGAAAAGCGGCCACGTTGCCGGGATCATCGAGGCCACCGAGCAGGACGAGATCATGGCCATCACCCGTAAGGGCATGATGGTCCGCACAACGGTCAAGGATATACGCGAGACCGGCCGCAACACGCAGGGCGTGAGGCTGATTGCCCTGGATAAGGACGATATCGTGACTTCCGTCGCCAACATCGTGGCTAAAGATGAGGCGTAGCGCGCGCGGTGGCGCGCGCATTTTTGCCTTGACGAAGACGGGCCAGAGATTATAATTAGTTTTCTTGCGGTTTTCCTGGGAGAGATCTTCTGCTCTCGGCTTCGGAATTGCCCGTCGACCCCATCGTCCAGCCTGGTCAGGACACCCCGTTTCGGGCGGGGCAGGGCTGGACGAAAAGGCCGCAAAGATACAGAAACAGATATCGACCCCATCGTCCAGCCTGGTCAGGACACCCCGTTTCGGGCGGGGCAGGGCTGGACGAAAAGGCCGCAAAGATACAGAAACAGATATCGACCCCATCGTCTAGCCTGGTTAGGACACAAGCTTTTCAAGCTTGCAGCGCGGGTTCAAATCCCGCTGGGGTCGCCAAATTTAATAAGGCGCAACTTATTTTATTGCAAAAGATTGCGCCATTTGTTTTTTGTTGACAAGGAAACAAGTAATGGTATACTTTAAATGTAATACAAAAAGTGTATCGATAGGAGGATCGTATGAATAATACTGTTACAATATCTCCAAAATATCAGGTTGTTATTCCTCTGCACATTCGCAAAACAGCAGGTATTCAACCGGGAGAAAAAATGCAGGTTATTTCTTTCGGTGATCGAATCGAGTTGATACCGATCAAGAAAATTAAATCAATGCGAGGGTTTCTAAAAGGCATGAAAAACACGTTCGAACGTGAAAAGAAAGACAGGTTATGAACCTGGTCGACTCTTCCGGTTGGATAGAATATTTCGTCGAAGGTAAAGATGCGGAGAGTTTTAGCAAGCCCATTGAACAAGTCGCAAAGCTTATCGTCCCGACGATTGTTGCTTACGAATGTCAAGTTTTTTTTCAATGAGACAGAATCGGGCTTAAAAGTAAGTCACTTT
>CAYRXT010000048.1:0-14722 GCA_964428315.1 uncultured Planctomycetales bacterium
TAGACACTTTTTCGACTCCAGAATAAAACTACCCACAAGAACTTGACACAGACCGGCGGTCGCTTTTTCTTGAATTCAATAGGCAATATGCTACAATGCAGGCGCAATGATGACGGATTTCATGACCGATGCCTCCTCCTGTGCCATTGTTGGTATTTATGCTTTGCTGGCTAATATACCTCTCGGGTTCCTTCGGGACAATTCTCCGAAATTCTCTTTTGTCTGGTTTTTTTGGATTCAAGCTTCAATCCCCTTTATCATTTACCTGCGGATGGGATTGGGAACATCTCCGTTGTTCATACCCATTGTCCTTGCCCTTGCCGTTTACGGGCAGACCATTGGTGCGCGGTGGCGGCGGAGGACTATGACGCAGGAGAAGTGGGAACTGCTGACCGGCATTCACCCTTCAATGATCCCGAAGACGCCGGCGTTACCTGTTGAAGATACAAAAATCATGGTTATACTGCTGAATATGGGGGGGCCAAGGACGAATCGGGATGTCCCACTGTTTTTAAAGCGGTTGTTTAATGACGTCCGGCTGATCCGTTTACCGGGTGGCGCGGGACTGCAAAAGATATTCGCCAGTGTTTTGGTCAAGTTCCGCGCGAAAGAAGCCCAAAGGCGCTACCGGCTTATCGGCGGCGGAAGTCCAATAGGGGAAGCGACGAGGAAACAGGCCGAAAGCCTGAAGAGGGTCCTGGAGCAAAGGTGCAGGCATCTTGATGTAAACGTGTGTTTCAATTACAGCGAACCCCTTCCTGCTACCGCCCTTCAGGAGGCCAAAGCCGCAAACAAATCCCATATACTCCCCTTAAGTTTGTACCCTCATTATTCCTCAGCCACGACGGGT
This sequence comes from uncultured Planctomycetales bacterium, assembly GCA_964428315.1. Taxonomy (GTDB): domain Bacteria; phylum Omnitrophota; class Gorgyraeia; order Zapsychrales; family CAYRXT01; genus CAYRXT01. The sequence continues at coordinate 851 of CAYRXT010000048.1, forward strand.
TCGAGCCTGTTCCACCTCAAGGCCGAAGCGGCCAAGGTCATGCCGGAGGCTTATTTTCTTGAGGCACGGCCCTATTATATCCATGAAGGGTATATCCGCGCCTTTGTCGAAAGAATTCAGGAACAGTTGAAAGAGGGCGAATCACTTTCTGATTTTTATCTTTTGTTTTCGGCACATGGACTTCCGCTTTATTCATTGCAAGAGGGTGATCCCTATCCCTTTCAGGTTACGCAGACAGTTACGCGTATCCTTCATGAACTGGACCGATCTGATGACTGGGCGTTAGCCTATCAGAGCGCGGTCGGGCCTCTGCAGTGGTTAAGGCCCTATACAGAAGACATGATCCGCCTTTTGGCCGAAAGAGGGATCAAGAACATCCTGATGGTGCCGGTCTCTTTCGTCACGGATCATATCGAGACGCTATGCGAAATAGACATCGAATACCGTCAGATGGCTAAAGACATGGGAATCCGTAAGTTCCGTATGTCAAGGGCCATAGAATCTCATCCTCAGTTTATTCGGGCCCTGGCCGATGCAGTTGAGAGATCCTTGACACCGGAACCGCATAAAAAGGATGGCCAAAGAGAGGGATCAACAGTAAGCTGTCCTTCAATAACGGGTATGAAATAGCCAATGGGACGGATTATGAGCAAGCACATCGTTTTCCTATTGTACAGCCTGGCCTTATTGGCCGGAGCTTTCTTCGGCTGGAAAGCGGGGAGCAAGATATCGCTGGTCATGGGGATTATTTCTTCTGCGCTTGTGCTTTTAGGATTGGCCCCTTGCGGGACCCCATCCCAGGTTCGGTTACGCGCTTATAATGTGTATCAGTGCTGTCTTGTCCGCCGTCTTTAGTGTCCGGTTAGTCAAAACGCAGAGCTTAAAGCCGTCCGGCCTTATGTTTTTGCTGTGCCTGGCGGCGTTCGTTTACGCTTCCTATCTCATGGTCAGAAAATAAAAAGTGCCGTGTCTACTTTAACTCAACAGGAAATATTTATCTTCATCGCACAGCTTTGCGTGATTATCTTTTTCGCCCGTTTTGTGGGTGAACTTGCCAAAAGACTTGGCCAGACGATCATGGCAGGGGAAGTCCTGACGGGAATTCTTTTGGGGTCCGTGGTATTCGGGCGATATTTCCCCGATCTGCACGGTTACCTTTTCCCTTCAGAGGGACCTAACGCATTTATCCTGCAGGGATTCTCTTGGCTTTGCGTGATATTTCTTCTGCTCATTACGGGTCTTGAGATCGATTTGTCGGCGGCCGTGCGGCAGGGGAGACAGCACTTCCTAACGTCGCTATTCGCCATCTTTATACCGTTTGCCGCTGTTTTTGGCTTGACCTCCGTGTATTTACCGGACCAGTTTCTCAAGCCGGGATTGGATCCCCTGAATCTCCGGCTGATGATATCTCTTTCCATGGCTGTCGTCGCCATCCCGGTCATCGCGAAGGTGCTGTTTGATTTGAAGATACTGCGATCATTTGTCGGTCTGAATATCATCACCACAGGCGTCATGTGTGATATTTGGGGTTGGGCCATATTGACGCTGATCATGAGTATTGTGGTGACGGGATCCGTCAGTTTTCAGGGTGTCGTCCTGCCGCTTGTGATCATTCTTGTTTATTTCGGCATTGCCTTAACCGCGGGTCGCTGGATAACCGACCGCTTTCTTGACTGGCTGAACCTGACGATCGAAGAGACCGCAGGTATTGTGGCCTTCCTTTTTGCGTTCGCCTTGCTGAACGGCGCGATTGCCTATATGCTCGGGATCCATGTTATCTTTGGGGCCTTTGTGGCAGGTCTGATGGCGGGTGAGTCCAAGCAGATCACCCCGCATCTCCGGCAGGCCACGCAGGATTTGATTTCCGGACTTTTTGCCCCGATATTTTTTGTTCTGGTAGGCATGAAATTGCGCTTTACGCCGGACATGAATTGGCTGTTTATCGCGGCACTGTTCGCCGTCACATCTCTGACAAAAATTGCCGGCGCTTATCTTGGGGCCCTGATCGGCGGACTGGGAAGGAAAAACGCATTGGCTGTCGGGTGCGGACTCAATGCCTTGGGCCCGATGGCCATCATCGTTGCTCTCATAGCCAAGGAAATAGGGATATTCAACGACAATGTTTTTTTTGCCGTTGTTTTAGTATCTATCGGAAGCGATCTGACGATCGGTCCTTTGTTGAAATGGGCTATCAAGGGAGTCAAGCGTCCGCTGGCGAGATTCTTTGACCGGGAGCATGTTTTTCTCGAAACGCCCGGTGAAACGAAAAAAGAAGTCATCGCCTCCATGTCCAAATTGATGGCCGAGCGGAAGATTATCGAAAACAGAGATTTTGTCAAAAGAGCTATCCAGAGACGCGAGGAATCCATGAGCACAGCCATCGGCGGAGGAGTGGCGCTGCCTCACGCGCGGGTTCAGGATCTGCGTCAGCCGACCCTGTGTTTTTTCCGGCTCAAGGAACCCGTGGATTTTGACAGTCCGGACAATGTCCCGGTCCAATTGTTGTTCCTGGAACTGACCGATGCCAATGACGAGGGCATGCAGTTGAATCTCATTTCCCAGGTCGCGCGTTTGGCATCAGTCGAGACCAATAAAAAAAGACTGATCTCCAGTCAGAACCCGGATGAGATCCATCTGATCCTCAGCATGGATGAAAGATTGTAAAACGTCTTCGGCTGGCCATCGGGATTTTGCTGTTTGCCGCAGTGCTTGACGCAGTCCTTTCGCTCTGAGGAGTGCCGGGTCATGGGAGGCCGGCTGTTACTGCTTGTTACAGGTTTTCTCCCAGAATAACATTTGTTTAACGAAGCTCTTGTATTATAATGGGTACGTTTGTAAAGTTCCCTGGTTTGGGGGGCAGAATCGTCTTCCCGCCGTCATGATATTATACCGGCAGGAGAACGAGACATATTTTAAACAAAAGGCCGATTGCGGAAATGCGGACTGCGAGATTTAAAAACAACCATTGCCGATTAAGAGATCAAGATTAACCAAATTCAAAACAGGAGAGCGGCCATGAGTGATTTTTTTACTAATCTCAATCCATGGGCCAAAGGGGCCATCATTGTGTTGGGTATTGTTTTGTTGTTTCTGATTTTCAATTACGAGCCGGCGTCCCGGATGCCAGAGGTCAGCAAAATTGCGGATTACGATCCTGAGTACTCTTTTGAAGATGAGGAGGTCTATGAGAACGTTGAGGAGAAAGTGGGTGCTGTGGAATCAGTGACAGCGGAAACGGCGCCGCAAGAGAAGGAAACGGAAATGATTGCCGAAGGGACCAAGATGGCCGAAAGACCGACTGTGTCCCCGGCGAAGGAAGAACCTCAGGCGGAAGAAAAAACACCTATGACTGAATTTTATTCGGTGCAGATCGCATCGCTGAAAGAAGAAGAGCGCGCTAAAAACCTGGCGAGCAAGATCGGGGAAACAGGCTATTCCGTGGAAGTCGTGGTGCAAGACATCGGCGGCAAGGGCACGTGGCACAGGGTCTATGTCGGACGCTACGCGTCGAAAAAGGAAGCCGAAAAGATTTTAAGCCGCATCAGGGCAGACTATAAGGATGCCTTTATCAAAATGAGGGGGCCCTGACGGACGTTATCATAGGATAGACATATTTATGATTCGACCCGTCTCGCCCATCGACAAACTCAAGGCCTTGGCCTGAGCCTGTTGAAGGCCTTGGCCTGAGCCTGTTGAAGGCCTTGGCCTGAACAGAGCCGAAGGCCTTCGCTCGCTCACCACGGATCCAGGAGTCGACCCACCTTGACCGGTAGATGAATATCACGGGCATGCCCGTGCAGATCCAGTTATTCAATAAAATGGAAATCGGAATCGTAGGCTTACCGAACGTCGGCAAATCCACTTTGTTTAACGCCCTTACAGGCGCAAGTGTTCCGGCAGAGAACTTTCCCTTCACGACTATCGAGCCGAACGTCGGGATCGCGGCCATTGAGGATGAACGTCTTTTCGTGGTCGCAAAAGAATATAAGAGTCGAAAGTCCACACCCGCAGGCATAAGGTTTACGGACATAGCCGGTCTGGTAAGGGGCGCCAGTGCGGGTGAAGGTCTTGGTAACAAGTTTCTTTCGCATATCCGAGCAGTCGACGCGCTGGCCCACGTCATAAGGGCTTTCTCGGATGACAATGTCGCGAATGTCATGGGTGCCGTTGATCCATTGGCTTGCGCGAAAACTATTGAGACTGAATTGTTAGTGGCGGATCTCCAACAGGCGCAAAATGCGCGTGAGCGTACGCTGAAGATGGCGAAGGCGGGTGATGCCAGACTCAAAGAAAAGGCGCGTAAGCTGGAGCCAATCATCGAAGGATTGGGGAAAGGGATTGCCGTGCGTTCCCAGAAAGCGGATATTGATGTGGTGCGGGATGTCCAATTTTTAACGGCAAAACCGGTGATGTATGTGGTAAATTGCGACGAGAAAGGGCTTCCCGATGAGGTGTTGCGCCCTTTAAAGGTAAGCGTCCGGAGTGAAGAAGCGCCGATTGTGACCCTGTGCGCGAAACTTGAAGAAGAAATCCAGGAATTACCGGCGGAAGAACGGTCCAGCTACTATGAGGAAGCCGGCATTGATGTGCCTGGTTTAGTGAGACTGGCATCGGCCGGGAAGCAGCTTCTGAATCTGATCTGTTTTTATACGGCGAATGAACAGGAGGCCAGGGCGTGGCTGATCCCGCAGGGAACGAAAGCACCGCAGGCCGCCGGCAGGATCCATTCCGATATGGAGACTGGTTTTATTCGAGCCGAGGTTTACAATGTTGAAGATCTGAAACAATATGGCTCTAGCAAAATTTTGCAGGAGAAAGGGCTGGCGAGAACCGAAGGCAAGGACTATGTCGTGCGGGAGGGGGATATCCTCTTTTTCCGTTTTCAAAAATAAGCCTCGTTAATAGAATCTGTGGGTGCCTAAATAGCCAAACATGGCTTAAGTCATTGATAATAAACAACTTGCCAATAAATAAACCTCTGAATTTTTTGAGTTCAGATTCAAGAATAGCCGTAGGGGCCGTGGGATCTGTGGGAAACCTTCGAGAGTTTCGGTTTTCCACAGATTCCATGGCCCATTTTAGTCGATTATTACCCACAGATTCTGAGAAAGAGCCAAAAATAAAATGGTTGCACAGGGAGATGTGAGTGGCTAGGCAAAAGAAGGTCATTTTGGCAGTTGACGATGACCCTGGCATTTTGCGTCTTTTGGAGAAACGTCTGGAGGCCGATAATTACCAGGTTATTAAGGCCCTTAACGGAAGAATCGGCATTCAGCTGGCGAGGGAGCAAAAACCAGATTTGATTATCCTTGATGTCATGATGCCGGATATGAACGGCGGGGAGGTCGCCAGGGATCTGCAGATTGATGAAGAGACAAAAGATATCCCTATTATTTTTTTGACGATCACATTGAGTAAAAAGGATAAAAAGGCTATAGAGGTTCAAGGAAAAATATACAGAGCGATAGCCAAACCTTTTTATCCGCCCGAACTGTTGAGCGCGGTCCGCAAAATACTGCGCCAGAAAGATCACTTGAACAAGGAAACGCCATAAGCCATCAATCCCATGGAATGGACTTATACAATATTTGATCCGCGACAGAGTTGTATTTGGACATATTGCTGGGTCGGGAGACAAGAGAATGGGAAATATAAATAAAACCTTTAAAGCACACTTTTGATATAAAGAGGTCGCTGGCGCAGGTATGGAAAAAAAGGCGCTCATAATTGACGATGCCCCCGGCATCATCCATTACCTTGAAACACAATTGGGTAAGAGCGGATACATGGTTATCTCCGCGGAGAACGGCAAGGCGGGCCTCCAAAAGGTCAAGAGCGAAATTCCGGATCTGATCATCCTGGATGTGATTCTGCCCGAGTTGAACGGTTCGGTTTTATGCGGCGTGCTGAAATTTGACGAACAGTTCAAAAAGATTCCAGTAATTTTGCTGACCGTGAAGGATAAGGATCGGGACAAAGAAATCGGCCGCATGGTCAGGGCCGATGCTTATATGACCAAACCGTTCGATATGGCCGAACTGAAGAAGATAATCCGGAATCTTATCGGCGAATAATCCGCAAAAATACATCGCAGGAACTAACCAATATCCGCGAATGAAAGACCGCGGCAATCATGACCCAAATGCCTTCGAAGTTTCATTTAGGGCCTTGGGTGAATTGAACGATTTCCTCCAACGGCATAAGCGGAGCAGAAAAATCACTGTTCGCGTCAGAGGCCATCCCTCCGTCAAGGACACTATCGAATCCATAGGTATTCCGCATTGTGAAGTGAATGTTATTGTCATAGGCGACTCGACGGTCGATTTCCGTTACAGAATCCGGCCGGGAGACAATATCCGTGTATATCCGAGGCATACCTTCAGAAAAATCTTCAGGCGAAAATCGCTTTTGCCGGACATCCCTGGCGATCCGGAATTTATCGCAGATTCTCATTTGGGAAAACTGGCCAGGCATCTTCGACTTCTGGGTTTCGACACGCTGTACAAAAAAGATTTTCATGACAGAGAAATCGTCGCCCTCGCGGTGGAACAAGGGCGCATCGTTCTTAGCCGGGATATCGGTCTGCTGAAAAATAAGGCGGTGAAGTCGGGGCGGTGGATAAGAGCGACACAATCTGAACAACAAGTGCATGAATGCGTTAAGTATTTTTGTCTGGCGGGGAGGATCAGGCCATTCCGGCTTTGCAGAGAGTGTAACGGACACATCCGCCCTATAGCCAAATCCGAAGCCAATGGCCATATCCCGCAACGGATTATCGTATCCAGGTCGCGTTTTTTTCGATGCTTTTCCTGTGCAAGGATATATTGGCAGGGATCGCATTATGAGAAGCTGCAGGCATTTGTAAAAAAGGTAAGAAGCTGAAAGTCAATTGGCCGGGTCAAAATTCCGCTTTAACGTTTCCCATAGCCCCTCCTTGGTGTATAATTATTCGGGATAACGCGTAATGTGGGAAATATTGAAAAAGAAGACCGTGTGGCCGATTTTGCTCTTTGGGATCACCCTGCTTGGCGTTGTCTTTTTCGGCCCGCTCCGGCCTTATATCGTTCCGCCGATAAAGAAAATCATTAACATTCGGCTGGAGCTGCTGGCGGATTTTATGTTGTATATTTTTCTCACCTGCTGTATCATTTTGGCCTTTTTGTTGTATCTGCTGGATCGCGAAAAAAGAAAAGAAGACCATTCACTGCCCAAGTACAGGAGCGCGTATGTCGCGAAGGATTATTATAAAGGGATCAAGAAGGTCGATTACTATCGCGCCATCAAACATATATTGAGCAGGTACAGAGTCGATTTTGACGAGCAATATGTAACGGAGGGGAAAAAGACAACTGAGCGAAGACGCTCAATCCGTGGGCGTCGCCGGGAACCCACTGTCAAAACAAAATCCGACGAAAAGGGCTGGGGAAGCAAGGTCGCGGGGAAGGCGGATGTCTCTTTAGATGCCCCGGATACAGTCGTGGAAGAGAATCTCGAGGGCATTGTACGAACATATTACAAAAACGGACAGATCGAACAGGAGGCCAATTATAGCGACGGAAAGCTGGAAGGCCTTTTTCGGAGATACTATCACGACGGCAATTTAAATCAGGAAAAACATTTCAAAGACGGACAGTTGAATGGGCTATTCCGCGCCTATGACGAGTACGGCATCCCCTTTTTTGAGATGCATTTCAAGGATGGCGTGAAACACGGCACAGAGACGACGTATTATAAAAATGGCGTAGTGCAATATAAAGACATTTATCATGAAGGTCAAAAAATCAACAGGAAGACATACAATGAATCAGGAGAACTGACATTCGATCATTATTATATCGATGAGGAAGAGCTTGAACAAAAACAACACATAGGAGGAGAAGATGGTTAATGCAAGGACGCGGGGAGAGATGTTTTTTGCCAATACCATGCACCGGGATATTTTTCTTTTTGTCTTTCTTATCTGTTTCATATTTATGAGTGTTACCACTTTGGCGGTTCATTATGTCATTTTTAATATTGCGTCCCAGCAGTTCGGCGTTCCCAAGGCCGTCGCTTATTATGTCTTCCCAACAGCGCAAAAGATCACCCTAAGCCTGTCCGTTATCCTCCCCTTGCTGTTATTATTTACATTGTATTTTACGAGCCAGATTGCGCAGAGGATAGTTGGGCCATTCAACCGCATTTTGCGTGAACTCGAACAAAACCTTTCCGGTGAACGCAAGGGCTCTCTGGTTGTACGAAAAAACGATCGCTTTGCTCCGCTTATCGAGAAGATCAATGCCTTAATCGAAAAGATTGAGTCCCAGCGGAACCCACAGTAAAAGGCAGGGCCATTGAATTGTCATGCGCTCTATTGCAAAAGAAATTTCCGTTCCGGTATCTGTGGCGGAAGAGATTTTGATGAATCAGTGGATTCTGTCGGAAAAACGTGCGATGACCTTAATATGATGAGTGGTGGGAGCTTAAAGGCGTTCAGGTTTTTTTTCCTGAGAAGGCAATTCGGATTGAGGGGAGTCAAAAAGCGATTTGCCGGCAAAAAGGATTTTCTCTGAGGAAAAAACAGCCCGCCTGAAGATTCTTTTTTCTCTATCCCAAAAGAAAGACCCCTGGCCCATAATGAAACCGTAAACGAGAAGGAATATCCAGTAAAAAGGAAAGACAAAAACCACGTAGGACAAGATATTCCGCCAGATCGGCGTTTCCGGTGTCATGCCGAAAAACCAAAGTATGGGCCGGGCAATGATGCCCTGGGTCAGCCCAGCGAGGCAGAACACCGCGACAATAGAAACAAAGTCGCGCGTGCTGGCGATGTTATATTTTAGTTTTACGTGGTTTAACCAAACGGCGGGCATAAATGAAGGCTCCTGCAGAATTGATGTCCTGTCCTGATTTTTCTCCATTCCATTTTCGTCGTTCTGAAAAAGAAAGGGAACCCTTCGGATTCCCTAAAAGCTTTAGAAAAGAAGACTTGCGGTTATTTGTTCTGATCGGCCAGGGGTTCTTTCTTTTCTGTGATGACCGGAAGATTAGGCGACTTTTCCGCATTTAATTTGATGAAATCCTTCCACTTATCCGGGACATCCTCTTCCGTATAAATGGCCTGTACTGGGCATTCGGGGATGCAGGCACCGCAATCGATGCAGACTTCGGGGTCAATGACAAGCATTTCATCATCTTCATGGAAGCAGTCAACCGGACAGACGGTGACACAATCGGTGTATTTGCATTTGATACAGGGTTCAGTGACAACGTGAGCCATGTTTAATCCTCCTTCATTATTGATTATTGAACATGCGTGCGAATCATGCAAGATACTAGCATACAATATTGGGACTGTCAAATCACAAAACTAAAAAAGAAGCATGCAAAGACGCGCTTAGAAAGAAATGGGTGTGCCTTGTGTGGCCTTGTCTATGAGTTCGCGTTTGACCGAAGATTTGCTGAGCTGACCGGTGGCCTTCTTTAAGAAGTAATCAAAAAATGCCTTGAGCCCGTGAAGTTTGCGCAGAAAATCTCCCAGAGATCGTATGGACACCAGCATGCTGCATATCTGTCGGGGACGAAGATAAAACTCTTTAAGGCCGATGTCGATCATCTCATCGATTTCTTCATTGGTCAGTTGAGGATAGGTCAAAAGGGTTTTTTGTTCCTTTTGTGCGGTAAGCCATTCACTCCAATCCTTGGCTAAAAGGAAGCCCTTAGCCTTAGCCCACTTGTACAGATTCGTGCCTGGATAGGCTGAAATGCCGGTAATCTGAACGGTATCCAGGGGAAGGGATTTGGCAAAATCGATTGTCGCCCTTGCGCTATCACGCGTTTCACCGGGAGAACCTATCATGAAACATCCGTGAATGGTGAATCCAAGGTGATGCGCGCGGTGCGTATATTCTCGCGCCATATCGACGGAAACACCGCCTTTGCGTATGGCGCGCAATTGTTCGTCGGTTCCGAATTCATAACCGGTCATAAGCATGCGGCAACCGGCCTCCTTCATCAGCGGCAGAAGGGAAAGATCTGTATTGACGCGCATATTGCAGGACCAGGACAGCCGTTTGTGAAGACCGCGTTTCATGATTTCATGGCAGACGTTTTTTACGTGCTGTTTGTCGGCGGCAAAGGTGTCGGTTTCAAACATGATTTCACGGATCTGGGGATGGACGGTAAGGTCGTATTCCATTTCGTCGGCGACTTGTTGGGCTGTCCTGTTGCGTAGGCGGTAGCCGTACATCAGCTGCGGGTCGCGGCAAAAGGTGCACGCGTTATTGCAGCCCCGGCCGGTGATCAGGGTAAGGAAAGGGAATTTTTTACCTGCGTCCGGATACCATTCCGGTTGTATCATATGCCAGGCCGGAAAGGGAAGCCGAGTCACATCAAGGTCAGGCCGGTTTTCATTATGCGTTATTTTGTCACCCTCCCGGTAGGATATCCCTTTGATCGAGGCTGGATCCCGGCCATTGGCCAGATCCAATAGAGAATAGTCGTATTCTCTTCGAAGAATAAAATCGACTACGCCTTTTGAGATAAGAAATGTGTTATCCGGTTCTGCGGTCACGTGCTGGCCTACAAAGGCGACCAGACACGCATTTTGGTCCTTGATGAGACGGGCCTGATCGATGTCGTTATAGATGGAGGGGGTCGTGGCATGAATGACGAGCAACTCAGGTTTAAAGCTTTTTGCCAAATCAAAGGTGCGTTCAGGCGAAAAATTACGTGCGGCCGCTTCGATAAACTCGACACGGTGACCGGCATCCAGGAGGATCTGTGCGGCGGTTAAGAGGAATTCAGGATGACGCTGAACCCGGCCTCTGGACTTAGCCGCCCACCGGGCAACGCGCACGAAATCTTCGCCGAATGATGGATTAAAAATCAAAACTCTCATGATGAACCGAGAATGGATAATCTATAAATAAGTCAATTTACTACTTATAATGATATACTAATATTGGTAAAATGCAAATCTAATTTCATTTTCCTGGAAGACAAAACAAGAAACAAGCAATCCCTGATCGGCAAAGCAGTTGACCTGCATATTTCCTTTGATATAATTCGGTGACTGTTACTATAATAAGAAAAAGTCAAAGAGGAGCTAATTTTATGAGTTTACATTTCCAGCCAAGTTCCGTCCAAAGGAACTGGTCCTGCGGAAAAAAGGAATACTCGATATTCCATCTTCCCAGTCTGAAAGGGTGCGGTTTTCAGGATGTCGATAATCTGCCGTATTCCGTGAAGATCCTTTTGGAGAGCGCGATAAGACATTTTGACAACTACGCCATAGTAGCCAAAGACATACAGAACCTGGCTCAGTGGAATCCGCGCGACGCCGGCCGGGAACAGGTCGCTTTTAAACCCGGACGTGTTATCCTTCAGGATTTTACGGGTGTTCCATGCCTGGTCGATCTCGCTGCGATGCGGTCGGTCTTGAAGCGCATGGGTAAAGATTACAAAATGATCAATCCGCAGATACCCTGCGACCTGGTCATTGACCACTCGGTCCAGGTTGATTATTTCGGGCAGGATGAGGCCCTTAGCAAAAATGTGAAAAAAGAATTCGAAAGGAACAGGGAACGCTACCGATTTCTGAAATGGGGGCAGAAGGCATTCAAGAATTTTCGTGTTGTCCCCCCCGCGACGGGTATTGTGCACCAGGTGAATCTTGAGTATTTCTCCAAGGGGATCCTGCGTCAGCAGGATCGCGGGCGCGAGGTTGTTTTTCCGGACAGTCTGGTGGGCACCGACAGTCATACGACAATGATTAACGGTCTGGGTATAGTGGGGTGGGGCGTTGGGGGCATCGAGGCTGAAGCGGTCATGCTCGGAGAACCCGTCACTATGTTGTTACCGGAGGTCGTCGGATTCAGAATGCGCAATTCTCTGAAAGAAGGCGTGACGGCCACGGACCTCGTTTTGACCGTCACTCAAATGTTGCGTCGCGCGGGTGTGGTCGGCAAGTTCGTGGAGTTTTTTGGGGACGGCATAAGACATTTGACTCTGCCCGACAGGACGACGATATCCAACATGGCACCCGAATACGGCGCAACCGTCGGCCTGTTCCCGGTCGACCAGGAAACACTGCGTTATTACGCCATGACCGGAAGGACCGACGAAGAGGTCGCCCTGATCGAGGGCTATTACAGAGAACAGGGCCTGTACTATTCCGGACATTGGGATGTCGAATATTCGGAAATTATCGAACTTGACCTCTCGCAAGTCGAAACGAGTCTGGCCGGCCCCAAACGGCCGCAGGACAGAATCGGCCTGGGCCGGATGAAATCTGAATTCAAAAAGTCATTGACTGATCCTGTTGAAAAAAGAGGATACGGTTTGGCGAAACATGAATTGGACAAAACGGTTCCGGTTCAAGGTCGCGGAAACATCCATCTCTCGCACGGACAGGTCGTCATAGCGGCTATTACGAGCTGTACGAACACCTCGAATCCCTCGGTCTTGATCGGCGCGGGATTATTGGCCAAAAAGGCTGGGGAGAGAGGTCTTAAAACCAGACCTTATGTCAAGACCAGTCTTGCCCCGGGATCCAGGGTAGTCACAGAATATCTGAACAAATCCGGTCTGACGCAATACCTGGATGCATTGGGATTCCATACGGTGGGATACGGCTGTACAACATGTATCGGCAACAGCGGTCCGTTGCCTGAAGAAATCGCCGGTGCCATACAGGAAGGCAATATGATCGTGGCCAGTGTTTTAAGCGGGAACAGGAATTTTGAAGGCAGAATCAACCCATTCACAAAGGCCAACTACTTGGCTAGTCCGCCTCTGGTTGTGGCCTTTGCCCTGGCAGGACGAGTAAACATCGACATGAACCATGAAGCCTTGGCCAAAGATAGAAATGGCCAGGATGTATTTCTGAGGGATATCTGGCCGACACGCCGCGAGATTTCACAAATCATCGAAAAGATAATTTCTCCGGACATGTTTTTATCCCAATATAAAGATGCCTTTAAAGGCGATGAAGAATGGCGGTCTATCCAAATCGAAGATTCCGGAATTTTCCCGTGGGCCGAAAAAAGCACTTATATACAGGAACCGCCATTTTTTGTAAAGATCGAAGGGATGGAAAGAAAGATCAAACCCATAACAGGCGCCCGTGTCCTGTTGAAAGTGGGAGATTCTATCACGACCGATCATATTTCACCTGCGGGCGCGATTGCGGCTGAAAGCCCGGCTGGCCGGTATCTTATATCGAAAGGAGTGGCTCCAAAAGATTTCAACAGTTATGGTTCCCGTCGCGGTAACGACCGTGTAATGGCAAGGGGGACATTTGCCAACATACGCTTGAGGAATCTGCTGGTACCGCAATCCGAGGGTTCATGGACCGTTGTTTTTCCGGAAAAAAAAGAAACGGATATTTATACTGCCGCGCGGATTTATCGAGAAAAGAGGACCCCGTTAGTCGTTTTGGCCGGAAAGGAATATGGGACGGGTTCGAGCAGGGATTGGGCCGCAAAGGGTACGGCAATGCTGGGGATACAGGTCGTTTTGGCGGAAAGTTTTGAGAGGATACACCGAAGCAACCTGGTGGGGATGGGCGTCCTGCCATTGCAGTTTTGTGAAGGCGAAAATGCTGACACGCTGAATTTGAAGGGAAATGAAGTATTCGATTTTTTTAATTTGAGCGATGCCGTCGAACCGGGATCACAAATCCTCGTCAGGACAAAAGACGATACGGGCAGGGAGAAGAGCTTTCAGGGTGTCGTGAGATTGGACACACCGGTCGAAATCGATTATTACCGTAACGGTGGAATTTTGCATACGGTACTGCTCAAACTGGCCGGATTGCTGTAAGTCGCTTTCATAAAAAATTTCATGGGTAAACGCTTGACTCAAGTTCCCCCCACATGTAGTATATTGGGG
>CAYRXT010000049.1:0-14433 GCA_964428315.1 uncultured Planctomycetales bacterium
GTGTTGGGTCTTCTTATATTTCTTTCATCGGGTAATTGTGGGATAACTTCTAGTAAAATATGGCGCGCGTTTTAGGATCAACGCAAAAGCCTCCCTCCTGCCCGGTGTTTATCAAACGAATGCTGTTTTTATTAATCTCAAAACCCTTCCCCGTTTCTGTTCCGGTGCTTCCGAAAAACTCAATTTTCAATGATGACGAAAATGGTTTTTCGTGTAATGCCAGACAGTAAAATATTGCGGCGACAACAATGCAAATGACTGCAATTTCCGGCAAGCCCAAAATGTAAAGGTTTTTCGTTATCGAACCTGAATCATGTTGATTTATAGAATCCCCGGCCGCCTCCTCCTCAAGAATCCCCATGATCCTGTCGACCACCTCAGGCTCGTTCAGGCAGGAATGGTGGCCCTCCATGCGCGTGACGGTCAAGTCGAGACGGCCCTCATCAAAAAGCCGCCGGAAACGGTTTTCCCTTTCCTCGCCGATATAAACGACCTGCCCGTCGGTGCCGGGCGAAGCGAACCTCGCGGTCAGGCGCATCATGAACGCCGGGTTCCCGGCGGGATCCAGCGCCGTCCCCGCTTTGGTTGACGTTGCGATGATATATCTCTTCAGTGTCCGTGTTCCCGCGCTGATCAACCGGGCCATCCGGGCGGCCCCAGCCCAAAATCTTGCTTCCTCACTGAGGTCTCGATAAATGGTGTCCTTCTTGCGCCCGTCGCGCGTCCAGTAATGACCGTCGATCCGGCGCAAAAGAGGCTTGATATCCTCCTGGATACCCCAGCACGGGTTGACCGAAACCCATACGCCGATATCGTCAAGGGCCTTGTCACCGGAGAGGTTGATGTATTCCATGAGGAACCTGTCCCCGGCACTGCAGGTCACGGTGCCGGCAACGGCGGGGATGTCCTGGCTTTCAATCCTGCTTCGCAGCGTGCCGTAAGCGCGCGCCAGAACGCGCGCCGTCCTCCCGACGGGATATTCCATCGACCTGAAAAATCCCGTAAACGAATCGGACCGAACCGCGGGGATCAGCACGACGGTATAGCCTTTTCGCGACAGCCGGCCGGCCAGCGCGTATTGTTCAAGACACCTCGCGCCCAGCGGCCTTGAGCCTCGCGGGGAAAAATAATACGTCGCGTAATCGAACAGCCGGGACCAACGTTCCACCACGCGTCCGTAGACGATGACCACGGTCTTTTTTTGTCCGCGGCCCCTTCGGCCGGCCTGACAACATGGATGTCGTAACCCGCGGCGCCTTCAACGGGGACTGTCTCGTACGGGACAAAGCGGCTTTCCGGCAAAGAAACCGGTAAGGGGGACCCGCCCGTCCAGAGCGTCAGCAGGCCGTAAACGAGAAGAGGATACAGGACCGCGGCAGGACAGGGGGATATTGGAATAAAAACGGAGGGAAGGAGGAAGGCCAGGACAAGAAGCGCGGTTTTCCCCGCCCCCGGCGGCCAAGCCGCCCCCGGCGGCCAAGCCGCCCCCGGCGGCCAAGCCGCCCAGGGCGGGCCCGCCGGCCCGAGCGCGCCGGAGGCGCCCATGGCCCGCGCCTGCTGCATCAACCGCGCCGCCGGCCACACCAGGACGCCCCAGGCGATGAGGTAGAGCAGTGCCGCCGCCTCGGCCGGCAGGGTAAAGGCGAACTGCGGCTCATAGGACGACGCGTTCCCCGGCATGTCCTGCCCGGCTAGGTCGCGGACCGTCCGGATGTCCGAACGCGGCACATATCCCTTTTGGACAAGAGATTCATGCATGGTTCCCCTCAGGTCCACGGCGAGCCCGGGCATGTGCGGCTCGATGTGCCGCGCGAAGAGCACCATCCAGTTCCAGTGGGCAAAGAGGTACGCCGTTCCAAAGTCCAGCCCCTCCACCCGCATGATCCTCTCGATGTCCCGGTTTAACACTGTCTCGGCCGGCCGCATCCGCCTCGGAGAAACCATCCTCCTGCACAGGAACCCGTACCATCCGTACGTATTGTGCTCGCGGTAGCTGGAAAACCGTATTGTCCAGGAAGGCTCCTCCTCCCGCGCGGCGTTCATGGTAAACACACCCCGGAGGTGGCCGGCGATCTCCCTGCCCGGCACCGAGACCGGCATACCGTCATCTCTGTACATAAAATTTTCTTCCAGGAGGACTTCCGCGGGCCCCGACTCCGCGTCCTCCCAGAGAAGGCGGTCAAGAAGATAAACGGAAAAATACACCTTACCGCCTTCATAACGCCGGGCCTGTCCGGAGAGAGGATAAACATCCTCCTCAACGGTGTCTTGGCGCGAACCGTCGACAACGACAATGAACAGGATCCTTTTCCCAAGCGCACTGTCTACCACGGACTCCATATCACTTGATATGGATGAGCCTTGGGCAAGGGAAAGCATGAATCGCAATGCGATCATCTTCTGTCCGACATACAATTTGTAAGCCGCGTGTAAGACTTCGTTGATCCAGGGCTTTCCGTCCAAGGGCTGGAAAGTCGGCAAGGCCTCCAAGACCCTAACCGGCATGTTCGCCTCACGGAAAAAGCGGAGGTATGTTTCCTCACTACGGTAAGTGTCGGTCACGGTCATGGCAACTCCCCCGCCCCTCCCATAGACAACGCATTCGGTGCGGTCCCCGTCCGTCAAGGGCATGTGTCCAGGCTGCACACGTTCTCGCCACGAGCGGTATCTGGCTTTACCTATGGCCCAGGGGGCGTCGTTGACTACGGCGATCATGACCTCCCCTCCTGGGATCATCGTTTTCTTAATTTCTTCAATCAGCCCCGCGGCAAGCCGGTCCGGAAGCTCCATCCAGACGTTAAGGATATAAACGAAAAGAAAGCTGTTCGGTCTGAAAGGAAGACCCGCGCCGCGGGTCCGGCATAAATGCAGGACTCGGTCCCAGCGCAGAAGACGCCTTGCCCTCGCGGCGATCTTCAGGATCCTGGGGTTCTGCTCGCATGCAAAGACCATGATCTCGAAACCTTTGAGCATGGTGACCAGAGGAACCGTCGAATGAAGGGCGCCGGGGCCGATCTCCAGCACCTTGCCCAGGACCTGCGCGCCTTTCGACCTTTCGGTGCCGGGCAGGGACCTCTTGCGCAGGACAACGTCGTTGATGAGATCGTCGATTTTGTCAGAGGAAAGTTTCCTTGGATAAAACAGGCTGACAAAATCCTCATAAATGACTTTGAGCGCCTTGTGAATAGCGATCCAGTATGTATTCGGGTCTTTCCCGGCATAGCCCTCGGCCTTTCCCGCAACCTTGTACTGGTCGAGGTCACTGTCGGCACCCTTGCCGCGAAAGCGGATGCTGAAAACTCCTCATCGCATTTTCCCCGCCAATTTCTTTACCCCCTTCCACGCCGCCAGGGCCCATTCGCCCAGGCCGGCGCGCAGGTTCACCTCTTCGGAAGAAGGCGGCGGGGCGCTGATATCCACATGGAAAAAGCGCACAGCCTCCCCCTCCCGGCCCTTAACATATGTCCTGAACGAATCCTGTTCTTCGTCGCCAATCATTTTTCTGTCTTTCGCGAAAACCTCGTCCAAGACTTCGGGCAGGAAAGGCAGGTCCGGCGAATTCTGCACAAAGACCGCGTAATCCTGGTAAAGGTCATCTTTATATCTGGCGGGGCGCTGGTTGTGGCGCGCATACTGCCGGAAAAAGGAAAACACCTTCGCAAAGACCGCGCGCATTTCTTGTTCAGCTAGCCCGGCCCCTTCCTCCCGTGAAGGCGCGTACAGCGTCAGGGTTTTCCCGTCTTTGTTGAGATAATATTCCATGCGAAACAGCCTTTGTTCTTCCGTGTCCTTGACGAGCAAAACCAAAAGAAAAGTCTGGCCATCGTGTTGCTTACGCAAAAACTCAATCTGTCCCTCTCCAATGTCCATAATATACAGGCTGTCGCTTCCCTCGCTCCCGAAGGCCTCCATCTCCTCTTTATTAAAAAAACGCAGGAGGACAAAAGCCGACAGGAACAGCCCGACGACCGGCGCGTCATCGTTTCTGCCGGAGATAAATATTTCGAAGAAAGCTATAATGCCAGCAATCACCAGCGCATTCAGCAAATCTTTGATCTCCCTGTCTTCAAAATCAAACATCCCTTTCCACAGGGCCGTTTTCATGCGCGATACCCTGCCGCAAAGGCCGATGCCGAATAACCTCCCCCACTTGTTGATCAGATACGCGTTTCTCAAGGGATAAACGACCCCGGCCACGGCAAACGCGGCCACGAAAGGCGCGCTCAATATAATCACCAGGTGCACCCAGAAAGGCAGTGTCTGCGGTCCCATGGCAACACCCTCCGCCCCGCCGGCAAACAGCGCCGACGGCACAAGCAGAAAGGCCAGGACCGCCAGGACACCCAAGCCCGCTGTCATCGCGGCCCACCGCAGGGGACGGCGAAGTATCCTCAACAGCGCGCAGACCCAGGCGCGCGCCACCCGCAGGAGGTCAAAGGCCGTCAGCGCGTTGAGCCTCCAGTTCGTTTCCCCCACAAAACGCTCATCCAGCATCTTCTTGAGCAGGAGCTTCTCGTCCTCAGCCATCTTATCCTCAACAACAGGAAGGAGGTGGGACAGGCCCCTCAATATTTTTCTGTTTTCCCGGCGGTCCGGATCCAGATCCGGGGATATGTTTTCCCCAAAATAATAAAGGACCTGCGCGAGACAGGCCCTGACCAGGTACCCGCCGCCCTCTGTCAAGGCCTTCAGCCTGAGTGCTGAATTCCCAACATTTTCATCCTCTTCAAATGTTATCTGATATGGGCCCATGGCCCGCCTGGCCTGAACAAGGCAGGCGAGACACATCCTGTCCATGACCTTTTCATCCCTGATCAGTTTTTCCCGTTGTTCATCCCGGCCGAACCTGCCGAGGACCTCTCCATAAACTTCTACCGCTTTATCCCATTCCTTGAGCGTAAAATACACACGCCCGAGCCCGACGCGGGGCAGGGGATTCTCCGCATCGATTTTGGCCGCCGACTTGTAATAGTCTAAGGCTTTCTGATACCGGTGGGTCAGTTCGCAGGCAACGCCCGCGTTGTAACTGGCCGTGCTTTTTGCGAAGGCATCATCCCGGGGGGTTAAGCTTAAAGCCTGCTTGTAAAGAAAAAGCGCCTGCTCGTAATGCAAAACCCCTCTTTCATGGTCATTCCAAACGGTGCTTAAGGATCTGATGTCACCGATCATTTTGTGCGCGCGGCCCAGGCCGTTGCATGCGGCCCAATCATCAGGGTCCAATAAGAGCGCATCCCGGTAATACGGCAGGGCCTCCTCGCAATATCCCAGAGCCCTTTCCAGGCGGCCGGGTTCTCCGGAACCCATGGCCTGTTCGGCCAGCCAGTAATGTGTTTCGGCCAGACGGACGATAAGCGTCCTGTCAGCCGGCCTGCGCTTTAGGCCATTCTCATAAACAGTGATCGCCGAACTGTAATAGCCATCCGCCCTCAGGCGGTCGCCGGCCAGGCGGTGTCTCAGGGCGGCAAGCGCTTCCGGTTCCAGTACGCGCGCCCGGGAGTAAAGGCTTCCGGCCTCTCCCTCCCGCGGCTGCTCCAGCCGGATAACCCCGCCGTCTTCCGTCCGCGCCTCAAAGGGGCCGGCGGCGAATGCCGTGCCCCCGTTATTTACATCAATCAGCCAGTATGCCCCGTCGACGCGCGCGAGGACCCCGAACCTTTCAAAATCCCGGGCCGCGGGCGACGACGACATCTCGACAATATACGTCTCCAGCCCCAGGGCATGGCCGAAGATATACAGTTTCTCATGACAGAGGGAAACGGCCGAGTCCTTCGCGGAGGTGACCGCTATCTTCAACAGGCCGAAAAATTTCTTCCGCTCATCACCCTCAGCGGCCAGATCATGAAGGCCCGCCTCGCGGAAAGACCGGATCATTGTGCCAACGGTTTCTTTTCTGCGCCCCAGTCCACGGGCCGCGGCGCGGATCACGTCTTCCGGAAGACTGTGCCCGTCCAGAGGCACGCCGTCCTCCGCCCCGAATGCCAGGGCGGCCGGAACCAAGATCAGGCCCCAGGGAAGGGGGACGCCCAAGCGGGAAAGGACCAAGGCAACAAGGGCCGACCCGGCAATGACAAAACCTTCGCGCCGTCCCGCCCGCCCCGCGAAGACACGGCCGACCCTCCTCAAAACCCCCCACGCCGCCAGGGCGATATCCGCCGCCGGCCCCGCCGGGAGGGGGAGAGAGCGGAGTTTCTGCGCGCCGCCCGTCTCGTCCACCCCACGAACCCCCGGCGTTCGTCCGGAGGACATCCGCCGCATCAACAGCACCACGCCGATGAAGACCATAAGCGCGGGGACGGGGACAAACGCGTACCGGTTTTCCTGACAACGATCCGATTCTGCGGCCATCTCATCCAACATCTCCTTGAGTCTTTCGTACTTCCGCAAAAAGTCCTCAATGACCTCCAGAAATATATGTCTCTCTTCGGCAGGGAGTTCCCCGTGGGACAGCATTCGGTACACCTCATTCGCCAAGACAACATAAAATCCAAATTCTGTTTTGCCTTCCACAATCTTCCTGCGAGAAGCCTCCCCGACATTTTCCCAATTCAATTTTTCCAACTTCTTCTCTGTCTTCTTTGGGGACCGGCTCTTTCCCTTTCTTCGTGCAGCTGTCTTTGAGGCCCCAACAATCTCTTCGTATTTTTCCACGGCCTCATTGATGGTCTTAAGCCTGTCCACAGGGAACGTCTTGTCTCGCGCTCCGAACTGTCCTCCCGCCAACAAGGTCAAAAGCCACTCGACAAAAACGCACGAAAGATCGACCCCTCGGACTCCCTCCCTGATCAATATGCGCACGCCCGACCATTCCTGCAGGTACCGTCCCAGGACGCCGTTAAATTTCTTTTTCTGTTCCAGCCTTTCCTTCGAAATGTTCCTGGAATAGAAATACTCGTTCTTTTTAACCAGCAAATCCGTGAATAGGGCCTCTAAAATAAAGCGGATATCGTCCCGCTCCAGCGCCTTTTCATAAAAATCTTTCATGGTCCCGGTCTGTCCAATAATAAGCCCCGGCATGTCAAGAAACGCGTCGGCTAAACGGGAAATGAACGGATGTCTCAGGGTTTGGATAATATTTGTCCTGTAAACGCGATCCCTTGCCTCAAAAAGCTTCGTCGTCAATCCCTCCCGGCTTTTTTCCATTAAAAGGAAAATTCCAATGGCGCAGGCCACATGGAACATGCCGAGGCCGTATCGCTCGCAGAACTCAAAGGCCTTTATCCAGTCGACGCGCATGATAACCGGCCGGTCCGCAGCATTTAAAAGGGATTCGAGTTTTTTAGATAAGGGGTATACGTCTTGAATGTTCAAATACCGTTTGCTTTTAAGAAAGACATCTTCAATCTGTTCTCCGACGAAATCCCCTGTTTCCACCGGTCTGCCTACGCTTTCCGACGGCATGGGCAGATTCGACTTCTCCTGTTTGTCACGTGTCCTGTCCAGGAATTCTCCTAAGATGGCGAAAATAAACGCCTCCGATGCCAGGAATTCCCGAATCATTGTGCGGGAAGTCCCGTCGCCCTTATAAAAAAGTTTCATCGCGGCAGAGACGGCCTTCTTCCAGCCGGGAGGCCGGCCGGGGGCAGACAACTGTTTAATCAGGGCATCCCACTGTCTGCCCCGGTCCCGATTCCCATCCGCCTCTTTTAAAACGGCAAAAAGCCCTGCCCAATGTTCGCGCGGCAGATACAGAAGCTTTTCCTCCGGTGGTTGTTCCTTCCACTCAATCTCAGAATCCCCCCTGCCCGCAACCCCTTCCATCGCCACGACCGCAATCACCCAGAAAACCACAAAGACCAGCAACGCCGCCTCCGGCGCCGCCCCCGCGGGCAGAGGAAAGGCATAAAGGGCGCCGCCCGCGGCCCGATTCCACCCGGCTGTTTTCGCCACGAGCCAAAGCATAAACGCCAAGAAAGTCAAAACCCGCAAGACGTAAAACGCCTCTGCACCGGTGAAGCTTCGCGCCATAACGGACGAGGCATCCCCGCCCTCCTTCTCCCGCAATTGTCTTAACACATTGACCATAGAGCCGGACACGCTATCAAATTCCGAGAAATCGGTCCCTGCTTTGTACAGATAGAAGGCTATATATGCCGTAAAACCGATCTCGTCTTCTGCCTTGATCTCACGGCCAAATATACGGGAATATATCTTTCGCGCATAATCAACCTGAAACAACCTGCCGTTCTCGTCTGAATCAAATAGAGTGCCAAGACATTCCCGCATGATCCCGGCCAGATCCAGCTCCCCCCAGCGCCTCTCAAACTCTTCTTCTTCATCCCGCGACATCTTCCAGCCGCGGGCTGTCTTTCCCGCCTCAGAAACCACTTCATAATGTGCAAGCTCTTCAAGGTCGGCTTTGAACCTGTGCAGGGAATACGTGATTTCAACTCCCATCGCAAATCTCGCATCCTCAATAAGAGTCAAAAGATATTCCACCTTGACACAAGAGAGATCGATCCCCGTTATGTGGTCCCTGATCAATATGCGCACGCCCGACCATTCCTGCAGGTATCCTCCCAGGACGCCGTTAAGCCGGTTCTTTTGTTCAAGCTGTTCGTTCGTGATGTACTTGCGCGGGAAGTATTTGTTCCCGAACAGCATATCCCTGAACATATTTTCCACCCCGGACCGAACCCGATCCTGCCCCCCCAGATCCTCGTAGAAAGCTTTTATATCCCGTCCCTCTCGGGTCAGATAATCGGGCATGAAAAGAAAATCCTCTGTTAAGCGGGAAATGAACTTCTCCCCGAGAGCGCCGACTATCTTTGACTTGTATGTGTGGTCCCGCACATGAAACATATCCGTCATCAATGCCCCCGGATTTCTTTCCAGCAAAAGAAATATCCCGCCGGCGCAGATAACATGGAACAGACCGAGGCGGCATTCATTAAGGTATTCTTCGCAGAACCGATCGGCCTTGTCCCGGTCGATACGGATAAGAACGCTCCTGTCCTGAATCCTTAAAAGTGACATGACCCTTTCGATCACCGCGTCCGGATCGGGGAGTCCTGATCTGCGTTGCTCTTTTTCTAAAGCCGCCCTCATCGCTTCACTGATGCTGTCTTCATCAATGGACCTACCGCCCCGTTTTCCTTTCACCGCACACGCCGCCTCCTTCACCAGCTTCCGTTTCATACTGTCAAGAAACTGTTCGAACATGCCGAAGATAAACACCTCCGAGACAAGGAATTCGCGGACAAGCCCTGAGGATGAGGCATCTCCCCCTTTAAGAAGCCCCGCCGCGGCCCCGACGGCCTTTTGCTGGCCGGCAACCGAACCAAGCATCGGGATCTCCCGGACAAGGGCATCCCATTTTATTTTTCGTTCCTGATCAGGCTCCGCGTCCCTTAAACACGTAAACAATCCCTGCCAGTGTTTTGCCGGCATAGACCACGGGCCATTATCTTTCCGTCTGCCTTTCGGTTTCCTCCCCCCGCCGGCTCCAGTCTCTCTCTTGCCCGCCTTCCATACCGCCGCGGCCGAGACCACCGCCACCGCCGAGAAGACCGCGAAGAGCGCCCACGCCGCCCGCGCCGCCCACGCCGCCAGGGCGATTTCCATAGCCGGCCCCGCCGGGAGGGGGAGTGAGCGGAGCGTGCCGCCGGTGAAAGAGCCTCCCTGCCCCGTTTTCTTGACAACTCTTTCGCTCCGTTCCGTCCTCCCCGCAAAGCCAGGACCTCCGCTCCGCGCCGCGGCCGCGATGACAACCTCGAGAAAATGGATAAACTCCTCCAAGACAAATAATTGACTGGAGAATATTTGTGGTATATGATTGAATCTGTTATGAGCGACCCGATGATCGTCCTGAGCGGACACGCCCGGATGAGACTGGCCCAGCGCGGGACTAACGAGTCCGAGATCAAAGAGGCCATCCGCGGCGCCCACTGGAAAGACACCGGTTCCGGCCGTTTCGAATGCCGCAGGGATTCCGCTTTTAACAAGGAATGGAACGGAGCTTTTTACCGCACCAAACAGGTGCGGCCCGTTTTCGTGCCGGAACAAAATAGGATTACCGTTGTGACCGTATTCGTTTACTTTTTCTGAAAGGAGAATAAGATGCGTATCACCTTTGATCCCTCGGTCGACGCCCTGTATATTCAATTCGGGGAAGACACCACGGTCAATTCCAAAGAAATCGGGGAGGGTATTGCGGCCGATTACGACGGATCCGGAAAGCTTGTCGGCATTGAAATACTTGACGCCTCCAAGCGTTTCAGCAGAGATTCCCTCCGTAAGGTTATCCTTGAAGAAATCGGCCTCGCCGGCTGAGGGAAACCGCCCGGGCCAGCGGCTTCCCCCCGATGCCAGAGAGATCGCCTGCCCCGTTTTCCGCGCCGCGGCCGCGAGGATCTTCCACGCCTCCGTCAATAACAAAACAACCAGCACCGGACCGCCGGACAGGATATCAAAGGCAAAATGCTCTATGCTCTGGTCCCGTTGCTTAACATCAATGCTTTCATTTCTCCCCAGTTTCCTATTATTAAAATACTGGTCTGCGTAACGGCCCACAGCGAAATAAAGCCCCGCGGATATGCGGCTTCTTTCTTCCTGAATATCGAAATCCGGCTCGTTCCAAGGCGTAATGATTATCTCCTCATCCAAGACAATGTTCTTTTCTTTCTGCCCGTTACCGTTTTGAACAAGGCACCAGTTGACGACTTCGTTGTAAAGATATCCCCTGAGTATATCCTCGATTGTTCTCCGTTCAGAAGAGGCCAAACCGTACTTTTTAATGATCGCGCCGGCGTTTCTCTTAATATCCGCTTCAAATATATTAATAACCAAATTTGAGATAACGGATTCCAAATAATCGTTTTCCGGATTATCGATTTTCGGCAGGGCCTTCATCAACAGGATCGCTTTATAAAATATTTCTTCCTGCTTCCTTGTCCACTTACTCTTATGCCAAGGTAAATATCTTATTTGTCCCAATCCTACCTCCCGGGGAAGGCGGACCCTACCTGCTGCAACAAGCCGGATGACTTTATCGTTAAATCGCTCGATCTGCGCTTTCTTAACGGGGACAGAAACAGGCCTTCTCCTTTTCGACACCTCTCCCAGCCATTCGATAAATCCGGGATGAAGCCGGAAATCATGCCCCTGAATACCGTTCGCCCCTACGCATATCAGGCCCGTTGACCTGACTGGGCATCTCACCTTTTCAAAAGGAAATTCCGAGAGGACCGGCACATCCTTCACATAATTGAAAATGTGATCTTCAGTTTTCAAGCTTAATATCTTCCTCTTTAACAGCCGGATCATCCGCCTTACAGTACCCTCGACATATGTGATCTCCTCTTGTTCTATCAACCCGCGGACCGCTTTCCATCCATGCCACTTCTTGCTCTTCGCTATTGCCCTCTGGAATTCCGCTCCCCGGATAAACTGCGCGTAATAGTAAATGAGCGTCCCCTGCTGGTTGTTAAGTTCTAAAATAATATTACGCTTGCCGTCAAAATGTCTTTTAAAACGCCCGGGATCTATATTTTTATCCACAGATTTAAAACGAGGGGATATAAGCCGCACCAAAGCTTTAACCGGATCCCCCGAGGCGCCGATAAAATAAAACCGGTTTCTCTCCAAATCCTCTTCAATCTGCCACAGGGGAATAAAACTATCGATCCTCCGAAACACAGCATTTAACTTGCTGAGAAAAATGGTTTGGATATTTGACACATCGTCCGTCACATCAGAAAAATCGTCGGAATACAAAAGACTCAGCGAAAAATACGGCGTCCGGCTTAAGGAAGCGATGGGCACCTTTACTTGTTCCGGGTCGACCTCAAGGGCTTTAACCCTGGGGACAAATTGTTTCATTCCCAAGATATCCCTGATCATCTTGATCCTGCCTGTTGTCAACTGGTTCAGGTCTTTAAGGGCCCAGACCAGGTCAAGCGCGCTCACCTCAATCTCTTTGTTTTTCGATGAGGGATCCTTGAATTTAATCACCATCAACTTCGGCTGAGATTGATTCTTCAGCCTAGGCTGAAACGGCACAAGCGTTCCTTTTCGTTTCTTCTCCAGCACAAGCTTGACGCCCCCGGCCAGCGGTTCCGGAATGTCCACGGCCGGATGCTCCAGGACAAACGGCTCCCTCTCCACATCCTCATAAACGCAATCCGCGCCCAGCGCCCTTAACCATACTTCAAACTTTTCTTTGACGAGCGGAAAGAGCGTGTCATATTGGCTTTTTAAAAGCGCCCTGATTTCCGTCCTGGGCATCAGGTGCGCCGTTTCCTTGTAATGTTTCACAAGCCCGTCAAAAACCCACCGGGACAGTTCGTGATGCAATATCTTATTCTCTTCGCTCCCGTTCTTCCCTCTCAGGATTTTTCGCAGGAAATCGCCGTAGGACATCCCCTCCGATTCGAGCCCCTGATAAATGCCCGGCAGACACGGGCGCAAATGCTTGCATCTCAAGAGTTTCAACGCTTCCGCGTAGTTCGGCGGGCTTCCCCTCTCCGCGTAAATTTGTTTCCAAAGCGCAATGCCTTTTTCAACTAATTCTTCATTCGCCGAATAATGAGCCCTTGCAGCCAGGTCCAAAAATTTAAACAAATAGTATCTAATAACATTTTTGACATTCTTGATAACATCAAAGCCGGGGGTCTCCCAAGGGTTAAGGATCTTTGCTAAGGCGGCCTCCGGAGTTTGCTGTGTCGCCCCTTCTTCTGCCAGATGCCATTGATGAATCATCCTGCGAAGCAATATCCGGCCCCGTTCCTCGACCATTTCCTTTTCAAAAAATGACAATCCATATTTATCCATAAGCTGCATTGCTTTTATTTCGATATCAGTTTGAAATATCTTCACCATTAATCCGGGAATCATCTGTTCAAGCTTGTCTTTTTCCGGATCGTCGATCCAAGGCAGGGCCTTCGTCAACAGGATGGCGTAATAAAATATCTTTTCTTGCGGCTCCGTCCATTCTCCTTCATTCCATGGCAAAGCAATAATTTCTTCCGGGCTTAAGTTTCCCGGCAGCTCAATCTCCCCTTTTTTAACAAGCTGGATAACCCTTTTGTTGAATTCATCAACGCAAACCGATCTTTTTTTCCTGGATTTCTCCTTAAGCCATTTTACAAATCCTGGATGAATCAGGAAATCATAGCCTTGCGCGCGGCTGTCTCTAACGCATATCAGACCGGTCGACCTGACGGGACATCTCACCTTTTCAAAAGGAAATTCCGAGAGACCCGGTATGTTCTTCACATAACGGAAAATGTCCTCTCCGCCTTTCAACTTTAATAATCGGATCTTCTTTCTTACGGACCCCTCGAAATACTTGATCTCTCCTTGTTCTATCAGCCCGCGGACCGTTTCCCATGGACACCACTTCCCGCTTTCCGCTATTGCCCTCTGGAATTCCGCTTCCTGGATAAACTGCGCGTAATAGTAAAAGGGCACCCCTGACTGACCGCTAAATTTAAAAATAATATTGTTCTTGCCGTTAAAATGTTTTGCCAAACGATCAGAGTCCACTCTGGAGCCAATATTTTTTAACCGAGCAGCCAATGCCTTACTCGAAATCCTGGTCCCTTCCCCTGACTTTCCGATAAAATAGAATTTCTTTCTTTCAAGGTCCTCTTCAATTTGCCGTAAGGGGATAAAATTTTCTCGTTTATGCAAAAATTCATTCAAATTAAGCAGTGAAATGCTTGCGCTGCCCGAGCCGCATTCACAAAGATTAAGAAATTCGTCAGAATAAACAGTGTGTCTTGTAAAATAGCCGCATCTTACTAAATAATTGATGGGAACCTTCGCGTTTTTCTGATCTAACTCAAAGCCCTTAACTCTCGGGACAAACCTTTTCTTCTCCATAATCTCCCTGATCATTATGATCCGTCCGGTGGTCAGCTGTCTCAGGTCTTTAAGGGCCCACATGAGGTCCAGCGCGCTCACCTCAATCTCTTTGTTTTTCGATGAGGGATACTTGAATTTAATCATCATCAGGTTCGGTTGAGGCTGGTTGTCCGGCCTTGACAGGAAGGGCGCAATCTTTTTTTCCAGCACAAGATTGACCGCCTCCTCAAGCAGTTCCGGGATCTCCACGGCCGGTTCCTCAAGGACAAACGGCTCTTCCTCGATCTCCTCGTAGGCGCATTCCACGCCCTGCGCCCCCAACCACTCCTCAAACTTTTCTTTGATGCACGGGAAGAGCATGTCATATTGTTTTTTTAAAAGCGCCCTGATTTCCGTCCTGGGCATCAGCTGTCCGGTTTCTTTGAAACGTTTCAAAAGGATGGCGAAATTGTCCCGGACCAGCTTTTCAAGACGCGTCCTCCGGTCGTCTTGAAACCGGCCGTATTCAATCTCGACCAGAAAATCCAGGAAGGCCAATTCCTCCAACTGCAATTTCTGGAAAATATTATATAAATAATCAGTAGTGTCCCGTTATTAGTCGAATAGTTCCAACTGGTTGCGGGAATCAAA
>CAYRXT010000050.1:0-14410 GCA_964428315.1 uncultured Planctomycetales bacterium
GCAATGAATCGCGCGCTCCGTCCCTCCGGGTAACATTTATTTATGAGTCATCTGGAAGGGCCGTTTCTTCTTAAAAATTATAGGCTTATCCGGTTCATTGCCCCAGCCACCATATCTTGGGGTAATTTAGAATTTATCCGCATATTCCGGCGATATATTGGATCAAGGGCAATCAACCGGATAAGCCTAAAAAATTATTTTAATCCGTAAATATTAAGACGTGATTAAGATGACCAAAAAAAGAGAGAGGCGCTCTAGGCGCCTCTCTTTTTTGACGGTTAAAGAGTCGGGACGCGTTATCCGCGCCGGCTCATGAAATCGTCTATGATCTTCTTGGCGGCATCCCGTCCGCCCAAACCGAAAGCCAGGGCCAGGGCCAGACAAAGAGCCCCGAAGAAGAGGTTGAAGGTCGTGCTCACCAGCAGGGTCGCGATCCCCAGTTCACCCAGGGAAATGATCCCCGCAAAGATAAGGATAGCCCACCGGCTGAGACTGCTCAGGAAATCCGGATTGGGGATCTTGGCGTTTCTGGCCGCTGTATTCACGATGCCCGCGATGAAATTCGCCAGAAACATACCGATGATTAATACAAAGACCACCGAGATAACCCTGGGGATGTAGGCCGTGAACCTTTCCAAAAGCTGGGAAGCGACTGTCAGACCGATGGCGTTCACTGTCATGACCAGAACAACCACCATAACCAGCCAATAGACCAGCCGGCTGAGCAGTTCGCTGGTTGAGATCTTGATCTCGCCCTTGGCCAATATCTCGTTAATGCCGGCTTTATCGGCCACCACATCAAACCTGATCAAGCTTAAGAGCCGCTGGACCACGTTTTGAATGAGTTTGGCCAAAATCCATCCTATTATCAGGATGGCCAGGACACCAACAAGCGTAGGAATAAAGGCCGCAATTGTCGTCAACATCTCCTTAATGGGTTCCACTACAAGCAACTCCCACTGTGTCATAACTTCCTCCTTTCTTATCAGGTTGATAAGGAATTGGCATTACAGCATCATCCACATTATAAGCATAGAACTAATAATCAGCAATAAAATGCTGATTTATTGTTGCGAGGGTTTTCAGTCCTATCTTTTGCCCTGTGAAAGCATATTGACATTCAATGCTGGCGAAGAACCGTCCTTGGCCTCTCCCATGTAGAGGGTAGTATGCGGGAACGGAATCTCAATGCCCTTCTCGTCAAAGGCCTTTTTCAGCCGGCGGTTGAATTCCCTCGCCACGTTCCACTGTTTAATGGGCAGGGTTTTTGTCCGCGTCTTGATAACGACCGCGGAGTCCGCGAACTGATCCACGCCCAGGATTTCCATCGGTTCCAGGATATCCGCCTTGAAGTCCGGGTCACCGCGAAGATCCTCGTCCACCTTTTTGATGATCTCAACCACCTCGTCGGTATCCTCGCGGTACGCCACCCCGATATCAAACACGTAACGGGAATATTCTTTTGTCATATTGGTCACGATGCCGATCTGACCGTTGCGCACATAATGCACATTGCCGGCCAGATCACGGAGAATGACCATCCTCAGGGTGACTCGCTCCACCAGCCCGCCTTTGTCGCCAAGCTGAACCACGTCCCCCACTCGAATCTGGTCTTCCAAAAGGATAAAAAAACCGCTGATGACATCCTCGACCAGCTTTTGCGCCCCAAAGCCGACCGCCAGGCCGACCACGCCGGCCGCAGCGAGAACCGGCGCGATCTCCACGCCCAGTTCACCAAGGACCATCATTGACGCGACCACCAGGATAATGATGTTCAGGGTGTACCGGACAACCGATCCGAGAGTATCGGCCCTTTTCTGCAATTCGATATCGAGCGGTTCCTTGGTGAACATGCTGAAGAGACGTGCAGATAAAATGCCGGACCCTTTCAGGGCGACCACCATCAAGATCAGGATAATGGCGATCTGCACACCGGTCGTCATAAGCCAGCCGCCCACTGATTGAAGATAAGTCGTGAAATCCATCCTGTCCTCCTTTCGTTATCCAGGCCTAAGCGCCGGATGTTTGTGCATCAAAATGCTTTTTCATATTTCAGGAAGATCTGCTCCGAGGATTTTTTTTCCGTATGAAGGGGATCGCCCTCGGGCTTCCCCTTTACGCTCTTTTCTCCTTCGAGGGAAAGATCCTCGGTGATCTGATACTCGCCGCCGATCTTCTGCTCCCGCGAGACGGCCCCTGCCTGTCCCGTCGTCTGTCCGACCCCGTAAGCCGCCTCAAATTTATCGGTGAACTTCTTTTTGACTTCCACGCCCGTCGTTTTCCCGGTCAATGTGAACGATATATCGTTGACCCCCAGTTTGCGTGCCAGTTCATCGCCGGAACCGCCGAAAACAAAATAATCCAAAAAGTCCCTGGCCACGCCGAGAGAAAGCTGTTTCTGTTCCAAGGCCTCTTCGGCCGCCTTCCACCTCTTATTGGTCGCCACCATGATCAACAGCTGTTCCTGCGGCAGGGGCGGCTGCGAGGTCAAAATCAGATCCGGTTCCTGGGGCGTTCCCTCAAGAGTGATCCTTATATCCACCTTATCGACGCGGGCCTTGGCATGCAAATCCAGATTGATATGCGTCGGGACGGGACCGGAAAACATAATCCGGCTCTCCGCAAGATGCACGGCCGCGGTCTTCGGTCGTCTAAGCGTGCCCTGGAAAAAGACGATGCTGCCATAGATCCCGGGTTGCTTTTCCGCGTTCCGCATTGTCAGATCCAAAGCCCCCGGCGCCTCCGTCATGGAAAAACCACGGTACTGGGCCTCTTTGATCGTGAATTCCCCCTCAATCCTCGGTTCACGCAGGGTTCCGGAAACAAACAAATCCATGCGGGTGACCTCTCCCGCAAGGGTCTGCCATTTCGGCTCCTGGGTCATGGCCAGCACCTCATGAATATCCACGCCGGCAGAATAAATGTTAAAATCCATCACGCCCTTTTCCAGGCTGCCGGTGAGAACGACCGGCTCGCTCAAAGGCAGGTCCAGTCTCGCGTTTCGCACTTCGGCGCTCACCCCCTCGTAGGAAAGTGAGGACAGCCGCACCGTCAGGTCCTGCACGCGCGCCATACTTTTCCCGGGAAGATGAGGGATGCCCACGAGGTCAACATGCCTGAGGCGGACCCCTTTCCACAAAGTGCCTGACATCGTCTCGAAATTAACCTGCTCAACGGGTATTGTCCAAACTATGGCCCGGCGCAGAATCCACGCGCTCCCCTGAGGAGTAAATAGGCCGAAGGCCAGAAGGCCTGCCGCCATCAAGAATACCGAAAGGATCAAAACAGCCGAACATTTCAAGAGATGTTTCATGATTGTAGACAGGAGGTTGAATCAACCCCTTTATTGGATGCCGAGAATCGAACGGATCATGTCCGCGAGGTCTTTGGTTTCATAAGGCTTTTCTAGATAAGCCTTGGCCCCCATCTCAATGGCCTTTTTGCGGTGTTCCGTGTCTTTCGACGCGGTCAGGATAACGACCGGGATATGCCGGGTTTTGACGGACAATTTGATTTTTTCCAAAACGGCAAAGCCTCCGCCGGCCGGCAGCATCAGATCGAGGATGATGAGATCGGGCCTGATGCGGTGGGTAAATTCCACGCCCTGATAGGCATCAGGACAAATGGCAACTTCGAATCCTTCTGCGTAAAGACCGTCCCGCAGAAGTTCGGCGATTTCCGGATTGTCTTCCACCAACAAAATCTTTTTCATCAGAATTCCTTTCCTGGACAATTGTCTTTCATGGATATCATAATCAATCGGTCGGTATTGTAAAGATGAAAGTGGATCCTTTGTCCAATTCGCTCTCAACTGATATATGACCGTTATGCAGTTCGACAAGCTCCTTGGTGATCGACAAGCCAAGGCCTGTGCCTTCCTGACCGGGGCCGTAGGACTTGCCGAACTGTTCAAACCGGTCAGAGACTTTCGGCAAGTCTTCCTTGGCGATGCCTCGGCCTGTATCCGCGACCCGACAGCGGACACAGGATTCCTCCCGTTCTACGGCGATTTCCACGCGTCCTTTTTCGGTGAATTTAACGGCATTCCCGATGAGATTCGTCAAGACCTGTATGATTCTTTCGCGGTCGGCCCGGATAATGATGGCTGGATGAGAAGAGGAAAAGGCGATGACCAGTCCTTTCTCCTCGGCCAGGGAGGAAAACCCGTCTCTCATCTCTTTGGCCAATGCCACCAAATCAAAGTTTTCCCTTTGCAATTCCACTTTCTTGGCCTCCAGTTTAGCCGTATCAAGAAGATCGTTAATAATGCGTTTCAAGAGGTTCGCGCTGTTGAGGGCCATCGTCAGTTTCTTCTCCTGCTCCTCGGTGATATCCCCATAGTACCGGTCCAGCACCTGACCGACAGCGCTCTTGATAATGGTCAGGGGCGTGCGCAGTTCATGCGAGACGGTGGCCACGAACCTTGACTTAAGCTGGTTAAGCTCCCGCAGTTCTTCATTGCGCTTTTCCAGTTCTTTATATAACGCCTTGATCGCTATATTGGTCTTTTCCGGCCCCCAGGCGAGGGGGGCTTCGGCCCCTTCTTCTGCCGCCCCCAGGATTTTCCGGACGGCCTCGATCAGCTCTTGAGAGTCCGATGTTTTGACGCAGTATTCATCCGCCCCGGCCTCCCGGGCGCGTTCGGCATTCACCGCGTCGATCTGTCCGGTCATGATGATCACGCGGGTCGCAAGGGCTTTTTCCATCTTGATCGTCCGGCAGGTCTCGAATCCGTTGATCCCCGGCAGGATCGTGTCGGTGAGGACCAGATCCGGCTTCTGTTGTTCGGCAAGGGCGACCCCTTCTTCTCCCGTCTGTACGAACGTCAAATGCGCATAACCGGCGCGCGACAGCTGCCGTTTCAGGATCTTCTGGTCCTGTTCGTTGTCCTCGATGATGATAATCTTCTTGTCCATGGCCGGGATTTATTCCTTGGTTTCCGGGAGGCGGTTGAGCACGTTCCAGTAATGGTTGATCCCGTCAATCACCTTGACAAATTCTTCATAGACCACTGGTTTCTGGATAAAACTGTTGGCCCCGAGCGCGAAACACCGGCAGACATCCTCGTCGTTCTTCGAACCCGAAAGCACAATAACCGGGATGGACGAGATCGATTCTCGCCCTTTCATAGACTTGAGCACATCGAAACCGTCCATCTTCGGCATGTTGATGTCCAGCAGGATCAGCTGCGGCCGGGGGAACTCCCGCGCGTCGCAGAAAGGCTCATTGCGCAGACAGTAATCGAGGCACTCCTGTCCGTTACGGACAACCCGCACGCGGTTTTTGATCCGGGCATGTTCAAAGGCCCGCAGCGTGATTTTGACGTCGGCCTCATTGTCCTCCACAAGCAGGATCGTCAAAGGCCGGACATCATTGTCTTGAACTCCGCATTTGTCTTGGTTATCAGGATTCATCGTCCACCTCTTCTATCCGGGGTGCCCGAGACCTTCCTTCCGGAGTCTCCGGCGGTTTTTGCGCGGAAGGGCTGTCCTGTCCCTCGCCGGCGGCGCCTCGTCGCCCTTTTAAATTCTTGGGGATAGTCAAATAAAAGGTCGCGCCCCGTCCAAGCTCTGATTCCACCCAGATCTTCCCTTGGTGGTCGTCGATGACGCGTTTGACAATGCTCAATCCCGCGCCGGTACCCTCGTATTCCTTGTCCGTATGGAGACGTTTGAAGATGCCGAATATCTGGTCCTGGTGCTGAGGGGCGATACCAATGCCGTTATCCCTGACATAAAATTTATGGTCCTCCTTGTCCTCCGCGTATCCCACCTCGACGCGCGGCCGGCCTTTCGGTTTTTTGGCCGAAAACTTTATGGCATTGTTGACGAGATTCAGGAAGACCTCCCCCATCTTGATCCGGTCGCAATAGACCACAGGCATCTGTTCATCGACGCGCATGTCCACATTGTTGTGCTTGATGTCGAATTTGATCCTTTCGACGACGGAATCGACCAGCTCTTTCATGTCGACGTCTTCGAATGGATTCTTGATCCGCGATATCCGTGAAAGCGTAAGGAGATCGTCGATCAGTGCCGCCATCTTCGCCGCTCCCTTGCGTATCTCGTCGATATACTCCTTCGCCTGCGGGTTCAGTTTATCGCTGTAATCCTCTTCCAGAAAACTCGCGAAAGAGGCGATACCCCGCAAAGGCGCCCTGAGATCGTGGCTGACCGTGTAAACAAAACTGTCCAGTTCCGCGTTGACCTCCTTGAGTTCCTTTCTCTGCCGTGTGGAGATGGCGAGATTTTTGAACAGGGCCTTGTTTTTTTCTTCCAGCTCTCGGGTGAACCTCTCCAGGCTCCTCGCCATGTTATTGAAGGAGCCTGCCAAAAGACCAATTTCATCTCTGCTCTCGACGGGCACCTCAACATCATATTTGCCGCGGGCTACCTGCTGGGCCGCATCGGCCAGATGCGTGATCGGCCGGCTAAAGGAATAACTGGCCAGATAGGCGAAAAGCGAAACGACCAGAATCAAAAGGAAACCGATAAGAAGCGTGCGGTTACGCAGGGCCTCGACGGGCGCGAAGGCCTCTTCGGCATTGATCTCGGCCACCAGGCACCATTGCTGGTCGGGCAGATATTTATGGACCCCCAGGACCTGCGCGCCCCGGTAATTGGTATAGATGGTATCCGACGGAACACCTTCAAAGCAGGCCCGCGTGGCCTCCGTGAAAACCCTCGTCTTCAAGATCGAATCCTCGATGAAACGGGACTGGGTGATCATACGGTATTTATTATCGACGACATAGGTCTCCCCGGAGTGGCCCAGCCCTTCCCGGGAAGCGGTGATGTCATTGAGGATCTGGCCGCGTATCTTCAGAGAGACGGCCCCGACGATCATGCCGCTCTGCCAATTGCGGATCTCCTCGAGATGGATCAGGAATTCCTTTCCCGTCAGGGGGTCCTTCTCGAATCCGCGGAAACAGGTGCCCTGGTCATAGACGTCCTTGATGTAATCCAGGGGCATCTTCATGCCGATCAATTCCGGCCTGGTATTGGCAATATTGTTGCCGTGCACGTCCCAGACGCCGATTATCTCGATGTCCGTTTTCCTGTCGATATCCCGGTAATCGCTCGTAGGCTCAAGCTTAAGGTCATTGAGCGTGGAGTCTATATCGGCCTGGATGCCTTCGATGATCTGCGGATCATTGAGTCCGGATTCGCGCAACTGCCGCAAAAGGAAGGCGCCGGCGACCTCTTTGGCCTGTTCCTGTCTCAAGAGCGTGGAGGAATTGATATGCGCCGCGCGGGAGTTGGTCACGGCCTGGAGGGCGTTGATCGTCTTTTGTTCCAGCTCTCTCTTGGCGTAAAAATAATTGGAAACACTGATGGCCAAAAGCGGGATAATGGAAATAAGCATTAACAGAAAGACGAGCTTTTGGCCGATTTTGAGATTTTTCAGCATAGGATGTGCGCGGGATAGCGTATCATTTCAATAGACTTCGGATGGCGGGGCCGATGTTCTTGAAACCGGGGATCTTTTCAATGATCTCGTCAGCACCCGAAGTGCGCGCCTTCTCGGCGATGATGGCCTCAAGATGCCCGGTCACCATAATCATCAGGGGACGGAATCCCTCGATAGCGCGGATCTGCCTGCAGACATCGAAACCGTCCTCATCCTGCAGGACCACGTCGATCAGGATGACGTCCGGGCGGTAATTGTTGACGAGGCTAACGGCCTCGAGGCCCTTCTCGGCCAACCGGACGCGGCCCCATCCTTCTTTTTCCAGGGCTATGGCCATGCCTTTGCGATCCTGCTCGTTGTCGTCAAGGATAAGTATCTTTTCCCGCATACCGGCCCCCTCGCTGTTTATGATGATTCATTTTATCACAAATCTTCCGTTATCAAAACGAAAAGGCGATTTCCAAAGGGCAAGACTCCTGTTTTTTGAGAATATCCTCACCGGCATTCGACTTCCTTTATGTGGCTCTTTCTCAGAATCTGTGGGTAATAATCGACTAAAATGGGCCATGGAATCTGTGGAAAACCGAAACTCTCGAAGGTTTCCCACAGATCCCACGGCCCCTACGGCTATTCTTGAATCTGAACTCAAAAAATTCAGAGGTTTATTTATTGGCAAGTTGTTTATTATCAATGACTTAAGCCATGTTTGGCTATTTAGGCACCCACAGATTCTATTAACGAGGCCTTTATGTTATAATGTCCGTTGATGAAAATCTCCGGACGGAAAGAAGCCGGCCTTGCCGCCCTCGTTCTCACAGGGATTCTTCTTTTCTCTTTCTACGACATCGTCTTCCTCGGCAAGACCTTCAAGGTTACGACCACCCGCCCCCAGGCACTGCGCACGGGCCCCTACGGCCAGGAGCAGAATGTCCCGTACATTTTCCCGACCAGAAACTTCGAAACGGCGTACTTCTCCGAACCCATGCACCGCTTTATCAAGGGGCATCTGCGCCGCGGCGCGCTCCCTTTCTGGGATCCCCACCAGGGGGGAGGGTATCCGCTCTTCGCGCTGATGCACCTGGGGCTTTTCTTTCCTCCCAACTGGATCCTTTACCTCTTCCCCAACACCGTGGGCTGGGACATCTTTTGTCTGCTGCGCTTCCTTATGGCCGGTCTTTTGACGTTCTGGTTTATGCGGACCCTGCGCATGGGCCGATGGCCCTCCTTCGCGGCCGCGCTCGTTTTCATGCTCAGCGGCCCGATGGTCCTCAGACAGCATCAAAGTTCAACGCCGGATATGCTCCTCCCTCTTATTCTTTTGTGTATCGAGCGTCTGCTCAACACGCCGGACCGGAAAAATGTCTGCCTTCTTTCTCTGGCAGCTGCCTTGACGATCCTCAGCGGCCACGCCGAACATGTTTTTCTGGTCAACGGTTACGGTTTCTGTTTCTTTCTCTTCCGGCTGTTCACCCGGCCGAAGACAGACCGAAAAAAATCGGCCGCGCTGTACTTCGCCGCGAACGGCCTCGCTCTGGGTGTGGGGGCTGTCGCCCTCTTCCCCTTTTTGAGGAATTTTCTCTTTGAATTCTGGAACAATCACGATCCCGCGGTCGGCCTGGTCGGGGCATGGACGCCGGTCAACCGGATCGCGGCCATCCCTAACCCTTTCTTCTTTTATGTCGCCCCCAGGCCGCAGACCTTTATTTACGATTCCTGGTGGGGCGGCTATCTCGGGATGATCCCGCTGGGACTGGCCTTTCTCTCACTGTTCCCCCGTCAGAAAAGGGGATTGAATTATTTTTTCGCCGCGATGCTGTTCCTTATCTTTTCCAAATCCTATGGGTTCCCTTTTATCAACTGGCTGGGCTATCTGCCTCTGTTCAACATGAGCATTTTTTATTCCCACACCCTGCATCTGATCGCCTTTTCAACGGCTGTGCTGGGAGGCATGGGTCTAAGGCTGATTTTGGGCCGCCGATCCAATCTCCTGACCGGCGCAGTCTATTCCGGCGGCCTCGGCCTGATTTTTCTCATCTATCTTTTTTATTACCCGGGAACATCTTCGCGACATATTTCCCCGGCCGGACTTGTCTACGGCATCGCGGTCCTTGCGCTTTTTGCCCTGATTCTGGCAGTCAAACGCCGACGCTGGTTTTCACCCAAGAGAACCGCACTCGTGCTCACGGCCCTGATCTTCTTCGAACTGTTTATCTATATCCCCCGGGATCGGCCGCGGCGGTTTGATTCCTTCCCGAGGGTCCCCTATATCGAATTCTTGAAAACAACGCCGCAAAGAGAACGCGCCTACGGGGTCTTCTGGACCTTCTTCCCCGGCACGTCCTCCTCTTACGGTATCGACGACCTGGCCATCGCCCAGCCCATCCTGCCGAAGCGTTTCGTCCGTTTTGTCAATCACTGCCTCATCGAAAACCATTTCGCCAAAAAGTACGGGGCGTTCTCTTCCCTTGAAGCCATCCCGCTACCTTTTTTCTCAAAGGCTCAACCGTATCTGGATTTATTGAACGTCCGCTTCGTGATCGCGCCGAAGGACGCCGGCCAGATTTTCCCGTTCGTCAACAGACCCGGCTTCCCGCCGCCGATCTACGACCGGGAAGTGAACATTTATCTGCGGCCGCGGGCCTTCCCCCGCGTCTTTGTCGTCCACCGGGTCGTCTTCGAAAACGACGCGGAGAAGGCCTTTGCCAGGATCAAAGAAGCGGCCGGGGCGCTGGATAAGATTGCGGTTATCGAAGGCGAATCGGATGAAAGGATCCTTGAGGCCCTGGGCTCCGCGCCCGAAACCGACGGTTCCGCCGCTTCGATCAGCCTCTATACTCCTAACCGGGTGGATGTTGAGGCCGTCATGCATAATCCGGGATTTCTCATCTTCTCCGACGCCTATCATCCGGACTGGAAGGTTTTTGTGGACGGCAAGAGAAAACGGTTATACGCCGCCGATTACCTGATCCGGGGCGTCTTTCTGGATGAAGGGAGTCATCAAATCAGGTTTGTCTTTTTTCCGTGGTCGTTTTATGGCGGGGCGGTGATGAGCGTGATTTCGATTGGCGTTATTTTGTTCCTGCTGGTCCGGAATGGGCGCCGGGTCACTTAGCCGGCCTGATCGTCTTTGTCTTCCTCACGGATTTCCTCATACAATCGTTCTTTTCTGGCTTCTTTCTTGTGCTCAATATCCCCTTCCTTGCCCTTCATACGCTGGGAGAGATTTTTCAGCGCTTCACCGCGGCCGTAACAGATCAGGATATCACCCCTCTGGATCTTGGTATCTGCTTGAGGGATGCCGATAATCTTTTCGCCTTCGTCGGTATAGCGGTGAACCGAAAGGATCAGAACCCCTTCCAGCTGCAGCCGCAGATCTTTAAGGGGACAACCGTCCATCCAGCTGTTTTCCCGGACACGCAGACGTGAGATCATGTACCCCTCACCGATTCCTAAAACTTCTTCGTAATCGAGCACCCGAAGAGTCGTATACTCTGTGAGGGCCCATGTGATCATGCGTCTCATCCAGTTATAAACAATCCTCGACCGTGCGACCAGATAGATGATGACGATACCGGTAACCAGAACACCCACCCTTATGGCCACGCCGCGTCCGGTCTGGCCGACAAAGGTCAGGATAAAGGTCGCGATAGAGGAAGAAAAGCCGGCGCTCCCCAAAAGGATGAGGATACGCGCGATCTTGCGCCGGACGGGATGGGATACGATGGTCTCGGATTCGGAAGTGGTAAAACCTGCTCCGGAAAAGGCCGACTGGGCCTGGAACGATGCCACGTCACCCGAAAGCCCGGTCAGCTCGAAAGCAATAGCGCCCACGCGGACAACAGTGATGGACAGGATGATAATGGTTAATAAACCGATTAAGGCCGCCATGGAAATTCCTTTATACACATTTTGC
Source organism: uncultured Planctomycetales bacterium (assembly GCA_964428315.1). GTDB lineage: Bacteria > Omnitrophota > Gorgyraeia > Zapsychrales > CAYRXT01 > CAYRXT01. Next base: position 11,324 of record CAYRXT010000050.1, read on the forward strand.
CGATGCCGTCCTAACTATAAAGGTTCATTCTTTGAAAATCAAGGGATATCAGGAAGATGAAAAGCAAAAGACCGGGCCCTGCCCTGCACCTTACGGTGCAGGGCAGGGCCCGGTCAATTCATTTACTTCAATATTTACTTCTTTTTCCCCACCAGATAATACAAGACAAGGCCTACAACCGGTAATATAAGAATCAAGATCACCCAAAGGACCTTTTTCCCCGTGTCCAGAGTGCTCTTGAGACAATCCACAATAGCAATGATGTCCAGGACAAAAATGATAAGACCAATTATCCCGCCGCCCATAGTCATGTCTCCTTTCCTGACAGCATCAGTGGATTATTGCCCCAACCCCTGAAGCTTGTTCTTCATTTCTTCAGCCGTCTTGCCCACCTCCTGCTCCAGTGCCGCTCTGGCCTTTTCGATAATCCCTTGCGCCGTCTGCGAATCCTGATCCAGGTTGCGCAGGATGTGCTGGGCCGTCTTGATCGCCTCGTTGAATTCATCGCTGTTGAGAAACGCGTTTGCCTGTCCGACCAAGTAGTCGACCTTGGCATCAACCGTGGCATGCTGTTCGGACTGCTCGATCGCGGCTTGGGCGTTTTCCGCCTTCTGCGTGCAGCCCCAAACAGCCGTCAACAATCCCAGACATAGAACAAACACAAAACCATTACGAATTGCGGAACTTTTATGCATCATGCCCTCCTTTCCCCCTTAGTAAATTGATTGTTGTATTCTTTCCGTCTTATAGCACCTGCCGGGAAAATTGTAAACAAATATGTTTTCGCCCCGGTCACGGCGAAAATCAAATGAGGCTCAATGCCATTTCTTGACTGGACTCATAAATTCAATTATGATTGATACCGTATCGGATCCCCACGGGCATGCCCATGGTATTCATCTCCCAAGCAGGGCAACCCTTCGACTCGCTGCTCACTTCCGTTCTTCGACTCTGCTCAGGGCGAACCTGGAGTTTGCCGAAGGTCGAAGCGAGTTGACCCTTTGACCGGAAAAACATAAAAATTCAGAGTATCTGAAATTGCACATTTATGAAATGGCTGTCTAAATACGACTTGTATCCTGGAAAAATCAACCGGGACATAGCTGTCTTTGCCCTGCTGGGGCTCCTCAGTCTGGTTTTCCTTTTTGCTTTTGTCGACCTCCGGCCGAAGGTAGACCAGAATTTTTTCTTTTCAAGCAGCGATCCCCAATTTAAAAACGAAAAACGCATTTCCAAACTCTTTGTCCGCAAGGACACACAGCTTATCATTATCGCTTACGGGGATATCCGTTCGCGGAACTATCTTGACAAGGTCAGCCGGCTTTCCGATCTGTTAAGCCATATACACGGTGTCACCGGCGTGAAGAGTCTGACCCGCGGCCCTGCCGGCCTGTCCGATGCCCTGAACAGCCCGCTATGGAAAAGCCTGCTGATCGGGGCCGACCATTCCTCCTCCCATCTGATTGTTCTCATCGAAGAAAGTGAAGCAAAGGAGGTCGTGGACACGGTCCAGAAGGTTGTGAGCCGTTTCGCCGACCAGGATTTTCGGCTCCGGCTTTCCGGTGTGCCTTACGCCGTCCGGCTGATCCAGGAGAACCTCCTCCGGGATATCCGTGTCTTCAGCCTGATCGCCTTTCTTTTTTTTTCGGCATCGTGATCTATGTGATCTTTCGTTTTGCCTATATTTTGGCCGGCACCATGCTGGCCTGCCTGGGCGCCTGCGTCTGGACACTGATGATCGGCCATCTCTTTCGCGTCAGGATCGGACTTCTGACGGCCAACCTGGCCACCATCATATTTGTTTTAACCCTTTCCCATATCATTTTCTTGACATTCAGATGAAAGAACGCGAGCGCAAGGCCCCTCGCATTAAGATTATCGAAGAAATCAAGGACCTCGTCACCTCCCAGGGTTTTCACCCGCAAATCACCGGAGGCATTTATTTTCTACAGGGACACCTGTCCCGTCTGGTCACCTCGAGCCTCGTTTACGGGCTTGGCCGTCTGATCCTTCTTTTTGGAATCATCGCATGGATCGCCGCGCGGTCCCTTAGGGTCGCCCTCTCCATGATACTGAGTGTCGGCGTCATCCCCCTGTGCGTCATCGGATGGATAGGGATCATGGGTATCCCGCTGGACGTCATCTCGGTGCCGGCCTCAAACGTGGCCCTGGCCATGGGCATCGACTCTATGTTTCATATGGTCAAGGCGCTCCGTTGACGGCGCGATTCATCCCCTTTAAGAGATGAAAACTGGTCATCCGTCCGCGAAGAACTCTGGCGGCCGGTCGTCACCTCCATGTTCGTGATCGTCAGCGGTTTCGGCATATTCCTATTTTCCAGCTTTCCCCCGACCCAGCGTTTCGGGCTGGCGATTGTTTTCGGAACGACGGTCGCGGCCCTGACCGCCCTGTATATCATGCCCGCAGCCGCCCGGATTCCTTTTTATCCCGCGGCGCTTCGTAGATCTTCCGCAAAAATCACATAGCGGCATCCTCTCCTGCACAACGGGATCCCCTTCTCTACCAGCCGTCGGCACATAATCTGCAATCCTCTGCGCTGACCGGTCTTTTCCAGTACAAATATCCAAAGGAGCTTTTTTGTGGTAACCCGGGGGGCACTTTCTTTGAAAAGCGTGGAGGGAAACAGACGGGCTTTAGACGGACTGAGAATTCTCTTTCGCGACGATATAGTTTTTTCCCTGGGCCTTGGCCTCGTACATGGCCGCGTCGGCCCGACGGATCAAATCGTCCTTCGCATCGCCGGCTTTGCACTGCGCGATCCCTATACTTAAGGCTACCGGCTCCCGCAAATTCAGGCCGCGAAGTTCATGGATGATCTTATTGGCTACGAACTCCGCCTGGCGCAGACCGGTCTTCGGAAGGAGAATGGCGAACTCATCCCCTCCATACCGGCAGGCCGAATCCACGCTGCGCAGGTTCTCACGGAAAATGTCCGCCACCCTTTGCAGAAGGATGTCGCCCTCCCAATGGCCGTAGGTGTCGTTATAATGCTTGAATGTGTTGATATCCAGTATCAGTAGTGTCCCGTTATTAGTCGAATAGTTCCAACTGGTTGCGGGAATCAAA
>CAYRXT010000051.1:0-13899 GCA_964428315.1 uncultured Planctomycetales bacterium
AATGAATCGCGCGCTCCGTCCCTCCGGGTAACATTTATTTATGAGTCATCTGGGGGCCTCGAAGCCGAAGGTTTCCTAACAGGCCAGCAGACGCCGGTTGAGGCGGCGATCACCATCGGGTGACTGTCCGCCCTTTTTTTATTTTTCCAGCGTCTCCTCGATGGAGCCCCACGGGCAAGCCCGTGGACCCTCTCCAAATTACCCCTTGCATAAACACTTGAACATTTCTCCGAAATTTTCTGCGTATGCTTCGGGGTTATCCGACTTCGTAAATCTTCAGGCGCAATCCGACGAAGCGCCACGGCTTTTAGTCCGCATTCATCCACGGCTAAAAGCCGTGGTATTCTGCCCTTCGGGCCTAATAAAGGGCCATGGCCTTTGTCCACTCTTTCCTGACTATTGTCCACTGGAGAAGCCCTCGGAAAAGAAACACGGGAAGGGGGATTACGATAAGCGGCCGCGCGCGTTGACGGTTCTTTCTGGAAGATTTTGTCTTCATGGACATACGGTTCTACCGCTGAAATCATAATGGAGAAATCATTATGGCCGGCGGAGTTCCCCCGTTTACTGCATCAGTCCGCGCGGATGGGAAGGGAACGGCGGGGACGCGGAAACGGCAACAGAGAAAAGCGGCCGGACGGCCGTTTTTTCCCGGAGGGGAGCCACATTTAATGCGGTCGGATATGCGCCACGTACCGGAACATCATCCAGAAATGGGAAAAACTGCCGGCCAGGACAAAGAGGTGCCATAGTTCATGGGCGCCGAACCCGGGCAGGATGTTGAAACGTTTAATGTTTAACACGACGGCGCCGCCGGTGTACAAGACGCCGCCCAAGACAAGCCAGAAGACCCCCATCGGCGGCAGGACGCGCACCAGCGGCTCCCAGGCGATGACGACCAGCCAGCCCATGATGATGAACACCGTAAAGAGCAGAACAATCGTCTTCCGGGAAGGGGCGCGGATCAATAATTTAGAGCTTATGCCTGCGGCGGCCAGGGCCCAGATGACGCCGAAAAGCGTCCAGCCCCACCCCCCTCTTAAAACGACCAGGCAGATCGGCGTGTAGGTCCCGGCAATCAAGAAATAAATCATGGCGTGGTCGGCGCGCCGGAGCGCCGCGGCCGCCCGTTCGGAAACCGGCAGGCAATGATAAAGGCCGCTCACCGTCCACATCGCGGTCAGGCTCGCGCCGTAAACCGCGAAGGACACGATATGCCGCGCGGTCCCCTGCGTCGAGGCCCGGACAAGCAGGACCGCCAGGGCCGCGACGGACAGCGCGGCGCCGGTGAAGTCGATGACGCCGCGCGCGGGATGTCTCCAGGGCGTCAACGTTCTTTCCTTGTCACTTCGTGCGGCCACATAAGAATGCCGCCGTCCATGACCTTGACGTTCTTGAATCCCCGGGCCTGTAAAATCAGGGCGGCTTCGTAACCCCTCAGGGATATCTTGCAGAACGTCACGATCTCCTTGTCCTTCGGCAGTTCCTTCCATCTTTCCCTCAGCGCGCCCAGGGGCACCAGGACCGTGCCGGGGATGGAGACCTCCTCGTACTCGCCGGGACTGCGCACGTCCAGAAAAATAAATTCGTCGCCGCGGTCGATCTTCGCCTTGACCTCCCCGGGGCTCACCGACGCGAAGAGCCCGTCCAGCTTGTTGCGCGCGATGTCCGCCGCGGTGATCAGGTTGTCCATCGCCGGAGAATACGGCGGCGCGTAGCACAGGTCCAGGCGGGCGACGTCCTCGACGGTCATCCCGGCGCTGATGGCGGTGGCGGCCACGTCGATCCTCTTGTCCGCGGCGCCCGGCCCCACGGCCTGCAGTCCCAAAAGCCTTCGTGACGCCCTGTCCGCGACGAGCTTCATCATGAGCGGCCTGGCCGACGGATAGTAGTGGGCCTTGTCCGGGGCCGGGCTCAGGACGGTGACGGTGTCGAAACCCGCCTCCCTGGCCTGTTCCTCCCCGAGCCCCGTCCTGCCGACGGCGTAGTCGAAGACCTTGCATATCGCCGACCCGAGGACCCCGGGGAACGCGTCCTCCCGTCCGCAGACGGTGTTCGCCGCCACCCGTCCGTGTTTGTTCGCCGTCGACCCGAGCGGGACATAACAGGGCGCACGCGTGACAAGGTGCCTCGATTCCGTGCAGTCTCCGACGGCAAAGACCGCGGGGTCGCTGGTCTGCATCTGTTCGTTGACCCGGATGCCCCCGGTCGGGCCGATTTCAAGACCCGCCTCCCGGGCCAGCGCGGCGTTGGGCCTAACGCCGACGGCCAGGATCGCCATGTCGCAGGGGAAGACCCCCTTGTCGGTCTTCACGGCCTCGACGCCTTCCCCGCCGGTGAAGGCCTCTACCGTCGCCGAGACCCGGATCTTCACGCCCCGGGCCTCCAGATGCCTTTCCACCAGCCGGGCGATCTCACGGTCCAGGATCGGCAGGATCTGCGGGAGTTTCTCCACCACGGTCACGCGGCAGCCCTTCTCCGTCAGGGCCTCGGTCATCTCGATCCCGATCAGGCCTCCGCCGACGATCACCACGTCCCTGGCCTGCCTTTCGGACAAAAGGGCCTTGATCGCCTCGGCGTCCCCGACGTTCTGCAGGGTAAATATGTTGTTCTTCCCGATGCCCTCGACAGGAGGGATCACCGGACGCGACCCCGTGGCCAGGACCAGCCTGTCGTAGCTCAGCGTCTCCTCAAGGTTGTCCGTCAGCCTGCGCACGAGGACCCTCCGGCTTTCCCGGTCGACCTTCAGTGCCTCGGTGCGGTTCAAGACGCGGATGTTCTTGACGTCCTGAAAAAAGACGGAATCGCGCACCACACCGACGGGGGTGCACATCAGTTCTTTCTGCTCCCTGACCACGCCGGAGACGTAGTAGGGAAGCCCGCATCCCGCGTAGGAGAGGAACTCCCCCTTCTCCACCAGCGTCACCTCGGCCCGCGGACACAGACGGTTGATGCGCGCGCCGGCTTTGGGGCCGGCGGCCACGCCGCCGACGATGACCACCTTCATCTTTTCCTCCATGACTCCACAGCTCCTTTTGCGTTTAACCCGAGTTTTTTCTCACAGCCGCCTTGATCCCGACAAAGCCGCCCTCGCCGAAACCGTCGCGGCACGGTTCCACCCTGTCCAGGCTGTCCGGAAAAGAAAAGAGCGTCTGCCTGCACGCTACGGGTTCGAATCCCGCCCTCCCCAGCAGCCCCAGCGCTTCTTCGACGCCGAAGAAACGCGCGTCTTTGTAAAATCCGCGTCTCTTTTTCCGGTAGGCCCGGCCCAGGAAACTCTCCCGGTCAATGACCGCCAGGACGAGGGGGCCCCGGTCCTTCAAGACCCTCCCGGCCTCCCGAAGGACCTTGAGGGGATCGTCGACAAAACACAAGGCGGTGATGACGGCCGCGAAGTCGAACGCGCTTTCCGGAAACGGAAGGTCTTCCCCGAAACCGGGCCTCACGTTGACGCCGCGCAGTCCGGCGACCGCGAGCATCCGCGCCGAAGGGTCGACGCCCTCCGCGATGCCCAGCGGCCCGGCGAACCTCCCGGTCCCCACCCCGATCTCCAGCCCCCTCCCGCTTGCGGGGACAAGGCCCTTCAAAAGCTCCAGCTCGGAGAGATAGGCGAACTTGTGCGTATCGTACCACGCGTCGTAACGCATAGAATATCGGTCAAAGATGTTCATTGTTCGGAAGCGCGCTTTGTTGCCCGGGGAAACAGGCCGGCCGGATCCCCTCGGGGTGACCTGTCCCCTTTTTCTCGTTTTCATTTTTTTCTTTTTTCCTTTTTTCAGGAAAACCGGCGCACGTAAAAACCGCTGTCCTTGTACCTGACCCTGGCCAGGCGTCCCTCGTCGACAAGCCGGTCGGCGACGCCGGGATCCTTCCGCGCCCTGAGGAGGAAGTCCCGCACGGCGTCCTCCCGCATCGGGTGCACCGCGGTGATGCTCAGCAGGTCATCCTCCGCGTCGCCCGTGGCGGCAAAGGCGTTGCCCTCGTATCCGACAAGATACTCCGTTTCGATCCCCCTCTCCACAAACACCTGAAAGGCCGCGTTGAGCGCCTTTTCTCCCGCGGGCCCGGCCCCTTTTTCCGCCGGCGGCCGCGTGGGGACGGCGAGATAGCTTTTGTGGACGGAAAGCGTGCGGATAAAATCCGCGATCCCGGCGGCCTCTTCCGGGGAATCGTTGACGTCCCTGACCAGCATCGTCTCGGTGGCAAGCGTACCTTTGAACCCGGCGCTGAATATCCTGACCCCCTCAAGGACCGCGCCGAGGTCCAGGGCCTTGTGCGGCCGGTCGACCCGGCGCCAGGCATCCGGGGTCACGGCGTCCACTTTCAGGGAGACCCAGTCGGCCCGGCCCAGGTCTTCCCGCACGTCCTCCCTGGCCATCAAGGACGAATTCGAGATCACGGCGATTTTGATCCCCAGGGGCCTGAGCATCTCGATCTCCCTGCCGAGGTTGATGTCCAGCGCCGGTTCCCCGTCGGGCACAAACGTCAGATAATCGACGCCCATGCCTTTTTCCCCCGCGTCTTTTACCCTCCGCTTAACGGCGCCGAGGATATCCTCCGGGGAAAAAAACTCCCGCCTTTCGACAATCATGGTGTCGGTGCGCCCCACCTGGCAGTAGACGCACGAATAACTGCAGTGTTTCGGCGGGATGTTGTTGATCCCCAGACTGCGGCCCAACCGCCTCGAAGGGATCGGCCCGAAACTTAAAGAATCTCTCTCCCTCATGTTCGCCCCTGTGATTTTTTGACAAGAATGACCGCGTCCTGGATCTCCGTGCCCTTGGACTCAAAGGGTCTGTCCGTGCCCCGCAGGTAATCTTTGACCTGCTCCAGACCGCATGTCCCCCGGCCGTGGCGCCGCCCCTCCGAGCGGTGAATCCGGTCGATGACCTCGAACCCTTTGTCCGTGAAGTCGCTGAGGACCACCCGCCCGCCCCCGGCGGTCACGCGGATCATGTCCTCGATCACGGGAAAGGGGTCCGTCAAATGATGGACAAGGTTGGCCGCGACCACCAGCTCGAATTCTCCGTCGCGGAATGTCATCCGCCGGGCGTCCTGCGCCATGAAGCGGACGCGCCCCTCCAGTCCGTGGTGCCGGACAATCAGGCGCGCGAACGCCTGGTCCTCCTCGGACATATCGACCGTCGTGACGCTGAAACCCTTCCGGGCCAGGGCGAGCGTCAGATGGCCCTTGCCCGTCCCGACCTCCAGGACCCGTCCCTCAATCCGTCCGCAGGCCCCGACGATCCAGTCTCTCTCCTTCTTGAGGTCGTAACCGAACCGCCTGAACCGGTCTTCTCTCTCGGCGAAAAGACGCGAGGCCTCGAGAGGCGTCATGGACGGAAACGGCTTATCCTGTTTCACGTTACGTCCTTCCTTTGCCGCAATAAGCGTCCAGGCTCCACCGGGCCGTCCCGGCGTCAAAAAAACGCAGTAACAGCATCGCCCCCGCGAGGACCGCCGCGTCGACCGCCAGGGTCGCCTCAAGCGGCATGCCCACCAGGTCCCCGAAGCACCCGCACTCGTCGAGCGGCAGGCCCCTTGCCAGCGCCTGTCCGACGGCAAAGATGAACACGCCGGAGAAGACCGCGATCCCGCGCAGGGCGAAGCGCGTCCACAGCCCCGCGAGAAGAAGCCCCCCCAGCAGGTATTCCGCCCAGGGGAAACCCCACGCGGCCGCCCGCTCCAGCGCCGGGTCGTGGAGCATGTCGTAACCCTGGACCACGTAAACAAAATTCTGGTACGGCTGGAACAGTTTCTCGGCGCCGGAAACAAGATAGATCCCGGCGATCACCGCGCGCGCCGCCGTCAGGACAAGGGCCCGGCTCATGACGGAGGCCCTCCCTGATTGTCCGGCGCGGGATCTTCCGCCCCGAAGATTTCCATCAATTTCCCGCCGAGCGACCGGGCGCCCACGACCATTTCCCCGTTGATGAAATAGGTCGGCGTGGCGCGGACGCCGCGCCGGCGGCCCTCCCTCTTTTCCGCGAGAACGGCCTCCTCCGTCCTGGTATCTCGCACGCAGGCCTCCAGCTTCGGCAAATCCAGCCCTTCCCAGGACGCGAGGTCCCTGAGTTTGTCCTCAAAATCCGGATACCTCATCAGCTCCCGGCGGTATTCAAACAGCAGGTCATGGTACGGCCAGAACCGCCCCTGCCGGGCCGCGCACTGCGCGTAAACGGCGATCCTTACGGCCCGCGGATGAAGACCGGGGATGGGGTAATGCCGGTATTCCAAATAAATCTTTTCGGGATACCGCTCGAACGCGTCGTGGACCACCCGCGCGCCCGCCGTGCACGCCGGACACTGGAAATCCGTGTATTCGATGATCTCCACCGGGGCGTCGGGCCAGCCGAGGGATTTGGCCGGGGCCTCCGAAACCCCCTCAGCCGCCGCGGGACCGGCAGGCCCGGACCGTCCCGGCCCCCAGATTTGCCTCCCGGCCCGGATAAAGGCGATCTGGATAATGATGAGGATGGCTGTCGCGACCCATTTCCTCCCGCGGCGCATATATCGTCAAACCTCCCAGCTGTCCCCGGTCTTCAAGTCGATGTAACGGTCCTTGTAAACCCCGCGGAAAATGTTCTGGGCCTCGAGGCCGCTGCAGTGCATCGGCCCGGCCCGTTCCACGCCCCGCGCGCGGAAGCCTTCCGCGGCCTGCCTTATTCTGGCCTCCCTCTCGCCGAGAAGATGGAAGCCGCCCAGCACCGCGGCGATCTTTCTGTCCGGCAGGTTCTCTCTGATCCTGTCCAGGACCGTGAGGATGCCGGGGTGCGCGCAGCCCGTGCACACCACCAGCCCCGGCGGCGCATCGATAACAAGGGCCTGCTCGCCCAGGTAGCCGTGCTTGTATTCGGCGGCAATCTCTCCCGTCAGATAGATCCCCTCTTTGATCCGGACAAACGCCCGGTGTTCCTCGAGACGGCCGCCCGAGGCCGCGGTCTTTTTCCTGAACTCGCCGCCGAACCCCGGACATCCGTGCACGACGATGCCCGGACGCCTCTTCAGCAGGTCCCACAGCCCGCCCGTGTGGTCCCAGTGGTCATGCGAGATAACGACCTCGTCGATTCTCTCCAGATCAACGCCGAGCCGCTTTGCGTTACGCAACAAATAAGAACCCTTTTCTCCCGTGTCGAACAGGAGGCCTCCGCCGATCAGGAGGGACAGCCCCCATCCCGTCGAGAGCCCTTCTTTTCCGGCGAGATTGTCAAACAAGACCCGGATCTTCATTGTCTTCTCTCCTCTAACGGCGGTCGCGGGCTGTCCGCGGTGCGCTGACACCTCTCCGCCAGGCCCCGGCCCCCTTATGCCTCAAAAAACGGAACGCCAGTCTCCCGAAGAGATTCATATAATCGATAATAAGCCTTCCGTGGAGATGGTCGATCTCATGGAGCATGACCCGCGCCAGGAGATCGCCGGCCTTCCACTCCCGCGGCCGCCCCTTTTCGTCAAGGCCGGTGACCACGACTTCGTAAGCCCGCTCCACCTCGACCTGCGTGCCGGGGATGCTCAAACAGCCTTCCGCCATACTGCCCGACCCGCGCGTTTTGACCACGGCCGGGTTGATGACCTTCACGGCTTTCCCGTCGCCGATATCGGCGACGAACATCTTTTTCGCCACGCCGACCTGCGGGGCCGCCAGGCCGATCCCGCCGGCCTTCCTCATGGTCCTCAGCATGCGGTCCAGGAAATCCTCTTCGGCCGCCGTGACGGACTCGACCGCGGCGCACCTTTGCCGCAGGACAGCGTCCGGATACAGCTTGATGTCCAGGAGTTCCATCAGAGGGCCTTTGTCGATTCCTTTTCCAGTTCCGCTTTCTCGATTTCCCGGACAATGCGGGCAGCCGCGTCACCACCGGAAACGAATGGCGCCCCTCTCATCCAGGCATCAGCGATCACTCGATCCTCATAGAAAACACCGACAGGGCGGAGCCCTTTTTCCTTCAGCCTGTCCTTCATAAACGACTCCGTCTCCTGATTCGGGATCCGGCTCAGGACGAACAGGGCGTCCTTGATCCTGGCATTCCGGTACATTGCGTTGGCCGTCTCCACCAGGGACGGATCGTCGATATGAGCGGTGGCGGGGACCCCCCCGTTTTTGATTTGTTCGATGATGTCCCTCATATGGCCCGCCATATTGATGGACGCCGTCGTTGGATCGACGACGACCAGGGCCCAGTCCAGATTGATAACGGCGCCCCTGGCCGTGTCTTCAAAACCGGCCTTAAAATCAACCAGGGTTATGTTCGGCTCACTCCCGGGATGAACCTTCAGGTCCCGCGCGATCTTGACGATAGGGCCGTCGCATCCCGCCCCCGGCCCCTTGTCGGAAAGTTTCCCCGCCGCCATATAGACAACGCCTTCTTCGTTTCTGGCGTAATACCGTTCGGGCAGGTCGCCGAGGGAGATCTCGTTGTGGGATAGCCTGGTCGGGTCGTCCACGGGGCAGGTGACGGCTCCGCCGCTGAAGACCATCCCTCCGAAATACTCGATCAATGCATCCGGCACCCTCGAGACACCAAGCGCGCGGGCCAGCCCGAAGTTCGTGGAATCGGCATCCAGGACGCAGACCTGATACCCGCGCTCCTGAAGGGCCCGCGCCAGAAGGACAAGACACGTGGATTTACCGGCCCCTCCTTTGCCGAATATCCCGACGCGCAAACCCGTCATGCCCACATCTTGCTTGTTCATTACATCCCCTCTCTCCCTTTTAAGGATCCAGTTAAACGTTTCAATGTCCAACACCCGGTCATTAACGTCCAAATGAAGGTCGTTACATCTGTCAACCGGTCTTTGAACCATGAAATCCCAATGCGGCGTCATTGCGAAGGAGCCCTTCGGGCGACTGAAGCAATCTCATGGTCGGGATTGCCTGCCGGCCAGACGAAAAACTCTGTTCACAAAATTCTATCCGCTGTCCGATATTCAATGCCCATGATCATGGTCATGATCATGATGATGGGATGCGCCGTGCACGCAGGTGTCCTGCGCCGTGACGGGGGCCAGCTCGCCTTTCTGGTACTGCCCGATGACCTCGCCGACGGTACGTCCCCTGGCCTTGTAAATCTTGACGCCCGATTCGCTCAGGCCCGAAAAGGCCCGCGTCCCGAGCCCGTAACAGATCACGGCGCCGGCCCTGGCCTCTTCCACTTTGCGCCGGGGGGACCCGCCCCCGCGGTGGCCGTGCTCTTTCGTGTTGTCGAGAACTTCGTATTTCCCCGTTTCGGTATCGAAGATGGTGAAAAAAGGCGTGCTCCCGAAATGGGCGTTGACCCTGGCCTGTTCGCCTTCGTCCGTCTGTGTCGGTATGCAGATACGCATATCTTTTGCCTCCCCTTTATTAATGGTTTAACGCAAAACTCAAAAACCGCCCGCCCCGCCCTGTTTTTTCAAAACCATGTCGCCCACGTTCCCGCCGATGTTCCGGCCGATCAAGGGACATTTGATCTTCAGCAAAAAATAGATGGGCCGGTCTTCCTCCGCCAGCGCCTCGTAATTACCCTGTCCCTTGCTGACGATGAGCGGCGCCTCGCTGTAGAGCTTGAGAAACTCTCCGGAACAGCGTTCCAGCACGGTCCCGGGCGCGTCGCTCCCCGAGGACACGACGCGCGCCAGGGCATCGATGCCGCAGGCGACGGCGTCCTCCCTCAGCGCGTCGTTGATGACCGGCTTGCCGCGCACCGCGTAAACCACCTCTCTGTCCCGGGCGAGGCGTTCGATCAGGAGCCTGTCGAAGGCCGTCTCCCCGGCGTTGTCGGCCAGGTAGAGGATCCATTCCGCCCGGAGGAGATCGTCTTTGAAATCCGCGTAGTCGAACAGGGCGCCGTTGTTTTTCCCGAAATCGTTCTCCAGGATCTTCAGCAGTTCCGCTTCGAGGTCAATGGCGTGTTTGGCGCCGTAGTCGATGATGTTGCCCGCGATCGCCAGCTCCACGGCGGTCCTGAGGGGGTCCGGCGAGGCGAGGACCTTTCCGGACAAGTCCGCGCATACCTTGAGGGCCTTGCGGTTGCTCTCCTCCTTGATCTCCCTGAAAACGTCGCCCCCGCCGGTATACCGGAAGACGATCTCGTTGACGCGCCGGCCGATATCCGGCGGACAGGTCTGCCGGGTCATCTCCGGGACCATGGCCGCCACCTCCCTGATAACCGCCTGCCGCGTCTCCTCGTCGACGCCGGCCAGCCGGCTGATCTCCAGGGCCTGTCTGAAAAAACACGGGATACAGTCGAGATACGTTTCCATCGTCAGTTTATGATTCGGTATTTGACATTCGGGATCGGCAATTCCCCGTCCCCGGGCCGCTCCCACGCGTTCATCATTTCAAAAAGCCGTCTTCATTAAATAATAAAGCCCCAGCAGGATTAAAAAGAGGCCGCAGAGCCTTTTAAAGGTCTGCTTTTCCACCCCCGCGGAAATCCGCGGGCCCAGCCATCCCCCCGCGGCCGCGGCGACAAGCACGGCCGCCGTCAGCCCCGCGTCCGGGGCGGCCGTCCCGGCGCGGAACACCGCCCTTCCGGAAAGCCCGGACGCCGCCGACACAAACACGCTCACCGCCGTCGTGCCCACGGCGCGGTGCGGGGCGGTCCCCAGGATCCCGATCATGATGAACGTCTCGAACGCCCCGCCGGTGACGCCCGCCAGACCGCAGAAAAGGCCCGTCACCGCCATCAAAGGCGCGAGAATCAGCGGCGGGAAAGACAGCCGCGGGCGTTTCATCCTTGCCGGAGGATACGCCAGCACCGCCCCGCCCGCCGCGAGGACAACGGCCAGGGTCCTCTTCAAAACAGGCGCCGGCAGATGGACGGCCAGATAACCGGACGCGCATATCCCGGCGGCAAGCGGCAGGCCGAGACACACCGCCAGTCCGCGGTCCACCAGTCCTTTCCTGTAATAATTCACCGCCGCTGACAAAGACGTCACCAGGATGCACAGATAACTCACCAGGGACGCCTGGTGCACGTCGCCGGTGAAGGCGAGAAAAAGCGGCATGTACACCAGCCCGCCCCCCATGCCGAACATGGAAAAGAGCGAAGACGCCGCGAGGACGCTAAGAGGACACAGAAGGGAGGTCATCGGTGAAACATATCCTGTTGAGCCCTAAAAGGCTGGCCGCGGAGGCGATCGTCACGCCGTAAAAGAAAAGGGGCTTGCCCCGCGCCGAGGCGATGATCCCGTCGATGGTGCCGTTGACCACGGACGACCCCGTCGCCAGGATCAGGTCCGCCCACCGGAAGCTTGCCTCCCTGTCTTTTTCTCCGTCGAGGACCGTCTGCCCCTGCCTGACGCGGCCGACGTTATCGGGGTCGAGGTCCAGGATCCGCAGGCTGAACCTCTTCAACAGGGCCGCCGCCATGGCCGGCTGGTAGCCGACGAGCGCGACCTTCGCCGCGCCCGGGGCCTCGCGGCCGATCTCTTCGGCTACGCGCCCGGCGCACCGCCCGGGCTGTCCGTCCCGGCAGTGCGTCGTGTCTCCGGCCAGGCCCCAGTAATTCACCAGGGCGTTCATGGCCGCGACCTGCAGGCCCCGCCGGTAATTATTTTCCGGCGCCATCGCAAAGACCTCGGCGAGCCGTCCCGAAAAGCCCCCGTACATGTCCGAAAAGGCGTGGCCCCGGCAGCCTTCGAATTCCGCCTCCATGATGGCCTCGCGGCCTTTCAGGAGCGGGAAGTCGTCCCTCTCGGGATTGCCGATGGCCTCCTCCGGGCTGAGGACCCTGGCCCGGATTGTCACGGGCGCCTCGAGCAGGCCGGCCTCCCGGGCCCTGGCGGCGGCCCTGTCTTTGAGCGTTTCAATGATCCCTCGCTGGCTTTTCATCTTCCCGGATTTTTCGAAAGGGTTAAGTCCGTCCGCATTTTTCGCAGAGGCCGTGGAACTGGATGACGTGGCTCCTGATCTTGAACCGGTACCTCTTCTCCAGTCCTTTCTCGGCCGCGCGGACAAACCGCAGTTCTTCTTCCATGAAATCGTTATAATTGATGACCTTCATGCACCGTTCGCAGACGAGCTGGTGGTGGTGTCCGAGCGGGTTGTACGCCTCGGAAAGCTCGTATTTTGACCGGCCGTGGCCGAAGTCGAATTTCGAGAGGACGCCCTTCCTGACCAGGAACTCCAGGTTGCGGTACACGGTGGTGAGCCCGATGTTGGGATACGACCGGTGGACGTTCAGGTAAATATCCTCGGCGCTGAGATGCTCCCTGCCCTTCTCAAACACCTTCAGGATGGCCGTCCGGGGCTTCGTCATCCGGTGCCCGTCAAACCGGACCCCCCGGCAAAGGCCCTCGCGCGCGCAGCGTCTTCCCTTCAACCGCCCCTCCTCTTATTGGTAATGGTTTTCATTTGCATTATAAAACGTCGGGCGGGGGTTGTCAAGAGGGGAGGCGAATTCAGAGAAGAGGAAGAAGAGGGAAGGCGCAAAGGGAAGAGGGTGGCTGTATGCTGACCCGATAAACGGCATCGTCTCTCAGGGAATAAACGGTATCCTCTCCCGGCAAGCCGGCAGGCAGTTCATCCTCAAAGGACTACTAGCTAAGCGCGCGTGAATACGCAAGACCGGGAGAAGCGGCGCTGTTTATTCGGCCGCCTCCAGTCCTCTTTAGACCTCCCGTTACCCGAAAGGCCCAAAAAGAAGCCGCCGGTCAACGCCATCCAGCAGGCCCTGGCCGTCAAGGCCTTCATGGACGCCAACCCGGACCACACCTGCCTCTCCGCGGCCGGACCTCTGAACATGCACCGCAAACGCATCGCCAAACTGCTCAAAATCCTCGAGGTGCTCCCGGCCGAATTCATCGAACAATTCAAAGACTGCCGGGATCCCCGCATCCTCCACCGCATGTCAGTCAACCGCCTCTACCAAATCGCCTCCGGCCCAACGCCCAACAGAATCGCCAAAGAGCTGAATCTTTACATCAACTGCCAATAAGCAAAATTAATCTTCAAACTCAATATCTGTGATTTTAGCAACCGCATTGCCTTCCTGCCATTCACTGGGAACTGATTTAGCATTATAAAATTTGCCTTGTTCCATCTGCCATATATAGTTTGGCTTTAAGGGCTTGTTGTCCCCAAATGAATACTCGCTGACTAAAACAGGGTGATAATCTTCTTCAGCAATTGTGTTGTTCGACGCATCCTTGAAATATGCCGTGACCTCAACCTTTGTAAGGATTTTATCACCTTCATTCTTTATCTTAAATGTTACCCCCGGCGTCTTGCCGTCAAGATAGGTGGAGAAATACTTCGCGGTAAAATCATATAACTTAACCTTATCGATATATGCCTGTTTTTCTTCAAATTCTGAAATTTCCTGGGTCAATTCCTTTTTACCAGACCGCGCGGTAACTTCTTCACTTTCTAGCTCCAGGACTTCTTCGTATTTTTTCAAAGCCCCTTTAAGTTTTTTCTCTTCTCTTAATTGCTTTGCTTCACCAAGCAAGGCAGATACTTTTTCCTGTTTCTCAAGATCAAGAAATACCTTCCATCCGTCAGATTCTTTAACCAACTCAATAGATTGAGTTGTTGTTGTCATCGGCATTTTTTTATCCTTATACTTTTCCGCCATTATCTTTGCAATACCTTCTTCCTCGACACCACCAAGAACGGACATAAAAGCCGCCCCCATGACATCGGTAAACATGCTACCGAAATCCGGCATGGTTATGCTAACTTTAGCATCCGCCGTATTTTCTGTCACCGTTACCTCATCAATTTGATAAGAAATCTTGGAGGTAAAAGCCTCGGCAAAAGCATTGTCATCCATATATTGCTTCTTGGCGTATTCATCAACACTGACTGCGGCTTTATCTTTCTGGGAAATATACTCATAAGCCTCTGCCATTCGCCCGTGAAGAGCCCGTTTTTTCAGCGATAGTGTCCTCAAGTCCAAAGGTTAATTAACCATCAGC
>CAYRXT010000052.1:0-13732 GCA_964428315.1 uncultured Planctomycetales bacterium
GCCGCATCAGAGATGCGGCGCGGGGCGGGGCCCTTTGTATGTTCTGCTGTTTCAGGAATCCTTCAGCGTCCGCATGTGTTCGATCAGCAGGGCGGGGTCGACCGGCTTGGTGATGAAATCGTCCCAGCCGATGTTGTAATGCGTCATGAGGGAGTCGCGGAATGCGGTGATCATGATGACCCTGGTCTCGTCGGGATCCTCCGCGCGGATGGCCCTGAGGACGTCGAAGCCGTCCATCTTCGGCATGGTCACGTCGAGAAGGATGAAGTCGAAGGGCCTCTTCCCTTTACGGGATTTCCGGAACAGGGTCAGGGCCTCCTCGCCGTCCCGGGCCGCGCGGCAGCGGGCCAGGCCTTTGAGGCTCTTAACGATGGATTGGGCCGTTTTCTCGTCATCCTCGGCGACAAGGACTTTCCACATGGGTTGCACCCCTTTCGGTCAGATGTGCTTAGATTAATCCCGCGCTTACGGCTTGTCAAGAAAAAGAGCGCATTCCTGGGGGAGAAAAAATCAAATTTCCTCGACAACGCCGAATCACGCGTGTTACAATATGGGCGATTTAAACCCGAATCCGGTCGGCAGTTACCCTTTTCGAATCAATGCCCAGGAAGACTATTTTGAGCGAACCGCACCACCCGCGTCCCCAATGGCGGTCGCAGATGGGGTTTATTATGGCCGCGCTCGGTTCCGCGGTGGGCCTGGGGAACATCTGGCGCTTTTCCTATCTGTGCTACAAAAACGGGGGAGGGGCCTTCCTTGTCCCCTATGTCCTGGCGCTTTTTATCGTCGGGATGCCCTTAATGGTCCTGGAACTGGCCGTCGGGCACCGCATGCGCGGCTCGGCCCCCATGAGCTTCGCCAAGATCAACCGCGGCTGGGAGTGGGCCGGGTGGTGGGCCGTGACGTGCGCGATGTTCGGTATCATGCTGTATTATTCGGCCGTCATCGCGTGGTGTCTGAGCTATGTCTTCTTTTCCTTTGACCTGGCCTGGGGGCAGGACGCCAACGCCTTTTTCTTCACGGAATATCTCCAGGCCAGCTCCGGCCCCGGCGAGGTCGGGGACATCCGGTCCCCCATCGTCCTGTCCCTGTCGGCGGTGTGGTTTGTCAGCTGGCTGATCGTCTACTTCGGTGTGCAGAAGGGCGTGGAGCGGGCCAGCAAGATCTTCATGCCGCTCTTGTTTCTCCTGACGTTTATCCTGGTCGTCTGGAGCGTTAATCTCAAAGGGGCGTCGATCGGCATATCCGTTTATCTTAAGCCCGACTGGGCGCTGTTGAAGTCGCCTGAGATCTGGATCGATGCCTTTTCGCAGATCTTCTTCACGTTGTCCCTGGCGTTCGGGATCATGGTGACCTACGCCTCCTACCTGCCGCGCAAGGCCAATCTCCTGAAAGACGCGGTTTACATCAGCGCGGGCAATTGTCTGTTTTCCCTGGTTTCCGGTTTCGCGGTCTTCGGCACCCTCGGGTACATGGCCTACACCACCGGCAAGCCCATATCCGGGGTGGTCAAGGAGTCCATCGGCCTGGCCTTTGTCGCCTATCCCCAGGCTATAAGCCTTCTCCCGGCCTTTTCCAATCTTTTCGGGATCCTGTTTTTTCTGACCCTGGTGCTGGCGGGGCTGTCGAGCGCCATATCGCTGGTGGAGGCCTTCACCTCGGCGATTATCGACAAGTTTCATTACAGGAGAGAGGTGGTCGTCTCCGCGATCTGCGCCTTCGGTTTTCTGGGGAGCATGGTCTTTGCCACCAAGGGCGGGGTCTACTGGATCGACATCGTGGACCACTTCGTGACCCATTACGGCCTGGTTGTCGTCGGGATTCTGGAATGCGTCCTCGTGGGATGGATCTTCAAGGCCGGCCGCCTGCGCGAGCATATCAACCATGCGGGCCGGATCACGATGGGCAGGTTCTGGGACGTGTCGATCAGGTTCATTACGCCGGGGGTCCTGCTCATCCTGCTGGTTCAGGACCTGATCAAGGAAGTCTCCAGCCCCTACGGCGGGTATCCGTGGATGGCCCTGATCCTGATAGGACGGGACTGGCTTATGGTCGCCCTGATCGCGGCCCTGGTCATCGCCAGCCGTCCCTGGCGCAGGGACATCGGGGAATCCGCTGAAGAAGACGCGCAAGCGGCAGAAAGTTAAGAAGGGGGGATGCATGGCCATACGCATGGTTAGACAAAGAATAGGGATCGGAGTTCTGCTGGTCCTTCCGGCGATTTTTTTAAGCGGCTGTATTTATGCGATCATCGGCGGCGTGGCCGCCGCCGGCGGTTACGCCATCAGCCAGGATACCATCAAGGGTGAGATCGACGCGGAATTTAACAGTGTTTGGGACAACGCCAACGAGGTGCTCTCCATCATGGGCACTATCGAGTCCGAGAGTTACGAGATGGGCGAGATAATTGCGGCGGTCAGCGGGGCCAAGGTCTGGGTCCATGTCATCCAGCTGACGCCCTCGACGATACGGCTGAGGGTCAAGGCCCGCAAGAACCTGTTCCCCTCGATCGGGACGGCGCAGAACGTTTTTATCAAGATCATGAACCGCGTCGGCGGGGAGCCATAGGTCGGGATGCCGGAGTCGAAAGGCAGGAAGTGCCGGCATTGCGGTCCCTGTCCCGTGCGGGACAGGACGGCAGTCACCAGTGGGAATCAGGAGTTGACCCGAATTCTGAGTCCGATTTGGCGTAACTGTTTTATTTACATTTTTTACACATCTTGTCATTGCGAGGCCGGCAGGCCGAAGCAATCACGTTTTTACGAGATTGCTTCATCGGGCTTCGTCCCCCGCGGGGGCTTCGCCCTCCTCGCAATGACAACCTTGGAAAATTGGGCAAACGCCACGTTCGAATGAGTTGACAAGCCGGGAATGTCTGGTAAAATTGAGCTTTCCGTTTTGTCATTCAGGTTTTTTGAGTCGTCATTTTCCGCCGAGGCAGCTCAGTCCTTCGGCTCCTTCGCTCTGCTCAGTCGCTCAGGACGAGCATGCCGGCGAAGGGTCGTGAGGTTTGAAGGGCGAGTCGTAAGGCGAGAGATATTCCGCCGAGGAAGCTCAGTCCTTCGGCTCCTTCGCTCTGCTCAGTCTCTCAGGACAAGCATGCCGGCGAAGGGTCGTGAGGTTTGAAGGGCGAGTCGTAAGGCGAGAGATATTCCGCCGAGGTAGCTCAGCAGGTAGAGCAGTGGACTGAAAATCCATGTGTCCCCAGTTCGATTCTGGGCCTCGGCATATTATTGAACATCATGCCGGTATTCGTTCGGAACGGCGCGCGCAACCGGACCGACCGTTCGGAGCAGCGCGCGCGGCCGGATCATTTGTTCGAAACGGTGCGCGCGGTCCGACCGTCCGATCCCGGGCCCCGGCATGGTTCTTACCGGAATCCCCCGTCGGGAGAGAACGTTTAATCACGTAATGCATGGACCGGCCATTTTTTTCCGTAATTATTCCAACCTTTAACCGCCAGCCCTGGATCCAGACGGCTGTGCGGTCCGTCTTAAGTCAGACCTGTCCGCATTTTGAACTCATTGTGATCGACGACGGCTCCACGGACGGGACCGGCGAATGGCTCGGGGGTCTTGAGGATAAACGCGTGCGCGTTATCCGGCAGGAAAACCGGGGCGTGGCCGGCGCGCGCAACCGCGGCCTCGACGCGGCGCGCGCGGACTGGATGGCCTTTTTGGATTCGGACGACCGCTGGCTGGAGCCCAAGCTTCGGCGCACGCTCGAGGAAGTCCGGCGCTGTCCCGAGACAAAGATCTTTCACACCGAGGAGCTCTGGTTCAAAGGAGACAGGCGGGTTTATCCCAAAGAGAAACACCGCAAACCGCAAGGGTGGGTCTACCGACGGGCGCTTCGCCTGTGCTGCATCAGCATCTCGACGGCGGTGGTCCACCGCCGTGTGTTCGACGAGGTGGGCGGGTTTGACGAGTCCCTGCCGGCGTGCGAAGATTATGATTTTTGGCTGCGGGCGACGAGCCGGTTCCCGGTTCGCCTGATCCCGGAGGCCCTGACCCTCAAGGACGGCGGGCGGCCGGACCAGCTCTCGGCGGGCTGGGGGCTGGACCGTTACCGCATCCGGGCCCTGGCCAAGATGATCGATTCGGGGGGCCTCTCCGGCGGGGAGCGGCAAAGGACCCGGGACGAATTGCGGCTCAAGCTTGACGTTTATCTCCGGGGCGCGCGCAAGAGGGGGAAAGCCGGCGAGGTCCGTGTTTACGAGAGGATGCTCGAGAAATTTGATGAAGACGGGTCCGGTCCGCTTGGGGCCGGGACGCGTAACAGGGAAAGGCGGGAAGAGACATGCGAAGCGCGGGATTCGATGAACTGATCCGCAAGGGCACGGAACACACGAAGCGCGTTTTGTTTGGACCGTTCATCCTGAAGAAGTGGGTCAAGCTGGTCTTTATCGCCTGGCTGGCCGGGGCGTTATCGGGAACCGGGCCCAACCTCGGCGGCGGGTCGCGGGGGGGGGCGCGGGAAGGGGGCGGACAGCAGGCCGGCGCGTACTCCCTCGAGGTGGTGGCGCCGGCTTACGCCCGGGACGAGTCGGCGGCCGCGCCCGAGGGCCAAAGGCCGGACGTCCGCGAAATGCTGGCCGGGGTCTGGAAGAAGGCCAAGTCCGCGAACAAAGGCCTGGTCGCGCTGGGGGCCGTTTTTTTTCTGGCCGTCCTTGTCGTGTACACCTGGCTTTCCTCCCGGTTCAAGTTTGTCTGGTTCAACGCTGTCGCGAACAACACGGATGCTGTCCGGATTCCGTTCAGGGACTACGCGCCGGGCGGCAATTCCCTTTTCAAGTTTTATCTGATCCTGGGTCTCGGACAGACGGTGGTGTTGGGCCTCCCCCTCGCGGTCCTCGCCTGGAGGACGTTTTCCGGCGGGCCGGGAATGGAGGGCTTCTCGAAACTGTCCTTGCCGGAGGTATTCTCGCTCCTGTGGCCGGCCGGTCTGGCGGCAGTCCTTCTTGCGGCCTTTTTTGCCGTTCTTTCGATCTGGATCGAACATTTTGCCGTGCCCGTCATGGCCCTGGACCGCTGCGGTTTCCTGGAGGGGTGGCGGCGGTTCCGGGACGTTTACGCCCGGAACAGGAAAGATTTCTGGCTTTATCTTTTGGTCATGCTGGGGCTGAAGATCGTCGTCGGCCTTATGTTCATGGTCCTGTTTTTTGTTTTGATGCTGGCGGTGCTTCTGGTCGGGGGGCTGAGTTACGGACTGTTGTATTTTCTTGTCTCCGTCGTGCTGAAGGCCAAGGCGGTGTTCACCGTGCTCGCTCTGCTGCTGGGGGTTGTGAGTTTCGCCGCGGCCGCGGTGTTTATTTCAGCCCTTCAACTGCCCTTCGCGGTCTTTTTCAGAAGTTTTTCGCTGTATTTTCTGGGCAGTGTCCCCTGCGGCTACAATCCGCTTGCGACCGACGAGGGCCCCGCCCCGCAGGCCGTTACGTGAGAGGGAAGAAGACGGCAAGGCCGCCGGAGGGACGGCCCCGGGTTGTCGTCGGAGGGGTTTTCTGGAGGGATGCAGGAGGTCCGGATTTTCGTTTAAGTTTTCGCGGTTTGTGTTAAAATACATTTTCCCTGCGTTGCGCGGAAAGATTGCCGGCGCCCCCAAAAGGGGACCCGGGCAATCCTCTCTGAAAAGAATTGAAGAAATTAAGGTAGATTGCCGGCGTAGCTCAGTTGGTAGAGCAGCGGTTTCGTAAATCGCGGGTCGGAGGTTCAAGTCCTCTCGCCGGCTTGACATTGCTTGCTTAAGGAAGGTCAGTTGGCCCCTGCGGAATGTTGTCTTCACAAGATTTCGTGAAAAACGAAAGGCAACCGGCCCGAAACAAATGAAATTTGTTCCGGAACAGCCCCGCACAAAGAGGAATATTGTGCGGGGGGCCCCCGCTGTTTTCTCTGTTGCTCGGAAAATGCGGGGTATTTCCCGACGAGAAAAACAGCGAGGGGAAGCCCTCTCGCCGGCTTGTATTTGTTTGTTAAAGGAAGCCCTGTGGGCCACTCCGGTTCCGGTCCGGCGGGCGGTCCCGGCCGCGCGGGGTCGCCCTCTCCCAGAAACATGGCGCGACTAAGAGAAAACCTGGCCAACAAAAATTTCTTGCGCCTCTGGATCGCGCAGATCATTTCCCAGTTCGGGGACCGGATCAACCAGATGGCCTTGATCGGGCTGATCGCCGCCCGGTCGCCGGGATCCCCCGTCGGGCTGGCCAAGGTCATGTCCTTCACGATCATCCCCGTTTTCGTCGTCGGGCCGGTCGCGGGCGTCTTCGTCGACCGCTGGGACAGGCGGGTCACCCTTTTTGTGTGCGATTTCCTGCGCGGCCTCCTGGTGCTGACGATCCCCTTCCACTTCATCTTCCGCGAATCGATCGTCCCTATCTACATCATCGTGTTTCTGGTCTTTTCGCTGAGCCGGTTTTACGTGCCCGCCAAGATGTCGATCATCCCGGACCTGGTGGACACCGACAAGCTCCTGACGGCCAACTCGCTGGTGACCACCACCGGCATGATCGCCTTCGTGATGGGTGCGGCCGCCGGCGGGTTTATCGTGGAGACCTTCGGGGCGCGGGGCGGGTTTTTCTGGGACGCGGCGACCTTTTTCATCTCCGGGCTCCTGGTCTTCTCGATCCGTTTCAAGCCGCGGTTCCGGATCGACGGGCGGAAGCTCGTCGACACGGGCCGCGAGGTCATCACGACGATCCGCAAGTCTCTGTTCGGGGAATTCAAGGACGGCCTGAAATATTTTATCCGCAACCCCGAGATCCGGTCCGTCGCCTCGCTCCTCTTTGTCCTCTTCGCGGCCGCGGGCGCCGTTTACGTCGTCATCATCGTGTTTATCCAGGAGGCCTTCGGGAGCGTGACCCGCGACCTGGGGCTCCTGGCCGTGTTTCTGGGCGCGGGTCTCTTCGCCGGGGCTTTGGCCTACGGCAAGTGGGGCGCGCGCCTGTCGCGTTTCAGGATCATCTTTTTGTGCCTGGTCAGCGGGGGGCTCATGCTGAACGTCTTTGCGCTTCTCATCCAGCGGCACCCGTCGTTTTTTCTCGCCGCGGCCCTGGCCTTCGGGCTGGGCTTCATCCTCGGCCCGGCCTTCATCGCGGCCAACACCGTCGTGCACGAGGTCGGAGAGGCCAAGATGCTCGGCAAGGTCTTCTCCTCGCTCGAGATGATCATGCACCTGGGATTCCTCCTGACGATGCTGCTGAGCTCCTATCTCGCCGAGGTCGTCTCCCCGCGGGCCATCCTGGTCGGCGCGGGGACCGTTTTTGCCGGCATCGGCGCGGTCAGCTGGTTTGTCTTCAAAGGAAGGGAAGGGTGAACACATGAAATTTGCGGTTCTTGTTTCCGGCTGTGGCACGAATCTCCAGGCCCTCATCGGGGCCTTGAACAAAAAGCGGATCGCCGCCGAGATCGGCCTTGTGGTCTGCGACAGGAGGAAGGCCCGCGCCCTGACCCGCGCGAAGAAGGCGGGCATCCCCTCGGCGTTTATCGATCCGGCCCGCTATCCCAAAAGGGAGGACTTCGACCGCGAGATGGTCCGGCTCCTGCGCGACGCCCAGATCGACTTCGTCGTGATGGCGGGGTTCATGCGCATCTTGAGCCCGTACTTTATCCGCACCTACCGCGGCCGCGTCCTCAACATCCACCCGGCGCTTCTCCCGGCCTTCAAAGGAGGCCAAGCCGTTGCGGACGCCTTCCACTACGGCGTGAAGGTGACCGGGGTCACGGTCCACATCGCCGATGACAGGGTCGACCACGGGCCGATCGTCCTCCAGGAGCACGTGGACGTTACCGCGAAGGACACGCTCGCGAGCCTGGAAAAAAAGATCCACGCCGTCGAGCATAGACTCTATCCGAAGGCCGTCGACCTCATGGCGAGGGGGAGCTTGAAGATAGAAGGCAGGAAGGTGAAGATCCTTAAGAAATGAAATGCGGGCGCAGGGGGCAGGTACGGGAAGAACCCCCCGCCTGACTTTCCCCGTCAAGGGGGAGGGACGCCTTGACGGGCATGAACGCTGGGCTGTCCTCATTCCCCTTACCGCGCGTCATCCCCCGGCGCGTACGCGCCCAGATCATCCCTGTTGACCCGCAGTGTTTCGTCATTCCGCAGATCGACCAGCACCACTTCGGAAAAATCCGCGAAATCGTAATAATCGAACGTCCGGGCCACGACGGCGAGGACCTCGGAGGCCGGGCCGGCCGAGGGCGGGAAGTCGCTGCGCTGGTATTTGAACTTGACGCGGTTGACGATCTGCTCGGCGAGGAAATCCCCCAGGGCGATGTCGCGGAACGCCACGTGCCGTCCGTCCGCGTCTCCGACAATATTCAGGTCGCCCCGGGTTTTGGAGAGGACGCGTTTCTGGTATTCCTCGTGCGGCAGGGCGCCCGTCTGGTAGCGGATGATGTCCTTAAGATAAAAGGTGTTCACCACCTCCGCGCCCTTGACGATGTCGGCGGCCACGTGCACGAAAAACCGCGGCTTGTCCTCGTTTTCCAGGTAGGCCCGCCCCAGCGCGGAGAAGACCGCGCGGTACTCCTTGCTGAACGCCTCGCTGTACGCGGTCGACAGCCCCTGGGAACCTTCCGTCCGGGTGGCGGGGATGATGTCGTATTCGATGACAAGCACGCGGTCCCGGAATTCCCCGTCGATGTACTCCACGCTGAAATCCCTCCGGGCGGGTCCCGTCGGACGGGAGGCCCTGAAGGTGAACAGCCCCCTCTCGCCGGGCACGTACAGCCAGACGGTTTCGCCGGCCTGCCTCAGGACGATGTCCCCGAACCCGTATTCGGATTTGAGCAGGTCAGCGAACTCCCGGTTGATCTCGGAAAGCGGCCGGTCTTCGAAGGGCGGTTCCTTGGCGCAACCGGCGCACAAAACGCAAAACAGAATGAACGTCAGAGGAAGGAACTTCACGGGATGTCTCATGAGGCGGCCGGCGGTCCGCTGTCCTCACCCGCGGACTTGCCGTCGGGGGCCGGAGCCTGGTCGCCGCCGAAGGCCATCAGCGGCGGGCGGGTCAGGGGTTTGAGCCCGAACTTGTTGAAGATCGCCTCGATCTCGTCGTATTCGAGCTCTTCCTTTTCGTAAAGCTGCCGGGCGAAATAGTCGAGGAGATCCATCTTCCCGCGCAGGAGGTCTTCCACTTCCCTGATACAGCCCTGCAAAATGGCCTGGATGTCGGCGTCCAGGGTCTGCTTGGTCTTCTCGGAGACGAAGGCGTCCTCCCGGTACCAGTAGCTCTGGTTGAGAAAGTCGCCCACCAGCCCCGAATCGCCCATCCCGAAACTGAGGACCATGTGCCGGGCCACGCGCATCGCGTTGTGGAAGTCCGCGCCCACGCCCCCGCCCACGCCCTGGCTGGTCTTGCCGAATTTGACCCTCTCCGCCGCGTAAGCGGCCACCATGACCTTGATGTCGGCCAGGAGTTCGTCCCGGTCCGAGCAGAAAAGCTCCTCGGCGGGCCGGCGGTACACCATGCCCAGCGCCCCTTTCCGCGGGATGATCGAGGCCTTGATGATGTCGTCGGTCGGATGGAGGAGGTACCCGATGATCGCGTGTCCCGCCTCGTGGTAGGCCGTCCAGCGTTTCTCCTTGTCGTTCATGACGATGTTCGACTTCATGCCGAAGACCACGCGGTCGTACGCCTCGGAGAGGTCTTTGCCGGATATGCCCTCCCGCCGGTCGCGGGCCGCGATCAGGCTGGCCTCGCGGACCATGTTCGAGATGTCCGCCGGCGTGAACCACAGGCACCGGCGGGCGAGGATTTCGGAGCGCACGTCGGGGCCCGCCTTGACCTTCTTGAGATAAAAATCGAACATGAGCTTGCGCTCTTTGAGGTTCGGCCGGGTGACGTAGATCTTGCGGTCGAACCGCCCCGCGCGCATGACCGCGGAATCCAGTTCGTGCTCGTCCACGTTGGTGGCGGCCAGGACCACGATGTTGTTCTCCGTCTGACGCAGGCCGTCCATCTCGGTCAAAAACTGGTTGATCGTGGCGTTGTGGCTGGTGGCCCCGCCGAAGCCCCGCTCGGCCTGCCGCGGCCGCGCGAAGGAGTCGATCTCGTCGATGAAGATGAGGCACCCGCCCTCGATGCGGGCGATGGCCCGCGCCTGCTTGAACAGGGATTTCATCTGGGACGCGCCCTGGCCGACGAAGATGCCGACGAAATCGCTGCCCACCGCCGGCAGGAGGGGAAGCCCGCATTCGGTGGCGATGGCCTTGGCCAGGTACGTCTTGCCGCAGCCCGGCGGCCCGATCATCAGCGTCCCCTTGACGATGCGCCCGCCGATGGCCTTGACGAGGTTGCGGTCCTTGAGGAGCTTGACGATCTCCCAGGCCTCGCGTTTGGCCGACTCCATGCCGATGACCTCGTTCCATTTTACCTTGACCCTGGCGATATCGATCTTGGTGCTGAACATCCGGCTCAAACCGCCCTGCATCATGTAGTACTGCAGGCCGATCATGAGCGGCATCGAGATCAGGTGCACGATCACGAACATCGGCACCAGGAGCGCCATCTGCGCCGACATCTGCCGCCGGGTGAAGCCCTCGAGCATGAAAAAATTCTCGAGACAGTATTTAAGGAAAAGGACGGAGAAGATCACGCCGGCCGCCAGGACGGCGATGATCAGGACCTTGATCCAGTGGACCTGGAGGAAGATGAAGAATTTTCGCATACATCAAAGGTAACACAAATGCCGGGCAAAGTGTACTAGAATTTGAACAAAGTCACCGGGTCGCCGGGGCACCTGGGGCCCTCGTGTGACCCCGCGAATCCCTTGACGACGGCGGCAATCTGTGATAGTTTATCCACTACTCTCGCGGGCAAAACATCATTTATCCACATATCTACATAAAGGAAACAGACATGTCAAAGATCAAGCAGATCAAAGCGCGTCAGATACTGGATTCGCGCGGCAACCCGACCGTCGAGGTCGACTGTATCCTGGAATCCGGGATCATGGGCCGCGCCGCCGTGCCCTCGGGCGCCTCGACCGGCGAACACGAGGCCATCGAGCTCAGGGACGGCGACAAGTCCCGTTATATGGGGAAGGGCGTGAGCAAGGCGGTGGACAACGTCAACACGGCCGTCGCCGGCAAGGTCATCGGACAGGAACCGGATTTCAAAGCCCTCGACAAACAGCTGATCTCCCTGGACGGCACGGACAACAAGAGCACTCTCGGCGCCAACGCCATCCTGGGCGTTTCCCTGGCCGCGGCCAAGGCCGCGGCGCTCGAAGAGGGCAGGCCGCTCTACCGCTATCTCGGCGGGGACGAGGCCAAGATCCTTCCCGTGCCCCTGATGAACATCCTCAACGGCGGACTGCACGCCGACAACAACCTCGACATCCAGGAATTCATGATCGCTCCCCTGGGGGCCGACACCTTTTCCGGCGCCCTGCGCATGGCCGTGGAGGTCTTTCACAGCCTAAAGAGTATCCTCAAGTCCAAGGGCCTGTCCACGTCCGTCGGAGACGAGGGCGGTTTCGCCCCGAACCTGGCTCACAACGAGGAGGCCATCCGCCTGATCCTCGAGGCCGTCGAAAAGGCGGGGTACAAGCCGGACAAGGACGTCTTCATCGCCCTGGACGCGGCGTCGTCTTCCTTCTTCAAGGACGGGAAATACACCTACAACGGCCAGCCCATAACCACCGAGGAGCTGATCGAGGCCTACGCCCGGATGATCAAGAATTCGCCGGTCATCTCGATCGAGGACGGCCTGGACGAGAACGACTGGGCCGGATGGCAGACCATGACCGCGCGCCTGGGCGAGAGCGTGCAGATGGTGGGCGATGACCTGTTCGTGACAAACGTCAAGCGGCTCTCCGAGGGGATCAAGAAGCAGGTGGCCAATTCGATCCTGATCAAGGTCAACCAGATCGGCAGCCTGTCCGAGACGCTGGACTGCATCAGCCTGGCCAAGGAGAACAAGTACACCTCGATCATCTCGCACCGTTCCGGCGAGACCGAGGACACGACCATCGCGCACCTCGCCGTGGCCACCGGCGTCGGGCAGATCAAGACCGGGTCCCTCTCGCGCACCGACCGCGTGTGCAAGTACAACGAACTCCTGCGCATCGAAGAGGAACTCGGCGACAAGGCGGTGTACGCGGGACCTCTTTGGGGAAAGATATTTTAATGCATCGCGAGGGTTCCGTCCTGAGCAAGCGAGCCCGGAAGTGCGGGCGCGCCGAAGGGCGGGACCTCTTTGGGGAAAGATACTTCAAGTGATCCGTGAACCGTGATTCGTCAAAAGAGACAATACCAAACATTGGACGAATTGCGAAACACGAACGACGGACCACGCTGACAATACGACAAAAGTGACAATACCAAACATTGGACGGATCACGAAACACGAACGACGGACCCCCTTTAAAGATATCGCATGTTCCGCAACGCCTTAGCCCTTTTCGGACTGGCCGTTCTCACGCTGGCGGTCTTCATCCCGTCGTACCAGCAGATGCAGGACCTGCGCCAGCGCAACCTGGATTACGTCCGGGAGATCGAGGAGCTCAAGAAGGAGCGCATCACGCTCATCCACGAGAAGCGCCGCCTCGAGGAAGACCCGCTTTATCTGGAGAAGGTCGGCCGCGAGGAGCTCAACATCCTGCGCGAGGACGAGGTCATCTACAAGCTCGTGCCGGTCAACGGGGTGGGGGATTAGGGATTAGGGCGCGGGGATTGGTGATCGCGGGAGAAGGGAGGCCTTCTCTGATCCAATTTATACGGTCTTTGTACGAAACTGTTTCCATGTTGTTCATTATTAGGCGCAGGGGTTTTATCGACCAGGAAAAATTTGATACGCTGTATGGGGATTTGGATAATCTGCGAGAAAAATTCGTTCTTTTAAAAAACCGCTTTAAATGTTACAATACCTTTTCTGATTCAGGATCCCGCGCTTGGCGCATAGTCCTTGGCCTTTGCTCATTGCGCAAAGTTGATTGCAGATTCGTGGGGTGGAGTCCTTCGCGCCCCTTCGGCTATCGCTCAGGGGCGCTCGGGACAAGCCCCGGGCCGCACAGATCTCGGCATTTGCTCTTTGTTCTTTGCGTAAAGTTCATTACAGATTCGCGGGGTGGAGCAGTCCGGTAGCTCGTCAGGCTCATAACCTGAAGGTCACAGGTTCAAATCCTGTCCCCGCAACTTTTACAAACGATTAGGAGCCTTTGACTTATGTCATCGGCTCCTTTTTGGTTTTCCCGCCGAAAACCCCCGTGCTAGCACTGTGCTAGCAAACTTAAATTTCCTGTGTGAAGTTAAAAAGACTTTTTCCCGCTTTTTATTGTGATTGCTTTTTCTTTCCGTTGTTCGTCAGCATATTTGTGCGCCCCTAATATTCGTTTATTATTTCAATAATTTTTGATATGATAAAACAACTTTTATTTTGAAGATGTGAGGATGACTTGAACAATAAGATTTCCCAACTAAAACTGCCTCCTGAGAAATATTCATATTCGAGAGGCTTTCCAAAGCCGATTGAGGTTTTCTGTTCCGCGCCATATAAAAATTATTACGTTCGTGGTCAGATATTGGATTTTCCTTATTCAGCAGGATTTGATTCAAGGGAGTGCCATTATCGGTTTTATCTTCTGGTTTTAGTCAATTTGTCTTTTGATAACACAAACATATTTGTCCCGCAAGAGGATTACCGCTTTGGAAAAATATTGGGCAAAACAAAATCAGATCTTAAATACTGAAGCTAATCCACCGACTTTAGTCGGTGGTGGGGCGTGGGGGCGAA
>CAYRXT010000053.1:0-12972 GCA_964428315.1 uncultured Planctomycetales bacterium
GGTCAGGAGATCCTGGCCGATTTTTCAGGCTGAAGATTTTTTCAGCAGACCCTAATTAATGTAAGAATCATAACTGTCCGGTGAAAACGACCAATTTATTGAGGTCATGTCCGTCGCATAGTCGCTTGCTTTCATTCTCTGCCAGCAGGAACATGTCTTGATCTGGGATTTATTTTGTTATTATACCAGATTAAAACGTGATTAAATGTTAATAAATGTAAATCAAATGAACTAGAAGTAATAAAAATTCGTAAATAGCCATGAAAAATGCATAAACTGTTATAACAAGCAGAAAAGCAAACATATTGGAAATTTAAGATAATAAAATGCATAAAAATTTAAAAAATATAAAATAAGTGAAAATAAAAGCATAATATGTTGACATGCCCATGATTATGTAATAGATTGTCATTGTATCTTTTCCTTTCCCAAAAAAAATATGGATCCTGCGGACAAATTGTTGACGATCGATGAGGTTGCCCAATATCTTCGCGTTAAAAAGCGGACGATATATGATTGGGTCAAAAAGGGACGGATTCCCGCTATTAAGACCGTCGGCCAGTGGAGATTTAAGAAAGAGAGAATTGACGCATGGCTGAACAGTCAATATTAAAGATGAAGTGTGTCCGGGATTAATAATGAATTGCAAGGAGGAGTCATGAAGAAAAAAGAAGGACAGAATAACGTGGATGGTGAGATCAGGGCCTTGGTGGCCGAGGTACTTGAGGTCGAAGCGGAAGAGATAGACCCCAAGGCCGCCTTCGTCAAAGACCTGGGAATGGATTCCATGATGGCCCTGGAAATCCTCGCGGGCATTGAAAAGAAGTGCCGTATTGTCATCCCCGAAGAGATGCTTCCCAAGTTCACGAACCTTGAAGAGACCGTCAAAATCGTGAAGAGCCGTCTGGACGAGTCATAACAAACGTAACGCGAGAAGGGGAGGAAAGAGCCTCATGTATTTCAAGAAACTCGAAATCTTTGGATTTAAGTCTTTCGGAGATAAAACCATTTTGAATTTCGAGCCGGGGATTACGGCTATTGTCGGGCCGAACGGATGCGGAAAGAGCAATATCTTTGATGCCATCCGGTGGGTGCTGGGAGAACAAAGTGTCAAAGAGTTGCGCGGGGGCGCCATGGAAGACGTTATCTTCAACGGGACTGTGCACAAGCCGGCACTGGGATTTGCGGAAGTCAGCCTCACCTTTTCCAATGAGTCGAGAACGTTGCCTGTCGAATACAATGAGGTGACCATTGCGCGCCGTCTCTTCCGTTCCGGGGAAAGCGAATATTTGCTGAACAAGACTGCCGTACGTCTAAAGGATATACTGGAACTGCTGATGGGGACGGGGATCGGGGCGGAGGCCTATTCCCTAGTCCAGCAGGGCAAAGTGGATCTGGTGGTCAGTTCCAGACCGGAAGACCGGAGGATCATTATCGACGAGGCCTCCGGAATCACGAAATACAAATCAAAGAAAAAAGAGGCCTTGAACAAGCTCAAAGATACGGAAAACAATTTGCTGCGCATCAATGACATCATTACGGAGGTGAAAAGGCAGATCGCCTCCATTGAGCGGCAGGCCAAGAAGGCGCAGCGCTACAAGGAAAAGTTTGAACGCCTGAAGCTGATGGAGGTGAAGTTCGCCAGGTATCAGCTCGCATGCTATGCGCAAAACAAAAGCGACATCGGAGGCGCCCTGCGGCGTTTCAAACATAATGAGTCGGAACTGTACGATAGTCTGCAGTCTGTCAGTGAACAGATTGACTTGGAGAGCCGGAAAGTGGACGAACTCGAGCAGATTATAAGCGAAACACACGCCGAGCACATGAAGCTCGAGAATCAGATGGAGATGGACCGCCGGCAGATCACATTCAATGAGGAGCGCGTCGATAATCTTCGGAAAAGCGATTTCCGGCTCGACGAACAGCACGAACAGCTCAAGGAGCGTTGCCGTCAGCAGCAGGAAAAAATAGAAAACTTGAAGGCCATGCTGAACACCCTTGAAGAAACCATCGGAGAGAAGCGGAGCTCTTGTGAACAGCGGCGGCAAAACCTCGATATCATTGCCGGGGAGATCAAAGGCGCGAAAGATACCATCAAGAGCGATGAAGAAAAAATCCTGAACATGACCACAGAAGAGATCGGCTTAAAGAATGAACTCACCGAGATCATGAAAGAGTTTCAGGGGGCGCTGGCGCGCAAGCGCCGTCTGGATGTGGAGTGCGAAAAGGTGATGACGGAGAAGGATGATGTGGATAACCGGCTTCGCAGCATCTGCGAGGATATCGAAAGCTGTTCGTCCAAGATCGACGACCTCAAGGAGCAAAAGGAAAATAAAGTCCGGTCGGCCAACGAACTGAAATCTCAACAAGCCCTCGTTACGCAGACGATAGATGATCTTGAAAAAAGGAGGCTGTCCCTGATCTCGCAAAGGGAATTCATTGAAGAACTGCGCGTGCAGTATCAAGATATGCCTGACCCGGTGGTCGACGGCCGCCTGTTGACGACGCGACCTCCGTCAGACATCAATAAAGGGATTATCGGAAAAGTCAAGCACGTTCAGGAGATCGAGCCCTTGAGGGTGCAGGCGATTAAGCAGAACTTTCAGGCCTTTTCCGTGGATACCCTTTATGAAGTTATTTGTGAAACCAAATTCATCGAATTGGATCCCCAGCTTATTACCGTGAAGATCGAAGAATTGGGAAGGCAGATCGAGGTGCAGACGAAGGAGCGGGACATTCTCAACGGCCTCATCGAAGAACAGGAAAACGTCATCCATTCGATCAATAGCGCTATTCATGAACAGGAAAAGGTGCTGTCCATATACGAAGCGCAGAAGAACGATATCCTGGAGGAGTCGAGCAAGCTTATGGAAGAACTCGACCTGATCGAATCCGAGATCCGCGAGGCCCGGGATGTGATGACCAAGCTCAAGGCCAAGGAAGACGAGCTGAACGTACGTTTGCATACCATTGAGCAGGAACTGCAAATACTGCGGCAGGATATCAAGGAACAGCAGGACTGGATTGCCGTCAAGACGCAGGAACGCGAACAGACGACGGTCACCATCGCCCAGTTAACCACGGAAATCCAGTCCGCAAAGGAGAAAGAGGAGAGCGAGAAGGAAAATCTTAAGCTGTTCGAGGATGACCTTGTCCGGGGAAGAGACGAAATCCAGAAGATCGAGTCCGATCACGCCGTCAATGATACGAGTATCAAAGACCTCCTGAAGGAAAACGACCAAATCCGGGAAAAGATCAACGAACTGGAGCAGAGGCGACATGCTCTGCAGGAGGTCCTGTTGACCTATGCCAACCAGAAGACCGCATTGTCCGAAACAATACTCGGGATGAAGAAGAAGGTCAAAACACTGGAAGCCGAAATCGAAAACGAGAAAAACGCGGTTCACGACAGGAACATGAAAATTCAGGAGATCCAGTTCTCAGAAAAGAGCATTAAAGACCGGCTGTGGCAGTCCTATAAAATTGATCTGGACCGGGTTATTGTCAGGCCGGCCAAGATGGAAGAGGGCGGATATCCCTTGTCGAGCTACGATCCCGAATTTGCCCGGCACAGCCTGGCCTTCTGGAAAGGGGCTCCCGCCGTATTGGTCGACGACGAACAAGAGGACATATTCGATGCGGCGTCCGCGGAGCCAGCCATCGAGGAACTGCGGAACAAATGCGAGTCCTTCGGGACAGTTAACCTGGTGGCCATCGATGAATACGAGGAGTTGCGGCAGCGTTTTGAATTCCTCACAAAACAGCAAAGCGACCTCCTTTCCGCTAAGGACGCCCTGCACCGCACGATCCAGAAGATCAACCGCACAACGAAGCAGATGTTTATGGAGACCTTCACCAAGGTAAGCGAAGAGTTCCGGATTTATTTCCGGATGCTGTTCGGCGGGGGTGAGGCCTATTTGGATCTGGTCGATCCGGACAATGTTTTGGAGTCGGGTATCGAGATAATCGCCAAGCCGCCGGGAAAGAAACTGCAAAGCATCAGCCTCCTGTCCGGAGGCGAAAAGACCCTGGCGGCGATCGCCTTGATCTTTGGCGTCTTCAAAGTGAGGCCCAGTCCATTCTGCATCCTGGATGAGATCGACGCTGCGCTGGACGAGTCGAATGTCGGGCGTTTTGGATATTTGCTGAAGGATTTTGCGAAGATCGCGCAGTTTATCGTCATCACGCACAACAAAAGGACGATATCCAATGCGGACGTGATGTACGGTATCACCATGCAGGAAAGCGGGATCTCAAAAATCGTTTCCGTCAAGCTGGCTGACGACGAGGCCGAGTCCAGCCGAGAAGAGTTGGCTGTTGAGGTGTAGAAGAGAGGGCAGGAGACGCCTTCCTTTAAGCCGTATTCGTCGTATTTTTTCCTGAGAATTTTGCCGAATACATGGCCTTGTCGGCCAGGACGATCAGATCTTCCTTGTTTTGCGTGTGTTCGGGAAACGCGGCTACCCCAATGCTGATTGTTAATCGCGCGGTATTGTCGGGCGAGATCCGGAAACCGGAATCCTGGATCTTGATGCGCAGTCTTTCTGCAAGCGTATAGGCATGGTCCTTGACGGTGGCAGGCAATATAACCGCAAACTCCTCTCCGCCATAACGGCAAATGATGTCCGATTCCCGGGCAGATTCACGAATCATCTGCGCCAGGGAATGAAGGAGGACATCGCCTTTGTGGTGTCCCCAGAGATCGTTCAACTTTTTGAAGTCGTCGATATCGACCATAAGCAAGCTGACCGCAGTTTGATGCCGGGAGGCCTTTTCCAATTCCCCGGAAAGGGCGTTCTGAAAATACCCGTGATTCCAGAGCCCAGTGAGAGAATCGGTATGGCTTTTAAAAACGACCATCTCGTAGAGCCTGGAATTCTCGATGGCCAGCCCAGCCTGGTTGGCCAGCATTTCGAAAATCCTCAAATCACCGGCGGTAATGGGTTTTTGTGTAAAAAGATTGTCGGCGACAATGATCCCGTTGATCTTATCCTTCGCTTTTAAAGGGACGATGACCAGTTCATGCGTTTTGAATATCTTTGACAGAGGATCATGGATGTATTGTTCAATGGCCTCCGGAGGGACGTGGATCAAACAGTCTTGGAAATAGGCCCGCGCCATAAGGCCGCCGTCATCCTTGTTTAAAGGAATAGAGAATTGCTGAATCTTCTGATTCAAAGGAGAATTGATGATCTCCTGGGATTCCTTAAATTGGGAAACAAGGTCATCCAGTTCTTTGTGCGTATTTGCGATTGATGTCCAGATACGGTTGGCCTCCTCGCCGGATTCCGGACCGATCATCATTTTGCCGTCCAGGGTCCGTTTACTTTCGTTGACCAGGAAGAGGATGGCCCTATTGTAACTGAGTCCCGCGTGGGATGTGACACCCGTAAGGATAATATAAAGAATATGGTCTAATTCAAGCGTCGTCCGCAGGGCATTGCTGACCTCGTATAAGATGGACAGTTCTTTGCGGGCCTGCTGAAGATCTTTCTGCAATGTGAGAATATCATCCTGCACTTTTTCATTCATGAGGAAAAAGATAGCATTTCTGTAAATAATTGTCAATATGAAGAAATACATGCATTTATTCAAGCGCGCAACTATCTAGTAATAAACAAATTACAAGTTAAGTAAAAATTACATTAAAGAAAGCGCTTTCTTGACACTTGCTGAGGTGCATGTTATACTTTACTGTTTTAACGGAAAATTCTTTTATTTCAAAAGGTTATGAATATTTTACAAAGACTTAACTGGATTGATTTACTGGTTTGCGGAATTTTTGTCCGGATTATTTATGCCGGGATGAAAGCCGGTCTTGCCGCTGAATTTATTAAATTGATGGGGTTGGTTTTCGGATCTATCATCGCCTTGCATTATTACGTCTCGTTGAATCAGGTTTTCGGGATGCCTCCGGAATTCGGATACGTGTTTTTTTTCGCTCTTCTCCTCACAGTCTTTATCTCGAGCTTCAAATTCGTAAGGGACGGCCTTTTTATTCTTATCCGTCCGGAAGCCCATCCTCTTGTGGATAAATGGGGGAGTCTGCTTATTGCTGTCTTCCGTGGTCTTCTGGCGTGCAGTCTGATTGTTATCTTTTTGCGATTAACGGGCATTTCTTACATTCAACGGATGACAACCTCAGCCATCACAGGCAATATTGCCGCACGTTTCGCGCCGAGCATATACGAAAACACATATGAGGGGATGCTGAAAAAGCTGTTTCCTACGGAAAGGTTGAATAAACACGCGTTGACTGTCGGTTATGGGCAATTCAAAGAATAACCCCCACAGGCTAAAGGCACAAGCCAACGAAGATAAGCGCCCTGTATTATGAATCTTGGAGAGATATACGAGTTTTTTGTCGAAGAGGGTATGCGTGCTGACTTGCGCGGTCCTAGCGACGTCAGGAAATCTCTCGCAAAGAAGAAAAGAGAATTCGTTCGGCTGAAAAAGAAAGAAAAGACGCTGTTTGACATCGAATCGATGCGCAATCCTTATGCGGACACCCGCATTCTTTATGGGGACCGTAAAAGGGAGGTTAAGACAATTCTTGCCGGCATCGATGTGGAAACCCCTGAGTTGATTCTCGCCGATCATTTGCGGCAAAAGGGGAGCCCCGTGGATCTTGTCCTGGCCCATCATCCGGAAGGCATCGCCCTGGCCGGCCTCAATGATGTAATGGCGGTACAGATTGGACTTCTGTGTGCTTGCGGTGTGAGGGCAGAGGCCGTGGAAGGGATTATGCAAAAACGCATCGATTATGTCAAGCGCAGACTGCATTCTGCAAACCACGGACGGGCTGTTGACGCGGCAAGGCTTTTGGATCTTCCGTTTATGTGCGCTCACACGGTGACGGATAATCTCGTCGCGGCTCATTGGCAGAAAGTGATGGATCAAAAGCAGCCCAGGCAATTGAAGGATATTCTGCCCATTCTTTTGCGTGAGCCGGAATACCGTCAGGCCGCAGCGCATAAGGTCGGTCCTGAAATACTCGTCGGCAGCCCCGGGGATAAGGCCGGAAAGATTTTTGTCGATATGACAGGCGGGGCGGAAGGGGCCAAAGAGATTTTCTCCCGCCTTTCACAGGCCGGCATAGACACGCTGCTGTGCATGCATCTTTCTGAGGAACACTACCAGCAGGTTAACCAGGAATTTCTCCGCGTGGTGAATGCCGGTCACCTTGCCAGCGATAACATGGGCATGAACCTTATGCTGGACAGGCTGGAGATAAGGGCTGATGTGCGGGTTATCGAATGCGGGGGCTTACGGCGCTTTCGCCGGTCATAGGAGCGGACGAATCGTTTATGGCGCGAATTGCGGAAGACATTATTGCCCAGATACTGGACCGCAACGATATCGTGGAGACGATTGCGGGCTACATCCCCCTGCACAAGGCGGGAAGAAACTTTAAGGCCCTGTGTCCGTTTCATAGTGAAAAGACGCCGTCGTTTATCATTAACGCCGAGAAACAGATCTTTTACTGTTTTGGCTGTCATGTGGGAGGGAACGTTATTTCTTTTGTCATGAAACAGGAAAATATGACCTTCCCTGAGGCGGCCCGCATGCTGGCTGACCGCGCAGGCATAAGAATCCCGGCCAGCGGAGATGACAAAAGCCGTAATCTGCGCGAGACGATCTTTCAAATCAACGACGAGGCATGCGCGTTCTTTCACGCAAATCTGCTAAAAGCGAGCTCGGCCGGGGCCCGGTCGGCACAGAACTACCTGAAAAAACGCGGCGTGGATTTAAATACCGTGAAAGCGTTCCGCCTTGGTTATGCTCTTGCGGGCTGGGATTTCCTTCTCAAGTATTTGCGCAGCAAGGGATACAGCCTTCGGATGATTGAGAACGCGGGATTGATCCTGCCGCGAAAAAATAAGGAAGGATTTTATGACCGCTTCCGTGACCGGATCATGTTCCCCATCTTTGACGCGCAGGGCCGGAGCGCCGCTTTCGGAGGGCGGGCGGTCGCCAGCGGTCCGGTCAAGTATATCAATTCGCCCGAAACCCCGGTCTACACGAAAGGACGGCACCTTTTTGGATTGCACCTAATCAAGGAAGCGGTTCGGAAAGAAGACAAGGTAGTGATCAGTGAGGGCTATATGGACATGATCATGCCTTACCAGTCGGGTTTCTTGCCGATCGTCGCTTCTTTGGGAACCGCGTTGACCGAAGACCAGATCACATTATTGCGCCGGTTCACACGCAATGCCGTAATGCTTTTTGACTCGGATTCTGCCGGTGAATCCGCGTCCGTCCGCAGTATCGATCTCCTGCTTGAAGGATGCATGCATGTGCGGGTCGCCACACTGGCCAAAGGGGAGGACCCGGATTCCTTTGTTCGCAGAAACGGGATCCTTGAATTTCAAAGGCGTATCGAATCGGCCCAGACGTTTTTCGACTTCAAACTGCGCTCTTTGTCAAGCCGCTATGATTCAAAAACGGTAGAAGGAAAGGCCGGCATTGTCCAGGACATGTTGCCTACGATTAACCGGATCGGCAATGCCATCGTGAGGTCCGGTTATATGAAGAGGCTGGCGGAGACGCTGGGGGTTCCCGAAGCAGCTATCCTGAACGAGATGCAGAAAGTCTCGGGGCCGGGTAGCGGTCGGCCCCTGACTCCCGCCAAGGAAGCGCCGTCGATGATGAAAAAAATCCGCGCCGTGGAAAAGGACGTGTTAAAGATGATGCTGCGCGAAGATTCGGTTATTCCTCATTTTCGCAAGGAAATAACCCTCAGCGATTTTCGTGATGAGTCGATCAGACGGATCGTCTCCATAATTTTTGAATTCACGGACAAGGGCAAAGAGGTGAATGCCCGAAATCTCATGAATCATTTCGTCGATGAAGAGATCGTACAGTTTATCGCGCAGTTGACGGCCGACGAGGAAATATTCATGGGGGATAAGGACAAAATAAGGCGGGACTACGTCCAGCGGATGATTAAAGACCGCCTGCTATGGCAAAAGAAAGAGTTAATCACGAGTCTAAAAGCGGCACAGGAGGAAGGGGATGAGGACAAGGTCAAGGGCCTCCTGCAACGCATCAATGTGTTGGTTAAGCAGAAATGAAGATTTGAGACAATAAGGCGAGAGGACGCGAGGTGAACATGAAAAAGACGGCAAAGAAAAAGAGCC
Organism: uncultured Planctomycetales bacterium; assembly: GCA_964428315.1. Taxonomy (GTDB): domain Bacteria; phylum Omnitrophota; class Gorgyraeia; order Zapsychrales; family CAYRXT01; genus CAYRXT01. The sequence goes on from CAYRXT010000053.1 coordinate 9,141, forward strand.
AAAAGAGTCAAAGGGCAAAAAAGGCGGCCTTGAAAGCCGTTCCAAGGAAGCGGACATTAAAGTGCGCGGAGGGTAAGGTCAAAAAAGAGACGGGTCAACAGGGCCCTGTGCTGGACGACCAGAAAAATGATGAGATGAAGGAGAATGTCCAGAAGCTCGTCTTGATGGGCAAGACAAAGGGATATCTGACTTATGAAGAAGTCAATGAGACGCTTTCTTCGGAGGTGGATTCTGCCGAGGAGATTGACCGCGTCTTTGACATTCTCGATGGGAAAGACATCAAGGTGATCGACGCCGAAAAAGAAAACTCCGGAGCGGCGGGCGAGTCCAGGGAGCAGGAGGTGCGCCGGATTCGCGAAGAACAAGGGAAGGAAGAAAATGTTTATTCCGAAAAGTTCATCCCCCTTGATGACCCGGTTAAGATGTATCTCAAACAGATGGGCTCGATACCCTTATTGTCCCGGGAGAGCGAGATTAACCTCGCCAAAAGGATTGAGGAAGCCGAGACGAAGTTCGCCGAGGCCCTTTTCAGGACGCGTTTTGCCCGACAGGAGGCCTTTACGATTATTCACCAGGTCCTTAACGAGGAGATCAACGTCGAGGACGTCATTAAGGACGAGCTGGAGCGAAGGCCGAAGTTAATCAAGGACCTTACGCAGTTGCTCAGGCGTGTCAAGAGACTGCGCGTCAGTTCTGAACGTTCCGCAAAAATCATTGCCCAGTTCAAGCTTACCTCGACGAAGAATGAGGAGATTGTGGACAGGTTGAGCGCAATGGTCTCGCAGATAGAGCGTTTCGACCGGCTTTTGAAAAATCAAAAGGACAGAAAGCAGCAGAAGGAATTGCGTCTTGCCCGCTCCCGTCTGATGAAACAACTCGAAGAGCCGGTGCGCAACGTAAAGAACCAGATCCGCGTCATCAAGATCCGGCAGTCCAAATTCAATAAAGCGAAGAAGCTTCTGGTCGAGGCCAATCTTCGTCTGGTGGTCAGCATCGCAAAAAAATACATTAACCGCGGACTTTCCTTCCTCGATTTGATCCAGGAAGGCAACATGGGATTGATTCGCGCCGTTGAGAAGTTTGAATATAAGAGGGGATACAAGTTTTCGACTTACGCCACCTGGTGGATCCGCCAGGCGATCACGCGTTCCATTGCGGATCAGGCGCGGACGATTCGCATCCCTGTCCATATGACGGAGACGATTAACAAAATTATCAGGGTGTCGCGTTTATTTGTTCAGGAATACGGCCGGGAGCCAACCGCTCAGGAAATCGCCAAACAGATGCGTATCCCTATAAGCAAGGTTAAGGAGATACTGAAGATTTCCCAGGTCCCCATCTCCCTGCAGACACCCATAGGCGACGAGGGCGACACGAATTTCGGTGATTTTATCGAAGATAAACGCGCCGTGTCTCCGGCCAATGCGACCCTGCATTCTATGCTTAAGGAGGAGATCGGGGATGTCCTGTTGACCCTGGACGAGAGGGAGAGAAAGATCCTGGAGTTACGGTTTGGTATTGAAGACGGCTCAACCCGGACGCTGGAAGAGGTTGGTTCGGAATTCAATGTCACCCGGGAACGCGTTCGCCAAATCGAGTCCAAGGCCCTTCGCAAACTGCGTCATCCGACACGCTCTCGGAGGCTGAAATCCTTCCTGGACATGACGGTCAAGGAAGGAGAGAACGTGCATTAAGCTTTGTTCCGCCTGCGCCTTCATGCTACGGACGTAAGTCCGTGATCAAAAAATGCGGATCAACCCTGCGGAGCTCCCCAATGGAGCGACGCGAAATTTTGGAGCGAAGTGGGGTTGGCTTCGGCGTATTTCGCCAAAGAATATCAAGAAACTATGCCCGTAAGTTTATAGAGCTTCATTGAAAAGCCGGAGAAAGAGGCGGGAATATAAGCCCCTTCCGCCGCAATAGGGCACTCCGACATCCTTCATTGAGGATTCTGATTTGGAAAGGCAGATGACTGCGCTTTGTGAGACGTCTTCTCTTCTAGACGCGATCCTGGGCCCGGGTGATTTTCCCCGGGCCCCTTGCTTTTTGGAAACATTAATGGAATAATGCTGGCGCAATGAAAAAACCATCTTTGATTCTTACAGTGACCTTGAATCCCGCCATCGACAAGACGGTGAATGTCCCGCGATTTAGTGCGGGCAGGGATTTCAGGACCAACGATATTTTTTTATGTGCCGGAGGGAAGGGGATCAATGTGTCGAGGGTCGTGAAACGTCTGGGCGGGCAGACCCTGGCGACGGGCCTGCTTGCCGGCCCGGCGGGTGAATTCCTTCATCAGGAGATGTTACACGAAAAGATCCCTCATGATTTTTTGCGCGTGCAGGGACAAACCCGGACCAGCCTGACGATTATTGATGAGAATGAGGGCCGCATCACCCGTATTCTGGAGTTCGGGCCGTGGATTACCCGGGGGGACCTCGGGCGTTTAAAATCAAAATTAAAAGAGCTTCTGAAGAAATGCCGCTGCGTGATCTTTTCGGGACGCAATGCGCATGGTCTGCCGGATGACGCCTACGCCGGCCTGATCCGACTGGCCGAACGACGAGGTGTGCTAACTGTTTTGGACACCAGCGGTCCGGCGCTGCAGGAAGGACTTAAGGCAGGGCCGTCCATAATCAAACCCAACCTTTCGGAAGCGGAGTTTGTTCTTGAGAGAAGATTGAATTCCATGTCGGCCATTAAGAGCGCAGTCGATGCATTTCATCGACGCGGGATATCCGTGGTGATTATCTCCTTGGGGCCGAGAGGCGCGGTCTTTTCCGATAATGGGAAAAAAGTCTGGATTGTTCCTCCGGCCATCAGGAGCAAGAATGCCGTCGGATGCGGTGACGCTCTTATCGCCGGTTTTATGCACTCCTATCTGCAGGGCGCGGATTTTGCGGAGGCCGGCCTGACGGGAGTTGCCGCTTCGGCGGCCAACGTATTGAGCATAAACTCGGGGTTCGTGGATAAAAGAGAAGTCGAACGGCTGAGATCCAGGATTAAACAATCCTCCCGGGATCTTTTCCCGTCATGAAGATCTGTAAACGATGCCGATTATTTCACCGCGAAGACAGCCTGTTGTGCACCCGCTGCCGGGGGGACTTGGAAGAAATCAGTTTTTATGACGCCCTCCAACTCACGCGGAAAAAATCGCTCAAAGACAAAATCAGCGGAAAGAAAAAGAAGCTGCCCGATGCCTATAAACAGCATTATATCATGGGCTATCTGGGGGATAGTTCTCTTTTTCTTCTCTTTGATCTTTATCGCAACCGGCTGAAACACGGACGCCGTTTAAAACGGTTTTTCATTCAGCCGGTCAATTTTACCGCGGCCCTGAATATCCCCTGGTTTTTCTTCAATGTCATCGCTTCCAACATTTTTCATCTGCATTACACGGGCTATTGTCCGCGCTGCCACTGCAAGGTCAATCCGCGTTTGCATGACAAGGAGGAATGCGCGTACAATATCGAATATTTCCAAATACTTGACGACATCCTGAGCGGTGAGATTGTCGAAACAAAGGCCTTGTACCGCAAAAGGGCCCATGAAAGCACCCCTCCGGATAAAAAGAACCCTTATTCCGACCTTTTTCTCCGGAACAAGAAGGCCGAAATGATATTGGATTTTCTTTCGGTCGGATTCTCGATCTTCTTGTGGATTTTTCTCGCGGTTTACGTCAGCTATCCTATGTTCCAGGTTCTTATGCAGAAACTGGAATTTTATGATGCCTATGAGTGGATATTCTTATAACCTGTTCGGAAGGCGATAACCGGGACCAGATGACTCATAAATAAATGTTACCCGGAGGGACGGAGCGCGCGATTCATTG
>CAYRXT010000054.1:0-12572 GCA_964428315.1 uncultured Planctomycetales bacterium
TGTTGGGTCTTCTTATATTTCTTTCATCGGGTAATTGTGGGATAACTTCTAATCATATTGGGGACTGAAAAATTCGCGATAAGCTCAGCTGAAGGAAAGACCTCATCCGCAACTGCCCTGCGCGTTCGGATTCCTGTATTTGAATCCGCTCTCCTTGAGCGTGTCTGCATAATCAATCTGCGTTCCTTTGATAAATGGTGCCGATTCCTCATTAATAAAGATGCGGATGTCTTCAATTTCAATGACAATATCGTTTTCGAATGAACGCTTCTGGAAATTCATTTCATACGAAAACCCGGCACATCCCCCTGTGACGACACCGAAACGCAAGCCACAGTCCTTCTTTTCTTCTTTCTTCTGCATAGCCCTGATCTTTTCAAGTGCCGCTGGAGTCAGGCTAATCAAAGGGGGGGGGGGTGTTTTTTTGTTCATCCATAACATTTTCCATTATCGCAGTAAATAAGTCGAATAAGGACGGGTTTCGTGTTTTCATTTTATAACACAGGCACAGCGGATAGTCAAGCCAATGAAGTCCGGAGAGACGTTAACCGGGAATCCGCGCGCTTTGGGCAACGATAAAGGTAACGCCCAAGGCAATCGCAAGCGGCATAAGGGCGCCCAGCACCGTCCATTTTAAGCTCTTTGTTTCCTTCCACATGGTAAAAATCGTTGTCGAGCATGGATTGTGAAGCAAAGAGAATAACATAAGGCAGACGGCCGTCAAAAGCGTCCAACCCTGCTGATCGACTAGAAGATGTTGCAACGCGGCCATGCTGTCAAGCTCAATCATCTTGCCAACGTTAGCATAAGCCATAATGATCGTCGGCACGACAATCTCGTTGGCCGGTATGGCGATGATATAGGCGAGGAGAATCACTCCGTCAAGCCCCAAAGCCCGGCCAAAGGGATCCAGGAACCCGGATATAGCCGCTGTCAGGCTCTGTCCGTTCACATGGATATTACTCAACAGCCAGATCAATCCTCCGGCGGGAACCGCCATAACTACGGCCCGCCAAAGGACAAACATGGTCCGGTCTATTAAAGATGTATAAAGGACTTTGAGTATATTGGGCCGTCTGAACGGGGGTAATTCCAGAGTAAACGTCGAGGCCTCTCCCTTGAGAATCGTTCTTGACAGGACCAGTGAAAGGACAAGTGTAACAATCACCCCGAGGACTACGATACCCACCACCGCCAAGGCGGCAGCCAGAGAGGCAAAAGCTGCCGGGAACGATGCGGCCACAAATATATTGGCCAACATGATCAGCGTGGGGAACCGCCCGTTGCACGGAACAAAGTTGTTGGTCAAGATGGCGATTAAACGTTCGCGGGGTGAATCAATAACGCGCGTCGCGATAATCCCGGCCGCGTTGCATCCGAACCCCATGCCCATGGACAAAGCCTGTTTGCCGTGCGCGCCGCTTTTCTTAAACAACCTGTCCATGTTAAAAGCCACCCTCGGCAGAAATCCAAGATCTTCCAGGATCGTGAACATCGGGAAGAAAATAGCCATGGGCGGCAGCATCACGGAAACCACCCACGCCAGACCGCGGTAAACGCCATGCCATAGAAATCCGGTAAGCCACCAGGGTAAACCCAGACTGGCAAACACACGGCTGCCCTGATCCTCAATCCAAAAAAGCCATGAAGCCAGCATCTGAGAAGGATAGTTCGCACCGGTGATGGTCAGCCAAAAGATCAGAGAGAGCCCGAGCGCCATGATGGGCAAACCCGTGACAGGGGAAGTCAGAATACGGTCGATCTTTTGGTCCAGCGAGTTGTACCGTTGGCCTTTTGTCCGGACAGAAGATCCCGCTATACGCTCGGCATCTTTATAAACCGCCTCCACAATGCCGTCATGAAATGATTTTCGCAAAGACTTGCGCAAAAAGTCCGCTCTTTGAATAATTTTCCGCGGATCAACCGTATCGGCAATATGGCTCATCGTCCTTCCTATTTCTGCACCGTTGATTTCATTTCCAATTCAGTCATTTTTCCGTCCCTTGGTTTCCTGACTTCATTCGCCACCTCCAAGAGCTCGCCATTCATCAAGGCCCCACGGATGCGGCCGTCCCCGTCCAGCAACCGCATGGCAACCCAACGGGAGTTGGGAAGACCCGGGTACAATTTCTGAATCATGGGGACCAGCTCGCTGACGGCTGCCTGCAATTCGCCTTCACTTTTGACGCGATGCGGCCGCGTTATCACTTTCCCGGTAATGACATCGCTAACGGCGCTCAACAGATCGGTTAAACCAGCGGACGACTTCGCTACCATCGGCACGACGGGGACCCCCAATTCCCTAGCCAAACACCGGTCATCGACAGTAATGCCTTTACTGCTGGCCTCATCGACCAGATTGAGGGCAATGACGGCTTTGTCGGTTATCTCAAGTACCTGAAGCACAAGATTCAGATTGCGTTCCACACAGGTCGCGTCAACCACTATGACCGTGCAATCAGGCTGTCCGAACAAGATGAAATTCCGGGCGATTTCCTCGTCGGTGGAAGCGGACAAAAGTGAATAAGTCCCCGGCAGGTCGATAAGCTTGTACCGTTTGTTTTCAAATACAAACGCGCCTTCAGCCCGGGCGACTGTTTTCCCGGGCCAGTTTCCCGTGTGCTGGCGAAGCCCCGTCAGGGCGTTAAATACCGTGCTTTTCCCAGTGTTCGGATTGCCCGCCAAACCGATCATATAGTCCCAATTTTTGTAGTCCAGCCCAAGCCTTTCGAGAGACGCTGAACATCTTTGACATTTGGAACATGAGGAAGACCTGGTCTTATCTCGTCTTTGAGCTGTCATCGTCTTCCTTTTCTACCTTCTGGACAATGATTTGATTGGACTGCTCCCTGCGTAAAGCGATCAGCGTGCCGCGCACGAGATAGGCCAAAGGCTCCTTAAAGGCGCTGGGCATGACCGACTGGATGACCGTTCCGGGAACAAGCCCGAGATCCATAAATCGCCGGCGGGTCAGGCCCTGGGCCTTTATAAAAAGAATCTTGGCCTTCTCTCCCTTGGGGATACTAGTGAGGGCTATCGCCGCCTCTTCCTTCACCCATTCAGGCGCTTCATCGACAAAAATGTTCGCCCCGATGATCGGCGCTATCCAGCAGTCATGCAGATTCGTCCAGAGGCGAAGGCCGTTTTCATTGGACTGGAGGACCTTGACGAAGGTGTCCAGCAGCAGACCTTCGGAAAGTATCTGGGTGAACACGGACGGCGGTTCGTCCTCGATATGCACGATACGTGCCATCTTCCCCACGGGCCAGTCCAGGATGCACGTAGCGGGAGACTTGTCCATTTTGTGGGCTGAAGTCGGGATCGGATCGCCGTGGGGATCACGTACTGGGAAGCCCAGCTTTTCTTCGAGACGGTTGACCTCTTCTTCTGTAAGCTGGTGTTCCTTGATCTCGGCCTGACGGTGGATATCCTCCAAGGGAAGTCCGATATCATCGCAGAGATGACTTTCCCACAACCGGTGGGCACGGATAACCTGCAGGGCCCATGCCTTGCCGGAGGGCGTCAATTCGATGCCCTCACCCGAAATGCGCACTGTCTTCTTTTTCTCCAGCTCTTCCAATAGGGCAAGGCCGTTTTGCGCCCGCAGTCCCAAGGCCCCTTTAAGCGAAGTGAGCGTGGCCGGCTTGTTCCTGTACTGACAATGATAGATATGTTTCAAGGCGTCTTCAAACTGAATGCGCCTGCCGTCTGTTTTCTGCCAAAAGAACATCTTTTTTGTTCCTCAATTTACTGACAATTGCGGCATATGCCGTAAAAATGGATCTCGTGCCCAAGGACCTTGAATCCTTTTCGGCACAGCATGGTTTCATATTTTTCATCAATGCCCAGCGCGGGAAATTCAATAACACCGTGACAATGAATGCACCGCGCGTGATGATGGGCCTTCTCGTCATAAAGATGCTCATAAAATATGTGTTTTTCTCCGTAGGCGGTTTCCCGTATAACGCCGGCCTCTAAAAGATCGTGCAGGGATCTGTAGACTGTAGCGCGCGACACTCCGCCCTTCACTTTTTCCATGGCCTTCATCAAGTCCTCAGCTGTGAAATGGCCGTGCGCGCGCATGGCCGCATTAAATACAGTGAGCCGTGCGGGACTCATCTTCTTACCGGTCCTTTCAAGAAAGCTTGTGAACTTGTTCCGTTCTCGCTCCAGCGTTTCAGACATCGCCACTCCTAGTGAGACAGTGTATCATCATGGGTCCAAAAGTCAAGGGGAATCCTTCAATCCCCCTTGAGCATTTTTCGTCTAACTTCTCATATCCGGTTTGCTATTTTTATGTGGATCAACCTACGCTGCGCCATTTGATCGAACAACCCATTGAGGGAAACTGCTTATCATCGATCCTTCGTTCATTTGCGAGATTGGCTAAGGCCTCCCTGAGTTCTTCCCTCCTGACCTGAGACTCATCCTGCCAGTTGTCATCGATACGGCCGTGATATACAAGCTGCTTGTCTTTATTGAAAAGGTATAAATCGGGTGTGCACTGCGCCCTGAAGTCCCTGGCCGCCGTTTGCGTCTCATCCACCAGATACGGAAAATCGATATTCCATTCCTCGATTTTTACCAGCATTTTGTCCGGCGCGTCATCCGGATAATCAGGGTTTATGTTGGGATTGACAGCCGCCGTATTGATGCCAAGGTCCCTTGCGTAGCGCGCCAGGCGAATAAGCCGTGGCCAGACGGCCAGGGCATAAGGACAGTGGTTGCAGGTAAAGGCGACCAGCAGCCCCTTTTCTCCGTACAAATCATCGGAGCGGTAATCTTCACCCCGGGGATCCCTTAAAGTGAATTGCGGCATTTTGGTTCCCAAAGGTATCGGAATCGATTCCAGCAAGGCCATACGTCACTCCTTTCATTTCTCATCACAACTTGAACATTATAATAACCCTAAACAGGCTGTCAAGAAAACAAACCGTTTGCATATCCTGTTTTCTTTCTTATAATAAACATCCTAACGAAAGGAGCGAGTCGATGAACGAAAATATCGTCCTGGACCAATTCACATTGGGTCCGATGCAGAATTTCCTCTATCTTATCGGTTGCGGCCGGACAAAGCAGGCGGCTGTCGTCGACCCAGCGTGGGACGCCCAGATCATTTCCCGCCGCGTTAAGGATTATGGATGGACCCTCGCGGCCGCGATTCAGACGCACGGCCATCCGGATCATATCAACGCCCTGGATGATCTCCTGCAATTACATGATGTACCGGTTTATATTTCAGAACACGAGGCTGATTTTTATATGCCCCGGCACAAAAATGTCCGCAGGAATAAACCCGATGAGGTCATAACCGTCGGCGACCTTTCCCTTAAGGCGATCCATACGCCGGGCCACACGCCGGGCGGTCAGTGTTTTCTTATTCACGACAAATTGTTAACCGGGGACACGCTTTTTATTGACGGCTGCGGCCGCTGCGATCTTCCGGGCGGAGACGCGAAACAGATGTACGGCTCGCTTTATGATATCATCATGCGTCTGCCGGGTCATCTGGTCGTTTACCCCGGCCATGACTACGGACCGACTCCCACGGCCACATTAGGCGAGCAAAAACGAACGAACCCCTATCTTCAATGCTCCTCCCTTGAGGAATTTCTCACCCAGAGAATGGGGATCGTCTTGTAGTCATAACAGTTGGAGCTTGTCGGCGATGCATGTCATCGCCAGGGAAAGAACCAGGGACAAAAGAGGCGAGATAAGCCATATCGTCATAAGTTTCCTGATCGATGTCCGTCTGAGGATTTCACGATGCCCCATCTTCACGATGCCGACCGCGATGATCGCCGCCGTGTTCATCTGAACGAGTGAAGTGGGGATCCCCTTCAAAAGGGAGGCGGGCAACAAAAGGGTTGCCGTGACGACCGCGATCAGGATAGCCCCCAAAGGACCGAAATCTACAATCTCTTTTCCCGTCGTTTCAATAACCCCCTTCCCGAAAAACGAACTTCCGATCCCGAAACAGGGCGAGATGATCAGAGTCCCGACGATCATAACAAGAACAAAATCTGCCCCCTTAACGTCTATGGTCAATTCATTACTGATCATTGAGGCGATCGGTCCGCTTGCATTGGCTACATTGTTTGAGCCGATGGCAAAGGCCACGTAACAGCATGCCCCGATGACAATCCACCGCAGATACGAATACTGAAATATCTTCTCGAAGGGGATCATGTCTTTGTTCTTTAAAGGCGTGTAGATGAATTTTCCTATAGCGTAAGTTATAACGAAACTCAGCAGCGGTGTAATGAACCACGCCGGGATAATTTCGAACATCAAAGTTCGCGTCTGGAGGATCTTAAAATAAAGCGCTGGCCCGATAAGGGCAAAGACTGTTGACTGGCTGGTGGACTGGGGCACCTTTAAAAGGTTGGCCATAAAAAGCGACAGGGCCACCGACAAGAGTATGATGGAAGTCAACGTCAGACCCATGATTTCTCCTGGGAGGATCCCCTTGCCGATGGTCAGGACGACCTTTTTTCCGGCAAGGATGGCCCCCATAAAAACAAACAATCCAAAAACGCCGGGGATAAGATCCTTGCGAAGAAGATTTGAACCATATGCCGCGGAAAAAGACGGAGCTGTGCCGCTCCCCCCCATATTGATGGCCAGAAACATCGCCATAATAAAAGGTATTAGAAGAATACTGAACATCGGTGAAAACATCGCCTTCCCTCCTTTTCACGAAGACGTGGTCGAGTATTAACGATCGCGCATCTGCCTGTAAAGCAAGGCATAAAATTTTCGTTGAAAAAACTTTGCGGGCAGAAAACGACGAAGGCTGTAAAGGATTTTTGACTGCCTATCCGGTATGCTGCGCAAAGGAGGATCCTTGGCATCGATCAATTTCTCGACAAGGCGGGCGATATCCTCGGGATCCTTTCTATCATTTTGCATCCTGTTTTCGACCTGGTTGTTCATATATTGCGATCGCTTATAATACGGACTTGTTTCATCGAAAAACCGCGAGGCATGCCTCCGGTTTCCTAAAAAGATCTGCGTCCTGTACGAACCAGGCTCGATACAGCAGACCCGGATATTGAAAGGTTTAAGTTCGTAGTAAAGGCTTTCCGAAAATCCCTCCAGGGCCCACTTGCTGGCATTGTAGGCGCCGAAGCCCGGGAGGGCGTAGAGCCCGGAAATGCTGGACATATTGACGATAAGTCCGCTTCTTTGACGACGCATGACAGGCAGGACTTCGCGGGTAACTCTTTGCACGCCGAAAAAGTTCGTTTCCATCTGCTCACGGATCTCTGCCTCGCTCAGGTCTTCAAAAAATCCGCCGATCCCGAAACCCGCGTTGTTAAAAAGGACATCGATCCGCCCTTCACGGTCAACGACTTCCTCAACAGCCGCATGCACGCTCACAGGATCGTTGACGTCCATAACCAGTATCTCCGCCCCGGCCCCTCTTTCTTTCAGTTCATCCAGAAGATCCTGGCTCTTGGCGATGTTGCGCATCGTGGCATAAACACGATGGCCGCAAGAGGCGAGTCTTGCGGCCGTCAGCTTGCCGAATCCGCTGGACGTTCCGGTTATAATAACGACTTTTTCCATGTCCGGTCTATTTATATTGGATATTCTTAACGTATAGTTTCTTGTATCAACACACTGTCGATCAGGGTTACGGCCAGCATCGCCTCGACGACCGGTACAACCCGCGGACACAGACAGGGATCGTGTCTCCCGGTGACCGTCACCTTTGTCTCCTTTCCGTTGGAATCGAGCGTGGTCTGCTCCTGAGGGATGGACGAAGGCGGTTTCACGGCGGCACGCAAAATGATATGGTCGCCGGTCGATATGCCCCCCAAAATGCCGCCGGCGTTGTTAACCTTCAAGCGGATATCATCACCGTCTCTGTAGAACTCGTCGTTATTTTCCGATCCCCGCATGCCGGCAACCTTGAATCCAGCGCCGAATTCGACACCCTTGATCGCGGCGATCGACATGACGGCAAAAGCCAGCCTCGCGGAAAGCTTATCGAATACCGGATCGCCGATTCCGGGGGGGCAGCCCCGTATGAGCGCCTCAACAATCCCGCCGAGGGAATCCCTCGACTTGCGGACATCTTCGATTTTCTCAGCCATCTTTTCTGCGGCATCGGGATCCGGGCACCTCACAGGGTTTTTCTCGATTTCTTTAAGATTTATTGTCTTGGCGACAATGCCGCCGACAGACAGCGTGTAGGCTTGTACAGTCACCCCTCGTTCCAGAAGCATCTTTTTGGCGATTGCGCCGGCCGCGACCCGGCAGGCGGTTTCCCTTCCCGAAGAACGTCCGCCGCCCCGGTAATCACGGAAACCGTACTTTTTATAATAGGTGAAGTCTGCGTGTCCGGGCCTGAAAACGTCTTTGAATTTCTGGTAATCTTTTGGCCTGGCGTCCTTGTTGCGGATGAGCAGGGCAACGGGCGTTCCGGTGGCTTTTTGTTCAAAAACCCCCGATAAGATTTCCACATCGTCGTCTTCATCTCGCTGTGTCGTAAGGTTACTCTGTCCGGGGCGCCGCCGGTCGAGTTCAGACTGGATGTCCTGTTCTCTTAGAGGTAAACCCGGAGTTACTCCGTCGACAATGACGCCGATAGCCGGACCGTGGCTTTCCCCGAAGGTCATGATCCTGAAGAGTGTACCGAATGTGTTGCCAGCCATGGCTTATCCTTTTTCGATTGCGTCCGTCACAGCTCCCTGTGAGGCCGAATTAACAAGATAGGCGTATTTTCTCATAACGCCCCTGGCATACTTCAAGCGCGGCGGCTTCCATCGAGCCAGGCGTATATTGATCTCGCTTTGAGAAACATTCAGGTTAATCTCATTCTTTTTGGCGTCGATCGTTATGCCGTCTCCGTTGCGCACGACGGCCAAGGGCCCTCCCGCAGCGGCCTCCGGCGTGATATGTCCCACAACGAACCCGTGACTGCCACCGGAAAACCGTCCGTCGGTTATCAGGGCCACGTCCTTGCCCAGCCCTTTCCCCATGACAGCGGAGGTCGGGGACAGCATCTCCCTCATCCCCGGCCCGCCTTTCGGCCCCTCATAGCGGATCACGATGACATCGCCTTTTTTGACTGTCCCGTCGAGTATCCGTTTCAGGGCCTCTTCCTCGGAATCAAAAACACGCGCGCGTCCTTCAAACCTCATTCCTTCCTTGCCCGAAATCTTGGCCACCGCGCCTTCTTTGGCGAGATTTCCATAAAGGATCACTATATGCCCCTGCCTTTTTATCGGCTTGTTTAATGGACGCACGATCGTCTGTCTCTTGGCGTAAGGCTTCACCTCGGCCAAATTTTCCTTTAGCGTTTTTCCGGTAACCGTCAAGCAGTCTCCGTGCAGTAGTCCTGCGTCCAGAAGCATCTTCATTAAGGGCGTAATCCCGCCGATCTTTACGACATCAGCCATAAGATATCGTCCGCTAGGTTTCATGTCGGCCAGCACGGGGGCCCTCTTCCCGATTCTTGAAAAATCATTAAGCGTCAACTTCACTTTGGCAGAGTGCGCCATCGCCATAAGATGCAGAACCGCATTCGTGGACCCTCCCAGCGCCATAACAATGGTAACGGCGTTTTCGAAGGCCTTCTTTGTCATGATGTCTAGCGGTTTTATCCCGTTATCGATCAGGTTCAACACGGCCTTTCCGGCCTCCTTACAATCACGCTCTTTGTCTTTTCCGATTGCAGTCTGAGCCGAAGAATTGGGAAGGCTCATCCCCATGGCCTCTATGGCTGAAGCCATGGTATTCGCCGTGTACATCCCCCCGCATGATCCCGGCCCCGGGATCGCGCAGGATTCAACGCCTTCAAGTTCCTTTCTGGAGATGCGACCGGCGGAGTACTCGCCGACGGCCTCAAACACGGAAACGATATTAAGATCTCTGCCTTTATAACAGCCTGGCAATATGGTCCCGCCGTAAACAAAAACCGACGGACGGTTCAACCTTGCCATGGCCATCACGCACCCGGGCATATTCTTGTCGCACCCGCCTATCGCCACCAGCCCGTCGAAACCCTCACAATTCATCACCGTTTCCACCGAGTCCGCAATCACTTCCCGTGAGACCAGGGAAAACTTCATGCCTTCGGTGCCCATTGATATCCCATCGGACACGGTGATCGTCCCGAAAATAACGCCTTTTCCGCCGGCCCGGTCGACGCCCTTTCTGGCCATTTCCGCAAGCCGGTCAATGTGCATGTTGCATGGCGTAAGCATGCTCCAAGTCGAGGCGATACCGATCTGGGATTTCTTGAAATCCCCGGATTTAAACCCCACGGCCCTAAGCATAGAACGGTTCGGCGCCCGGTCAACGCCTTTCGTCATGAGTGATGAATATTGCGTCTTGCATGCGCCTCTTTTCTTCTGAGTCATGATGGCTCCTTGAGATTGTTATAATACCACGGTTTATCAAGCATCCGTTTCTTCTCGTAAAGATTTATTTTATCCATAAATTGTTCGCTCCAGCTGATGGAATCCCAACCCTTAAGCAGACATTCCTTGGCGAAGGCGTCAATCTCAAACGGATATTCTTCACCCTCCGGTCCAAAAATCTTTTGCTCCATCAAATCAGCGGTAATAGTCGCTGCTTCCTTTTTCTCGATATTTCTTATCATATTTTCAACCTCATCGTGGGACAGAACGACGTTCAGTATTCCGTTTTTAAAGCAGTTACTTAAAAAAATATCGGCGAAGCTCGGCGCGATGATAACCCTGAAACCGTAATCGGCAAGGGCCCATGGCGCGTGCTCACGGCTTGAACCGCATCCGAAGTTATCGCGCGTCACAAGCACGCTTGAGCCTCGGTAACGCTGCTTGTTAAGGATAAATTCAGGATTCTCCTTGGTGCCCTCATAATCCAAATACCGCCACTCGTGAAAAAGATGCCTGCCGAATCCTGTTCGGTCAATCTTGCGCAAGAACTGCTTGGGGATAATCGCGTCGGTATCGACATTCACCCGGTCCAACGGCATTGCGATACCTGTATGTCTCTTGAACGGCTCCATATCAGTGCACCTGCGAGAGTGATCGTATATCGACAATATGCCCGGCGATAGCGGCCGCCGCCGTCATCTGAGGGCTCATTAAATGTGTCCGCCCGCCGGGCCCCTGCCTTCCTTCAAAATTCCGGTTGCTGGATGACGCGCACCTCTCGCCGCGCGAAAGTTGGTCATCGTTCATGCCCAGGCACATCGAGCATCCCGCAAACCTCCATTCGAATCCGGACTCTTTGAATATTTTGTCCAAGCCTTCGTCTTCGGCCAGCGCCCTGACATGGGCCGATCCGGGGACGACAATGGCCTGAACATGACGCGCGACTTTTTTACCTTTGGCAATTTCCGCTCCGGCGCGCAGGTCTTCAATACGTCCATTGGTGCATGATCCCAGAAAGACCTTGTCGATCCTGATGTCCTGGATTCGCGTTCCCGGCTTGAGATCCATATATTTCAGCGCATTGCGCGCGCCGAGCCTGGTTACCGGATCAGAATAATTTTCCGGGTCGGGGACATATCCGTCAACGCCGGTAACCTGCCCGGGAGACGTTCCCCATGTGACCTGGGGTGCAATCTCTCCGGCCTTAAGCTCGATCACTTTATCGAACTGAGCGTCAGGATCACCGGACAGCCTACGCCAGTACGCCACGGCTTTTGTCCAGTCTTTGCCTTCCGGGGCGTAACGCTTCCCCTTGATATAGGCGAATGTTTTTTCATCCGGAGCAATCATGCCCGCCCGCGCCCCGGCTTCGATGCTCATGTTGCACATCGTCATTCGGCCTTCCATAGACAGATTTCTGATGGCGCTTCCCGCGTATTCAATAACATAACCCGTTCCCCCGGCCGTTCCGATTCGTCCTATTATATATAAAATAATATCTTTGGCCGTAACTCCCCTGCCGAGAGTCCCTTCGACCAGAATCTTCATAGTCTTCGCCTTTTTCTGTTGGAGCGTCTGTGTCGCCAGGACGTGTTCAACCTCGCTCGTGCCAATGCCGAAGGCCAGAGCGCCGAACGCCCCATGCGTTGAGGTATGGGAGTCCCCGCAGACAATCACCATTCCGGGCTGTGTTATCCCCAGTTCCGGACCGATGACGTGCACAATACCCTGGTAGGGATCTTGAAAATCAAACAGTTTAACGCCGAACTCCCAGCAGTTCTTTTCAAGTGCCTGCATTTGTATCCGTGAATCCGCCTGAATACGGCTTAAATCTTTTGTCCTCGTCGATACATTATGGTCCATAGTTGCAAACGTCTGCCGGGGACGAAAGACTCTGCGGTTCGCCAGATGCAGTCCCTCGAAGGCTTGAGGCGAAGTCACTTCGTGCACCAGATGCCGGTCTACATATATCAGGGATGTGCCCTGATCGTTTGTCAGGATCACATGTTCATCCCAAATCTTTTCGTACAGGGTCTTTCCCATAATTCAGCCTGTAAACAGATAAAATTTGTTATTTGGAAATAGATTTATTAAGTATAGAAGAAAGCGTTTGTCTTGTCAATTCATTGCCTATCTTGTGTCATTTACGATTCAAAAGTGGACACTTATTAAGGTTTTTTTGACTCAAAAGTGGACACC
>CAYRXT010000055.1:0-12397 GCA_964428315.1 uncultured Planctomycetales bacterium
GCTAAACATCAACACTAGATATTGTGGCGACTTGAGTCAAGCGTTTACCCATGTTAAATTTTTCTTTTTGTCGCTCGCATATCTCCATGTCGAGGCCGAGATAATCCTGGGCTTTCTCTTTGGTGGAAATATCCGGTAAAGGTACCGGTGTCTCGACTTCGTGTTCTGTAAGGATGCCTTCAAGCAAAATGCTCGCCTCTTTAGCCTTCTCAATGGATATTCCGAAAATTCTCGCCACTTTTAGAGGCGAATGTGCCTATGCCCCGTGGCCAGCCGAACCGAAGTCCCCTCGCCACTGGGCATGGCGTATCAACCTCAAGACGGCTGCCATCTCCTCCTCCGAAGCACCGGCATCCCAGGCGGCCCTGGCTTCGATATGGGGACGAACTGATGCATCCTCAGCCTTAATTCTCAATTCATGAACTTTAGCCTGGTTGTCATAGACATTTTGTCGCAGTTTCTCCTCACTTTCACGGTGGCAGGCCTGGCATGAATTGGCGATATTGGCCAGAGGGCTCTGGATTTTATGGTCGGTAAATTTAACGCCCCCCTCTGTCCGATACGGCATATGGCAGTCCAAACACGAGACACCACGTTTCGCATGGATACCTGTCTTCCATATCTCATAACCGGGATGCTGGGCCTTAATCATAGGAGCACGGATCAGGGCATGCACCCAGTCGAAGAAATCCGCTTCATCATAATACGCCTCTATCTCTTCAACCGATGTCCCCTTGTCCCAGGGAAATGTCAGATAATCTCCTTTCCCTTTGAAGTAGTATTCCACATGGCATTGCGCACAAATCAACGACCGCATCTCCTGATGCGTGGCCTGCCGGATATCAACGCCTTGCCGTTCAAAGGCCTCGATCAGTGCCGGCCGGCTGATCCTCAGATTCATCGTCTCCGGATCATGACAATCCAGACAGCCGATGGGATTGACGATTTCGTTGCCCAGTTCTTGCCATGTCTTTTTCTAAAAATCGGCGGCGCCGATCTCATGCATGACCCGCGGGACGTCAGGGCTTTTGCAGGTCCAGCATGTCGCCGGTTGCGGCATTCCCGTTCTTAGGGTTTCCCGGATATCTTCGATAGACCGGTAATGGCCGCATGCCTGCCGGTAATCTCGTGAGAACGAATACCCCGCCCATAGAACCACCATGCGCGAATCCCGTTCGAGCATATCGATCATGACACTTCCGTTTTCCCGGCTGGCAGAATCAGCGGAATACGTCGCCTTATAACGCTCGAATTGCCGAGGAAAACTTTCTCCCCATATCTCATCGCGCGGCTCCCATTCACCGATAGGGACCACCCCTTTCATTGTAGAAACCATTTCCGCCCTTCGCTCGACAACCGAAGCCGCCAGCAGGCCAAGCAAAAAAACAACGGCCACTGTCGCAAAGAATATGAGCCATCCTACACAGGGTTTATTCTAAACCACTTCCGTTATACGTTCCATGGCATTTCCTCTTCGGTTTCCGGGCTGGCTTGCGCAATTAATTCTTCCATCCATATGGGGACAACGGGTGGCAGTTCGGGGACAAGCGCGTAAGGTGCTGATGACAGACTGCGCACCCTCCCATGGGGAGTCTCGCGATGGCACTCCCAGCATACACGGGCATCACCGTTTTTAACATCGTCGTAGGTATATTGATGAGACGCGACCTCCTGCAGGGCATAACCGTGACAACGAAGGCAATTATGGAATACGGCCTCCCTCCCGTCTTCCTTAATGCGGATAACCTGGGGTTCTTGCCGCAGGGTAAAGATTTTCGCGTGGCGAAGTCCGTCTTTGGCCTTAAAATAATACTTGTGCACAGGATTATCGTGCGGGACATGGCAATCCACGCACGTCGCTACCCGGTTATGCGCGCTCCTCTCCCAAGTGGCATACTGCGTTGTCATAACATGACAATTAATGCAGGCCCGAGGATCATCGGACAGATAAGAAACCGCGTTGGAAATCCGGATGAGAAAAATGGCTAAGCCGACAAATATCCCCAAAATGATAATAACTGGAAGACGCCAGGCGGGCGGCGGGATGAAATACCTCAAGGCTGTTTCACAATTCGAACTAAACTTGCGCCATACATTCATGCGGTCAACAAGCCTTTAATCAAATCTTGTATGCCCCCAAAAGATTGTCCCGCTGACTGACAGGGTCAATGTATTCCTAGCAGCGTCCTTGTTTCCGTTGCGGCAAAATCCTATAGAGGTCTTCGTTGATTCGGCTTAAGAAATTTTGCAGTTCGTCTTGTATGATATGTTCAGCCTCGGCCACGGCCGATTGGCGCAACTTCATGTTGGCATCAACGACGGTATCCAGATCGTCGATCGAATAAAGCAGGACATTCGGTATGGCTCCTGCGGCCGGATTGACATTACGGGGCACCGAGATATCCATTATCAATAAAGGTCGTTCCCTTCGCCGCGCCATAACCTTTGATACGGTTTTATCTTCCAGAATAAAATGGGGCGCCCCGGCAGAGCACAAGCATATATCCGTCCTTTCCAGTGTCTCCTTGATGTCGCAAAACTCTACAGCCGTTGCGCTGAACTTTTGGGCCATTTCTTCCGCTACCCTCCGGGTGCGATTCATGACAAAAAGACGCTCAGCACCTCGTTTTTTCATTTGATGCAATCCCGTTTCTCCCATCTTTCCAGCCCCTATAACCAGGATGTTACGGGTTCGAAACGATCCGCAGAGATCCTCAGCCATCTTGACCGCCGCCCAACTCACGGATGAGCCCCCGATACTGATGGCTGTTTCATGGCGGGCCTTCTTGCCCGTCCTCAACGTAAAATTGGAGAGGATATGAAATGAGCGTCCGAGCATGGCTTTTTCGCTGGCGCGAGAAAAGGATGCCTTCACCTGTCCAAGGATCTCTTTTTCTCCCAGAACCTGCGAATCCATGCCGCAGGCCACACGGAAAAGATGCTCAACGGCCTGTTCGTTCCATAAGACGTAAAAACAGGCCCGGAGCGAATCGTTGATTCCCTTTCTTTTGGCCGTAAAGAGCGCATCCATGAGGCATTGTCCGTCCCCATGGCCCTCAATAAGCCCCGCGTAAACTTCAGTCCTGTTACAGGTCGATAAAATAAAAGCCTCCGCAACGTGTGCCTGGTTTTTCATGAGGCTCAAGAGGAAATCCTGTTCGAGGCCGTTCAGATAAAATTGTTCACGCACCTCGATAGGGGCCGTCTTATGACTGATGCCTACGACTATAATCCTCATAAGCTCCCGTACAGGAATTAATCTGTTAAACAAAGAAGGATGGCAAGATCCGAATCCGCCTTGAGGGCGTGTGGCGCGTTCTTGATCATGTGAATCATAACGCCGGGACTCATAGAGATGTCCTCCCCTTCAAGATGAAATATCCCGCTTCCTTCCAGAACGTAAACCATTCCGTTCTTCGCAGAGGTATGCGTGTCTATATCCGTGTTCCGGCTTAAACACATCAGCGTATAACTGTAGGTCTTTGTTTTGACCAGAACCTTGCTGAAAATGCCATCCCTCGGGAATTGCATCAACGCCTTCAAGTCTGTGTGAAATGTCCGTTCCGCTTCCATATCATAATCGCATATATAGATGTGATTATAAGGACGTCCTTCGATCTGTCAAGGCCTGTCGGACTTTTCTTCTTTTCCGATAGGATTCGAGAGAGCATCCAAGGCTTCCTTTTCATCCCCGAAGACCATAATAAAATGGTTCAGCCTCAAAAGATCCACCAGCGCCCTTTTACTCATATCGAGGTTCATGATACCGACCTTTGCATTCTCTCCGAAATGTTCCCGCAGCAACCCCACCATGCAGGCGAAGGCTGACGTGTCGATCCTGTCAACCTCCTTCAAATCCAATAGAATGGCCCTGGTCTTAGGATCGCCGGCCACCTCTTCGCAGATTTGCTGATATTCCGGGGTGGTGTCATTCGTAAAATCACCGTAGATCCGAACTACCTGGATACCGTTCTTCTCTTTTGTCCGCGTTATTTGCGCCTTTTGCATCCTTAACCTCTTTCAACAGCATATCAATACTGATCCATTTGGTCAAACAATCGCTTTTCTCTATCGAGCATCTGCTTCTCCATTAGTTCAATTCGTTTTTTGGTTGTACCGACAAATTCATGGCTTGAATCAGTCCGGATGCCTTCATTTTTTAGAAGTTCGGCCGTTTCCTTGTCCTGAGCGGGCCTTCGCATAACAAAATGAGTCATAAGAAACCCCATAAGGGCTACAACAATAAGCATGGTGATAAGATACATGACCCCCTTCTCATTAGGTCTCGCGCGCATTTTGCACCTCCTTCTTGCGATAAATAATGGGCAGGCAGATCGCCAAAAACAGCATCTCTGCCGCAACATAGACTGCCAGGGCCGTCCCGATGCCCGATGTGAATCCGTAGGAATGCAGTCCGACGCTTAAAAGGTTGACGCCGAACCATGCCCACATCACAACGACCATACCCAGGACCGCACCCGCGGCAAATCCCGTCCGTCCGATCATTCTGGATACCTTCGCGTGAAAAACCGCGGCTGTCCACAAAATGATCATCAATGCGCCGTTTTCCTTCGGATCCCATCCCCAGAACCTCCCCCAGGACTGATCCGCCCATACGCCTCCCAGCATGGTCCCGAAAAATGACAGTGTCATCCCCCATCCAAGCACCACAAATAAAGCGGAAAAAGTACCGTTTTCGCCTCCCTTTTCTTTATCTTTTACCACATCGTCGAAACCGATGTCGAATGCGTTCATGTCAAACAAACGGGCGTGGGGGTCAAGGCCAGCCGCAGCACGCTTGGAGTCGTCTTGGACCACCACCTCGCGATACGTCCTCGCGGCTGGCTCCTGGTCACAACCCTGGATCATCAGCATTACGGCGACTGCCCATAGACACGTCTGTGCATATTTTCGTTGTATCGCCATACTATAATTCACATGCGGCTGCTGCCCGCACAGCATTACGTGTGCAATCATTGAGGGCGATGCCGTCAAGATAATTGGCCGCCAGATGAATATTCTCCAACCCCTTTTCCTCTTCTCGTATTATCGGCTTGATCTCGGCGTATCGCATCGTGTATTGGGGTATGCCTCTTTCGAAATATGAAACATAAACGCTTTCGGGACCGCTCCGGGGTCTAAACCTGTTGCGCACCTCATCGATTCCCTTCGCGATCAACTGCTCCCTTCTCTGCGCCCTTATCTGAGGGTGACGCGCCCCCCCGATCATAACGCGCATCAGATGGCAATCTTTTCCAGCGCGGTGAGAAAAGATATTGCTTGAGAACAAGACACCAAGAATTTCCTTGTGCTCGGCGGAAGGGACAAGATAACCGAACCCCGGCGGCCAATCGTTGAGGTTGCCCTTCCTGTAACGCAGTCCGATGACGGCCAAAGGCGCGTATTCAACCTCCTCCAATCGGTTGGCTAAGGCCGGGTTCAAGGGCCGGACAATCCCCGCAGCGGCATAAGCAGGGACGCAAAGGTACACACACTGTGCGCGGATGTCCTGCGATCCGCATTTGACCAAATAAGCCTTCCCATCCCGCGCGATTCCTTCAACCGGCCGTGAGAGCACAACAGCCCTTCTGTATTTTTGTAAAAGAGCATCTGTTAACTGATCCATGCCTAAGCGGAACGATGTCAGGACACCCCTGGGAGCCGCCGTGAAGCGCTCCTCATCCCTTTTACGCCCGCGGGAAAGACCCAGCCCTATCATTCCGATAAAAAGGGAGTGGAACCGCCTTTCTATTTCGCGGATGCGCGGAAAGGCTTCATCGAGGCATATCTCTTTCGCGTCACCCCCAAAGACACCGCTGACCATCGGATCCATAAAGAACTCGGCGAACTTTTCGCCGAATCGTCTTCTTCCGAATTCAAAAACAGTCTCCCTCTTTTCCCGTGTCCGGCTGATCCCGATCTCCAAAAGCATCCTCAGCTTTTCACCCAGGGTCATGGGTTCAAATCTTAGCAAACTGCCCGGGCCCATCGGTATGGCATGGAGTTTGCCTTCTATCTCGACATACCGCGTCTTAGCCTCTTTTTCGCTGGCCTCGAGTTCAGGTGTCAGGCCCATCTCTTCAACCAGCTCCAGCGTCGAAGGCTGGGAAGCCAAAAAACCGTTGGGACCGCATTCGAAAATCGTTTCGCCGTCGCGATGAGTCCGTATGGTGCCTCCGGCGTAATCGTTTTTTTCCAGCAGCGTGATCTCGATATCGTCGCGGCCGAGATAACGCTTCTTAAGCTGATGCAGTACGCACAACCCGCTGACTCCACCCCCGATGACAATGATCCTCTTCCTCATGGCCTTCTCCAGGAAAAGCTGCGCACACAATCAATCGTCAGCTCGGCCTTGCGCACATCGGTATCCGGCATAATCCCGTGGCTTAAATTGAATATGTATTTATCGTAATGTTGCGCCCCTGTCAAGACGTCGCAGATCTCTTTTTTCAGCGTTTTATCATCCGCATAAAGGAGGCCGTTAAACAGATTGCCCTGAATACCCTTCCTCGTCTTTCCCAGTATCGCATTATGTCCGAGCACAACTGTGTGGCACACCGAAAGAAAGTCCGCGTCAGTTTCATCCATCAGGGCCAGAAGATGCGAACAGTTCCGCACATAATAGATGGACGGCAGGGTGACGTCATGGAATATCCGTTTCACATAAGGCAAAACCCATCGTCCATAATCCGCGGGTCGAAGGATGCCTGCCCAGGTATCGAATAATTGAAAGGCCTTTATCCCCGCCTCCTTCTGATATTTGAGATAGGCGACGGTATTATCTGAAATTTTCTCCATAAGCGCATGAAAGACATCCGGCCGCGACCGGGCCATGCACAGGGTGTGCCTGAACCCAGCCGTTGCTTTACCATCGACCAGATAAGCAAGGACTGTGAATGGCGAACCCGCGAAACCGAGGAGCGGGATGTCAACCGGCAGACGCCCGTTTATCCATGAAATAGCCTTTCCTAAATATTCCGGCGTTTCCATATCATGCAGACTCCTGACATCCTTTGCTTCTCCAATAGGATTACGTATGACCGGGCCGATTCCATCGACAAAACTGATGTCCATGCCCATCGTTCCTGGCAGCGTGAGGATATCCGCGAAAAGAATGGCGGCGTCCACTTTTAACCGTTTAACGGGAAGACATGTTACGTCGGCCACAAGCTCGGGGGTCGTGAACATCTCATGCAGGGAATGTCTCTCTTTGATCCTGCGGTATTCGGGCAAAAATCGTCCGGCCTGGCGCATGAACCAGACCGGCACACGCGCATTGCTGCCTTCAAAAGCCTTCAGAAATTCTGATGCCATCATACAGTCCGTGAAAATCTTTGATTTTCTTTTCTTGTCCGCAAATACCTGTCAAAGCCCATGCAGACATTGCGTATAAATATCTTTCCCGTCTCCGTCGCTTTCAATAATCCCTTGTCTTCCCGCAACAATCCTTCCCGCCGGCACCTCTCGATGTGCGGTTGTTCTTCCTGAAAGTATTCGTCAAATGACGATCTGAACTTTTTCCTGAAGGCCTCCTTGTCCACACAAAAACGGCACATCAACGCGTTGATGACCCACTGCCGCATTCTGTCATCCTCTGACAAGACTATCCCCCGGTGCACAGGGAGCCTCCCTTCATCAAGACAACGGTAATAATCCTTCAGAACCTTGTGATTATGGACATACGTTGATTCAAGATAGCCGATAGACGACAGCCCTATCCCCAGATATTCATCGGCAGGCTTCACCGTATATCCCATAAAATTCCTGTACAGTGTGCCGTTCTTGTACGCCCGGGTCAGCTCATCGTTATTTAGCGCGAAATGATCCATGGCGATCGCCTGATATCCATTACCCATAAAACCTTCCCGCGCCATAAGAAATATGTCAAGCTTTTCCTCCGGCATGGGCAGTTTCGCCGTGTCCAGCTTCTGCTGGTGTTTTTTTAGCCAGGGCACATGGGCGAAACTGTACAGCGCGATCCGGTCGGGCTTCAGCTCCACTACTCTTTCTACCGTGTGCCGGAAGGATTCCCGTGACTGACCAGGCAAGCCGTAGATGAGGTCAACGTTAATCGACTGGAACCGCTCCTCGCGGCACCATGAACAAAGCCTTTCGACTGTTTCGAAAGGCTGAACACGGTTGACATGGCGCTGCACCGCAGCATCAAAATCCTGTATCCCCATGGAGACACGGTTGAAACCCAGCGTCCTGATCATGGCCAGCTTCTTCCTGTCGATGGTCCGTGGGTCGATCTCAACGGCGATCTCCTGCGCAAGGTCGACGTCAAAGGATGCGGTGATCTTTTCAAAAAGGCGGGCGATCTGCGATTCGTTAAGAAAGGTCGGCGTACCCCCGCCCCAATGAAGCTGTTTGACGTTCCTTTTCTCGCCTAACATACTGCAGACCAGGTCAATCTCTTTAAAAAGATAGCCCAGGTATTGGTCACCTACGCGGGATTCCGGGTCGCGGATCAGAACATTGCAGGCGCAAAAATAACACAGGGACTGGCAAAACGGCAGATGAACATAAAGAGAAAGCGTCTTATCGCCAACGGCAAAGGAGCGCAGTTTCCCCCTGTAATCCTCATCGGTAAAATCATCACGCCATTCCGGAGCAGTCGGATAGCTTGTATACCGCGGGCCCGGCCGGTTAAATTTTTGGATGAGGGCCTTATCGATAGAAATACGATCCATAATGATCCGGTGGGATTACTATTTGAGCTTCGCGGACAAGTATTCTTTGTTCATCCGGGCAATATGTGAGACGCTGATCTCTTTGGGGCAGGCGGCCTCACATTCATATTCATTGGAACAATTGCCGAAACCCTCTTTGTCCATCTGCTGGACCATGTTTAGCACGCGTTCCTTTTTTTCCAATTGCCCCTGAGGCATAAGGGCCAAATGGCTGACCTTGGCCGCCACAAAAAGCATGGCCGAGGCATTGGGGCAGGCCGCCACACAGGCGCCGCACCCGATGCAAGCCGCCGCATCCATGGCATGCTCGGAATCCCGCCTGGCCATGGTGACAGTATTCGCTTCGGGGACAATGCCTGTCCTGACGGCGATAAATCCCCCGGCCGCAATGATCCTGTCGAAGGCCGAGCGGTCCACGATCAGGTCCTTGATGACAGGGAATGTCCTGGACCGCCAGGGCTCAATGACAACGGTCTCTCCGTCACGAAAGTTGCGCATATGCAGCTGGCAAAGGGCTGTCCCTTTCTGTGGCCCGTGTGTCTGACCGTTGACAACGGCTCCGCAGGATCCGCAGATGCCTTCCCGGCAATCGTGGTCAAACTCAACAGGCGTCTTGCCTTCTTTAACAAGTTTTTCGTTAAGGACATCCAGCATCTCCAAAAAATTCAGGTCCGTGTCGATCTCGCCCAATACATACGTCTCGAAATGTCCCTTATCCTCCGGGCCATTCTGCCTCCAAATCTTGAGCCTCAATCCGATTTGTTTTCTCATGTCTATTTATAACTCCTCACTGTCGGGGCCACGGACTCGTATTCCAGGTATTCTCTATGACAAACCGGTTTGTTCCGGCCCCCCTTGAATTCCCACGCCGCAACATATGCGAATTGTTCATCATCACGCAATCCCTCGCCTTCCACCGTCTGGTATTCTTCCCGGAAATGTCCGCCGCAGGACTCTTCCCTATGCAGGGCATCGAAAAGGATCAGTTCGGCAAATTCAAGATAATCCGCCACCCTCCCCGCCTTCTCCAAAGTCTGATTGATCTCTTCACCGGATCCCGCCAGCCGGACATTACCCCAGAATTCATCCCTCAACTGGGGGATCCTTCTCAGCGCGTCATGCAGGTCTTTTTTGTTTCGGGTCATACCGCACTGTTTCCACATGATAGAACCAAGCTCTCGATGAAATTCATCCACTGTCTTACCACCATTGACATTCAATAGTCTGCGCGTAATCCTTTGCGTTTCTTCTTTCCGTTCGCGGAATTCCGAAGAAGCGGGATCAACTCTTTCCATCCTAGCCTTCCCCAAATAATCCCCCATCGTGTACGGCAGAATAAAATACCCGTCGGCCAATCCCTGCATCAACGCGCTTGCCCCCAGCCGGTTGGCCCCGTGGTCCGAAAAGTTCGCTTCGCCGATAACAAAGAGTCCCGGCACGTTGCTCATGAGATTATAATCAACCCATAAGCCGCCCATGGTGTAATGGGCCGCAGGATAAATCCTCATAGGCTGTGCGTAAGGATTCTCATCTGTTATCTTCCGGTACATCTCGAATATGTTGCCGTAGCGCGAACGGATTTCTTCTGCCCCCACTCTCTCCAAGGCATCCTTAAAATCAAGATAAACCGCCCGTTTTGTCGATCCGACGCCATAACCTTTCACGCACCTCTCTCTCGCCGCCCGAGACGCGACATCGCGGGGAACGAGGTTGCCGTAGCTGGGGTACTTGCGTTCGAGAAAGTAATCCCTTTCTTCTTCTGGGATTGTATTCGGATGACGTCCGTCCTTCGGGTTCTTCGGAACCCATACCCGTCCGTCATTGCGCAGGCTTTCACTCATCAAAGTCAATTTGGCCTGATGTTCGCCATGAACAGGAATGCATGTCGGATGAATCTGGGTAAAGCATGGATTGGCAAAATAGGCGCCGCGCTTATGAGCCCGCCAGATCGCCGTCACGTTGGCCGCCTTGGCATTTGTCGAAAGATAATAAATATTGGCGTATCCTCCCGTGGCCAGGACAACGGCATCACCGGCGTAAGATTCGATAGCCCCGTTGACCATATTCCTTACGATGATGCCGCGTGCACGTCCGTCAACAACAACCAGGTCCGTCATCTCCCGACGGGTATACAACTGCACATTACCCCGGCCGACCTCCTTCATCATGGCGCCGTAAGCGCCCAGCAGTAGCTGCTGACCCGTCTGTCCCCGGGCATAAAATGTCCTGGAAACCTGCGCTCCACCAAAAGAGCGCGTGGCCAGGTACCCGCTGTACTCCCGCGCAAAGGGCACTCCCTGGGCTACGCACTGGTCGATAATACAGTTGCTCACTTCGGCCAGCCTGTGGACATTGGCTTCTCGTGAACGGAAGTCCCCTCCCTTAATCGTATCAATAAACAGGCGTTCTATGCTGTCCCCGTCATTGGGATAGTTCTTTGCCGCGTTGATCCCGCCTTGGGCAGCAATGCTGTGGGCCCGTCTTGGCGACCCCTGCAGGCAGAAAACCCTGACGCGGTAGCCCAATTCTGATAAAGTAGCCGATGCCGCCGCCCCCGCCAGACCGGTACCTACAACCAATATCGTGTGTTTCCTCTTATTTGCCGGACTGATAAGCTTGACTTCTTTTTGGTGGTTTCTCCATTTGTGTTTCAAAGGCCCGGAAGGGATGTGTGATTTCAGTGTTCTTTCTCCATTCATGGCCGTATATACCTCTGACTGTCGACCAGCACATAAACCGGGATGGAACTGAATCCGAAGGCGATAAGAATCCCCAACATAATGCTGATCTTCTTGATCCAACGGGTAAAATAGCGGTGATTAAATCCGAGGGTCTGGAAAAAGCTCTGGATACCGTGCGTGAGATGAAAACCCAAACAGACCATCGCCGAAATATAAAATACGCTGTGCCAGGGTTCCATAAACGAACCGTATACGACGCCGTATAGCCCCAGCGGTGTTCCGTCAGGCATAATACTGCGCGGCCCATGATGGTCCGTCAGGGTAAAGTCATAGACATGCCAGAGCACAAATAACAGAAGGACGGTTCCCGTATAAGGCATCAATCTCGTTGACAAAGACCGTTCTTTAGGCCTGAAAACGGCGTAACGTGCGCCGCGCGCCTGGATATTCTCAGTGACAACCAAATAGGTGAAGACAATGTGGACGAGGAATATCAAAAACAAAAGAAATTCAAAGACATAAAGCCCCGGCCGGAGATCCGCCAGTTTACCGGCATACATGTTGAAAAAAGCCGGACCTTTGTAAATAAAGAGGTTCCCCGCCAAATGGAGGATCACGAATCCGATCAACAAAAGACCGGTCACCGCCACGATCTGCTTGCGGCCTATGGATGTTTTGTAAAAAATGGCTTTTCTGGGCATTGAAGTTAGCGCCAAAATACGTTCTTTTTGTACATAATTAAATAATGTTGGATTATATCATATCTCTTCTTCTGTGCAATATTTATCCGATGCCGTTAGCGCCCAAATCATGACGTCATTCCCTCGCAGCCGTGAAACCGTCATTATGATAAATCCGGAAACTCGTCTTAGCGAGCTTAACATCATTCTGCATCCAACATCCGGTCTGCTTCCGAGAATTCGGCCCCTTTTTGTACTTCCGTGATCAGGCGCGATGTTTATTTTTGAGGTTCTTTCCAAATTTGAGTGGGTAAAGCAGCAAAACCCGGGAGACTCCCCGGGA
>CAYRXT010000056.1:0-11851 GCA_964428315.1 uncultured Planctomycetales bacterium
CTAAACATCAACACTAGATATTGTGGCGACTTGAGTCAAGCGTTTACCCATGATCTTTTAATACCCTCGTCTTATTACGTCAAATTATAACGTATTCCAGTATAATGTAAAGATGGGCAAAAGCAACTCTTTTGAGGGTCCTTGGCATAGATAATTTAAAAAATCGTCGTTGGTTATTGTTCACACGTCTTTTTGCGAAATTTCGCCGCTAGTATTCCATAACGACTGGCCAATCGGCTATGGTCGAAAGGAGTCCCCTCGGCAACACCTTCATAAATACCACGGCTGTTTTTGGACTTTTCATAATGTTTTTCTTCCAGCAGTTCACACTGAGTCTGAAACTTTTTGACCACGTCCCAAGAAAATACCTGCGGTTCGCGAAGGGTCGGCTTGTCATGCACATCCGTGATCAGAAGAAAATACCCTCCAGGAACGACCACCCGGACGATTTCACGGATTGAGGTATTGAGGTCATCCACGTGATCAAATGAATTGAAGGCGCATACCACATCAAAGGATCCGTCCTCAAAAGGCAGCTGCTCACAGCAACCTTTGACATATTCCATTTTGTGCTTGTCCCCTTCCAGCTTACGGTACTCATCCGCAAGCGGATCAAGCCCCACACGCCGTTCGGCCATATCTGCCCATTCCAGGCTTCCGCGGGCCCCGCATCCGATGTCCAGGATTCTCTTCCCCGAATAAAAACCGCGTTCGAAACCGAAGTATTCCGTATAATAAAATTCGAAATGGCTGTTTTGGAGTGTCTTTTCCTTTCGCTTGCGCTGGATCCAATAGTTCAGAGCGGCCTGTTCCTTTGCATTTTTAAACCGGGGATGTCTTTTGATGCCCTCCTTAAGATGTCTCAGTAATTTTCTCATTTTCTTTCTCCATTCCATCCATACTGTTTCAGTTCGTGAACGGGCAATCCAAACTCAGTGGGTAGCCACTAATTTTCCTAATCTCCATCAAGTCTTCGACGTGTTATATCGCGCAACCAGCGCCTTCTTGCCCTTTTGAAATATTTTGATGTCTTTTTCGTTCGGCTTGATTATTCCTGTGGCGATACGATAGTAAACGCGAATGAATCGCTTCCAATTGGCGTATGGCTGTTTACGATAAAGGTATTTCCACTGATAAACGCCAACGGCCGGATGATACAGAACGGCGCGTGCGTAACAGGCCGCGCCCTTGCGGTAAAGCCCGTTTGTGAAATACTGGTTCGCTACCTGAAAGTATGCCGATGCCTTCCTCAACCGCAGAGATTTCCAGCTCATGCCGGCCGTTAATTCAGGCTTGCTGAGTGTGTGAAGATGGGCTTTTATTCGGCCCTCCAGATTGCCGCTGATGTTTTCGTCGTGCACGCGGTAATGGGTGAAGATGCCATCCAGATATGCAAAGGGATACCGGCGCGCTAAACGAAGCCACAGGTCGTAATCGGTCGATTGGGGGAGATGTTCATCAAGCCAGCCTGCGGCATCCAGGCATGAGCGCCTGATCAAGGTGACGCTGAATGAAATGATCCTGTTTTTTTCGAAAAGGCATTCATAAGTAGTTTTCTCATTGGGTTGCAGCCGCCGCTCTCCGATGACCTGTCCGTGCTCGTCGATGAGGCATGTCCCTGAGTACACGAACGCGAAGTCCGGGTGATCTTCAAGAAACCGAACCTGCGCCGCCGTTTTCTCTGGAAGCCACTTGTCGTCAGAATCCAAGAATCCGATGTAGCGGCCCCGGGCCTCTTTTAAACCCCGGTTACGCGCCGAAGCATTGCCGCCCCTCTCTTGACGGACTACCCTGATTCCCCTGTCCTTCCTCAAAAATTCCACTGTCTCATCAGTGGACCCATCATCGACTACGATAATCTCCATATTTTTAAAACTTTGATTCTTTGCGCTTTCCAGCGCTTCTTTGAGAAACCCTGCGCGATTATAGACAGGTATTATGACGCTGACCACCGGCTGGCCGAAATCATGGTTTCCCATAGTAAAGCCCTTCCATGTCCTGTAAAACCTTAACCCTGTTAAACCTGCTTTTAACGAACTCCCGTCCGGCCCGTCCCATCGACTCACACCGCGCCGGGTCATCCATAAGTTCCAAAATCTGTTTAGCGGCCCGTTTGGCATCACCGGGATCAATAAGAATTCCTGAAACTTGATCGCAAACGGCTTCGCAGACACCGCCCACACGCGTGGCAACGACGGGGATTTCCATGGCCTGCGCCTCCAATAGGGTCACGGGCAGGGCTTCGTTTAGGCTCGTGAGCAGTACAATATCCGCCTGGGCAAGGTGATCTCGAACCTGATGGTGTTTGACTCCGCCGATCAACCTGACGTGGCAGTTTAGATTGAGCAGCTCAATCCGTCCCTCTACTTCTGATCGACTTTCTCCTTCACCGATAATACGGTATTCCACATCCGTCCGTTTTTTTACAATCTCCTTTATGATGTCCAAAGCGAAAGGGATGTTTTTTACCTTATGAAGGCGGGCAACAGTGATGATAACGAAACGCTTTGAACGGGCGGCATCAGGCTGGCGCCGGAAGAAATCAACGTCAACGCCGTTGGGCAGATAAGCGAGCTTATCCTCGGGACATCCCAAGGCGACAAGTTTTTCCCGGTTGAAACCGCATATGGAAATCACCCGGTCCACGCACCGGAAGAGTTCATGATAATCTGCCTGGCCCTCAAGCCCCCTGCGCACATCGTACCCGTGAAATGTCACAAAGAATCCGCATCGTTTGAAGATCTTCTTCACAAATGTCAGCGGCTGGGCGTTTGTTCCGAAATGACAGTGGATCACGTCATATCTCCGTCTCATCAACGGTTCGGCCATGGCTGTGACATAAAAATAAATGGACGGGCCGCGTTTGAGAAAGGCCGAACACCGCGACAGCCAAACGGGGTGGCGCCAGCCCGCGTTTTTTAAAAATCGAATAAAATATTTCCACCGCTCTTTTTCGCCCTTGGGAAGCCGATAGTAAGGAAAGATCGTCAATCTGTCCATTAATCCGTAACGCGATATCTCCCAATGGATATGTGGCGCTTCCCTCGGAGGCCCGAAAGCGAAAACATCCACGGTATGTCCTTTCTCTATAAGCCCGGCGATGTGGTCCACGACAAAGGTCTCGGAGGTGACCGGAAAAAGACCGGTGACAACGGCGATTTTCAGCGATTGAAATTTCCCGGGACACGACAATTTGCGGGTCATGAAAATGAAGGCTTTGTTTTGTCTTCCCACTTGGAATCAACAAGGATCACGCTGTTGGATGGCACGCTCAGCCCATGTGATAAAATTTTAAAGATTCCCTTCTTGACCACCACATGGGCGTGGATCATGCCGCTGTCCCAAATTGAAACCTGTGTGATATAGGCACCGGGAGACAAAGGCGTTTGCGATAGCGTCACCTGGAGACGTCCTTTACCTTCAATGGCCTCCACTTCCAGACCTGCATCTTTTGATGACGAATAACAGCACAAGATCCCGTCCGAACGGAGCACTTCAAGCACAAAAACGGGATTTTCGATCCGGCTAGAGGCATCATATTCAATAAACGCGCTTATCGGTTCTTGAAAACTGAATTCCTCTTTTTCGGCGCCGGAAGGATCACAGATTCCCACCCTGGTGATTCCGACTGCGGCCGCACCCCGGAAATCCGCCCTCTTCAAGGAATGCTTTTCGACCCTTTTTAGTGTTTTCCTCTGCTGAACGGACATTAGATCCTGGTAAAAGGGGACGGCCTCTTTAGGGTCACCCTCCTTAACCACTTTTCCCTGGTCCAGCACAATTACGCGGTGACAGAGGTTTTCTGCCATGGCTACCATGTGGGTTATTAGAATGATTGTAACCCCGGATTTAAACAGCTCCCGCATCTTCCTGGCGCATTTTTGCCGGAAGGCGATATCTCCCACCGCCAGGACTTCGTCTATCAATAGGACCTCAGGATCGACGTGCGCGGCCACTGAAAAACCAAGACGCGCCGACATGCCCGAGGAATAATGCTTGACGGGAGTGTCAATGAAATCACCGATGCCGGAAAATTCCACGATTTCGTCGAATTTCGAATCGATCTCCTTTTTTGTCATGCCCAGCACCATACCGTTAAAATAGACATTTTCACGGCCGGTAAAATCCGCGTGGAAACCGGCCGTTACCTCGATCAGCGCGGACAGGCGGCCTTTGACCTTAAAATCCCCCGTTGTGGGGTTCATAAGCCCAGATAAAAGTTTTAAAATAGTGCTTTTACCGGCGCCGTTGGGCCCTATGACCCCGAGGACTTCGCCTTTTTTAACCCGGAAATTCACTCCCTGCAGGGCCCAAAATTCCTTTTCATGCAGTTCACCGTCCTTGACCTTTCTGCGCAGGAAAATCTCGGTCAGTGCGGGCAGAGTGTCGCGCAGGGTGTAGATTTTTTCTCCCTTATGAAATTTCTTCCAAACGTCATTGAACTCTATCATATCCATTAACGATTCCTTCCTCAGATGTTTTCCGCAAAGAGCGGATGTGTTTTTTCAAAAACAAGGAATCCTATCCAAAGAATCAGCACCGAGATTGCCCCCGAATACAGGAACCAGACCGTTTCCGGCGCCTGATGAAGGACGGCCGCCTGATGGATGCTTTCCAGCATGGCACCTACCGGGTTCAAAATCAGCACGTGGGTCTCCCATTTTCCGAACATATCGGCCTCGTAAAAAACCGGCGTGAAAAATATAGCAAATGTCAGGATAACATCGATAATATAGCGTACGTCCCGGTAAAACACGTTGCCGCATGCTAAAACCATACCCCAGCCGGTAGTGAACATGATTAGGAATAAAATGATCCAGGGAATCCATAATAGGTGAATACTCGTTCCAATGTCCGTAAAACATAACACAACGCAGAAAATCACTCCGGCAATAAGAAAATCGAACAACTGACTGAGGATGTAGGATATCGGGAATATAGCCCGGGGAAAATTGATTTTTGTCAGCAGACCGATATTTCCAACCAGACTGCCCGTGGCCCGCTTCAGCCCTCCGACAAAAAAGGCCCAGGGAAGTGATTTGACGAGAATGGTCGCTATTTGAGAGAAATCGAATGGTCGTCCCGCGTATTTTGACAGTCCGACTTTAACAAGTATCCCCGAGAAGACAACCACAACGGGCATAAACAGCGCCCAAAGCAGGCCGAAAAAAGTTTTTTTGAATTTAAGTTTGATGTTCCGGGTTGTAAAGGCCCACAACAGTTCCCTGTTGTTTCTTTGTTTAATGAGTTCCAGCATATTTTCTCCTTACAAGTTTTTTTAAAAGTTCATCCGTATCATCCGCTACGCGTTTCCAGTTGTAATATCGTAGTATATCGAGACGCGCATTCTCTCCCATACGAGCGGCCTTTGCGCGGTTTTCTTTTATCTCCAAGATATGTTCCGCAATCATCTCCGGATTACCCGGATCAATCAGATAACCGTTCCGTCCGTGCTCGATGATCTTGGCTACTTGCCCGATGCGTGTGGCGATAACGGGCAGGCTACAGGCCATGTAATCAAAAAGCTTCAGCGGCGAACGATAAAATCCGTTGGACTGGCCATCCAAATTATAAAGACATAACCCCAGGTCCGCGGATGCAATGTGCGCGGGGATATCCTCGTAGGGCATCCGATCGATGATATGCACATTATTTAATCCCTGATTGTCCAGCGTCTGATTCTCCTTTTTGCCAATAACGAAAATTTCCACTGCCGGATCTTTTTTTTCTAAAATACGGGCCACTCGAAAGATGTCGTTCAACCCTTGCCATGTGTACTGGGCGGAACCCACCCAGACAACCTTGAACTTGTTCCGGTATCCCCGATAAACATTCCCGTTTTTTTTCTGCGGAGTAAACATCAGGGGATCCGAACCCAGTGGAACCGAACGGCTATCTCGGATGCAGAGCTTCTTCTGCGCATACTCCTTCAGTTCGTCACATGTCGCTATGGCCGCGTCAACAAACCTAGCAAAAAAAGCGCGCCAGAATTCCAGCCTCTTCACCTGCGCGGCAGACATCCCAAGGCTCAGATTCTCATCCAAAGGCGCATTGATTTCCCAGATTACCGGAAGCCCGGATAATTTCAGGAATTTCAGCAGAGTGAACCTGTCAGTCTGAAGAAGTTCGTGTACCCGTATATAAATAACATCTATGCCTTTTAGGAAACGGAACCACTCGTTTTGCCGGAAACGTTTCACGATCTCGTCACCCGGGAGATCGGGGTACATCCTGCATATCGTATGCCCCCGCTTTCTCAGTTCTTTGGCCAGTTGATAAGCGTGTATCCCACCGCCTGAACGAACGGGATTCCAGGAAAAATTTATAAAATAACCTATCCTCATTTCCATATGCCTCTTTTGTTTTCTCGCGCTTCTTTCTCCAACTTCAGGAAGAGGTCGTAGTACATGGCCTTCGGCATCTTCACTTCGACCCGAGCGAACCCCTCTCTGAGCAACAACGCGTTTAAAAAGACATAGATATTCATTTCCCCGTTTCCGTTTTCCTTAAAGGACCAGATATAGTCTTCATTAACCAACAGCGAGACATGTTCGGTTTTTGGTCTAAACCAGACATAAGCCTGATACCGCTCGTACTGGTCCTTTTCAGCCCCGCTAAATTCCAGCAAGACCTCCTGGCCTTTGACAAATTCTTCAAGAAAGACCTTTGCCATCATGCCGATTTCAAGCAATTCCGCGAGGCTTGAATTGAACACATGCCTCTGTTTTCGCGCCTTGATTCCGTCCTTTGGCTCCGGCGTTTCAATGTCACGGAGCATGACACGTCCGCCTGATTCGAGAGAGAATGATTCTCCGCTTCTGACCGATTTCACAATATATTGCTCCTGGGAATCCGCAACCCGGACAAATCCCATTATCTGAGCGACGCATAAAGCCGTCAGAAGCCAGAATATCCGATTGTTCACGACCGCTCCTCCTCGTCATCACCGGCGGCCTTCGCCTCCTTGTCACCGGCCAAAAGGCCATCCAGTAATTCGCGATAACGTCTCCTGAAATTATCCAGAGAATATTCTTCCATAACCGAACTTCGGCAGTTTTCGGCAATGGATCTTCGCGTGTCGGGATCTCGGACCAGCTTATGGATGCAGCTAACAAATGATTCCACGACCTTTTCATCCGCGGGAACGACAAAACCGTTAACCCCGTCTTTGATCACCTCTCTGACGGCCCCGACATCGGTGCAAATGACGGGCACCTTCATGGCCATGGATTCGACAGCCACGAGAGGCAGTCCTTCATTTAAAGACGTTATCATGACGGCATAAGAGTCCTGCAAGATGTCCCTGACGGCCTCCGGCCGCACCATTCCCAACAGCATGACTTTCTCTTGCAGACCAAGGTGACGGATCCTGTCTTCCACAACTTTCCTCTGATAACCTTCGCCGGCAATCACAAAACTATATTTGTCTTCCGGACATTCCTTCAGGATTTTCCGGGCCACATCCAGGAAGACAAGAGGCCTTTTCTCTGCGGCCAGGCGTCCGATAAATGCGATGAGCTTCGCATCCTGGTCCAGCTGCAGCCGACTCTTAAACATGCCGGTTATGGCCCTTTTGTTTTGAAAGTACTCCATGTCATTGGCGTTATGGATGACGTTGATCCTGCTTGCCAAATGCGCCCTTCCCCTTGTTTCATAATCCCGACGAAGCCAGATTCCGAGACGGCGGCTTATACATACCCGCCTGTCGATAAGGGGCGCGACCCGGCGCACATCATGATGAAAGGCCGGGGATGCTTCGGAATGAAGAATATCAATGAGACAGACATCGGGGAAGTCTTCCCTCAATTTTTCTAAACATGCATAGGAAGTCTTGGCGTTGGAAATCATGATGATGCGGATATTCAATCTGTTCACAAGAAGCTTAAGATACCTGTAATACTCTTCGTCGAAAGTAAAGCTGTCCGGACTGAAACCTTTCTTCATGAGGACAGTGTTGTCGAAAATTCTCAGAAACTGCCGGCACCAGAAATGGTTCTCTCCCTTAAAGGCCAAAAGATGGAAACAATAGCCGTGGACCGATAACTGTTGAACGATGTCCTTAATTACCTTTTCGGCACCGCCCAGAACAACTTTGGGAATAAGACACAAAACATTATCCGCGTTCTTATTTCTCACAAGACTCCACTCCAGCACAAACATTCGCAAGCTTTTGTTCCATGCCAACAACGGTTTGGACAACGAGTCCCATGCTTCGGGATTGCTGATATAAATCAGTAGCGCTGAAAAGAGCAAACCCGTGCGCGGCGACACCAGGAACATTTTCCAAATGCTCCGCGTCAAAAGGGCGTGGTATTCCATTCTCGATTGTGCGTGTGCTTCCAAACGTTGTCGAAATCTCAGAATTGCGGCCTGAAGGCTCTCCCTGGTGATATAGCCTCCCCTGTACAATAGAAATTTCCTCAATAACAGCCGGTAGATGCGGTCGATGCGGCTGCCATAATAAGAAACATCCGCGTGGGCGCATAACGGCTCGGGATAATACCGCATGGCATGTCTTTGGATAATGCGAAGCCAATAATCGATGTCGGCTGCCGAATCATAGACATTCCGGTAACGGCCCACTTCACGGCCCAGATCTTTCTTGTAAAGGAAGCAAGGGCTGAATCTATCGACACGGTTATAGTCAATGTAATCGGGCATTTTATTCAGGCGTTTTTTCCCGCTCTCTGGGTCTAAAGTCCAGTAATCGCAATAGACAAAAGGGGAATCGGGGTTATCATCAAGATAGCGGACCATTTTTTCGACTGCGCCCGGATCCAGAAAATGGATATCTCTGATCCATGTTCGATATCGTCCGCTTGCTCTGTCGAATCCCTGATTTAAGGACCTCCCCAGCCCTGCAGATCGCTTGTTTCTGATGACAAAAAAGCGCGGGTCTTTTTTGTGCTTTCGGAATATCTTCGTTTTTTTGTAACTTTTCTCTTCTGTCTTTGAGCCATCGTCAATGACGATGACTTCAACAAAAGGATATGTCTGCCTTAAACAGCATTCCAGGGCATGGTCCAGATATTTTTCACCTCCCCCACCTGAATAGACGACGATGCTTACCCGTCGCATGGCGGCACCCAAGTGGACCAGCTTCGCATCGGTCTTGCGCCGTTTATTCAATCTCTTCCTTGCAGCATCAAGATTCAGCATGTCCCGGTGGTCGACATAAGTCAGAACTGTTAGGTACAAAATACCGGATCGGAATGAGACCCGCATCATTTCAAAAACGCTTTTATTCAACAGGAAAAAATACTCCTTGCGGTCTTTAGCGTGTTTCCGAAGCCTTTTTTTGAATGCCTTCACCCCGGATTCAAGACTTTCCAGTGAAATGTACCGTTTGTGATATAAAATGAACCGCCGGTAAAGCAGCCTCCGCATTCTTTCAACCCGCGGCATAAAATAGGGATCATCGATGCGGGAGCACAGTGTTTCGGGACAGCGCATCATCCTGTACTTTTCGAGGACGTTGATCCAGTAGTCGATATCGGCCGCCGCCCCGAAGGCGAAACGATAGCCCCCTATGGCTTCATACAAGTCCCGGGTATACATAAAACAAGGGCTCATTTCATCAACGGCATGAAAATCCATGGTGTTCGGCGCCTGGATGCAATGAGTCTCATTAGAATCCGGCTGGACCAGAATATAATCGGAGTAAACAAAGTGGGTTTTCGGAAACCGTTCAAAAGAGACCAGCAATCGGAGAAACGCATCTTCATGCAATAGATGACTGGCGCGAATCCATGTCAGATATTTCCCATGAGCCATTCTAAAACCCTGGTTTAATGCATAACCCAGCCCGCGCGACTTCTTATTCCTTATAAGAAGAAACCGGGGATCATCAGAATAGCGGGCGAATAAAGCAGACTTCTTGTCCCACTGGATCTCTGAATATCCCGCGTCATCAACGACAATCAACTCAAGATTTCTGTATGTCTGAGTAAGACAGCAATCGATAGCCTGCTTGATATACTTTTCTTCTTTTTGCGTGCAATACAAAACAACGGAGACGCGGCAGGGTAATGTCTTTAGGATCTTTGTCGCGTTATCCCCATCACGCACGCCGCTTTTGTCCGGACGATCGCCGCAAATAGGCTTATAATGTGTATCGGTCATTTTCAGTGCGATGATTATTGTCTTCTTGATTTATATCTCAATGAGATTCGCCTGGCGGCTAAACCTCAATAGACGGTTCTTGACGATCCTCGTAAAAAATTTCCCCTTTAGACCAACAACAATCTTTAAGATAAACAAAGCTGCCAGATACCGGATTATCCGTCCAAGATAATATCCCGCATCGTTTATATAATATTTCCGGGCCCCAATCTGTTCATCAGTATAACTCCCGATCCGCCTTTCCAGCATCCGCATGAAAGAGCGCAGCCGAATGATCACCGGTGCCCATGGGATTGAATCAGGTATTTGTTTAGGGGTTATAAACACAATGTTTTCTTTTGCGGAATATTCTTGCAAAAAGCTATCGATCTCTTCCAGCGTCTCTTCGGAAATAAAGCAGGAATGATAGGCGAACTGGAACAGAACCGGTTTGCCGCGGGTCTGAGCTTCGCTGAGCGCACGGCGGAACTCATCCATCTCCCAGTCCCAAAAACAGCAGCCGATGACGCATATCCCTGTATTGACGTAGACGTCGTCCTGGGCCGGGACATACTTGTAGCCGTTATTCTTTACAGACCTTAAAGAGGCCTTGTCATATGAGTTCCATGGAAAAATAAAGGATTCAAATTCTCTGCGGAACACTTTGGACATCAGCCCCTTGCCGCGGCGCACCTTCTCTTCCTGTTCGTCGTAAGGCAGTCCGCTGAATTCGCTGTAGCCCTGCGGGTGTTCGGGTTGGTAATATGTCCATTTCCGGTCAATGCCCGGGAAATAACGTTTGTCGTTCAATTCATCTTTAATGCTCGGCCTCAACCGGTTGGTCTGGTGTGTAAACCCGTGCTGGGCAATTTCCACAAGACCCTTCTCAAGGTATTCCTGAAGCAGCGCGACCTCGTCACCATTTTCATTGAGGGGATGATAACTTCCGCTGTGCCAAACATGGGGATCATCCACATTGCGAGGGATGACCGCAAGGACCTGGGGGACCTGGTATCGTTTGAAGATCTCCAAGACTCTCCGATCTTTAACGGGATCGCTTAAGGCTCCCGGATCATCGTTGCGGACTATGATATACGTTTTGTTTTTCATTTCGACCCGCCGCACATTTCGTTAAAAAGAGCGGCTACGCGTTCGCCGTATTTTTCCAGAGAAAACTCTTCGCGGATCGACGGCCTGGCCTGACGGGCCAGCCTTTCCCGGCTTCCCGTTTCGCGCAACAAATGGACGAGAGTTCTTGCCGCCGTTTCAACGACATCTTTGACAGGATGTAGAAGACAGCCGTTTTCCTGATGCCTTACAACCTCCCTTACCGCTCCCGCCTCGGTCGCTACAACAGGCACCCCCATTGAGAGGGCCTCAACAATCGTCAGAGGAATGCCTTCGATCCATGAGACCAGCACAAACAGGTACGAATCGGCCAGGAGCTCCTTTACGCCTTCCGTGTCCAGCAAGCCGGTCATAAGTATCTTGCCGTCCATCTCCTTTTCAACAATGCGATTTCTTATCCTGTTCCTGAACGAACCGTTTCCGGCAATGACAAAGACGACCTTTTCATCGCTCGAAAGTTCAGTCACGCGCTTCGCGATATCCACGAATAGAGCCGGTCTTTTTTCCATCGATAGCCGACCGATATAGGAAATCACTTTAGTTGTCTTTTCAATTCCGTATCGTGACTTATTGATCTTTTTCTAACCAAAGGAAGTTCATTTGCATTTGTGCGAACATATGA
>CAYRXT010000057.1:0-11188 GCA_964428315.1 uncultured Planctomycetales bacterium
CGACTTACATTTTATCCCACTTCTGTCTTTATATCAAAAAAACAGGTCATATGGACTCTTCTTGGCTGATAGATAAACTCAACGTTTAATCTCCAAATAGGGATAAATTTAAACCGGCGCTCTTTCTAATGATCGTATGTGGGGGCTGGCTCGTAACAACATGAACAAACCGCCCGTGAATTTTTCCGGGCTGTCACGTCCACCACAATCACATTGTTTTCAAGGCTGACTTTGCCGTAAACGAATCCTTTGACAGGATACGTTTTATTCAGTATTGTTTTAATGAGCATTGTTGGTCTTCTCCGATTTTGAATGCTGGCTTCACAACCGCATTCTAACAAATCGGTCCAACAATGCTTATTTTTTTACTGCTTTACCCACAGATTCTGAGAAAGAGCCCTTTTTTCAAGAAGACACATCTGGGATTGGCTTAATGATCCGTATCATCAACAATCATCTCATAAGCCACCAGGTAATTTGCAACTAAATTTCAATTTCGTCTAATTTGGACGGCAATGTGTGCACATGATCAATTTGCACATTCAGTTCCTCAACTTTCACTCCCGGCATAACCCTTTTCATGCCTGGTATCATTTTCTCTATGGAGCCCCACGGGCAAGCCTGTGGGCCCTCTCCAAATTACCCCTTGCATAAACACTTGAACATTTCTCCGAAATTTTCTGCGTATGCTTCGGGGTTATCCGACTTCGTAAATCTTCAGGCGCAATCCGACGAAGCGCCACGGCTTTTAGTCCGCATTCATCCACGGCTAAAAGCCGTGGTATTCTGCGAAGTCGGATAAAAAAAGGGCCCTGCGCCGCACGGCGTAGGACCCTTTTTCACTACTACTTTAACTCACAGCCGCCTTGTATCGTTCCTCAACAGCTTCCCAGTTAATGACATTCCAAAATGCGGACACATATTCCGGCCTCTTATTTTGATATTTCAGATAATAGGCATGTTCCCATACATCAAGGCCAAGAATCGGCGTGCCTTTGAAATCGGAGATATCCATCAATGGACTATCCTGATTAGCTGTCGAACCGACAACCATCTTCCCCTCCTGCACGACGAGCCACGCCCAACCGCTGCCGAAACGGGTTTTTGCCGCGGGCTCGAATTTTTCTTTCATGGCATCAAAGCTCTCAAAGTCCTTTTTGATGGCCTCTGCCAGATCTCCGCCAGGCTCGCCGCCTTTATCCGGTCCCATGATGCTCCAAAACAAGGTGTGATTGGCATGTCCACCTCCGTTGTTACGCACCGCCGTGCGTATGTCTTCAGGCAGCTGGCCGATCCCTCCTATAAGCTCCTCGATGCTTTTGGCAGCCAGTTCGGCCTTGCCTTCCAAGGCCTTGTTCACCTTGTCAACATAACTCTTGTGATGCTTCTCGTAATGGATCTGCATCGTCTTGACATCAATATGCGGCTCCAGCGCGTCGTAGGTATACGCTAACTTGGGTAACTCGTATGCCATTCTTGTCGCCTTTCTTTGTTCTTATCGAATGATCTCTTCTATATGCTTTTTGATATCATCATAATCGGGTTCTTCCGTGATCTCAGGAACGACCTGCCTATATCTTACGGTTCCGCTTGCATCTATAATGAAAACGGAGCGCGCCAAAAGACGCAGTTCCTTAATCAGCACCCCGTAGGCCTTGCCAAAAGAAGCATCTTTATAATCCGACAGGAGCTCGATATTTTTGATTCCATTCGCCTCTTTCCACCTTTTTTGCGCAAAAGGGAGGTCCATGCTGATCGTCACAAAGGTCGCCCGTCCGGCGAATTTCGCCGCTGTCTCATTGATCTTTTTTGTTTCGCAGTCGCAAACGTTCGTGTCAAGCGAAGGCACCGCGACGACAACAAGACATTTTCCTTTAAACTGTTTATTTGTGATTTCGGAAAGATCCATCCCGACAGCCTTAAAATCCGGCGACTTTGAACCCTCCTTGATCTCATCCCCCGTTAACGTCACCGGATTGCCCTTCATAGTGACTTGCTGTGTCTGCACAGGCATCCTCAACTCCTTTCCTTAATTGTATCAGTCTTCTTTCGGTATGTACCAGGTACATCATCAGGTCTATAAAAAGTTTTCATTGAATCCTATATGCGTGATTATCTGTAAGGCGCATATTTTATTTTGTTTATGAGGTTATTGTAAACATATCTTTCTGCCGAACAAGCCCTCATTTCCCCTATTTATTGACTTTTCACCATTTATTGACATCTCACACATGTCATCAAAGCCCCATTTCGATTTCCTGTTGATTGATTTATTCCATTTTATCGTTTTTTCCATATAAGGGCTTTGTTATAATGTTTCCACAAGCGGAGTTGACATGTATTCCTACAAAACAAAAATTAAGTTGCACTACACTGACGCGGCCGGCGTTCTCTTCTTCAGCAATCATTTTAATCTTATCCATGACGCCTATGAGTCCTTGTGCGAACATATCAACTTTAGTTTCGTCCGGCTGATCAAAGACGAGCAGTTTTACCTTCCCATCGTTCATGCCGAGGCTGATTTTCCGCATCCCGTTTACGTCGGAGACGAAATAGATATCCGTATACGCGTTGAACGCATCGGCGACACATCGTTCACACT
This sequence comes from uncultured Planctomycetales bacterium, assembly GCA_964428315.1. Lineage (GTDB taxonomy): Bacteria > Omnitrophota > Gorgyraeia > Zapsychrales > CAYRXT01 > CAYRXT01. The sequence continues at coordinate 2,603 of CAYRXT010000057.1, forward strand.
GTCTTATCGACTCACCAACCAGGACGGAACTCTTGTCGGCACGGCCAATACCGTCCATGTCAGCACATCCAAGTCCACCCGAGAAAAGATCCTTCTCCCCAAAGAACTGCGTGAGGCCCTCAAGCCATTTTCCTGAAATCCGTTTTATTACGTTTAAAATATCCGGCCATGTCTTCGCGAACGCTTCTCCGGCTCCCCGAAGGACTGTATCCTTCAGGCCAGATATAGAATCTGTCGGGGATTTTGAATTTCGGCAGTCGTCTCATCAAAAGACGTATCAGCCTGTCCTTAACCCGCGGTTTTTCGCCAACGCATTGCACGACGGCCGCCGGGCGCCGGCCGTAATGCGCGCACTTCACAGCCAAAATTACCGCTCGCCTTATCTCCGGCATGCCTTCCAAGGCATTTTCGATCTCTTCCGGATAGATGTTCTCTCCACCCGAGATAAACATGCCGTCCCTTCGACCGTACACAACGAGATATTTATCCTTATCCATTGATCCCCGATCACCGGTTAGAAACCATCCCTTTTTCATGCGCCCTCGCTGGAGCTTTCCGTCATTCAAATAGCCCGCGAATAATGTTTTTCCCCGCACAAGGATTTCCTCTGCCGCGTCAAGCTTGATTTCACGGTAGGGCAGCACCCTCCCAGCGCTTCCCATCCTGTGAGGTCTGTCTTCAGGCGATGTGGTTGTTACCTGTGAGGCCATTTCCGACAGGCCGTAACTCACGTGAATCGGTATATTCTTATCCAGACAGCGCCGGATAAGCACAGGATCAAGCGGTCCGCCGCCGACAAGCACTGCCTTCATTGTGGCCAGGCGCCTTGCCGTCTTCGATTTTTTCATGAGCTGACGCAATTGACATTCGACTACAGACAGATGGGTCACTGGATATCTGTCAATGGCCTGGGCAATCGTTGTGTTCTTTTCCGGCACGCAGATGGTCGCCATGGCCAAAAGACACCGGAAGATGATGCCCAGGCCGGACACGTGATAAAGCGGAAGACTTAAGAGCCACCCGTCATCGGGGTCGAGCTCGATGTTCGTGTTCGATCCGAGCGCGTTATAATAGTGATTCCCGTAGGTAAGAACGACCGCCTTGGGCGTCCCGGTCGTTCCGGATGTGAATGTTGCCGTGACTAATTGTTCTTCGTCGAAAAACGGCCTTAGGCCGTCAAACGGAACCTTTGCGGAAAAATATTCGTTGATGCGGATGGTCTTGCTCGTTCTCCCGCACGATATGCGCTGTCCTTCAAACTGCAGGATGTGCTTGCTTCCAACAGCCCTGAAATGCTTACGGCACTGTTCCGGCGGGTTACGGGGATTGTCCAGGCAGGCGACGGCTCCTCTTCGCATCACCGCCAGGATCGCAATGATGGCCGCGCGTGGATCCGAGGGAATCACGCCGACATGCGTACCGCGACGGATGCGGTTAACTTCAAGGTGTTTTGACAAAGCGTGGACCCTCGCCTCGGCTTCCCTATAATTATATCCTGTCCCGCCCTGGACAAGGAATGTGCGGTGAGGCGCTCTGCGCGCGGCACGGTGAAGGAGGCAGGGAATCTTTTTCATCGCAGCTCCTCCAAACAATCCATTTTGAGATCATCCCAATGCATATCGGCATTGTTAACATTAATACAGCCATTGTCAAAGGTCAACTTTCTATGGAGAAGATCGGAACGGAAAATCTTCAAGGTATCGACTCCAGCCGCCCACCGCGTCAAATCCATGGAAGCGGCTAAATGAACCAACGCGCGGACGCCTACCCCGGATTCCAGATAACTGCTGACAACGACATATTTGCCGCACATTTGAACTCGTCTTATAAGCGATTGCAAACGCGACCATCCTCCCATCAACGAAGGTTTCACAACAGTAGCCGCGACGCATGACCGACGCCATAATTCATCTGCCTGATGATCGAACAACGATTCGTCGACTGCAAAACGATGGCCGGTCTTAAAGGCGATATGCTCCCATTCACGGATGTCCGATGTCGGTTCTTCAACGTATTCAACTTTTTCCGGTCCTATGGAACGCAGATACCGTATGGCCTGTTGACGGCTGAGACTCCGGTTGGCGTCCAGGCGCAACATGCCGTCCTCCGGCAGGCTGTCGATGATCTTTCTGATAATGCCGATTTCCTTCTCCATATCCGCCCGCCCGATCTTCAGCTTCAAAGTCCGGAATCCTTGCGCCATAAGCGCTTCGGCCTCCTTTCGGCCCCGCCCATTTTCAAGATCCGAGACAAAACCGTTAACCGGTATCTTGGAAGCATAAGATCCGTTGAACGCGCTCGCCAGGGCCCAGCCCTGTTGTTCTGCCAGGACATGATATAATGCGGTCTCCAAAGCGAAACAAACAGCCGGGGACAGCCTTATCGGATCGACGATGTCGCCCAACGCTTCGTGTAACACATTTTGCTTTTCGTTAAATTGACATCCGACAAGAGCATCTTTAATCAGTCCTCCCTCTTTCCTCACCTCGGTATCCGTGTCCGTACTGATTCCGTCCAGCGGGGCTGCGATGTCTCCCAATCCATTACACCCACCGTCGCTTGTTATCCGCAGGACATAACCGCGGCGCCGCGTCAGGGTTTTTCCATAAACTAACAGAGGTTTATGCAGCGGAAGTTCGTATCGATAGAGACGGGTGGCGACAATCTTCACGGCCGGTCGATTCTCAAGCAATCCATCCTGCAATAAAGATGACGGAAAACAGCATCAAAAGCTTTCCCGTATCGGCCAGGGCGCGGTTCAACCGGGAGCCGTCATCCGTTTCCAGGACTGTTTTGATTAGGGGGACGGCAAAAAAAAGACACGCGGTCGACAGCAAGGAATACCGGTAATCCCTGGTCATTCCGTGCACAAGGACTGGGATCAGGCATGCCCCTAGGATGGAAAAGACATACTGGTAGCGGGTCAACGAAGGCCCCATGCGCACCGCCAAGGTCCTTTTCCCCGCTTCTTTGTCGGTAACTATATCGCGAAGATTATTGACCGTTAAAATAGCGACGGAAAAAAGACCCGGCGCAAATCCAGCGGTGATGATGGCCGGATTAATCTCGAGAGCCTGGACATAATATGTGCCCCCGACAGCAATCGGCCCGAAAAAGATTAAAACAAATAATTCGCCGAGCCCGTTGGCCCCTAAGGGAAACGGACCGGCCGTATAGACGACCGCGCAGATCAGAGAGGAAAGCGCTATGATCATTATGGGGAATCCTCCTCGCCAGATCAGATAAGCGCTCGCCAGCGTAGCCATAATGAACACGACGCATATAACGGCCAACATCTCGGCAGAGCTGACCAAACCGGCCTGCGTCACACGCAAGGGGCCGCTTCGCTTATCCGTGTCCACCCCCCTTTGATAATCGCAATAGTCGTTGACGAGATTCGTGGCGATCTGGATCATTAGGGCGGCAAACAGTGCGACAGCGGCGGATTTCCAGTGATGGATGCCGTCACCGAAAGCCATCCCCGTGCCCATCAAAACGGGCGCGATAGCCGCCCATAATGTTTTCGGGCGAACGGCCTGCCACCAAATCGATAGTTTATTCGGGGCCATGGAAACGCTCCTTGTTAAGGCCGGTAAGGAAACTTGGAAAAATCCGGAGGTCTCTTCTCCAGGAAGGCCTTTTTGCCTTCCTGCCCTTCTTCAGTCATGTAAAAAAGCATCGTCGCATTGCCGGCCAGCTCCTGAAGCCCCGCCTGGCCGTCGCAATCCGCATTGAAAGCGGACTTCAGGCATCGAATGGCGATTGGCGATTTTTCAAGTATCTCCCGGCACCACTTCAATGTTTCGATTTCCAGCTGATCGTAATCGACCACCGCGTTGACAAGGCCCCACACCAATGCCTGCTCAGCAGTGTATTGCCGGCAGAGATACCATATCTCTCTCGCCCTCTTTTGTCCTACGACACGCGCCATGTAACTGGCGCCCAGCCCCGCATCGAACGATCCAACCCTGGGGCCCGTTTGTCCGAATACCGCGTTATCGGCGGCTATCGTCAAATCACAGACAAGATGCAGGACATGCCCTCCGCCTACGGCATAGCCGGCCACCATCGCGATGACGGGTTTTGGACAGCGCCGGATCTGGATCTGCAGGTCAAGAACATTAAGCCGGCCGATCCCCCGCTCGTCCCGATAACCGTCATGGCCCCGGACCTTTTGGTCCCCTCCAGAACAAAAGGCCGCCTTCCCCTCTCCCGTCAACAGGATGACGCCAATGTCCTGGTCGTCACGTGCGTCGTCCAGGGCCTTCATCATTTCCTTAACGGTCAGCGGACGGAAGGCATTGCGGACTTCAGGACGGTTGATCGTGATTTTCGCAATGCCCTTCATTTTATGATATTTGATATCTTTAAACCTTCCGCAACGGGTCCATTTTACTTTTGTTTTCGGCTTAGCCATAATGTCAGTCCTTATTGATGATATTTTTTATTTTATTCAAGAATACTGTCTGCATCATGCAATTGTCTGTGCGATCAACCGGGACCTCGATCAGCGACCCTCCCTTTCGGCGACAGGCCAGGGCATATTCCCTTATAAAGGATGCTCTATCGGATACCCTTGAGTAATGAAGACCGAACATCCCCTTTAAAGAAGAAAAGTCCATGCCGTGCGGCGCCGCGAAATAGGGTTCGAATATTTTATCAAATTTGGCAACAGGTAAAAACGAAAATATTCCTCCGCCGTCATTGTTCACCACGACCAGGACGAAGGGCATGACCGCTTCCCGGATTAAAGCAAGCGAATTGAGGTCATGCAAAAGCGCTAGGTCTCCGACCATCGCCGTCATGCCTTGTGCTGCGCCCCGGCAAGCGCCGATGGCCGAGGCGACATTTCCGTCTATGCCGCTGGCGCCCCTGTTTCCTTCCACCCTCACCGCATTGCCCCGGACATCACCGTACATGTCCATCTCACGCACGGAAAGACTATTGCCCAGAAAAAGCCCCATATCATGGGGGATATGCATGGAAACAATCCGGGCGGCGTCGGGACCGATCAGGGTGCTGCGGGTTCTCATCCAGTCGTCGATGCTGTTATGGATTGTCCTGTTTAACGGCTGTAAATGCCTCAGGATATTTGACGGGGTTCGCGGCTTGATCCGGCCGCAAACGGCCCGGCATACGTCCGCGATGCGTCCCTGAATCCTCAATGTGACCCGGTGCAGCGGATCACTGCGCAGGGGATGCGCCGAGATCATCACATACCTTGACGGTCGGCACTCATTGATAAGCTGGTAAAGCCTTTTCGATGTCATGCGCCCGCCAATATGGATTATGCCGTCGATGGTAAAATCTTCCGTCTTCCTGGCGCCCGCAAGCATAAGATCGAAATAGGAAATAACGTTGGGATGATCGCACCCAAGCCTGAGTCCGGAGGTCACATCCGCAAAAACAGGCCAATTCAATCTTTTGGCCATATCCAGGACGGCCTCCCGCTCCGTCCCGCCTTTGAGCTTTCCGACAACGACGATGCCATTCTTTATCTTTCCGATTTCCTCATGCAGAGAAGATGCCCCAGCATGTGAGAAGGGCCCATCGCATTTCTCATAGCACGTGTACGGCTTACTCTCTTTCATCCATTTCTTACAGCCTTCTATATAGGCTTCGGATATCTTGATTTTTGTTTCAGCTGGGGCCAGGAGTTCACGAAACATGCAGTTAAGATGTACCGGGCCGGGCCATTCTCCCCGCGAACGATGGACGGACTGGTCTACGGCAGTAAGGACATATTCCGGAACGATGTCCTTATCCGGGCAGGGCATGTCCAACTGCCATCGCACATAACGGCCAAATAGATACTCCTGATCAATGGTCTGCGGGGCGCCTGTTTTACGCAATTCCGGCGGTCGATCTGCCGTCAAAACGATGAGAGGGAGTTTCTTTTTGGACGCCTCTATGACAGCCGGATAAAAGTTCGCACCGGCGGTTCCGGAAGTGGCGATCAGCGCCGCCGGTCTTCCGGATGCCGCGCAATACCCCAAAGCATAAAATGCCGCCCCCCTCTCGTCGTAATGGACCACGCTACGGGCCTTGGGGTTTTCGGCCGCGGCCACGGCAAGAGGCGCGGAGCGCGATCCCGGACAAATACAGAAATAATCCACGCCGTTACGCACAAGCTCCTCGATGAGCAGTTCCCCCCACAAGAAGTTCATGCCTCGTTTTAGATTAACCGGCGGCATGCAGGACCTCGCTGAAAAGGTTGATCTTGTGTTCTATCTCTTCCCACTCGCCCTTTGGATCGGATCCCTCGACAATCCCCGCTCCGGCATAGACATTAAGCTTTCGTCCGTTTAATAAACCGGAACGTATGGCCACCGCAAATTCACTCTCCTCCTGGGAGACGTATCCGAATGGCCCGGCATACCAGCCGCGATCGAACGGTTCGACACCCTTAATCAATTTCAATGAATCATTTCTCGGGACACCACCCACGGCAGGAGTCGGATGGAGAGCCCTTAAAACATCGTTCACACCAATCCCCTCTTTCCTGTTGCCCTTCATCCGTGTTATAAGATGCTGTCCGCCTTTTGTTTTCAAAAGACTGGCAGCGTCATCCTTTTGGACGTTTCGGCATACGGTATGCAGCCTTTGGACAATATCATCAACGACAAATTGCTGCTCCCTTTTATCTTTCTTAGAATGGAACAATTCTTCGCCCAAGGCCTCATCCCGACCTGTTTGATTGTTCCGCGGGCGCGTTCCGGCAACCGCTTCGGTCAAGACCTCTTCTCCCTTGAGACGAAAAAGCCGTTCAGGCGAAGACCCTAAAAACCCTAAATGATTGTCGAACTGAAAAAGGAAATTATAACAGTCCGGATTTCTCGTAAATAAATGGGAGGCTAAAGAAACACAGTTTACGGGATGTTTCAACGTAAAACCTGTCTCCCTGGCCAAGACCGCCTTCGCAACGGAACCCTTCTGAATGCGATCAAGGACATGCCGCACTCCCTTTTCCCATATGGACCAGTCGGGACGATCGCAGCGAGACAGCATTTCCAGACGATCAATCTGCTTGTTGACGCATGAAAACTCAATGTTTTGGACTGCCTTTTTAATCATTTCTGCGCCCATTGTTAAAAATCGCTTGTGCACATTAAACGCGAACCATGTTTTCCTGTCATTTCGGAACACTTCAAACATTGGGGCAATCATCTGACCGCACCCGAAAACATTCCAATGTTGCGAATGGGTCTCAGGGTAAAAAGAAAAACCGCCAAAATAAGGGATGTCTTGTGTCCCATGAACCCTGTCTTCCAGGGAAACGGCGTTTGGCAAAAGCGAAAACCCCTCTTTCATCTGACAACAGTCGGCGATACCCGCACCGGCCGACTCAAATGCTCGTCCACGGGAAGACCAGTAAATTTTTCTCTTCTGGGATTGCGCGGCCAGCCAGTCGATCGGCGACACATCTTCGGTTTCCAAAACACAGCGCATTATGAGCGCGCACTTTTTCATTGTTCCGGCGTGCTCTCCGCTTTCACTTTTCTTGAGAAAATCAAAGACCCTTTCTTTGATATTCCTGAGTTCGCAATATTCCCGCAATCCAGTAGCGTGAGACGACATTCATTTCCTTCCTAGATAAAGTGTCGCGATGCCAAACGTCAAGGGAAGCTCCCGCGCATCCCTGAACCCGCAAGACTCCATCTGATGGACAAAATCCCTTCCGCATGGGAATGCTTCAATCGTCCGGTTGAGATAGCGGTAGGCGCCGTACTTACCCGTTAATAGCCAGCCGACGAACGGGACGATATTCTGCAAATAGAACAGGTAAAGGCAAGAAAGCATCTTACTGCGGGGGCGTGAAAACTCTAAAATACACGCTTGGCCGTCCGGGGCTAAGATCCTGCGCATCTCGTCCAGCGCACGTCGCGGATCCGGGACATTGCGGATGCCGAAGGCCATGGATGCGATATCGAAATGATCGTCGGGAAAGGGAAGCGCATTGACATCCCCTCTGACAAGCCGAAGACGGCCGGCCTCACCGGCATGTTCAATTTTTTTCATAGCGACGGCAAGCATCTCCTTGGATAGGTCTATGCCGTAAGCCTCCCGGATCTCATCGCATTTTCTGCCGGCCATGATCAGCATGTCGGCCGTTCCCGTCGCAAGATCAATGACGCGGCCGCCCCGCTTCTTCATCCGCCCAACCGTCACACGCCGCCAATGCATGTCAATTCCTAGGGAAAGCAGTCGGTTGAGAAGATCGTATCGGCGGGCAATAGAATTAAAGATGCGCCAGGATTCCTGCTTTTGTTCAATATAAGGGTCGTCTTCGCGCTTGCTCGTCAACATGGCCATTCTTGCTCAACAGGATTAATTAAAAGGCTCTTTCTCAGAATCTGTGGGTAATAATCGACTAAAATGGGCCATGGAATCTGTGGAAAACCGAAACTCTCGAAGGTTTCCCACAGATCCCACGGCCCCTACGGCTATTCTTGAATCTGAACTCAAAAAATTCAGAGGTTTATTTATTGGCAAGTTGTTTATTATCAATGACTTAAGCCATGTTTGGCTATTTAGGGTCTGCTGAAAAAATCTTCAGCCTGAAAAATCGGCCAGGATCTCCTGACC
>CAYRXT010000058.1:0-10442 GCA_964428315.1 uncultured Planctomycetales bacterium
TGCTTCTGATCTGCCTTGGCAATAAGTATATTACTTTTGCGTATGTCAATAGTTTTAACTTCTGGGCATCTTCAAATGTAATCTCCTGGTCCGTGTTTTTTATCACATCACGAATAAATAAGCGCGCCTCTTTCGGAGTATAATGCTCAGGGTATTTGACTTCACGCTTAACTAATACACCATTTTCGACACCAAATTGAAAATTTTGGCCATAGCTATCTTGCGTAACGTAGAGAAAATTAAACTGTGGCGCGGGGCGAAAAAAGATGGCAAGTAAATACTTGTCGCGATTAAAACAATCATTAGGATCGGGATCGCGAGCCCAACCATAAGCGAAATATTTTTCTTTTTATCCATGTTTTCTCCTTCCCTACGTTAACGAAGTTCGAATCCCCGACAACTCAGACCATTTTTCCTCATGGTCTCCGTCGGAGGGTTCACTAAAAAATCTGGCGGGTAGTCGTAGACGCCAGGCGAACCCTATCCTTCGGCTCGCTCCGCTTGCTCAGGACTTCGCAAACCCTTGAGATAACGCTACTTATAAAAATTCATCGCAAGCGCAGTATGGGTTGGCTAATTGCCCTTGACGAACCCATTTTCAATAAGCCTACAAAGACCAATAAACCAACTGTTTCAACGCCCAATTACGACTACGCTATTTAGCCCGCAACACTACCGAGAAACTTTAAAACCCTTTTCCTCCAATGCCACAATAAATCCCGGATGAACTCGATACCCCATCTCCATGGCCTTCGTAACATCATTATAGCTTTCCTGATATTTCCCGAGCTTAAAATAGGCTACGCCCCGGTCATTGTAACACTGTGCCACAAAATCCTTCTGATCGGGTTTCATTTCCATTGCTTTAGTAAAATCGGCTATCGCCAAATCATATGATTTGGCTCCTGCATAAGCGCTTCCACGATCATGAATAACATAGGCAGGGTCTTTTGTTATTTCCAAAGCTTTATTGAAAAGTTCAATTGCTTTAGGATATTCGCCCTTCTCTGAATAAGCGATCGCCATTCTCTCCAAAGCCATAGAATCCTTTGGATTTTCTGCTAAAGCTTTCTCAGCGTTCTTTGCTTGCTGATTATAGTAGTTATTTCTCCCGACAATAGCTAGAGCAATACTTCCAACAACCAACAAAATAATAAGTCCAAGCGTTATCAAAAGCGGCTTTAGACTCTTCTTCACAATCGCAATTATTGTAGGGATGTACAAAGTGAAACAAAAAAGCGATCCAAGAATCAAATACGCATGACTCCATCGAAACCAATTGTGTCCGGGCATTGTTGGACTTCCGATTTCCCAACGCATCTGATTTCCCAGAAAACCGACAAATCGCAACAGGAACAGAGGCAGAATCAAAAATATTACATAAAGCACCCACTTAAAAAATGTCTTCATTGATACCCCCTTTCTATAAATAGTTCGAATCCCCTTCTACGTAAGCCAAAACGAACTTTGGCTCTCGACGGAAGAGTTCACCTAACAACTGGCGGAGAGGGAGGGATTCGAACCCTCGGGTCCCACAAGGAGACCAACTGCTTAGCAGGCAGCTCCGTTCAGCCGCTCCGGCACCTCTCCGGATAATTTTTTCAAAATCGCGTGCGGACCTCGAACGCCGCGCGGGATCCCGGATCCCGCGGGAGGCCTCCCTTCATTCCGCGTCCCGTTCCGGCACGATCAAATTCCCCTCCTAATTCTCAAGGGCTATCCTGGCCTTGCGTTTGCGTCTGAAGAACTCGCTCATCATCCGCGAGCATTCCTCTTCCAAAATGCCCGGGACGACCTCTATGCTGTGGTTCAAACGGGGATCGCGCGCGACGTTCGCCAGGGACCCGCACGCGCCGGCCTTCGGGTCGAAGGCGCCGAAGCACACGCGCCCGATCCGGGACAGGACAAGCGCCCCGGCACACATAAAACAAGGCTCGATTGTAACATAGAGGGCGCAGTCCTTCAACCACTTGCAGCCAAGGGCGTTGGCCGCCTGCGTCAAGGCGATCATCTCGGCGTGCGCGGTCGGGTCTTTCAGGGTCTCGACCTGGTTGTGGGCCTTGGCGACCACCTTTTCCCGGCAGACAATCATAGCCCCGACAGGGACTTCATCGCTCTCAAAGGCGCGTTCCGCCATCCTGAGGGCTTCGCGCATCCAACGTGCGTCCGCGCTCATCCTATTTTTTCCTGCTTTTTCCCGATATCTTCGGTCTTTTCTTCCTGAATTGCGGTATGGCGAGGATTACCGAGGTGCCTTTGCGCAGACTGCTCTCGATCCGGATCCTGCCGTTGACCGAAGTAATAATGGAGTTGACGATAGACAGGCCCAGTCCGGCCCCCTGCCCCCGGCCTTTCTCATGGGTGGTGAAAAAGGGTTTGAAGATATGCGGCAGCGCGTCCCTGGCGATGCCGATGCCTTCATCCTTGAAGGCGACGAAGACATAATCCTGACCGCTCCTCACATAGGTGCGGATTGTGATCGAACCGCCGCTGGGCATGGCCTCAATACTGTTCGTGAGGACATGCCCCGCGACCTGCTCGAATTCGTACGGGGCCATCGCGGCTTTCGGGATCTGCCCCTTCAGCCGGAACCTCACGTCAATATTGGCGCTCAGCAAGATATTCCTGCGCAGGGCCACGGTTTCCCTGAGGATCCTGTTGACATCGCACTCTCGTTTACGGACCGAGGTCTTATGCGCCTTCAGTGCCAACAGTTTATTCGTGATCTCGCAGCACTGGCGGACCTGTTCCTTGATCTTCTCCATGGTCCTGATGATATCGGCGAACTCCCGGTACCCGATGTATTCAAATTCCCGCGTCCTGTAGCGATTCAGCGTCTCCTGGGTGTGGTTGAGAATGGTCAGGAGGGGATAACGTATTTCCTGCACGGTCCCGGCTATGAATATCTGCAGTGCCTCGATCTTTTTCATTTCCCGCAACTCTTCCTCGTGCCGGATCCTTTCGGAGAGATCGATGAAGCGGAAAATCAGCGTATCCCGTCCGGCGGCGTTAATCCTGCGTCCCTGAACGGACACCGGTGTCTGCTTTCCTCTGCTATCGGCGATCTTCAGATCGCATGGTTTCGCCTCTTCCTCCCGGACCATCCTGAAAAACTTTTTGTACTTCCCGATCTGTTCGGCCGGAAAAAAATCCTCCTGGGGGCAACCCATCATCTGGAGGCGGTTTCTTTGAAAAAGGGTCTCGGCCTGATGGTTGGCGTTCAGGACGCCCCCCCCGAGATCCGTCAGCACGAGAGCGTCGTTCGCGTCCTCGAAAAGATCCCGGTAACGTTTTTCGCTCTCCCGGATCATCGTATCCATCTGCTTGCGCCTCCGGATGTCGCGCACGACCCCGTGGATACCGACCAGCTTTTCATCCTTGTAGACGGGAGAAACGTTTACCTCGATGGGTATCGGCTCGCCTTCCGCATCGATGACGCAGAGCTCTTCGCGTATGTGGACAATTCCCTTGCACGCCAGATGAAAGCACGTCATGGCGATCTCCCGGTCGTCTTCCCTGACGTACTTCAAAAAATGCGTCCCCAAAGATTTTTTGAGGGGGACCTTGACCAGCTCTTCCAGGGCGTGGTTGGCATACGTGATCTCGCCGTGAAGGTCGACGGTGAAGATGCCGTCCGCGGCGGCGTCCGCCAAAATCCGGAAACGGTTCTCGGATTCCCGCAGTTTCCTTTCCATCTTCAAATGCGATGAGAGATTGCGGGCGATCGACAGGACATAGTCGCCCATCTTGAACCTCAAGTAAACGGCGACCACCTCGATGGTCTGGATATGACCTCCCTTGACCCTACGTTCAAGCACGAACTTCAAGGGGAGCCTTTTTCTCTTCAGGACGTTAAAATACGATCCCTGCCAGGCCTTGACGCCGATTTTCTCTTTAAAAATCTGAGTGATATTCCTCCCCGTCAATTCCGAGCGCAGATAACCCGTCTCCCGGCAGGCGGCGTTATTCACATAGGCGATGCGGCCGCTTCGGTCGATGAGCATCAGCTCGTCGCCCATATGATCGGCAATCAAAGATATCAATTTTTTGTTTTCCGGGGTGTCGAACGGAAAAACGGCAGGCGTTCGGGAGGGCTGTCTTTGGCTCTTTTTTTTCATGTCGGTCGGGGCAGTGTATCTTCCGGGTTTGCTGGGCGGAACCCGCAGGGTTCTTCCCTCGGCGACACAGTACAGGCCGTAGCGGCCGGTCCATGCCGCAATCACACACCGACAAGCCTGCGTGCGGAAAAACGCGCCTGGGAAGACTCGAACCTCCAACCCCTAGTTCCGTAGACTAGTGCTCTATCCGATTGAGCTACAGGCGCAAAAACCAATGTCATCCGCCCTTATCGATGCTGTCTATGTTTGAGCAAATCGTCGCGGTCCAGCCCCAGACTGGCCAGGACCTCCCCCGGGTTTTTGTTGTAAGCCCGGCAGAAAGACTTGATCTCGTTCATCGTCTGGATGTTCTTCTCGGTCAGTGTCTGCAGGACCACCATCCTCAGGAACAGGTCGTCCAGGACGTCCTTGGGATTCAGCCCGGCCACCTTGGAAAGCCGGTCCCGGTAGACCGTACTGGGAGTGATGTTGCGGATCGTCTTGCTCTCGTAATCGTATTTGTAGATCTGCGACAGAAGAATCATTTTCTGCTCCATGCCGCCGGTCTCGCTGATCTCGTCGATAACCCGGTAAACCTGGTCCTTGACGTGGAACCGCTTCATGATAATGAAAACGTCGACCAGGTTGACCAGCACCTCCGGTACGTTCATGGGCTCGTTCTGCAGGCGCAGGATGGCCTCGCGGGAGGTCGCCGCGTGGATAGTCCCCAAGCAGTATTTGCCGATATTGACGGCGGTGATCATGTCACGGGCCTCTTCCCCCCTTACCTCACCGACGACGATCCTGTCGGGGCGCATCCGCAGGCTGTTCTTGACGAGGTCCGCCAGCGATATCTCGTCGTCGCTCTCCAGGCGGGAACAGCTGTCTTCCAGAAAGGTATTCAGCTCCAGGGTGTCTTCAATGACGACCATCCGTTCGTTCTTGGGAACAAAACTGAAAAGGGCGTTGAGGAGCGTGGTCTTGCCCGTGCCCGGCCCTCCGGCGATAATGATGTTGGCCGGACGGATCGAAAGGCCTTCGATGTACATCCACAGCTGGGCGGCCACCTCAAAGGTCATCGTCCCCCTCTTGATCAGGTCGATGATGCTCAAAGGCTCCACCTTGGCCTTCGTGATGGTGATCTGCGGCCCCATGGGGGACATCGCGATGTTCACACGGCCCTCAAGGTTGGGCAGTTCCAGGTTCATGATCTTCTTGATCTCCGTCTTCCCGCTGAACAGAAGCAGTTTCCTTATGAAATTGTCCAATTCGCGGAAAGACGTGAACCTCTTGTCCGTGGACACCAGTCCTTTCTGCGAATGGTGCACATAGATCGTGTTCAGCGCATTGATGATGATGTCCTCAATCTGCGAATCGCAAAGGAGGTCCTCGATGACCCCGTAGGAGAGAAAGCTCTTGATAAACTTCATGCGCTCTTCCGAAACGCTCAGCCGCTGAAGGTCTTTTTCAATCTGCCGCCGGTCATGTTGCATCCGGCTTTCGCTTAAAACGGAGGCTACGATGTTCTCCTTCTCCGAGCGCGACTGGAGGAGGGTGAATTTTCCCGCCAGTTTTTCCAGGATCACACGCTCCAGATCAAGCTCTTTGTTCTGGTCTTCGGCCATTATACGGATTCCCTATTCGTTCAAAAAGGTTAATGTAATTTATCACCGTTTCACGCGCTTGTAAATACTAAACTCCCTCAAACGGCCGACGTGGAAGGCCATCACCGACCGGTTTCCGCGACCCCGGAGGCCTCCTCCGGATAGGTGATCACGACCACGGCGCGGCGCGGGTCCAGGTACGTCCTCGCCAGATGCAGGATCTCCCGCGCGCTCACCCCGTCGATCTTTTCCTCATAGCGCCTGAAATGGTCGTGTCCCAGGCCATACAGTTCATCCAGGGCGCTGGTCAGGGCCAGGCCCGCGTTGGTCTCCAGACTCATCGCGTGGGTGCCCGCCAGATATGTCTTCGTGCTCTCAAGCTCCTGTCCCGTCACCTCTCCACGGCCCAGCTCACCGATGATGTCCAAAAGGGCCTCCCGGACAGCAGGCACGCTCTCCCGTGTGGTCCCCACATAAAAATACACGAATCCCCGGTCCAGTCCGGGAACATAATAGCCGCCCAGGCTGTAGGCCTCGCCCATCTCGTCCCTGATCCGGACAAAGATCCTGCCGTTAAGCGGGGCGCCCAAAAGATTCGCGGCAACAGTCATCCCGTAGCGGTCCGGGCTTTTCATCGACGGGCCCTGGAATCCCACGGCCACGAGCGCCTGCTCCTTCTCCATCGTTCTCTCGATCGTCTTTTGCTCCCGGATGAGATCCTCGTCCACCTCTTTTCTCAGATCCACCGGCTTCGGCTTCAAGTCCCCGAACCGTTTCTTCACCGACACGAGGACCTCATCCTCGTCGATGTCGCCGAAAACGTAAAGGACCATGTTATCGGGAGAATTAAGCGATTCATAATAATCAACGACATCCTGCCGCGTCAGGGACCGCACGCTCTGCAGGGTGCCCAGGGCGGTGAACCTCAAAGGGCTTCGGGTATAAAGGTTTTCTTTCATGGCCTTGACCGTCGCGTCGTAAATATCGTTGTCGCGTTCGCGGATCGCGCTTTCGGTCCTGTTTTTCTCTTTCCGGAATTCGTCTTCGGGTAGAGCGGGACTCTCAATGAGCTCTTCCACCAAACCGATCCCGAAGGCCAGGTTCTTGGCCAAGGACTTGTAGGTCAATCCGGCGCTGTTGCGTCCGGAGAAGGCGTCCAGGCTGGCCCCGCGTGATTCCACCTCGCGCGCGATTTCATCCGCCGTCCTGGTTCGTGAGCCCTTGGTCCAGAGGTTGGCCAGTAGACGGCTCACGCCGTTCATCCCCGGGTTCTCCTGGTGCACGCCGCCCTGCAGGACGACCCCCAGGGCAACGAGGGGAAAATTGTCATCCGCGCGCAGAAGGACAGTCAAACCGTTGTCAAGGACGTGTTTTTCGACGGCAGATTCCGGCGCCGTTTTCTCTTCCTCCATGACGTCCCGCGGCTTTTCCTTCGGTAAAAGTTCGATCACGTTCAGCGCGGTGTCGTTCAGATACCTTCGGGCCACTCTCCGGATGTCGGCGGGCTCCACCCGGCGGACGGCCTCGATGTAGCCGCTGTTGAAATCGTGATCTCCGGTAAAGGCCTCGCTCACGGCCATCTCGTAGGCCACGCTGCCCGCCTTTTGACGGCCAAAGACAAACCGGCTGGTCAGCTGATTCTTGGCCTTGTCCAGTTCTCCCGGAAGCACTCCTTTTCGCTTGATCCGCTCCACTTGCTCCCTGATGGCCTTTCGCGCGGGACGGACCTGGCCCTCCTCCAGGAGACATGAAATTTCAAAAAGCCCTTTGTCTATGGGCGTATAATTCATCGTGGAGACCGAATAGGCCAGCTCCCTTCCTTTCACGATATCCAGATGAAGACGCGAACTTTCGCCGTGGCCGAGTATCGCCGACAGGATGTCCAGCGGGACCATGTCCGGATCGCTGACGGCCACGCCCTGATAAACAAGGGACAGCCGTGCCAGGTCAGCGGGAAACCCTTCCCGGAGCTCGCGACGGCCCGTCTGAGGCGGCTCTTCCGGGAGGTTGCGCGTCCTGTAGGGAACGGGCTGAAAATCACGGAATTTCTCCGTGACGGCGGAGAGGACCTCTTCTTTGTCGACGTTCCCCGCTACGGCCAAAACGATGTTGTTCGGCACGTAACGTTCTCTGTAAAAGTCCACCAGGTCCTGTCTGTCCAGCGACCGGAATAAAGGCGGGTAACCGATGATCGGATGCTTGTAGGGATGCCGCGTATAGACACTCTCGAAAACCAGATCGCTCAGTCGCCTGTCCGGATTGTCGTAGTAAAGGCGCAGTTCGCTCAGGATGACCTCCCTCTCCTTTCTGACTTCTTCGGGATCAAACGCCGCGTTCATGAGCATGTCGGCCAGGACATCCAGGGCCGGCCGGAACTGGTCCGCTGGCGCTTCAATGATGTAGCTCGTCCTGTCAAAACCCGTCGATGCGTTGATGATGCCGCCCAGCGATTTGACGTCCTCAGCAATCTCGCCCACGCCCCGTGTCTCGGTGCCCTTGAAGAGCATATGTTCCACGAAATGGGATATCCCGGTCCCCAGATACCGGCCTTCGGTGGCCGAACCGTCCCTGATGAGGGCGTTGAAGGCCACCACCGGGGAAGACGGCATTTCTTTGACCAGGACGACCATGCCGTTGTCGAGGGTCTCCCTGTGGGCCTCCAGGCTCTGGGCCGAAGCGTCCCCGCCCAAAAGTCCAGTCGTCAGGATCGTCATAAGGACAAGCGCAACCGCCTTGATTTTAATCGGGCTGTGCATAAGGCAATCCTTTGTTTTTTCACTAATGTTATTGATCGTCCAGAAGCCGCCGGATGTCGCTTTCCGCGTTTTTCGCGACCTGGGAACAGACGAAAACCAGAAGCGAAAAAGGCCATGTCTCTTCAACGCCTTTCACCAGACCGATACAGGTATCTTCTTTCTTTTGAAGAAGGTCGTTATGGTAGTCGGCCGCTTCTTTGATGCCGCCCTGGTGGATATCCATGGAATACATCTTGTTGTTGTAATGAAACGACGGAAGCACCACGCCCCTCACGAACAGAAGGTTCAACAGGCTCTTTTCCTTGAAGTTGTCCGCTTTGTCAAATTCGAAGCCTTCGAACTGGGGCGAATGCGGCGGCAGGATGATCTTCGGTTTCTGGACAAGGATCTCGCCCTTTCTGACGACGGTGTCTCCCTCATTCACCTTGGAGACTGTCAACAGGATATAGGGGACCTTTGTGTTTGCCGAGAACGACAAGCCTTTAACGCGAGACCGGATGATCTCTGTGCCCCGCAGGGCCTTTTCCCATGCTTCCTGAAAATCCATAATGGTTTATTGTTGCGTACCATCACCGCCGTGAGCGGATGGCGATCCGTTTATTCTTCTCCAAGATACAGCGAAGCATCATCTCCGTTTCTGGATGATGATTGTTCACCCAGTGGAAAAAACAGCGGGTAGTCATGGACGGCAGGCTGACCATACAACCTGTTTAGATACATCCACTTATAATGCTTTACAAAAATCGCAGTATGGGATGGTTGCTATCCCTGGACAAACCGCTTTAATAATTCATCAAGAAAACACGCCTCTACTTCTTGCGAAGTAAGGTTTTAGCGCTACTGGTGCCAATAAACACGTAGCAATAACCACTAATACCATTGCTGAATAAACTCTCGATGAAACCACCTGACTCCCCATTTCTAGTCCTTTTCGCATAACAACTAAAGCAATCTCGGCTCTGGGGATCATGCTTATACCAATAACCACGGCCGCCATCTTTCCCTCTTGAATCAATACAGGCAAAAAAGAGCCAATAAATTTCCCTACAATCGCAACTATAATTAAAATAAAGCCTATCTGAAAACCTGATAACATTGACGTGGGCTCTATTTTAAGCCCTATATTGATAAAGAAAAAGGGATATAACAGATCGTAGACAACAGAGAAAGAGCGGTCTGTTTTCACAGCTTCCGGATCTCTACTAAACGATAACCCGGCGAAAAATGCACCGATGGCGATGGAAAAACCTGCAAATCCGGCAAACGAAGCGATTATCAAGCCGATACCAAAAATAAAAAGCATCTGATCGCGAAGCGGCTCTTTGTGTATATGTGTTCTAAAAAGCGGCTTTTCAATAAATTTAGCAAATAGATAACATAGAAAAATAAAAACACACAACCAGGTAATTGCCTTCGCGAATGCACCGGATGCGGCTATCCACATATTACCCGATGCGTTGTGTATCAACGGGGCAATGGAGAATAGCATCGCCATCATCACAATCCCAAGCACGTCGTCTATTTCGGCAATATCAAGAAGCAATTCTCCTTTTTGCGATTTAAGCAACCCGGCATTTTGCCAAGAAGACGTCGAGACGCCTACGCTGGTTGCCGTCAATGCGACTGCAATAAATAAACTGGCTAAAAGACTTAATCCGAAAATATACCATGCAACCACAAAACCCAACAGCCCGCTTAACACGACACTACTAATAACTATGATTAAGGATTTTTTTAACTGGCTTACTAAACCCACAATATCGCTTTCCAGTCCAATGCGAAATAGCAGAGCGAAAACTCCTGCCTCAGCTAAAAATTCAAGTATTTCAATTGATTCTTCTGTAAGAAAAGGCAAATAAAAGTCGGCTAACTTGATCAAAAATCCCAAAATGATAAAAAATACCAGCTCCGGAATGTTCAACCGGTTTAGATAGAAGTTATCCCATAAATTCACGACGATATAAACCTTTTGAGAATCATCATAG
>CAYRXT010000059.1:0-9631 GCA_964428315.1 uncultured Planctomycetales bacterium
GATGATTCTCAAAAGGTTTATATCGTCGTGAATTTATGGGATAACTTCTAGTTAATATTAACATTGACAGTCCTATGCTCCTTCGTTGCACTAAAAAACTACTCACTGGATCAAGGATCTCTAAGCCTGCCGTTCGACCTTGCACAGACCAGATTCATCCGCTGGATGAATGGTATGTCAACTTGTTTTATCTCGACCGGCGTGGCATTGAACCTCATGCTGGGTATGCGCAAAAAATCAGTCAACAGCATGGCCGCAAACCCGCCTTCTGGGCAAAGTATGAGCGTCATGTGCGGACAACGCATCATTCTTGTTGATTTCGGGCAGGAAGCGCATATAATTGAGTTATTCGTTCGTTTCACCCCCAAAGGGGTGCCCCGACAAGCGTGATTAAATCTCTTCGAGATTTAATCAGTCGGCCCTTCGGGCAGAATTTGCCGGAAGTAAAAGAAGGCAAATTCTAGGCTAAAACGGTATCTCCGCCACAAGGACGAAGGTTTTCGTTTTAGTCCAGTTGTGGCTATTTTTTATAGCGGTCCATAGCCCTAAACCCAACACGGTTTAGGGCTTCTTTTTGGAGAATTGGAAAACCGGCCGACGACTCACCGCCCCGTTAATTTTCACAATTTGCTTTTTTTCCCGGAAAAATTACGTTATCATTATCATGGAAGATCACAAGGCAATGAACCCGAAGATATCCCTCTATTATCAAAAGCCCATCGGCGGCGGCATGTATTTTATTTTGTTTTTCATGCTTTTCCACTGTCTATTCATGTATATCCTTTATTATCCCTCCCGCTGGGTTCTGGCCGCACCTTATCCAGAGAGGTTTTCGGTGCATTTCGCCCCTGACACCGATCAGTGGGTCCTCCATATTGCCTGGGGTTCATTGGTTTTGATCCTTGTTTCCTATTTTATCAATCATTTTAGCTACGTGCGTTTTGCCGGACGAACGGTCGAACGCCTGCAGAAGCAGGCCGGGCTCCCCGTCGCATTCCAGATCTTCTGTGATCTGACCGGCTTGCCCTCCGCGTGGCTGAGGAGCAGGGGGTTTCAGCCGCCGGAATTGCAGGAGACGCAGGTCCGGAAAATTATCGCTCTTGTTAACGAAGATTCCAGTTTGACCTGATAGGGCGCACGCTGATTCTCAAGACGTGTCCCTTAATCGTCTGCATGCCCGTGGGGATCCGGTTGATGGTCCGGAAAAATGAAGAATCAACAGGGCCCCGTCCCGCCCCCGGCGGGACGGGGCCCTGTCCATGATGCCCCCAAAGTACCGGGCTCAATCCACCGAATCCTTGTCCCGCTTATGAAAGAAACTACCCGGAACAAAAAGACCCGCTCTGCCGATTTATCCTCCTTGTCCGAAGAGCAACTGCTGGATATGCGTATCTGCGATCTTCCCTTGAGCATTGAGGGGACCTGGGTCGAGGAGTGTGTCCGGCGCCTGTATGAAGAACTGGAGGCCAAGGGTATCCGCCGGTTTAAACCCGAGTGCTATCTGACCGACGAGTGGCTGACCCCCGATAAAGAACCCGTTATCGGCGTCCCTTTTTATCTCGTCCACCCCGTCCTCACCAAACTCGAGGAAAAGATGATGCTGGAGGCTGAAGGGGGAAGTCCGGAATGGTGCATGAAACTCCTCCGGCACGAAACAGGACACGCCCTCAACTATGCGTACCGTTTATACAAAAGAAAAGGATGGCGCGATGTCTTTGGCCCCTTCTCCCTGGACTATCCGGAGACCTACCGGTTCAAACCCTACAGCAAAAGTTTTGTGCGCCACCTCGAGGAACACTACGCGCAATATCACCCCGATGAGGACTTCACCGAGACCTTTGCGGTATGGTTGACGCCGGGAAGTGACTGGGCGAACCGTTACCGCGGCTGGCGGGCCCTGAAAAAGCTCGAATACGTCGACCGGCTGATGAAAGAAATCGGGAATAGGGAACCCCTCGTTAAAAAGGGAGCCCGTTACTGGCAGGCGACGAAAATACAGCGGACTCTCCGCCGGCATTACCGGCAGAAACGGCGCTTTTGGGCCGAGGAGTTTCCCGAGTTCCATGACGAAAATCTGCGCAAGATATTTCCGGTTCCCGGCGCTGAAGACGGGTATCGGACGGCCGTGACCGAAATCATCAAGAGGAACAAAAAGGCCCTTTTAACGCAAATTGCGCGTTGGACGGGAGAAAAGAAATACGTGGTCAATGATCAGCTCAAACGCATTGTTCAGCGCTGCCGCGCTCTTAAACTGAAGGGAAGCGGGAATGACCAGGAGGACCTGATGAAGATCGCCGTCTATCTTACCTCATTGACCATGAATTATAAATATACCGGCTGGTTCCGGGGGAAGCGATGAGAAAACGCCAGAGAGTCCTTTTGCTGTTTGACTGTCCGTACCAGCGGCCGCGCGGCTACGATTTTGCCGAAGAGTTCAAGGATCAGGATAACTGGTACACGGAGAACGATGTCCACCGGGCCCTTACCGGCGAGGGCCACAATGTCCGTCTGCTGGGATTATTCAATGACGCCCGGCCACTCTTCGAGGAGATCCAGGAAACCCGCCCCGATGTTGTCTTCAATCTGGCCGAGGTTTTCGATCAAAAGGCGCATTTCGACAAGAACGTGGCGGCGATCCTGGAAATGCTCGGTGTCCCCTACACCGGGGCCTCTCCGGCTTGCCTGCTGGTCTGCAACGACAAGGGGTTGAGCAAAAAAATCCTCAGGTTTCACCGCGTGCGGGTTCCGCGTTTTTATGCGTTTTACCGCGGCCACAAAGTATGGATCCCCAAAGTCATCAAACTTCCGGTGGTCATCAAACCTCTGTGCGAAGAGGCCTCCCGCGGCATTTCCCTGGCGTCGGTGGTGGATAACGAAGGCGCCTTCTATGAAAGGATCCGGTTTATCCATGACAGCATGAAGATGGACGCCATCGCCGAGGAATATATTGACGGCCGTGAATTATATGTTACGATTATCGGCAACAAGAAGCTGAGGGTTCTGCCTTTCCGTGAGATTAAGTTCGGGGAATTTCCCGAAGACGAGCCCCGTATCGCGACGTATAAAGCCAAATGGGATGACAAGTTCAGGGAGCGCTGGGGTATCAAGAGCGTTTTCGCCGGCAAGCTGCCCAACGGGATGCAGCAAAAGATCGAAGATACATGCAAACGGGCCTACCGGGCGCTGAATATGGACAGCTATGCCCGGTTCGATGTGCGCATCACGCCGGGAGGCGGGGTGTATGTCATCGAGCCGAACGCCAATCCTTGCATCGCCCGCATTGATGAGGTCGCCCAGTCCGCGGAAAAGATCGGCTTATCCTACAATGAGCTTATCCGGAAGCTCATCGCCCTCGCTTTTCAGAGGGGCCGTTAACTCCGTCAACCGGCATCCGTCGTTATGATCGTCCACAGAAACAAAAGGCTCATTGCTTTCTGCCTTGCTTTGTCACTTGCGGTGACCTTCGGCGCGCCGCCTGGCCAGGCCGCCAAAGGAGCGAAAGGGTATAGTGTATCGGCGAAGTCCGTTATCTTTTCCGACGCGACCCGCGTCAAACGTCTCTATGGCAAAAGAGTTCACCATCACATCCTGCCTGCCTCAACGACAAAGGTGATGACGGCCCTTTTGGCGCTGGAACGCCTGCCGCTGGACAAAGTGGTTACCGTCAGTAAACGGGCGACGTCGGCCGAACCCTCCAAGCTTTACCTTAAACCCGGTGAGCGCATCAAGATTTCCGAGCTGATTTACGCGATCCTGATTAAATCTGCCAACGATGCCAGTGTCGTCCTCGCCGAAGCCGTTGCCGGGTCGGAGGAGGCCTTTGTGAAGCTTATGAACAAAAGGGCGCGGAAGGCCGGGGCCCGGCACACGAAATTCGCCAATGCCAGTGGTTTGCCGAGCCGGGAGAGGCAGTATTCCACGGCCTACGATATTTACTGCATCTTTCTGGACGCGTTGAAGCATCCCTTTTTCAAGAAGGCGGTTTCTTACAAATATAAGACCATTCGCACGGAAGGCGGGCGCAAATTCCGCCTCAAAAATCATAACAAATTGTTGTGGAAAGGCTGGAAAAAGACGATCCGGGGGAAGACCGGCTGGACGCGAAAGGCGAAGGCGTGTTTTGTCGGTTATCTGACAAAAGGCGAAAGTACGCTCGTTATCGCGATCTTCGGGTGTTCGCGGCGCTGGAGTGACATAGAGCATATCGTCTCGCAATACGGAGGGGTCTCCTTGTGAGGTCTTTCGCGTAAAGGATTATTCAGGAGTTAACCAGGTTTTTAGGCTGTAAAGGCAATAAGCCGTTAGAGGCCGGAACAACATGAAGAAATCAAAGGAGACAGCCGCGGATGAGAATTCCGCCCCGTTCGGACAGTCCTTACCCCGCCGGCTGTTCTTTATTCCTGGAATGTCGACGGGAGGTCGTGAAGGTCGCTGCGCGGGGCTTCCTTTCGCGTGTCTAAAGTCAAAAAGAGTGGATCCAATGGATTATTCGATTGCGCGAGACGGGTTATTTGTTAG
Organism: uncultured Planctomycetales bacterium; assembly: GCA_964428315.1. Classification (GTDB taxonomy): domain Bacteria; phylum Omnitrophota; class Gorgyraeia; order Zapsychrales; family CAYRXT01; genus CAYRXT01. The sequence goes on from CAYRXT010000059.1 coordinate 4,519, forward strand.
AATAGTACGTGAGACACGGTTCATGGAAGATCCTCTGCGCAGAGTGCCCATGTTGTTCTTATCGATAGCGGGAATATTTCTCTTTTACGGCGTGTTCCTTTTTAAAATTGAGGTCGTGGGACAGGAAGCCAGGGTCGGGATCGAGCAGATCGATACGGATATAGAATGGGATGTCTTGCTGGAGAAGCAGGCCATGCGGGGTGTCAGGGACCGGCAACCCGGAGAAATGTCCAACGGCGGTTGATGGAGACGAGGTGATGCATGAAAGAAAAAAGAAGGAATCCAAGGTTTTCCTGTGAAGGCCCTGATGCTTGTCTGATCGAGTTTCCCGATATGGACGAGGTGGGCCGTTTATGCAATCTCAGCCGGAGCGGGCTGGGGATGCGTTTGCCCAGGGAACTCAGAGAGAAGGCTGTCTACACATTTGATATTCGGGTGGTATGGCAGGCCAAGGTGGTCCCCTGTCAGGCACAGATCGTCTGGGCCAACGTAGATCCCAAGACAGACAGCTGTTTTTGCGGGGCCAGGATTCAGCAGATGGATAAGGCCGAGAAAGTTGAACTCCTGGACAATTTTTTCGAGATTTGGAAAGGCAAAACGGCGTCGCAGATGCGCCTCGCCTGACTGCGGAAAGCGCAAAGGACCGGCGCTACTTGACAAGCGGTGATTATTGGATACACTTTAAATGGCCTTTTTTTGGGACAGGAGAAAGAGGCCTGTGCTCAGACCTAATTGAACAATCATCTTCTACATATAAGGAGAACGTCATGCAGAAAGGCATTTTAACTTTGGCGATTATCGTGGCTGTCGCCTCGCTGCTTATTGGCATCAAAGTCAATATCCAGGAAGCCGGACTTCCCCGGATTCGTCATCAGCTGGACCTGGTCCTGGAGAACCAGCAAGAAATACGTATCCGGTTGCAATCGCTTGAAGAGAAGCATGGGGGGCTGGCGGAGACATTCAATAAGTTATCCAAACTTTCCCGACAGCCGCCTGCTCCTGCTCCGCGAAGACCCCAGGAAGATCCGGACAGGGTTTATGACATCGATATAGCCGGGTCACCCGTCCAGGGGCCGAAAGATGCCCCGGTAACTATTGTGGAGTTTTCAGATCTCCAGTGTCCGTTTTCCCAGCGTTTCCATGCGGTTATTCCCGAGGTTTTGGCGGCCTATCCCAAAGAGGTCAAGTATGTGCTAAAACATTTTCCTCTGAGAATGCATGCCATGGCCAAGCCTGCGGCGAAGGCAACCCTTGCGGCCGGAGAGCAGGGCAAATATTGGGAGATGGCGGAGCTCTTATTCCAGCAGGGAAGGAACCTGGCTCAGGCGGATTTTGATGAACTGGCCAGGCAGATTGGCCTGGATGTCAAAAAATTTAAAAAAGACATGGAACAGAAAGATGCCGAGTATGAAAAGTTAATCGAGGCGGACATGGCCTTGGGCAGATCCGTCAATGTTCGGGGCACCCCGACTTTTTACCTGAACGGCAAGAAGACGCGCGCCCGCGATCTTCCGAGTTATAAGCGGGAGATTGACGCATTGTTGAAAGAGAAAAAATAGTTGAGGGTATGAGGGGATCGAAGAGCAGGGCCCCCGGGCTGCCAGCCCGGGGGCCCTTTCCACGGAAGGTTATTATTGATTTACTGACGGATTGAGGGTATACTAAATTTCTTTGCGGGGCGGCCGATGGCGTATCCGTAAGCCCCGCGCCCCGCAGGCAGGGGATGCTGAACAATGAAGCTTCGCGAGCTTGCGCCGGTAGTATCCTGTAATTCTTCGGCGAAATTTCGCCGAGGCCGCCTCGCAAGCTTTGCTTCGCAAAGCTGGACGGCGGGATTAATCCGTTTTTGCTATGGATTTGCGTCCGTAGTAAAAAGGCGGAGGCGGATCAAAGAACATCGTAAGGAGGCATGATGTCAAGAGTCGGAGGCATAACCTCAAAATTTTACCGTTACACGCGCGGCGTGAAGGTATCCGGAGGCGAATGGGTCAAGACAGGTACGCTCTTGACGCGAGAGGGCGATAAATGGAAACCCGGATATAATGTTGTGGGACAGACGCATCTAAACGCGGCCTGTGACGGGACTATCTATTTCACCAAGAAAAAGGGCAACTATAACCGCCGGATCACGTATATTCATGTCCGGCCGTCTCCACGGCCGCAGGCGGAAAATCTTTCCCGATAACCATGTGCGGTATCATCGGATACGTCGGCAAACGGGAGGCCGTCCCCCTTTTAATCAACGGGCTGAAAAAACTGGAATACCGGGGCTACGATTCCAGCGGCGTGGGGATTCTCAGCGGTCAGACCAAAAGAATTATCGTCTGCAAGACCCAGGGAAAGATACGCAATCTTGAAGAGTCGGTCCGTTCCCGTCCTTTGCCCCATGCCCGTATAGGGATCTCGCATACACGCTGGGCCACCCATGGGAAGCCTAGCCGTACTAACGCCCATCCTCATCAGGACAGCGGCAGCCGCTTTGCTGTCGTCCATAACGGCATCATCGAAAATTATGAAAGTCTGCGCGCTGGACTGAAGAAGCGCGGCGTCAAGTTCGTTTCCGAGACGGACACGGAGGTCATTGTCCAGTTGATCGCGGCCTGTTATCAGGGAGATTTCCCGGAGGCGGTGCGTCACGCGGTCAACCGTCTTGAAGGAGCCTTTGCCCTCGGCGTAGTCTGCCGGGATCAGCCTGATACGTTAGTCGCCGTGCGCGTGGGTTCACCCTTGATCATCGGCACCGGCGATGGAGAAAACTTCATTGCCTCCGATGTGCCGGCGATCCTGGAGGAGACAAGAAAGATCATATACCTCAAAGACAGGGAGATGGCGGTCATCAAGAAGGATTCAGTGGGGCTCTTCGATTTCAAGGGAAGGCGTCTCAGGGCGAAAGTGGATACCGTTAAGTTCACGATCGGTTCGGCCCAGAAAGAAGGGTACCCGCATTTCATGCTCAAGGAAATCCATGAGCAGCCCAAGGTCCTGCGCCACATGCTTTCCCTGCGGACCAAAGGCCGCACAGTGAAACTCGACGGCCTTTCTCTGACAGAACGACAGCTCCAATCGTTCAGTAACATCGTGATCGTGGCCTGCGGGACGGCTTATCACGCGGGTCTGGTCGGAAAATATCTTATCGAATATTTGTCCGAGATCCCGGTCTGGGTCGATGTCTCCAGCGAATTCCGGTACCGCTCTCCGATTATCGGACGGAAAACGATGGTCGTGGCCATCAGTCAGTCCGGGGAGACCGCGGATACCCTGGCCGCCGTGCGCGAGGCCAGGGCCAAGGGCGCGCGCATCGTCTCGATCGTCAATGCCGTTGGTTCCTCTCTGGCGCGCGAATCGGACGGCGTGCTTTACACCCACGCCGGTCCGGAGATCGGGGTCGCCTCAACGAAGGCCTATACAGCCCAGTTGATGATGTTGTATCTTCTGGCCCTCAAGCTGGGCATTCGGCAGGAGTCTATCTCAGACAAAAAGGCGGCCGAGATCCTTTCGGCCTTAAAAGGTATCCCCGCGCTTTATGAGCGGTATCTGTCGCATAAAAAAGTCACGGCCAGGATTGCCCGGGCTAACGCGCACTTCGGGTGTTTTCTTTTTCTGGGACGCAACATCAACTATCCTTCCGCGCTGGAAGGCGCGCTCAAGCTCAAAGAGATTTCCTATATCCCCGCCGAAGGCTACGCCGCCGGGGAAATGAAGCACGGCCCCATCGCCCTGATCGACGAGTACCGCGCGGTCGTCTGTCTGGCCCCGGAATCGGACATTTATGAAAAAATGATTTCCAATATGCAGGAGATCCGTTCCCGCCGGGGAAAGATCATTGCCGTGGCGACCGAAGGAGACGCAACCATCAGGGAGCACGCCCATCATGTTATCTATGTCCCGTCGACGCATAAGCTTTTGACGCCCCTCATGGCCATTCTTCCTTTGCAGCTCTTGGCCTATTATATTGCGGTCAAATGCGGCTGCGACGTGGACCAGCCCCGCAATCTGGCGAAGTCCGTGACGGTGGAATAAATATAGAAACAAGACACAAGACACAAGACACAGGTGATAGACTTGACTGGATCCATTGATATTTTTGAAAAATAACAGTGCATGCCTCGATATTTTCACGGTTTCTTCCATGACACTCCAAGAGCCCCGGGAACATGCTTGTGTCACGTGACTTGTGTTTTTGGAACTTTCCATGCTGTACATCGTCTCCACACCCATCGGCAATCTTAAAGATATCACATTAAGGGCCCTGGAGGTCCTTCAGTCGGCCGACTGCATAGCCGCCGAGGACACCCGGCATACCCGGCTTTTGACCAGCCACTACAAGATCGGCACGCCCCTCACGAGTTATTTCGAACACAACAAATTGAAAAAGGCCGGATATCTCATGGATCTTCTCAGAAAAGGCCGGGACGTGGCCCTGGTGACCGATGCGGGAACGCCGGGCATCAGCGACCCGGGCTATCACCTTATCCGTCTGGCCCGCCGGGAAAATATCCCCGTGACCGCCGTGCCCGGTCCGACGGCCCTGGCGGCCGCGCTGTCCGTGTCCGCGCTTCCGGCGCACGCCTTCGTCTTCGAAGGTTTCCTTCCCGTCAAGAAAGGCGCAAGGCAGAAAAGGCTCATGGCCCTGGCCGGAGAGACGCGCACCGTCGTTCTTTATGAATCACCCCACCGCCTGTTGAAGGCCCTGGAGGATATTCGCGATACCCTCAACGACCCGGTCATTGTCTGCGCGCGCGAGCTGACCAAAAAATTTGAGGAAGTGAGAACGGACCGGACCAGCGGTTGCTGCGCGTATTTTTCAAAAAATAAGCCGCGCGGCGAATTCGTCATTCTTTTCAATCTCGACGAGAAAAGCGGCTTATAAATTAAAAGGAAACGGTTTCTCCCGGCACCCCTTGACCTATTGAAGTCAGTCCGGTATGTGCTATAGTAAAGTCGGCCACGGAGAGAGGAGTTATAAGATTCAGCCCTCCTTTGACCGTCTGGGGCGGACAGAGGAGGGCGCTTTTTTTTTGGCCCAGATGACTCATAAATAAATGTTACCCGGAGGGGCGGAGCGCGCGATTCATTGCCTCAAAAATAGTGTTACCGGAATTGTCAGCCAAAT
>CAYRXT010000060.1:0-9283 GCA_964428315.1 uncultured Planctomycetales bacterium
AGGAAGTAGACACTTTTTCGACTCCAGAATAAAACTACCCACAAGAACTTGACACGGACCCTCTCTGATTCCTGCTTTGATTTATTGTCATCAGGGCTTATAATAGGTCGTGCGTTGCAGTTCTTTGTTTCTCACGGCATCTGTGCTATTATTACGTCATAATTAGACGTAATTGCGCGCCCTATATCTCAAAACAGATTATTATGAACAATCTTATCCCCATAATTAAAAATAAACAAACGCGCATCCTCGACTGGCTGGAATCGAAAGAAAAGGCGATCGAACTGCCGCTCTATTCATCCGTGGATATCCGAGAAGCGGGTTTTAAGATGGCGGTGGTCGACACAAATCTATTCCCAGCCGGATTCAACAATCTGTGCGAACATGGAATCGAAGATGCCATCCATTTCATGCGGGAGGCTATTCTTCAGCGCGTGTCCGACTGCCGAAACATCCTGATCATAGCCGAAGCGCATACGCGGAACACCTGGTACCTTGAAAACATACGCATACTGCAGCGCATCATCGAGCGCGCCGGGTTCCGCAGCAAAATCGCCACTTTTCTTCAAGTTCACCCTCCCTTTTGTGAGAATGCCGATTATGTGGCCCTGGAGACAGCCACCGGCCAGCCCGTCAGGATCCATTGCTTTCGCAGACTCCTTGACCGAATCAAACAGGGCCAAGCTCATTTTGACCTGGTCATTATGAACAATGACCTGACGGCAGGAATCCCTGATATCTTGAAGGAGATGGATATTCCCATTTATCCTTCACTACATGCCGGATGGCATTCACGCCAGAAGGCGCATCATTTCCGCCACACGGACGATCTGATCAGCGAATTTTCTGGGCTGTGCGGGATTGACCCCTGGTGTTTTTCCGCTTATTATTCGGTTGTGGAAGGCGTCAATGTCATGGAGGCCGGATCTCTTGAACGCCTTAAGTCGGCGGCGGACGACCTTTTCGCCAAGATCAAGTCCAAGTACGCCCGGCATCAAATCCCGGAGAAACCCTACATTGTCATCAAATCCGATTCGGGCACCTACGGCATGGGGGTGAAGGTGTTCGAAGAGGCCGATGACATCCTCAGAATGAACCGGCGAGACAAGAACCGCCTGCATAAGGGGAAGGGCGCGCAGGTCATCAACCGTTTCCTCCTTCAGGAAGGGATCCCGACGATTTATAACATAGGCCGCAAGGTCAGCGAGGTCGTCATTTACCAGGTCAACAATAATCTTGTCGGCGGGTTTTACCGGTCCCACAGCCAGAAAAACAGCCGCGAAAATCTCAATTCGCGGGGCATGGACTTCCAAAAGATGTGTCCCCATCTGAGCAAGTACGGAGACTGCGGAGTTCACCATGATGTGAACATATTCGACGTCTACCGCATACTTGCGCGTATCGCCGGTATTGCCGCTCACCGCGAAATAAGCCATCTGGAGACAATCGCCGCATGAGATTCGTCTTTTTAATGGATCCATTGGATACCGTCAAAATGGAGAAAGACACTTCATTTATCCTCATGTTCGGCGCCATGGAACGCGGGCACGAGGTCTATTATCTGCCGGACGGACATATGCACTGGATCAACGGTGATCTCAAATTCCACGTCACGCCGGTCATTCCGCAGAAGATCGCCGAATCTCCCTTTATCGAAAAAGAGGCCGCTGTTTTGTCTCACCGGGACATCGACGCGGTCTTGGTGCGTTCAGACCCGCCCTTTGACGGCAGGTACCTCTTCAACACCTGGCTCCTGGACCGACTGCCTCCGCGCGTCCCGGTCGTGAACAGTCCTCACGGCCTGCGGACGGTCAACGAAAAGCTATGGGCCATCCAGTTCGTTTCTCTCGTCCCGCCGACGGTCGTAACGCGTGACGGTGCCACGGCCCGCGCATTCCTTGAACAGCACAAAGACATCATTGCCAAACCGCCCCACCTCTACGGAGGGACTTCGGTGTTCCGCATCAGAAAAGGCGATCCCAACGCCAATGTGATTTTCGAAACCCTCACCGACCGCTGGAAAAAGGAGATCATCCTTCAGGAATTCATACCGGCCGCTCAGGAGGGCGACAAACGCGTCCTGGTCCTCAACGGGGAACCGCTGGGGGCGGTCCTTCGCGTCCACAGCGAAGAAGACCACCGCAATAACTTTTTCTCCGGAGGTCGCCCTGAACCCTGCGAACTGAACGAACGCGACCGCGAAATCATCGAGGCGTTAAAACCCGAACTGCTCAGGCTAGGCCTGTATTTTGTCGGTCTTGATATCATCGGCGACTATCTCATAGAAATCAATGTCACATCCCCCACCTGTCTCAAGGAAATAAACATGTTGTACAATAAGAATCTGGAACAGGACGTGATTGCATCTGTGGAACAACTCGCGCGGGAGAAGAATAATAACAAGGAGATTGTCTATGGCTGATTTAACACTGTACTTCATGGATACATGCCCGTATTGTCATAAGGTTTTGGACTTCATGCGATCGCAAGGCATTGAAATCCCCCTGAAAAATCTCAAGGAGGACCCGTCCTATAGCCAGGAATTAATCGATATCGGTGGCAAAAAGCAGGTGCCTGCGCTTGTGATCGACGGCAAGGCGCTTTACGAATCGGATACCATCATTGAATGGCTCTCCACTCACCGGAGCGAAATATGACAACGGAAGACATCAAGGCGGCGATCCTCGCCTGTATTCCGGACGCCAAGGTCTTTGTCGTCGACCCTTACCGGGACGGAGAGCATTTTCAGGCGCTGGTTATCAGCCACTCGTTCGAAGGACAAATGCTTGTCAAGCAACACCAGCTGGTCATGAACGCCCTGAAAGAGGCATTCGCAGGACAGGTCCATGCCCTTTCCTTAAAGACTTACACCCCGTCCAAATGGAAAAAGGACAAACATCTTTTCAACGTCAAAGTGGAACAATAACGGGAGGAGCACATGTCCGCTCTGGAAGACATCCCAAAAGACATCACCCAGAACAAGGTTATGCTTTACATGAAAGGCACGCCCGAACAGCCGATGTGCGGTTTTTCGGCTCAGGTCGTGAACATCCTGAAAGCGCGCAAAGTGGAATTCGGATCTAGAAATGTCCTGGCTTCCGACGAACTCCGGCGGTCGATCAAGGAATTCTCCGACTGGCCGACTATACCCCAGCTTTATGTTAACGGGCGGTTTATCGGCGGTTGCGACATCGTCACGGAGATGAACGAAAGCGGCGAACTGGATAAGATCATGCGGGACTGATACGTGCGGTCCTGACCCGGTGTCAGGCAGGGCTTTTCTGGGCGAGTTCCCGGATATTTCGGTAGGGATAGATGCCCGACGAGTGACCGTCGTTCCATTCGATGCCAACCGCGTAATTGCCCAACGCGGTCACGCGCACAGGCTGAATATCAGGCCGTATGTCTTTTTCGGCAATCTTGACCTCACCGGTCAATTCATCCACGCAGACAGCGCATCGGCAGCTCAGTCGAAGATCCTTATTGGGCAAAGTCAGCGTTTCCCCATCAGGCCATTTCAAGGTCGTTTCCTTCTCATCAAAAATGATTTCGGGTATATGCTTTTCTTCCTGTCGGCTCTTACCCAAAGCCCGGACAACATTATCAACGGCCTCCGCTATCACAGGGTGATCACGGACGTCCTCAATATCCTTGGCCAGAGACGTCAGCACAGGAAACTGTGCCAGCGTTTCCAGCCCGAAACGTCCTTCCAGCTTCTCTTTGTCCTCCTCGCCGAAAATGAAATGTTTCTTGCCGCATCCGTCACACTGGAAATAGGCCATGTTCGATATGACTCCCAGCATCGGCACCTGGACCTTTTCAAACATCAGGATGCCCCGGGACACGTCGACCAGCGAAAGGGTCTGCGGTGTCGTGACAATGACGGCGCCGTTGAGACGCACGGACTGGGTGATGGTCAGCTGGATATCACCGGTGCCCGGGGGCAGGTCGATAAAGAGATAATCGAGTTCTCCCCATGCGGTCGCGTGGACAAGCTGCTGAACGTACCGCGAAACCAGCGGTCCGCGCATGACAGCCGGCGCGTCACCGATAAGGAAACCGAAAGACATGAGCTTGAGTCCCTGGGCCTCGACGGGGATGACCTGGTTCTCCTGATTCGTGTAAATAGCCGGACGGTGCAGATGGAACAGCGACGGCACCGATGGGCCGTAAATATCACAGTCCAGAAGACCGATTTTGAATCCCCGCGATGCGAGGTTTCTGGCCAGACAGGCCGCGACGGTCGACTTCCCCACACCTCCCTTGCAGGACGATATCGCGATAACGGCGTTCACGTTTGTCAGAGAGCTGCCGGCCACTTCCCGGGCAGGTTCGTCGGTCTTGCCTCTAGCTGTCATGTTGATCTTGACCGAACGCACGCCATCGATCCGTGTGACGTAATCCGTCGCTTTTTGCTGAAATTCCGATTTGAGCGGACATGCTGGTGTAGTCAACTGGATATCAAGGCTCACATGCCCCTCATCAATCCGCAGATTGCGGACAAATCCAAGGGCAACAATATCCTTGCCGAAATCCGGGTCTATGATACGGCTTAACGCCTCCAATATAATTTCCTTAGTGACCATAATCACTCCCTTCAATAGCTTGATTCATCCAGATGGACCTTTCCCCGAAAAATCCAGTAAACGCAGAATGTGTAACCGATCACAAACGGCATGCCGATCATCGCGATGATCAACATGATCTTTAATGTCTTCTCTGATGAAGCGGCGTTATAAAGCGTAAGGCTGTAGTCCGGATGGATGTTCGAGATGACGATATCAGGGAAGATGCCGAGCCCGAAAATTCCATAAGCGCGAATACGGCCGCGCACAACGACAAAAAGGCGCGGAACTCCCGCCCAAAATAAATCTCCCGCGGAATATTGGCGATGGCAAGTATCGTCAGGACCGGGACGACATAAAAGACGGGATAAAGCCTGAACATCCTGGTCATATGCGGGATATACACAATCGTCACTAGGGTGGTCATCGCGTAACATATGATAAAAAAGGTCATCGTGTTTTTGACCCATTTTCTTACCTGACGGTTGATGTCTCCTTCCGTCTTAAGAACGAGGTATATCGCGCCGTGCATCATAAAGAGAGAAAGGATCGTGACACCGACTAAGAGCGAATAGGGATTGATCAAACCCGGGAAGGAACCCGAGAATTCCTTGTCTGCTCCCACAGGCACCCCGGTGACCAGATTCCCCAATGCGATACCGATGATAAGACTGGTGAAGATACTGGATAATGAAAAACTGACGTCCCACATCTTTTTCCACCATCCCCAGGGCTCCTTGCCCCGGAATTCGATGGCGATGGCCCGGAATATCAGACTAAAGAGAAGCAGGATTACCGCGAAATAAAAGCCCGAGGCCAGTGTCGCGTAGACATCCGGAAAGGCGGCGAACATCGCCCCTCCGGCCGTGACCAGCCAGACCTCGTTCCCGTCCCAAACCGGTCCGATAGAATTGATCAAAACCCTTCGGTCCGAGTCCCTCCGCGTGAAGAGATGCAGGGCGCCAACGCCAAGGTCAAAACCTTCCAGAACGGCATAGCCCGCGAACAGGATTCCCAAAAGAATAAACCATATCAGATTTAAATCCATTTCTTCATTCCGCCAGATGATGAGGCGCCGTTTCTGCCAGTTCTTCAGGTCCGCCACGAATCTTTTTGTCAAGGAGATAGATAAACAGAACAAACAACATGATATAGATGACCGCGAGCATAATCAGTGATGTCAACACCATGCTGGCCTTGACGAACTTGGAAAGTCCCTCCGAAGTCCTGAGAAGGCCGTAAACGATCCAGGGCTGTCTCCCCACTTCGGCGGTCAGCCATCTGCTCTGGTTCGCGATGTGCGGCAAGATGACCGAGATGACCAATAATTTCAAAAATAAGACGCTGCTGAACAGCTTTTTACGCCATAGGAGGAATGCACCCGTAAAATTCATGGCAATAAGTATCATGCCGATGGCCACCAAGACATAATAGGCTTTGAAACACAATATTGACAGGGGGACGCTCCTCCGGCTCAAAGGCCCTGAGGCTCGTCACAGGCGTCTCCGTTTTTCCGTAAATCAAATAACTCAGCATCCTGGGTATCTTGACCCCAAAATCCACTTGCTCCGCTTCTTCATTGATCCAGCCGAAAAGATACATCGCGGCCGGGGCAGATTCCTCGAAATGGCCTTCAATCGCCGCCATCTTGGCCGGCTGGTGTCGGCTGACCAGTAACGCGCCGGAATGCCCAGTGGCGAGCTGACCCAGCGATGCGGCCAGGGCCACCCCCAGAGCAATGTTCAATGATTTCTTGGCAAAATCCGCATGCTTCTTTTTGAGCAGATAATACGCGCTGACACTCAAGACGAGGGCCGCGCCGGCCTGCCAGCAGCCCATGATCACATGGGCTAGGCGGTCCATCGATGAAGGATTAAATACCATGGCCCAGAAATCCGTTATCTCGGCGCGGGCGTTCAGTCCTTCTCCCACAATATGAAAACCGGCCGGTGTCTGCATCCATGAGCCGGCCACCACGATCCAGACAGCACTGAAATGCGCGCCGATACACCATGACGGTCGATAAAAAGTGTGCCGTGGGTTTAACCTTGTCCCAGCCGAAAAGGAGGACCGCAAGAAATCCGGACTCCACAAAAAAGGCGAAGATACCCTCAGCCGCAAGCGCGCTTCCGAAAACGTCTCCCACATAACGGGAATACGTCTCCCAGTTGGTGCCGAATTCGAATTCCATGACGATCCCGGTCGCGACGCCGATGGCAAAGGTCAGGCCGAAGATCCGCACCCAATACCGGGTCATATTTCTGTAAATCTCCCGCCTTGTTTTCAAAAACAGGGCCTCCATCACGACAAGGATTACTCCCAGCCCGATGGTGATCGGCGGGTAGATGTAATGGAATCCTATGGTGAGTGCGAACTGAAGTCTTGATAGAAACAAGGCGTCCACGTCTTTGATGCTCTCCCGGAAGGAAAAATGACGGCGGCCGGATTTTCTCGGTCCGGCTTAAACCCTTTAAGGCCTAAGCATATAAAAACATCTTTTCTATACAACCCAGCGCCCTGGCGCGGATAGCTTCAGGGACTTCAATGCGGTCTTCTTCGGAAGGACCTTTAAGAACGCGACGAACGTCTTCCAGGGTATTGGATTTCATGTATTTGCATTGGGCGCATGTCGCGACCAGACGCTTATCGGGGAATTCGACCTGAAGCCGCGCCCCCAAACCGCACTCGGTCAACATCAGAAATGTCTTATCGGATGTCGTTTCCATGAATTTCAGCATCTGCGATGTACTCCCTACGAAGTCCGACTCACGTATCACCTCCGGCGTGCATTCGGGATGGCTGACGACTTTGACGCCCGGATATTCCAGCCGAACCCGGCGTATCATTTCCGGGTCGAATTCTTCGTGGACATAGCATGTGCCGGGGTAATATTGTATGTCCTTTGAAACGCCCCGTTTCTTGAGTTCGTTCTTGATGTTTTCTCCCATGAGCTTGTCCGGAAGGAAATAGACCTTGTCCGTCGGGAGTGCGGCAATAATTTTGTTGGCGTTGGCCGAGGTGACGCAGACATCGCATTCCGCTTTGACCTCCGCTGTCGTGTTGATGTAGCAAACAAAGGTATGCTCGGGATATTGCTTCCTTAACTCGCGGACCTGTGCCGCACTGATGGCGTCCGCAAGCGTACAACCGTTGAGTTCACTGGGTATCAAGACCTCTTTGTGCGGGTTGAGGATCTTGGCGGTCTCACCCATAAAACGAACGGCCACAAAGATAATCGTCTTCGCGTCGGTGTCCATGGCGTTGCGGCTCAAACCGTAGGAATCACCGACGAAGTCAGCGACGCCATAGATGATTTCCGGGCTCACGTAAGAGTGGACGAGAACAACGGCGTTCTGCTTTTTTTTTAGATGGTTGATTTCGTTAATCAACGGCACGAATTCCTGGCATTTCTTCAATGAATAATGGCAGGCCGTCCCCCCCATTTTGACATGTTTCAGCTTTTCATGAAGGTCTTCGGCCGTAATCGTTTGAGTCAGAGTTGATGACATAGCGGCTCCCCGTCCATTATATGCGCATGCGGTCGACCTGGATCTGAGACAGACGTTCCGCCCTGATCACGCGCTTGGTGTTTTCGTCCTTAACCGAACGCACATGAACCTCGACCCGGGGCTCATCTCTGTAACGAGAGAATCGCTGAACCAAAGCACCGGCCGTCTTCAATACGTCATCGGTCGGGTCTGCGCCCTTAAGAATGAGCGTCGGCCCGTTTAATGATTTCAACTCCACAACATGATCATCACGATGGGCATGGCTTTTGAGGATTTCATTTTCCTCATGGTTGCGCCCGACGATCGCCTTGAATCCTTCGGAGATGCGGAAATGCCGCCCCCATTTCAGGATGATGGTCTCACGGAAATTCCGGTAACCGTGACGGAAGACATCTTCCATCTTCCTGGCAAAGTTCTTGTCTGTTAATAGGCAACCGCCCGCCGGAGTCAAATAATGGTCAATCCCGTGTCTTTCAGCCAGTTCCATCTGTACTTTTCTCGAACGGCCCGACAGCGAAAGGAGTCTCTCCCGGTCGATCAATCCTTTTTGCTCAACTATTGTCGGTTCCAGGAGACCCGCGCATAACGGCCGCAAAAGCCTGCCGGTCAGTCCGCTCTCCTTCTCGACAATCTTCATTCGCGGTCTCATTTGAGACATGGGCCTCTGGCCGAGGACTTCTCCCGTGAATACAAAATCCGCCCCGATGGCCTCCATATACTGCCGGGCCCTCGAGAACATATGGACCCGGCAATCCACACACGGATTCATCGCCGTTCCATATCCGTGTTTAGGACGGCGAACGAGATCAAGATATGTTTCATCGAGCTGAAAAACCATAAATTTTATATCGCATTTTCTGGCCAGTGCGAGCGCCTTGGTCTTGTTGCAACAACCCCAAGGCATGGAAAAATACACGCCATAGATATCCACACCTAGATCTTTAAGGATCTTAACGGCAAGCGAGCTGTCCAATCCGCCGGACACCAACCCTATGGCCTTAGGTGCTTTTTTATCGTTTTGAGAAGGGAAATCTACCATCGTCTTTTCTTACTTATTCGTTTAGAACTAGTCAAGCGGGAAGAATAAATGCGGCGAGTGTTTAATGGCTATTAATATACCACTGTGTTACGAAAATGCAAGTGCATATTACGGCATGTCTGTGTCAAGTTCTTGTGGGTAGTTTTATTCTGGAGTCGAAAAAGTGTCTA
>CAYRXT010000061.1:0-7929 GCA_964428315.1 uncultured Planctomycetales bacterium
TCACAAAATCTATTTTTTTGTCATTTTTCTTTCATGTTACTTTTGTCACTATCTTAAAAAAACCTCATCTTCCTGTCATAGGGGCTCCGGCTATTTAAGCCGTTTCATTGTACCATATTTCTTTTTGCCCGAAACAGGATTCTGGAGAATACGAACACGCGTCGCCGCCAGGAATGCGCAATAGACTGCGGGGCCTAATAAAAGGCCGGAACCTTTTCCGGTTCCGGCCTTCACATCGCGATCCGGACTTTTTCGTCCGGCTTATCCGGCTTCCCCCTCTTTGCTCCTGGTCTGTTTTTTCCGGCTTTTTCGACCGGGACGTGATTTGCCGTATGATCCTATAAAGACTTTTCCGCGTCGGGTGCGTTTATCTCCCTTTCCCATGTCCTGCCCTCCTGTGACTCAGTCCAAAAACACGAACATTCATTTTAACATTTTCCACGACCACCATTGTATCTTGTATCGGGATTTTTGCAATGCTTTACCCGATTAATCACCGTCTGGTTTCCCGCAGTCTGCCGGACAGATCTCTCTGCCCTGGCCGTTCTCATTCATGAAGAAACCCTTCCTCGCTTTTCATGATTTGATCGACCCGCCGGTATCCGAACTGGCCCAGGGCCTGGAAAAACCCTCCCCGGTCCATGCCGGCGCGTTGAGACCGGGCGAAATTCAAAAAGGCCTTCATATAGTCATACAGTGAAAATCTCTGGCCGAA
This sequence comes from uncultured Planctomycetales bacterium, assembly GCA_964428315.1. Classification (GTDB taxonomy): domain Bacteria; phylum Omnitrophota; class Gorgyraeia; order Zapsychrales; family CAYRXT01; genus CAYRXT01. Next base: position 716 of record CAYRXT010000061.1, read on the forward strand.
CGTGTCATATCGGTTTTTAATCTGCCAGGCGATCTCGGACTGGGAAAGATCGGGATAAACCCTCTGCAGTTCTCCGAGCAGCCTTTGGAATTGATGGGCCGAATGCTCCCGGTCCTGCTGTGCCAGGGCGAGCGTCGGGTTGGCCTGCCAGCGGTGAAACTCCTCTTCAACACCACGGGGCCCGAATGACTCCGCGGTCTGCGCCGGGGCCGTCGGACACATAGCGGCCAAAAAGAATATCAGCGCGATGAGTCTTGGGGTGCTCATTTCTTGCAAGGCAGGCTCCGGAACGCACCGGGCGCTTTTGTTCTCGAGGAGGCATCCAAAGACCTCGCGGACACCGACAAAGGGGCCCCTGTCCGCTTGAAGCGGACAGGGGCCCCTTTAACATGTTCTCCTGCGTTATGACATCTCCTCATACCTTCTGCAGCTGCTGAGCGACCTCCCAGCGTTCCCTTAACCTGTCCAGCTCCTCTTCGGTAAAATGGACCGCCTTCAAAAGGCTTTTGTCCATGACTTTTGCTGACGGGACAAAGCGCTGAAGACGGTAGCAGGACACCTCTCCGATAAACTCGCGGATGCGGGAGATTTCCTTGTCAGGCCGGCCGTGCAAGGGCTTAACCAGCGTCGTCCGGAATTCACAGGCCACCCCCGAATTCCTCAAGAGTTCAATGCTCAAACGAATATCCTCTAGGCTGATCGGCCGTCCGGCCAGACGGGCATAATTGTCCAGTGAGGCCTTGACGTCCATGGCCACATAATCCACAAGTTTGCTCTCCAGAATCCTTTTCACAATCCCGGGCTGACTGCCGTTGGTGTCCAGCTTGACCAAAAAGCCCAGAGACTTAACGCGCTGAAGGAAGGCCGTCAGATCCTTTTGCAGAGTCGGTTCTCCGCCGGTGACGACGACGCCTTCCAGCTTTCCGACGCGTCGACCCAGGAACTGCAGGACCTCCTCTTCCGGAATAAGCGGACCGTAGAGCTCGGGCAGGGCCAACTCGGAGTTATGGCAATAGGGACAGCGCAGATTACAGCCCTGGGTAAAGACGACCGCCGCCATCTTTCCGGGATAATCAATAAGACTGAACTCCTGGAGGCCTCCGATTCTCATCGCCCTGCTCCTCTATACCTGAACGGTCTCTCCTTTTGCCAATTTGTAGGTTTTCCTGTTCTCAAATTCACGTTTTTTGCCTTTGTTCCACTGCTGGACCGGCCGCAGGTAACCGACCACGCGCGAGTACACCTCGCAATTGTCACCGCAATGGGGACAAGTGGCGTGCTCACCGGCGATATACCCGTCCGAGGGACAGACGCTGAAAGTCGGCGTGATGGTGAAATAGGGCAGGCGGTAACGCGTGCAGATGGTCCTGACAAGAGACTTCAACCCCTCAATCTGATTGATCTTCTCCCCGACAAATCCGTGCAGGACTGTCCCTCCGGTGTACCGGGTCTGCAGTTCGTCTTGGATATCCAGGACCTCGAAGATATCCTGGGAAAAGTCCACCGGCACATGGGTCGAGTTGGTATAAAACGGCTCCTTGCCGGTGCGGTATTCGAATTCATTAGCGCAGATGATATCCGGATATGCCTCTTTGTCCATTTTGGCCAGCCGATAGGAGACCCCTTCGGCCGGCGTGGCCTCGAGGTTGTAGTTATTACCGGTCTCTTCCTGGAACTGCACCAGTTTCTCTCGCATAGAATCCAGGACGCGCCCGCTGAATTCCCGTCCCTTAGGCGAGGCAATGGACTCGCCCAAAAGATTCAGGCAGGCCTCGTTCATGCCCACCAGTCCGATGGTGGAAAAATGGTTCTTCCAGTACTGACCGAAACGCTCCCTGATATTGCGCAGATAAAACTTCATATAAGGGTACAGAGTCTCGTCGGAAAATGACTCCAGGATTTTGCGCTTGATCTCCAGGGATTCGCGTGCGATCTTCATCTTGTCCTCAAGCAATGTCAGGAACTCCTCCTCCGTATGGGCCAGATAGCCTAACCGCGGCATGTTGATCGTGACCACCCCGATGGAGCCGGTCAAAGGAGAGGCCCCGAACAGGCCGCCGCCCCGGCTTTTCAGCTCGCGGTTATCGATGCGCAAACGGCAGCACATGCTCCGGGCGTCTTCCGGATTCATCTCGGAATTAATGAAATTGGCGAAATAGGGGATGCCGTATTTAGCCGTCATCTCCCAGAGGAGCGCGATATTGGGGTCGTCCCAGTCGAATTCACGGGTGATGTTGTAGGTCGGGATGGGGAAAGTGAAGACCCTCCCCTTCGCGTCTCCCTCAAGCATGACCTCCATGAAGGCCTTGTTGAACACGTCCATCTCTTTTTGAAATTCTTTGTAAGTACGGTTTTGGATATTTCCGCCTATCACCACGCCCTGGTCGGCGAAATAGGAAGGGACGGTCAAGTCCATCGTCACGTTAGTGAAGGGCGTCTGGAATCCGACGCGGGTGGGGACGTTCACGTTGAAAACAAATTCCTGGAGGGCCTGTTTCACCTCCTTGTAATCCAGTTTGTCATAATGAATAAACGGGGACAGTAATGTGTCAAAATTCGAGAAGGCTTGGGCCCCGGCGGCCTCGCCCTGCAGGGTGTAAAAGAAATTGACGATCTGTCCCAGGGCGCTGCGGAAATGCTTGGCCGGACGCGATTCCATTTTTCCCGTCGCCCCTTTAAACCCGTTCACAAGCAGATCGTGCAGATCCCAGCCGACGCAGTACACGCTCAGCAGCCCCAGGTCGTGGATGTGAAAGTCTCCGCTGTTGTGAGCCTCCTTGACTTCCGGCGGGTAAATCTTGTTGTTCCAATAAACCTTGCTGATCTCCGAGGAAATGTAATGATTGAGTCCCTGAAGGGAATAGGACATGTTGCTGTTTTCGTTGACCTGCCAGTCGGCCCGCGTGAGGTACTGGTCGACCAGATCGACATTGAAACGCGACGCCACCTCCCTTAAACGCGCATGCTGATCGCGGTAGATGATGTACATCTTCGCGGTCTTCTTGTACGGTGACGTCAGGAGGACCTCCTCGACGATATCCTGGATCTCCTCGACTGAAGGATCCCGTTTTGTGACGAACTGTTGCGCGATGTTCAAGGCCCGGATCGTCAGCGTCTGCGCCACGCTCTCATCGAATTCGCCGGAGGCCCGTCCGGCCTTCATGATGGCCGAAGTAATCTTCTGGGGGGTGAACTCCTCCGATGAACCGTTGCGTTTGATGATTTTGGTGAATACGGCGGTTTCCTGCATTGTCATCTCCCTTCTTTAATGCAGTTCAATAAAAAAATGCGGTCCAGATCAGTTGAAAAGCTGGGGAAAAGTAGACTTTTTTCCCGGAATGAAGGTCAATAAATGTATTATAAACACAATATATTGTATGTCAAGCTTTTTTTTGTCAATATATAGTGCTTTTTTTTAGCGTATTTGGCTTTTTTATTAGACTGAACCGTGGCGGCGGGCGGTTTCATCGGCATCCATCGGTTCAACCTCTTCTTTGTCCTTACTGTAAACCGAGATAACCGGCAAACCGGCAAAATGCCGGGCCAACCCCCTCATTTCTTCCGGGGTCAAAGGGGGGACCGCGCTCGGCCTTAAAGGCGTATTAAGCTCGACCTCATCGGGCCAGACAGCCCGGGCGATGTCGGCGATCTCTGGGGCATAAGCTTTGTTGGCCTCAACAAACATAACCTGCAAGGCCAATTTGCCCGTGTAGATCTTCCGGAAGTCCATAATCCCCTGGACGATATCCTGAAAATACGTCCCGCCCATGGCCCGGTTGATGTCTTCGAAGGATTCCTGGGAACAGGCATCGAGTTTGGCCAGGACCGCATCCGCTTTCAAGAGGTCGTTCTGCACATCTTCTCTATATAATAAAGTCGAGTTGGTGATCACCGCGATCTTCTCTTTACGGATGCCCCGCACAGCGTCGATCATCTCACCGAGATTGGCGGCCAGGGTTGTTTCGCCGCGTCCGGAAAAGGTGATGTAATCGATGCGGATATCCTTTAATTGCTTGATTTCATCGATCACGGCGGAGGCAGGGACAAAGACGCGACGGACGTCCTCATAACGGGCGGTCTTGCCCAGCTGGCAGTAAACGCAATCGAAATTGCATGTCTTGGCTTCCGTCGATAGCGGATCCACGCCCAGCGAGCGGCCCAAACGCCAGGAAGACACAGGACCGAAAATATAGCGAAATCTGTCCGCGCTCATCGCATCAAACGTATCACAAAAACTTTCTGGCGTCCAATACTTATTCCCTGAACGAACCGGAAAAACCCTTTTGTTGCAAATAGTCCTGACGGGTGAGTGTGGCCCTGCGGCTTAACCAGGGAAAGATTAACAGAACAAAGATGGTGAAGACAACACACGCACTGACCAACCTGCGTTTAAGACTCTGCGGCCGCCCTTTTGTCCCAAACGTCATGGCCCGGATAAAGTTCCAATGCAGGATCAGGTGGACGATCAACAGCACAAGAAAGGCGAGCGCCAGCCAGAAATGGATCTCCCCCCATTCATGACGCGAGAGGCCCCAATACAGGTCGATCGCATGTTCCCTCCTGCCGCCGGCGTAAAGCATCTTTTCCACCCGGCCGCTGCCGGGAGGAAGAACGTATTTGATCAGCAGACCGGTGGATATCATCGTCACAAACACGACCAGGCTTACGGCCTCAATAAGGATATTCAGAACGGATCTCTTCATTCTTTCAGCCAGCTCCTTTCCTACTTCAATCCGGCTTTTCTCAAAATCGCCATCATGGGACACCAGTTCGTGAAGGCCGACTGGAACAGGTTAAACCCGATGAAGGCCGTAAACCAGAGCCACCTCACGTCCACCTTCACGGCCAGGACAAGGCTTAGCAAAATAAAAAAACCGGCGATGCCTCGTAATGTCTTTCCCATGGTCCTCCTCCTCTGTTTGTCTTGACGTCATCTTTTCGAAGGCGGGCTAAAAGCTGTAGCGCACACGGAGATAGACGTTTTTATTGTACTGCATCTGGCCGAATTCGGTTAAATCATCTTCGCCCCACGGGATGTTCGCGCCCGCGGCCACCTTCCACTGGTCGGTAACGTCATACGAGACCGAAGGCCGGATGTAGCCGTCATTATCCGACGGTGAATAATAATTGAATAAGGCCACATTCAGCGTTTGGCGCCAGAACTGCTTGTTGAGACTTAATGTCACAACGTGCCGGTGCTCGTCCCACCGGAAATCCCGGGCGAGCAGGTTCTCCCGGTAGTTGCCGTAATCCAGGGTTTTTTCGAGAAGATACTGGACCCCGGCGCGCAGGTCGCCTCCGAGATCCTTGTCATAACCGGCCAGGACCTTCACCATGGAATTCTGGACAAGCCTGTCGCTTCCGTCGGTGTCCTCGCGTGAATTGTAATAGCCGAATTCGATATTGCCTATCCCGCCGGCGAAGGGGCCCCGGACGCTCCCGCCGTAGACATCAAGCCGTTCGTAGTACAACTGGCGCGCCGACTCGTCCTTGTAACTGCGGGCGATCTTGTCGAATCCGCGGAAAGTGTAGAACGCGTATTCGTGACTGCCGAAGCTGCGGTAAATTCTCGCGGCGTATTCGTTGTTCGACATCTGAAAGGGCGGGGAAATGAGATGCCTGTCGGACTTCACCCCCACGATGCCGCCGGTAAAGGAATCAAAGAAAGAGAGCCGGTCGCCCTTGGGCATCGTGTTGGGTTCAAAATACGGTATCACCACGAAATCGATATTGGCCCAGCGGGGATAGAAAGACATCTTGAGGGCATCCGACGGTTTTTTCAGATACTCGTCGTCCCGGTCGATATAAAAAGAGACATAGTCCTTGGGGAAAAGGTCGTTGACGAAAAGGTATTGGCCCGTCCCCCAGGTCAGGACCTGGCGGCCGATCTTGACATCCACCAGGCGAAACGGCGTGAAGGACAGGTTCAATGCGCGCAGGTCGAAATCCGTCGCGCCGGAAAAATAACCGTCGGTGATAAAATCACCTTTTACAGTGAAGATGGCGCCTTTCTCAGCCAGGTAATGCTCCCCTGTCAAGTAATGGGTAGCCTTCAGCTGCAGACGGCCTTCGAGCATATTGACATCGTCGCGCTTGGTGGTGTCGTCGCTGACCTTGAATCCCACCGCCGTTTCCGCAAAACCGTGAAGGGACGGCAACTCGGAATTCGCGTGTCCCGCTGTCCCGAGGATAATCAAAACCGTCAAGGACAGGCCTATCCCGTTCACGCGCCGTTCCTTTTCTTTTTTCGGCGTTTCCATCCTCAATAGCCTTCTACTTCTTATCACTCTTTACCTGCCTCTTCTCTCTACCTGATCCACTGCACCGGCGGACGGCGCAGATACCGCTCGGTGAAGACCTCCCCGCTTAAACCGGCATCGTATTGGATGTTGGAAAATTCCATGACCGTGTCTCCACCGCGCTGGAGATCCGTAGCCCTGGACCTTGTGACCGTAGGGTACCCCTGAATGTCCCGAATGTCCAGGGCCTCGATGCGACGGATGACTTCGTCCTTATCATTGTAATACTCGGCTTTCACCGGCATGAAATTCGTCTTGTCGATCCAGACGTAATAATAGCTGAATTCGACGAGATCCTTGTCTTTGGGAGTGTTCTTGATCTTGTATTGCTCTTCGGTCGTCTCCACCAGTTCGTGCTCATCCGCTTCCAGGGATCGTCCGGAAACATCCTCATAAACAAAATGGGATCCCACGAAACTGGAACGTTTGTCGCTGGCCGCGACACGGCGCACCAGATCCAGCGCCGGCAGGTAAAGCCAGCGGTCGTCATCACGGCCTATATGTTTCCAGACCATGTAGACCATTTTCGCCACGTCCGCCGGCTTATTGAAATAGACATAATATTTCTGTTGCCCCCCGTCTTCCATATCATAACGCAGTATCCGGAATTCCCGCATCCTTTCTCTGTCCTGCGCGTCCGTAATCGTCATGGACACATCCGAAAGACCGTCGTCACCGGCATAGTAGGATACCAAATTCGCCTTTTCGACGATCTGCGCGACATCCATCTCCTGAGCGAAGGCGCGCGGGAGTGCCGCTGTCATAATGATGACGGCCATGAAGGAGATAACGCCCTTCATCTTCATATTCATTTTCATCTCCTCTCTTTTCTTTATAATTTATCCGTAATATAGATCCTTCTCTTAGAAGTTATCCCATAAATTCACGACGATATAAACCTTTTGAGAATCATCA
>CAYRXT010000062.1:0-7819 GCA_964428315.1 uncultured Planctomycetales bacterium
GAATTTTGCCCGACTCAATAAACTGTATTTACCCATTTAGGATTCAAAGGAACGACATTTTGAGGTCAGCCGTGTGGCCTCGCGGAAAAAGAGCGGAACACGCAAAGAGAATTCATCGAAAGGCTGACATTCATGTTTTGGAAATGGTTGCCATGGCAGTTTATTGTCCGGCGCGTAGCGCGCAAACAGGGTTTTATTGATCCTATCGCCCTGATCTCCAGGATGAACCGTTTCGCGGAGCCGTCCGAGGTCGTGATGCCCGTGGAGGTCCTGCGGCTTACGGCTGTCCTGCAGGCCAGGGGTTTCCTGAACAGCGCCGCCATTCAGCATAACCTGGATTGGGTGTGGCCGTATTGGGTCCAGCGGCAGTTTGATCCGGGTGACTCGTCCTTTATCCCGCGGGCCTTTTCTCTCACCCATATCAATCTGTCCCATCGCAACTGGACGGCGGTGGGGATACCCGGATGTGAAGAAATGCCGATCGTGGATCCCCGCGGGCTGGTTACGCCGTTTTACGACAGCTGGTCGGTGGATGCCTGGATCGTGGGGCGCGGAGAGGAAAACCGGCTGATCCCTTCGCAGTCAGAGCATGCCGAGCAGGTTTTTGGCATGCAGGATAACGTCTCTGTCATCACGACGACACACAATCAGAACCAGCATCTTACAACCCATGCGGAAGTGATCCAGGACGGCGAACTTCCGGTCTGCCGAATTACGGCGACGGGCCGTATGACGGAGGCGGAAAACCGCTCAGGGGATAATAGTCTGGTCATCTCCCTGAGACCGTATAATCCCGACGGCGTCAGTTTTATCAACACCATTGAACGGCTCAGGGACCGCCACGGTTGGACGGTTAACGGAAGGCGCGATGTCCATTTGGATACTGAGCCAAAGCGTTACGCCTTTTCCCAATACCATGACGGCGACGTCCTCTTTAAGCTTCTTGAAAACGACCAGCGGCAGGGCTGTCAATGCCCGGTCGGCCTGGCGACAGCGGCTGCCGTTTTTCCGCTCGAGGGGAGGATTGACACGCAGATCGTCATTGACATTCCCCTGAAAAAGAACGGGCATATCCGGCAGACCGCCAAGACAACCAAATCCGCTGGACGGCAGTGGCGGGACAACCTCACCGGCCGGTGCGAACTGCGTGTCCCGGACGCACAATGCCAGTTTCTATATGAGGCCGCCGTCCGCAGTCTGATCCTTCATTCCCCGCGGGACATTTTCCCCGGGCCCTTCACTTATAAGCATTTCTGGTTCAGGGATGCGGCTTATATCGTGAACGCCCTGTTGAGCATAAATCTCTGGGACAGGGCGCGGGCCAGCCTTCAGCGCTTTTTTCCGCGCCAAAAGATGGGCGGCTATTTTTCTTCTCAGGACGGGGAATGGGATTCCAACGGGCAGGTGCTGTGGACAGTCGACCAGTATTGCGCCCTGACCAACCGCCGGCCTGACGGAGACTGGCGTCATCCCCTGGAACGGGCTGCCGCCTGGATCAAAAATAAACGCGTCGCCGCCGGACAGGACTCGCCGCACGCGGGACTGTTGCCGCCGGGGTTCAGCGCCGAGCATTTCGGACCCAATAACTATTATTACTGGGATGATTTCTGGAGTGTCGCCGGTCTGCGGTCAGCGGCGAGGCTGTTCCTCCGGTATGGCGAGGACTCCCTGGTGAGCGAATTTGAACGAGAGGCGGAGGATCTGCTTCAGGCCATTGATTCCAGTCTCCTTTCAGTGGCTGAAGGCATCGGCCGGCCGGCCATGCCGATCTCGCCGTATCGGCGTCTTGATTCGGCGGCAGTCGGCACTTTGTCGGCCGGTTATCCTTCGCCTGTCTATTCACCCGATGACCCGCGGTTGCTCGACACGGCGGCTTATCTCTTGGAATCCTGCTTCGTGAAGGGCGGATTTTTTCACGACATGGGTCATTCGGGGATCAATCCTTACCTTACCCTGCATGTCGCCCAGGTATTGCTGAGGGCCGGCGACGAGCGGTACTGGATGCTTATGAAAGGTATCGCGGACCTGGCTTCATCGACGGGACAGTGGCCCGAGGCCGTCCATCCGCAGACTGGCGGCGGGTGCATGGGCGACGGCCAGCATATTTGGGCCGCCGCGGAATGGGTCCTGATGGTCCGCAACTGCTTTCTCAGGGAAGAGGGAGATGCGTTGATCCTCTGTTCGGGTATTCCCCGGGAATGGCTGAGGCCCGGAGAGACGCTTTCTTTCGGACCGGCGCCCACGCGGTTCGGCACGGTCACGATGCATATTAAGTGCCATGATGAAGGCGTCTCGGTACACTGGGACAGCCGGTGGCACGCGCAACCTCCCAGAGTGCGCGTCCGGTTTCCTGGGCATCCGGGGCTGGATGTATCCCCGGGGGGGGGCGAAGGTCGTATTGCCGCTGAAGGAGGTCATGTGAAGATCCTCATGATGACGAATACGTATAAACCCATCGTCGGCGGTCTGGAAAATTCCATTGATCGTTTCAGCCGGGAATACCTCCGGCGGGGGCACACGGTAAAGATCGTGACTCCCCAATTGCGCGACGGGTACCGGCGTAAAGACAATGTCCTTCATGTCAAGCCGCTGCAGAATTTTGACGGCAAGAGGTATTTCTTTCAGGTGCCGGAACCGGGCAGGCTCTCGCGATTTCTGAAGCGCTTCACGCCGGACATTATCCATTCGCATCATCCTTATCTTATCGGCGATACGGCATTGCGGCTCAAAGAGACATGCGGTGTCCCGTTGGTTTTCACGTTTCATACGGTTTATAACGAGCACACCTATTTTGAAGGCATAGGGCGTTCCCGGGCCATGGCGGAATTTATGATGTCCCTGGTCAAGGGATACAGCGACCTGTGCGACTGTGTATTTGTCCCCAGCCGGAGCATGGCGGACCTTCTGAAGGAGAAGGGGGTGGGCGTGCCGATGGAAGTTATTCCGACGGGAATTGATGTGGATGCATTCCGCGGGGGGGAAAGACGAGGCGGGCCGTTGAGGCAATTAACAAAAGATAAATTTCTTATTGGTTTTGTTGGACGGATAGCGGAAGAAAAGAATGTGCGCTTTTTAAGCCGTTGTGCCACGGCCTTTTTGCAAAAGCATCCCCGGGCGCATTTTCTGATGGCCGGCGACGGCGAAGCCAAGGAGGCCGTAGAAAAGATCTTCTCGGACCAAGGCGTGCGCGGGCGGCTTCACACTACGGGCATACTCCGGGGAAAGGAACTGGCCGACGCTTATCGCGCGATGGATGTGTTTATTTTCGCTTCCCATTCTGAGACGCAGGGACTGGTCCTGGCCGAGGCCATGGCCTCGGGGACGCCGGTGGTTGCCGTGGATGCCCCGGGCGTGAGAGACCTGGTCGAGGATGGGAAAAACGGTTTGATGGTGCCGAACGACGACCAGGATGAGTTTATGAAGGCGATGGAAAGGATCTACCGGTTGCCTGATGAGGCGTATGCCGCCATGCGCAGCCGGGCGGCCGTATCAGCCAGGGACTTTTCTCTTGAGGCGTGCGCCGAAAAGGCCCTGGGTGTCTATGAGCGCCTTTGCCGCAGTGGGGCGCGCGGGACACGGGCGGCCGGCAGCATGTGGGAGCGTACGCGGAGGATGACCGGGGTCCAATGGAAGCTCATGCGCAATTTTCTGGAGGCCTCGAAGGTCCTTTTAACAGACGGGATTCAAGAAAGGCATGAGAGGCAATGAATAGACCGAGAGGCATTTCTTTTGTGTTTTGGGCGGCGCTGATCCTGGCTGTCCTGGCGATTTTTATCTTGATCCAGAACGGAGTTATCGATCCCCGGCAGTTTACGCCCTATAAGATCCGGGATGCGATCCGCGGTTACGGAGAGGCGGCGGCCCTGGTTTACGTGACGGCCTATGCGTTGAATACGGTCATCCTTGTCCCTCCCATCGCCGCGATCTCGCTGGCTTCCGGCATGATTTTTGGTAAAATATGGGGAAGTCTCTACATTTTAATGGGGGCGGTGCTGGGAACGAGCGCCACATTCTTTATCTCGCGAACCTTCGGCCGCCGATGGGTCAAAAAGATGTTAAGGGGACGGTTTCGGCATCTCGATGAACGACTGGGACAAAAAGGGTTTGCCACCGTTCTTTTTTTGCGGCTAGTGCCCATCATCCCCTATGAGGTGATGAACTATGTCAGCGGTCTTTCCGGCATCCGTTTCCGGGATTACTTCTGGGCGACGTTTTTAGGGTCGATCCCGTGGGTGATCCTGCTGGCCGTCTACGGTGACAGCATTGGCCGGATGACCAGTTTCAGGGAGATGATATCCTGGGAGTTCTTGGGATTGACGCTGTTCGTCGGCCTGTGTTTACTTATACCGATTTTTTATAAAAAGTACAGGGGGCCTCAGGGCAAGGCCGGCCCGGCCAAAATTCACGAACCATGATAAAGAGGGGGGCATCATGAAGAAACTGGGCACCATCTTAGTCGTCGTCATTGTTGTATTGGTCGCCTTGCTTGTCATCAAGGACCTCATCATCAAGCAGGTTCTCGTATCACAGATTGCCGGAATAACCGGGACCAAGACTTCGGTCGGAGGGTTTTCGACGGATCTTTTTAAACAGCAGGTGCGCATAAAGGACTTCAGGCTTTATCAGCCGCAGGGATTCCCGGAAGGGACGCTGGTCCATCTTCCGGCTATAGCCGTTGATTACGATTTGCCGGCCATCATCGGGGGGAAGATCCGTCTGCCGCTGGTGAAGATCGGTCTTAAGGAAATGACGGTCATAAAAAACCGTGACGGGAAGCTTAACGTCGACTCTCTGGCCGTCACAAAGGAAGAAAAGGAAGAGAAGAAGGAAAAAGACGAGCGCGCGGAAAAGTCCGAGGTGCCGGATTTTCAGATCGACAAACTGATACTGAACATCGGGGAAGTCGTCTATAAGGATTACACGCAGGGTGAAGAACCGGCGGTCAAGGTCTATTCGGTGGGCATCGAAAACAAGACCTACACGAATATCACCGATCCCAATCAGCTCGTTGTCTTGATCCTGGCCGGGACGATGAAAGAGACGGCGATCCGGGGGGCGGCGATTTACGGGGTCGCGACCTTGTTGGGAACGGGGTTCCTGCCGGTCGGCGTGGCCAGCGCCCTGGTGGGCGAAGACGCCGCTGTAGCGGAATTTGACCGGAATTTTAGCGCGGTTTTCGATACCGCTCTTTCGGTCGTCAGGCAGTCCGGGGAAGTCAGTGAGTCCGACAGAGAAAAAGGTGTTATTAAGGGCAATGTTGACGGCAATGACGTTACAGTCAAGATCGAACGCCCCGTGGAGGGCAAGGTGAAGGCTATGGTCTCGGCCCGGAAGTTTTTGATGCCTCAGAAGGAAGCCGCGGCAGGGGTGCTTTACAAAATCAAGGAAGAACTGAAATAATCCGCGCTACGATAATCCTCATGGCAGCCGCGGGCGCTTTTCGAATTATGGATGCAGTCGAGGATGGGGCGGGAGGCCCACGGCGGGCTCTTCCGGGATGCTGAAAGGAAGAGGCGGAGAGGACCGCAGGTTTAAGCCCGAAGGCCGGCTGAGACCCTTGCTTTGCGCAAAAGGGGTATCTGGTCAAAAAAAAGAAGAAAACGGCAATGGGCGGGATATTTCCGTATTTGTTACAATAATGCGAAGAACAGGAGTACTTTTATCCGGGTGCGCCAATGTTCGAAAGGTGGACTGTCCTTTGAAGGACTTTTGATCCGGAATCAAACAAAGTGGAGGAGCATGAAAGGCCTTCTTGCAGGGACCAGGAACTTTTGGTTCTGGCGGCCGACCAAACATTATCGCATAACGGAAAGGTTTATGCTCTTCAGGCGGAACGGCTGCCAGGGGACTCTCCCGTCGCGGCCGTGTTCGGGTACTGATTGTCCGATGACAAAACAGGAAGGCAAAGGAGCGTGATCATGGAAGTGCCTCTGGAGATGAGTTTTCGCGGCATGGAAGCCAATGAGGCCATCGAAGAATTGATTCGGGAGAAGACCGCCAAGCTCGAAAAGATATACAGCAATCTGAACAGCTGCCGCGTCGCGGTGGAGAAGACGCAGAAGCATCAGCGCCGGGGCAATCCCTACCGCGTGCGGCTTGATATCACCGCCCCGCCCGGACACGAGATCGTAATAAAACGTGAACCAAGCAAGGGAAATCTTCACGACCCATTGACCACCGTGATTAACAGCGCCTTTCAGGCGGCGCGGCGTCAATTGCGGGAGCTGAAGAAGAAGCAGGGCCGCCGCGTCAAAGGCCATCCACAGCAAAGGATGGACGGAGTAGTGGAAAAATTGCACAGCGAAGAGGGATTCGGTTTCATCCGGACTCTGGACGGGCAGCAGATCTATTTTCACCGTCACAGCGTTCTCCACCACGACTTTGACAGACTGGAACCCGGGATGGGGGTGCGGTTCGCCAGGGAGACGGGGGACGAGGGCGATCAGGCGAGCACGGTCCAGGTCGTGAACATACCTCCGGAAATATAGACGAGAGGACCTCGGTCCCCAAATAACGGCTTGTTGACAAATGGCGGGAAAGGAATAACAATGAACAGGGCGGCAAGATGCCGTTTAAAAGCGATAGGAGGGGATAATGAAAAGAGTCGTGTTAACCGTTTTGGCGGCAGCCTTAGTCTTTTCGGCGCTGGGATGCGGGACGATCAAGGGGTTCGGTGAAGACGTCCAGACCGTCGGAAGATGGGTGACGAAAGGCTCGCAGGAAGTGGAAGAGAGCGTCAGCGGAAAGAACGAAAAATGATGTTTCGTTTCATCCGTTTCCCCTGCGAGGGGGGCCCAGAGTCCCGCCTCGCGGGCGGAACGGCTCCATTGACATGAAGCTTATCTCCTGGAATGTCAACGGCATCAAATCGGTCTTAAAAAAAGGTTTTCTGGATTTCTGCGGACGGACGGCGGCGGATGTTTACTGTCTCCAGGAAACCCGGTCTCCCAAGATGTCCGTTGAGGTTCCGCTGCGGGGATACAAACAGTTATGGAACAATGCCATCCGTCCCGGGTTCTCCGGGACAGCCGTTTTCACAAAAATCAGACCAGAACAGGTATCCTATGGTATCGGAATCCCCAAGCATGATACTGAAGGGCGTGTCATCACCATGGAGTTCCCGCGATGGTTTCTGGTCAATGTCTATGTGCCTAATTCCAAGCGTGGCCTGGAACGCCTTCCCTACCGGACACGGGAGTGGGACACGGATTTTGTGCGATATTTGAAAAAACTTGAAAAAAAGAAACCTGTCATCTTCTGCGGGGATCTGAACGTGGCCCACCGCGAGATTGATCTGGCCAATCCTAAATCCAATATCCGCAACCACGGCTTCACACCGGAGGAACGCGCCGGCTTCGACAATATCCTCAAAGCGGGCTTTCTGGACGCCTACCGGGAATTTGTCGGTGAGGGCGGCCGTTACACATGGTGGAGCCGGCTGAACAACTGCCGGCAGCGTAACATCGGGTGGCGGATCGACTATTTCTGCATCTCTGCTGCCCTGCGGCCGAGGCTGCAAGGCGCCTTTATTCTTCAAGATGTTATGGGTTCCGACCATTGTCCGGTGGGGATTGATATCCAATGAAGCACCCCGCCAGATTGTGTTGCGGAAGTTCACGATGAGAGAAGAGGGAAGAGGGAAGAGAAAGAGAAGGGGATAATCCCATCCCCCAGGGGACTGTTCTCTTCTGTTCTGCTTTTTCTGCTTATAATATTAAGGAGTCCCCCATTTTAATTGGTGGATAACAATATTTATAAGATGCGTGTTAGGAACTTTTCAAAAGTGGACACCTGACGACTTAAAAGTGGACAGGTAAAA
>CAYRXT010000063.1:0-6698 GCA_964428315.1 uncultured Planctomycetales bacterium
TCACAAAATCTATTTTTTTGTCATTTTTCTTTCATGTTACTTTTGTCACTATCTGTCAATGTCGATTTCGAGTCCCGCCTTTTCTTTCTCTTTATTAATGCCTGGCTGTCTTAGGCTGTATCAAAAAGCGGTGGACGCCCTCGGCGCAGCGCCTGCCCTCGTTGATAGCCCAGACCACCAGCGACTGTCCGCGCCGCATGTCCCCGGCGGCAAAGACGCCGGACGCGCTCGTCATCATGTTGTCGTCCGTCAGCACGTTGCCCCGGGCATCCAGTTCCAGACCAAGGTCCTCGATCATGCCCTGTTTCACCGGACCGAGGAACCCTAGCGCCAGCAGAAGCAGGTCCGCGTCTTCCTCAAACGCGCTGTCCGGGATCTCCTTCATCAAGGCGCGTCCGGACTTCGGGTCTTTGGGCCCGAATTCCAGGCGAACGGCGTGCACTTTTTTGAGCCTGCCGTGTTCACCGGACAAGGACTTGGTCATGATCTGGAAATCCTGCTCGACCCCTTCTTCGTGTGACGAGGATTTCCGGTAAATAAAAGACCACTGCGGCCAGGGGTTATCCGGCGCGCGTTTGTCCGGAGGCCGCGGCAGAAGCTCGAACTGCTTGACGGAGACCGCGCCCTGGCGGTTGGCCGTGCCCACGCAGTCCGACCCCGTGTCGCCTCCTCCCAGCACAATGACCTTCTTGCCTTCTGCCGATATCCTCTCTTCGTCCCGTATCGTCCGGCCGCGGTTGACGCGGTTCTGCTGGGTCAGAAAATTCATGGCAAAATGCACCCCTTCCAGCTCCCGTCCGGGTATCGGCAGGTCCCGGGGCTGTTCCGCCCCTCCGGCGAGAACGACGGCGTCGAATGTTTTCCGCAGGTCCGAGGCATCGACATCCCCGCCGACACAGGTCTTTGTCTTAAAGACCACGCCTTCCTCCGCCATGCGCTTCACCCGACGTTCGACAACGTGCTTTTCCAGTTTGAAGTCCGGGATGCCCAGCGCCAGCAGGCCGCCGACGTATTCGTTTTTCTCGAACACCGTGACCTTGTGGCCTTTCTTGTTCAGCTGGTCCGCGCAGGCCAGTCCCGCCGGTCCGGAACCCACGACCGCCGCTGTCTTTCCGCTGCGCATACGGGGCGGTTGAGGCCTGACCCATCCCTGCTCGTAGGCCTTGTTGATGATGGAAACCTCGATATTCTTGATCGTGACCGGGGATTCGTTGATGCCCAGGACGCAGGCCGGCTCGCAGGGCGCCGGACAGATCCGTCCGGTGAACTCGGGAAAGTTATTGGTCTTGTGGAGCCGTTCGACCGCCTCCTGCCAGCGGCCGCGGTAGACCAGGTCGTTCCAGTCGGGGATGATGTTCCCGATCGGACAGCCTGACTGGCAGAAGGGGATGCCGCAGTCCATGCACCGGGCTCCCTGCCTGCGCAATTCTTCATCGGGCGGATAGAGGGCGAACTCCTTCCAGTGCCTGACGCGCTGGGCGGCCGGTTCCTTGGAAAAATCCTTGCGCCCGTACTTCATGAATCCTTTGATGTCGCCCATACTGAGTTTTCTTTCAGTAATACGTGCTTCGTGTTTCGTTATTCGTCCAAAGCCTTCTAAAATTATCAACGAATCACGAAGCACGGTATCCGCATCTGTGGCTTTTAGTCAGTTCAACTCCACCGCCCCGGTCTTCTGTCCGGGGACCATGACCTTTTCCTCGATCACCCGGCGGTAATCCCTGGGATAGACCTTGACGAACTGTTTGAGCGTCTTGTCCCAGTTGCCGAGGACATACGAGGCCGCCGCGCTGGCCGTGTAGTGTTCATGTTTCTCGATCAGGCCTTTGAGCTCCTTGATGTCGGCCTCCCGCTCGACCGGGAACAGATCTACCATCTCCGTGTTGCAGTGACGGGCAAAACCCCTGTCCTTGTCCCACACATAGGCGATGCCGCCGCTCATGCCCGCCGCGAAGTTGCGCCCCGTCGGGCCCAGGACCACGACCCGGCCGCCGGTCATGTACTCGCAGCAATGATCGCCCGTGGCCTCGACCACGGCATGGGCGCCGGAATTGCGCACCGCGAACCGCTCGCCGGCCACCCCACGGATATAAACCTCGCCGACAACGGCCCCGTAAAGCAGGACATTGCCGACGATAATATTTTCTTCCGGGACAAAACCCGCCTCCCGGGGGGGACAGACGATGATCTTGCCTCCGGAAAGCCCCTTGCCCAGGTAATCGTTCGCGTCGCCCTCCAGGAACAGGGTCACGCCGCGCGCAAGGAACGCCCCGAAACTCTGCCCCGCCGAACCCTTCAGCCTGAGCCGGATGGCATCCCCGGGCAGGCCTTTTAATCCGTACTTCCGGGCAATGGCAGAACTGAGCATCGTACCCACGGTCCGGTTGGTGTTACGGATAGGGAACTCCTCTTCCACCGCCTGTCCGTTTTCGATCGCCGGCCGGCACGCCTCGATCAGCTTGTTGTCCAGGGCCCTGTCCAGGCCGTGGTCCTGGCCCGTCACGTGCCGTATGGCCACGTAGGAAGGCACGTCCGGTTTGTGCAGAATATTGGTCAAGTCCAGCCCCTTGGCCTTCCAGTGATCGATAACCTTTTCCGTCTCCAGCAGGTCCACCCGGCCGATCAGGTCGTCGAACCGGCGGATACCAAGTTCCGCCATGATCTCCCTGACCTCCCGGGCGATAAAGGTGAAAAAATTGACGACATGTTCAGGCTTGCCGGCGAACTTTTTGCGCAATTCCGGGTCCTGGGTCGCCACGCCCACCGAACAGGTATTGAGATGACATTTCCTGAGCATGATGCAGCCCAGGGATACCAGGGCCGCGGTGGCAAAACCGAATTCGTCGGCGCCGAGCATCCCGGCGATCACCACGTCCCGCCCGGTCTTCAGCTGGCCGTCGGTCTGCACGCGGATGCGGCCGCGAAGGTCGTTCATCACCAGGACCTGCTGTGTCTCGGCGATGCCCAGTTCCATGGGCAGACCCGCGTGCTTGATCGATGTCTGGGGCGAGGCCCCTGTCCCGCCCTCAAAACCGCTGATCAGAAGATGGTCGGACTTGCCCTTGGAGACACCGGCCGCGATCGTGCCCACCCCGATCTCCGAGACCAGTTTCACGCTCACGTCCGCCTCGGGATTGGAGTTCTTCAGGTCATGGATCAGCTGGGCCAGGTCCTCGATCGAATAGATATCGTGGTGCGGCGGAGGCGAGATCAGACCCACCCCCGGCGTGGTGTAACGGGTCCTGGCGATCTCCACACTGACCTTGTGGCCGGGCAGCTGCCCGCCCTCGCCGGGCTTGGCCCCCTGTGCCATCTTGATCTGGAGCTGGTCGGCGTTGACCAGGTATTCGATGGTGACGCCGAACCTCCCCTGGGCCACCTGCTTGATCCGGCTGCGCCTGAGGTCGCCGTTGGGGTCGGGCCGGAAACGCGCCGGGTCTTCGCCCCCTTCACCGGTATTGGAAAAACCGCCCAGCCGGTTCATGGCGACGGCCAGGGTCTCGTGCGTCTCCCTGGAGATCGAACCGTAGGACATGGCCCCGGTGGCGAACCGCCGGACGATGGACGAGACCGGTTCAACCTCGTCGATGGGTACCGGCTTCCCCTCCCTGAATTTCAGCAGACCGCGGACCGTCGCCAGGTTCGTCGACTTATCATTCACCAGCCGCGCGTACTTCTTGAATATTTCGTAATCGTTCGAACGCACCGCGCGCTGGAGAAGCGCGACCGTGTCCGGGTTGAACTGATGGTGCTCGCCTTCTTTACGCCACTGGTAGAACCCGCCGATATCCAGCATGCGGTCGTAGCGCGTTTCGTCCCCGGGATAGGCGAAACGGTGGCGCCGGAGCATCTCTTCGGCCGCCGTCCCGATACCGATACCGCCGATGCGTGAAGGGGTCGCCGTGAAATATTTGTCGATAAAGGCCCGGCCCAGGCCGACCGCCTCGAAGATCTGCGCCCCGCAGTAGGACTGGATCGTGGAGATCCCCATCTTGGAGATGATCTTAAAGAGGCCCTTGCGTGTGCTCTTGATGAAATTTTGCTGCGCCTCCTCATAAGTCAGCCCCGGCGGAAGATGGCCCTGGTTGATCTCATGCTCAATGGTCTCCAGCGCCAGGTACGGGTTGACGGCGTTTGCCCCGTAACCGATGAGGACGGCGAAATGGTGCATCTCGCGCGCCTCCCCGGTCTCGACCACAAGGCTGACCTTGGTACGCGTGCCGCGCCGGATCAGGTGGTGGTGCAGGCCCGAACAGGCCAGGAGAGACGGCAGGGCCGCGTGTGTTTCGTCCACGCCCCTGTCCGAAAGGATCAGGATAGACGCGCCCTTCTCAATGGAACGGTCGGCCTCCTCAAAAAGGCCTTCCAGGGCCCTCTCGGCGGCGTCCCCGGCTTCCGCGTCGCCGCTCCCGCCGGGAACCGGATAAACGGTCCTGAGGGTCGTGCTTTTCAGGCCGCCCGCGTCGACGCGGCGGATCTTCTCCAGTTCCCTGTTGACCAAGACCGGCCGTTTCAGCCGCAGGCGGCGGCAGTGGAGCGGCGTCTCCTTGAGGAGGTTGCCCTCCGCGCCGAGCATGACATCCTCGGCCATGATGATCTCCTCACGGATGGCGTCCACCGGCGGGTTGGTCACCTGGGCGAAGAGCTGTTTGAAATAATGGAACAGGAGCTGGGGCTTCCGGGAGAGGACCGCCAAGGGCGTGTCCGCGCCCATGGATCCGGTCGCCTCCCGGGCGCCGGTCACCATGGGTTGGAGGACGACGCTCAGGTCTTCCAGCGTGTAACCGAACGCCCTCTGCCGGTCGAGGATCGTTTTTTCATCGAGGTCGTGAAAGTGTTCCGGCTCCGGCAGGCCGTCAAGGTCGACCACGTTCTCTTTGAGCCATCGGCCGTAGGGCCGGCGCCCGGCGTAGAAACGTTTCAGCTCCGCGTCGTCGATGATCCTCTTTTCCTGCGTGTCGATAAGGAACATCTTGCCCGGCTGGAGGCGTCCCTTCATCCTGACGTTTTCCGGCGGGACGGGCAGGACCCCGGTCTCCGAGGCCATGACCACGAGGTCGTCGTCTGTCACCAGGTAACGGGAGGGCCTCAGGCCGTTGCGGTCCAGGACCGCGCCGATATAGCGCCCGTCGGTGAAGGTGATGGAGGCCGGGCCGTCCCAGGGTTCCATCAGACAGGAATGGTATTCGTAAAAGGCCTTCTTCCCGGCGTCCATGCCCTCGTGCCCGCTCCAGGCCTCGGGGATCATCATCATCACGGCGTGCGGGAGGGAACGCCCGCAGAGGACCAGCATCTCCAGGACATTGTCAAACGTCGCCGAATCGCTCGCGTCGGGCGTTATGATCGGCAGGATCTTGGATGTGTCCCCGCCGAAGAGCTCGCTGACAAACTGTTTCTCGCGGGCCCGCATCCAGTTGATGTTGCCGCGCAGGGTGTTGATCTCGCCGTTATGGCACACCATCCGGTAGGGGTGGGCCAGCGCCCATGTCGGGAAGGTGTTGGTGCTGTAACGCGAGTGCACCATGGCCATGGCCGAGGTCATCTCCGGGTCGGCCAGGTCCATGTAAAACCGGTCCAGCTGTTCGGCCATGAGCTGGCCCTTGTAAACGACCGTCTTCGAGGAGAGCGAACAGATATAGAAGTAATGCCGCTGTTTGAGGCCGGATTCCCGGACGCGGCTCTCCATGCGTTTGCGGATCACGTAGAGCTTGCGCTCGAAGGCGCCGCCGTCTTCAAGTCCGGGCCCTCTGCCGATAAAGACGTGTTTGAATTCGGGTTCAACGGAATGGGCGACCTTCCCGATCTTCGAGCTGTCGTGCTCCACTTCCCGCCAGCCGAGAAAGACCTGCCCCTCTTCGCGGATGACGGTCTCGAACCATCGTTCGCACTCGTTGCGGTCTTCCGGGTCCGTGGGCAGGAAGATAAGGCCGGCGCCGTACTGACCTTCGGGCGGGAGGTCAATGTTAAGCTTCCTGCCTTCCTTGCGGAAAAACGAATCCGGCATCTGCAGGAGCAACCCGGCCCCGTCGCCGGTCATGGGGTCGCAGCCGCACGCGCCCCGGTGGGTGAGGTTTTCCAGTATCTGGATGCCGCTGCGGACGATCTCATGGGACTTGCGCCCCTTGATGTCCGCGACGAACCCCACCCCGCAGCTGTCGTGTTCGAAGGCCGGATGATAGAGGCCCTGCTGTTGCGGATAAATCGGATGTCTCATGCCCGGAAAGTCTTCGTGTCGATCTTGAACCGGCGGATCTTGGCGCGCAGGGTATTGCGGTTGATCCCCAGCCATTTGGCGGCCAGGACCTGGTGGCCCATGGTCTTCTCCAGGGCCTTTTCGATGAGGATCCGCTCGGCGTCGTCGATGACGGAACGGTAGACCCTGCCCTTGTTGCGTGTTTTGAACATTTCTTCGATTCTGTCGTCCATGGGGCATCTCCTGTCAGAGTTCGGGAATACGATAAGGGCGTGCCTGCCCAATTATTAGGCAGGTTATTTTTCATCCCATTTTATCTTTTCTGGGAAATAATGCAACAAAAATTGTGGGATCCCGAAGAAATTTTGGACCGCTTTTCCGGCGGTGTCGATAAAAAGGGGGACAGGCACCAGAGGTCCCTGTCCCCCACGCCACCCAAGAAAAGGGGGACAGGCACCAGAGGTCCCTGTCCCCCACGCCACCCAAGAAAAGGGGGACAGGCACC
>CAYRXT010000064.1:0-6492 GCA_964428315.1 uncultured Planctomycetales bacterium
ACGTTTCTCGTCGAGAAAAACCTCTCATGCTCATTTTTTCAGCAGACCCTATTTAGGCACCCACAGATTTTATTAACGAGGCTTTTTCTTTCAAAGAACGGTTATCCAACGGTATTGTTGAAGGATTCAATCTTAAAGCTAAACTGACTATGAGAAAATCCTTCGGTTTTAAGCGTTTCGCAACTGCTGAAGTTGCTTTATTTCATACACTTGGAAATTTACCGGAGCCACCGGCTACCCACAGATTTTATTAACGAGGCAATTAAAACTGCTTTTCGTTCAAAAATCGTTCCGCTTCAAGAGCCGCCATGCATCCCGTACCCGCGGCGGTTATCGCCTGCCGGTAATA
Organism: uncultured Planctomycetales bacterium; assembly: GCA_964428315.1. GTDB lineage: Bacteria > Omnitrophota > Gorgyraeia > Zapsychrales > CAYRXT01 > CAYRXT01. The sequence continues at coordinate 350 of CAYRXT010000064.1, forward strand.
TCTGTCCTGCACATCTCCGCAGGCAAAGACACCCTCTCGTGACGTCCGGGTCGTTCCAGGTTTCGTAAGGATATAACCCGTCGGGTCCATATCCAGCTGGCCTTCCAGGAAATCCGTGTTCGGTTGATGTCCTATGGCATAAAAAACCCCTCCGGCGTCTATGATTCTTTCTTCCCGGGATTTCACATTGCGTATTCTGACGCCGGATACCCTGTTGTCACCCAGGATCTCGGTCAGCACTGAATCCCAGACGACCTCAATCTTTGTGTTCGATAAAAGCCGTTCCTGCATAACCTTGGACGCACGGAGTTCATCACGACGATGGATGAGAAATACCTTGCATGCGTATTTGGTCAGATAACTCGCCTCTTCAACGGCAGAATCGCCTCCGCCGATAACGACCAGTTCCCTGTCGCGGAAAATAGGCAAGGCGCCATCGCATACCGCACAGGCTGAGACCCCCTTCTGCCACAGCCTATCTTCACCCCGCACATGCAGACGCCTGGCCGTGGCTCCTGTCGCGACGATCAGGGCCCGCGCCTCCTTTGAACTCCCACCAAAATAAACGCTAAACGTCTCTTGAGATAAATCCACTTTGTCGATCGTCACCGTTTCGACCCTGGCCCCGCAGTTTATCGATTGCTGACGCATTCGCTGCATAAGCTCAGGTCCAGTTATGCCGTCCGGGAATCCCGGATAGTTATCAACATCGGTGGTCGTTGTGAGCTGGCCGCCTGCGGCTATTCCGCCTGCCATCATGCCCTCAAACATCAAGGGGGCAAGACGTGCCCTGGCCGTGTAGATCGCCGCAGCGTGTGCCGCAGGGCCGGAACCTATAATAATGACTTTTTCCATTTTCAAATAATATATTCCTCTTTGAACCGCAAGAACATATACCGCAAAATCTTCGGTAAAGGATAGACGATGCGGATGATAACTCCGGACATGGCGGGCCTGGTCCGCGGCGGAGGACTGATTTCGGAGGGGATCATCGGTTCGATGTAGACATATTTGCCCATAGCGGCAAACGCGTGGATCAGGATATCCCCCGCCTTCTGCGCGCCGAAGCCCGCATCCATTAAGAGCTCGAAGCGAAATATCTTTCTTTTTTCCGGAGTCATTTTATTGCGGTGCGCTCGGATGAAGTTCGTCCCTGTTTTTCATATAGGCGCTTTGTCCGTCGATTTCAAACCCGGCAGAAATCCCCTCCCGCTGCAAAAGCTCTTCCACCTGAAAATCCGACGCGATCTCGAATCCGGCATCCTTGATCATCCGGAGGGTCTTGATCCTCTTTTCTCCGCGCGTGTTAAGATAGCCGTCCATAAAAAGCGAATTGGCGGGATATAGGGACATGACCTCGAGGCTTCTCATATGGCCTTCCCGGCCTGCCGCGATGCGGATTTCGCTCTCAGGATTGATGAAACGAAACAGGCACAGGATGCGCAGGCAGTATTCCGGCGTGAGGCCGACCGGCTGCACCAAAAGATTGCCTTCAATGGGTACCAGGAAGTTGACAGGGATGGATCGCGCCCGGACTTCACGTAAAGTCAGAGCGAGTTCCACGATATCCCCGGCCGATTCCCCCATGCCGGCAATAATACCCGAGCACACTTCCAGTCCGGCCTGTCGCGCTACCCGAAGCGTACCGATACGGTCCTGATAAGAATGTGTCGAACAGATTTTCGGGTACAGTTCAACCGATGTGTTGAGATTGTGGTTGAGCCGGTCAAGCCCGGCTTCTTTCAATCTCGCGGCTCCCTCTTCATCAACGATGCCCGCAGAAACGCAGACTTCAATGGGAAAACGTGCCTTGATCTTACGGATAAGACCTGCCAGATGCTCTATCCTTTTAGGCCCCGGACCTCTTCCCGCAAAAACCATGCAGTAGCGAAAGGCCCCGGCAGTGTAGGCCGCCCCGGCTTCCGACAGGATTTCTTCATCACTCTTGACAGCATAGTCATCGATCGGAGCCTCGGAATTTTTCGACTGAGCGCAGTAATGGCAGTCTTCCGGACACCTGCCGTTCTGGACATTGTTGAGGATATGGACAGTAACAGACTTCCCGAAGTGTTTTTTCCTAATTTCATAGGCGGCATGAACTATTGACAGGGTCTCTATCTCTGGAGAAGTCAGAATCGCCAAATATATTTCGCGGTCAAGAAGCTCTCCATTGAGGGCTGCCTGTGAATAGTGATGGATATCGTCTTCTTTCATAGTGATAGTGTTATTGCCGGGGCCCGTGGAGGTTTTATTGTATTATAAGTTGGATGAAAAATCAATTTATATGCCCCCCATGATCCCTCGTTAGGCTGTAGCTCACAAATATTCCCTTGCATTTTAGGAAATACTTTGTATAGTAAATATAGTACAGTAAATACGCTAGTTTTCAACTCATTTTATCCCATGGAACAGTCGCATTCCTTTCACGTCCCTGTCATGGGGACCGCATTTTCGATTGACACTCCACTTAAGATCGCCAAATACGGCATTTCATCGGTGATCTCTCTGGTTGATGACCGTCTTATCGAAGATGTGCGCAAATTCTACAGCGAAAAATACTGTGAGGACTATATCCCCATCACGGATGATCAGGAGGATTACCGCGCACGCCGCATTACAGCCTATCTCAACCTTGTTGACAAGCTTGTCAAAAAGCAGGTTGCCGGGATCAAGGAAGCCGATTTTGTTCCCGGCAGTGAAATCTTGAAATATTTCGAACTTCTTCCGGAAAACGCGCCCGCGAAACGTCTTTTCCGTATTATGCTGGCAACAAAAGACGAGAATACCAAGAAAGACCTGCAGGAGGAACTCCGTGGACAGATACGCGCCGGGGACATCAATGTCAACATCATGACCAAAGTCGACCGGGTCAATTATGCGAAAGACAAACAGCCGCTTCCGGCAGAATATTCCGATGCCCTGAGCGCCCTCAGGGGATTTGCCAAGAGCACTTTAAACGCCGCTGTCGTCTTTTCGGCCGGTTTCAACCGCCGGCTTTACAGCTACATCGAGAATTTCAAGGATTTTTATGCGGACGCTTCGGGTTTTATCAAAAAGAGGATAATTCTCAAAGTCAGCGACTTCCGCTCGACCATTACCCAGGGAAAATTTCTGGCAAAGAAAGGCCTCTGGGTGCATGAATTTCGCATCGAATCAGGCCTGAACTGCGGCGGCCATGCCTTCGCCTCCGAGGGCAACCTCATGGGCCCCATCCTTGAGGAATTCAAAAACCGCAAACAAGAACTGCTGGGAACGCTTCATAAAATCTGCACCGAAGCCCTCAAACTGAAAAACAAATTCACCTTTGCCAAAGCACTTCCTGTGCGAATCACGGCACAAGGTGGGATCGGCACAGCTCAGGAAGACCTTTTCCTGAAAGAATATTATGAAGTTGACGGAACGGGCTGGGCAACGCCCTTCCTCCTCGTCCCGGAAGTGACCAATGTGGATGAATGGACTCTGAAAAAACTCTCGGAGGCCAAGGAAGAAGACCTCTATTTAAGCGATATCTCTCCGCTGGGCGTGCCCTTCAATAATTTACGGGACAACGCTTCCGATGCCGAAAAGGAACGAAAGATCGGAATGAATCGTCCGGGAAGCAGCTGCCCCAAGGGATACCTCGTATCCAACACGGAATTCACGCCCCAGCCGATCTGCACTGCCTCCCGGTTGTACCAGAAACTTAAGATCGACAAGCTTAAGTCGTCCGGACTTTCAGCAGAAGATTACACATCCCGGTTGGAGGAAGTGACCCAAAAGGCCTGCTTATGCAATGACCTAGGGGAAGTTATGTATTTGAAACACGGCATCAAGAAAAAATTCCGCAACCTTTTCCCCGCCATCTGCCCCGGTCCGAATATGGCTTACTTTTCCAAGATAGCAATCCTCGGCGAGATGGTTGGCCACATTTACGGACGAATTAATATACTCAACGGATCTTACCGGCCGCATATGTTTATCAAAGAGTTGAAGATGTACATTGATTATTTCCATAAAGAGATCCGGCTATCCCTGCCTTCTTGTGACAGGAAACGGCGTGAGTATCTGCACAACTTCAAGAATAATCTTGGGGAAGGAATTAAATATTACCGGGAGCTTTTCTCTATAGTCAGGGGGACAAAGCACCGCTTAAACGATAGTTTTCTTTCCGATTTGGAAAATCTCAGGCGTGAACTGGATAACCTAATTGAAGGTTACAGAGGACTTTTCGGAGACACATCGTTAAAGGCGAATCATCCATCCGTAATCTGAGCACTCCGCCTTTAACGATCAGTGGTTTTTCTGATAGAGTTCGGCGCCCGTTTCGCGGAACTCGCCCGCCTTTTGCTGCAAACCCGCCTGTAATGCCTCTTGCTCGCTTATTCCCTTTTGCTCGGCATAATCCCGGACATCCCGGGTTATCTTCATTGAACAAAAATTGGGCCCGCACATAGAACAAAAATGCGCAAGTTTGGCGCCCTGGGCCGGCATAGTTTCATCATGGAACTGCTCCGCCGTCTCGGGATCCAGCCCCAAAGCGAACTGGTCTCTCCAGCGAAACTCGAAACGCGCCGTGGAAAGCGCATCATCCCATTCCCGGGCACCGGGGTGACCCTTCGCCAGATCGGCGGCGTGAGCCGCAATCTTGTAAGCCATGATGCCTTCCTTCACGTCCCCTTTATCAGGAAGGCCAAGATGTTCCTTGGGCGTCACGTAGCACAACATCGCGGTTCCCTGCCATCCTATCATGGCCGCCCCGATAGCCGAAGTGATGTGATCGTATCCCGGCGCTATGTCCGTCGTCAACGGGCCAAGGGTGTAAAAAGGCGCCTCATGACAGATCGACAGTTGTTTATCCATATTTTCTTTTATGAGATGCATCGGGACGTGTCCCGGCCCCTCGATCATGGTCTGGACATCGTTTCTCCAGGCGACGGCAGTTAATTCTCCCAAGGTTTCCAGTTCGGCGAACTGGGCCCTGTCGTTGGCATCGGCGATACTTCCCGGCCGCAATCCGTCGCCCAGGCTGAAACAGATGTCATAATTTTTCATGATCTCGCAGATGTCTTCGAAATGCGTGTACAAAAAATTCTCCTTGTGATGGGCAAGGCACCATTTGGCCATAATCGACCCGCCGCGGGAAACAATACCGGTCATCCGTTCAGCGGTTAAAGGTATGTACCGTAAGAGCACGCCGGCGTGGATAGTGAAATAATCGACGCCTTGTTCCGCCTGTTCGATGAGGGTATCCCGAAATATGTCCCAGCTCAATGCTTCGGCCTTGCCGCCCACCTTTTCCAGCGCCTGATAGACCGGAACTGTCCCGATGGGTACTGGGGCATTGCGCAGAATCCATTCCCTCGTCTCGTGGATATTGTCACCCGTCGAAAGGTCCATGACCGTGTCACCGCCCCATCGGATGGCCCACGTCATTTTTTCGACCTCCTGCGCTATACTGGAGGTTACCGCGGAATTGCCGATATTGGCGTTGATCTTCACCAAGAAATGTCTTCCGATAATCATCGGTTCCGATTCGGGATGGTTGATGTTCGCCGGGATAATGGCCCGTCCCCTGGCGACTTCATCCCGCACGAATTCCGCAGAGCATCTTTCTCGAACGGCCGCAAATTCCATCTCCCTGGTGATTATCCCTTTTTTCGCGTAGTGCATCTGGGTGACGTTGCGTCCTTCTTTTGCTTTCAGAGGTCTTGTGTCCACCGGGAATCGTATGGATTCCAGCGACGCGTCCTTTTGCCGTGCCATGCGGTATTCGCTGGCGGATCCTTGCAGTTTTTCCGCATCGCCGCGCTGAACAATCCATCCTCTCCTCACAGGCGCAAGCCCTTTGCGGATATCCGTCTTAACAGCCGGATCGGTATAGGGCCCCGATGTATCGTAAAGCCGGACCGAGTTATCCCCGCCGTTTTGCCGGCTTAGCTTGACGTCTCGGAAAGGGACACGAAGATCCTTGAAAAGAATGCCGGAGTTATAAACCTTTCGGGATCCGGCAAGAGGCTTGTAGCTCAGATTAAAGTGCTGAATGTCTTCTTTTTTCGAATGAGCTTCTTTTTTGCTGTTGATCACAATACGTGCTCCTCCTGCTTCAAATCCTAGAAGTTATCCCATAAATTCACGACGATATAAACCTTTTGAGAATCATCATA
>CAYRXT010000065.1:0-6432 GCA_964428315.1 uncultured Planctomycetales bacterium
CAAGCTTTTCCCGAGATTTTTCCCTCAAACTACCTCATTAAATCTTACACGAACAAAATGGGAGGCCAGGCCAAAATAGAAGTCCAGGCAAAAGAGGAAGGGGGAGTCCGCCTATCGTCGTCATGGCTTAAGAGGGTGGAGGGGAGGCGGATGGTTTTCCGGTCTGATCAGCGGTAGAGTTTGGCCATGCCTTCTTCGAGCATCCGCCGGTTCAGATACTCGCCTTCGGCGGCAATGGCGCGCGGGTCGCGGCATCCCGGTTTGGCGAATATGTCGCCGAGCCAGCGCCCGTACATGCCGGCCTTGTGCGTGCGCACGACAATGACGGGGCATCTTTTCAAAAGGTCCGACAGGAACCGTTTCGCGTTCCGGCCGGCCGGGGTCACGGCCTCGGGCGCGTCTATGCCTTTGAGACGGAAACGCTCGTTGACGCGTATGCCGAAACCGGCGTCGATCAGGGCGTCGAGCGTGTCTCCGTCGACCACGCGCAGGACCCTGGCCGCGTACGTGTGAATCCCTCCGGTCTTCCTGGGGGCCAGACGCACGCTGTAATCCCCGCCGTTCTTTGTGACCTGGACGGTGCGGTAACTGCCCGGGGTAAACCGCGGCTTTTCTTTCAGGATGATCCCGCTAAACGGCAAATGGATTTTGAAACCGCAGTCGACACACATGACCTCTTTTCCCTCCAGGTCCCCGAGTGGACGAGCGAGGTAGACGTAGGGTTCGCCCCGTTCGGCCTTGAGGATCGGCGTGTCCGTCCGGTCCGGAACCGGGGCGGGGCCGTTCATCTCAAGGACCCGGGATTTGATCGCGTACGAGCTGAGCCCGGAGGCCGACGCCAGTCTTTCAAGGCGCAGGCGTTTACGGGGGTCGGACACCCGCATGAGGGCCAGATAATGCGTGAATGTCAGGGGCGAGTTTTCGGGAAATTCCGGATAGGCATTCCTGAACTGAACCGAGCGGCGGATGATATCCGCGCTCACGTCCATGCCGTTCTTCGAGAGGTCCCGGCTCATGCGTTCGAAAAGCGGCTTGCCGGGCCGGACGGGGTGGAGGGGATCGGACGCGGCCTTCAGGATATCGTCGCCCACCCGCCAGTAGGTTTTCAGGCGGTGGTACTCAAGCGCCCGTCTGGTTTCGATCAGGCCGCCGGCCAGGGTGTCCCGGACGGTTTTGACAAGCCGGCTGTACGGCCGCGCCGCCGCAGGTGAATAAGGCATGACTGATTATACTTCAAAAATTCCGCTCCCGCCAGAGGAAATCGGAGAAGTGGAAGGGGGAGGCCGGTTCCTTTCCCCCTTTTTACCAATCATCCGATCCCGTTTATCCCCAGGATTATCAAATAAAATTGCCTGAAACCGCCTGACAGGTGAAAGGCCACGAGGATCCAGCAGGTCATGGACAGCGCTCTATTATGGATTTGTGTAATCAATGTGTAGAAAAGCGGTAAAAGGAGCATGTACGCCGTAGTGGCAAGTAATTGCACGTTGCCATGTTCAATCCGTTGTGTGTCTTCAACCAGGATGGAACCTGTCACAATACCAAAAAGCAAAATAAGCCAAAACAACGTATGTGTGAATCTAGCGCCCGAAGCATCTGATCCTTCGGGGCCCCGCCCGCCGGTGCCTGTCGTCCCGAGGACGCCGGCAGAAGGCCGTTCTTGCGCGCCTTCACAGTCCTGCCTGCCGGGCGGCCCGCCCCGGCCTTCTGCCGGCGTGGTAAAATGCGCCGTAGTCCGCTGACGTCCCTTTGCGCGTCTTTTGTTTAAAAACATTCTCAAATTGTTCATGAAAAACACGCCGATCGCCGGAATAAACGCGGCAAAGGAAAAAAGAAAGATAAGACCGATCCAAAGAAACGTATGCCTTGTGATAAAGTCCGGGAAAAGGGCCTCTGTCCGGTTAAAAAAGATCCAAAATGGTTTTACGGCGAGATCGAACGGCCGCTGGGGCGGTTTCAATATTGCGCCATAGGCCATGCTTATGAGCGGCGCAAGGAATAAAACCGCGAGAGAAAGCGTCTCGTACCCAAAGCTACGTTCCTTATGGAAACGCTTGTAAAGAATCGTTGTCAAAAAGACGGCGGGAACGGCCATGAAGAAAAAACTGGGGCGGTAGAGATACGTGGCGGCTACCAGCAGACATCCGGGGAATAACGTCCGGGATTTTTTTTGCAGAAATGGGATGATGAGCAATAAGCCCGACAAACCTATATTAAACGCGAACAATTGCGTTATGCTGTGATACAGCCCGTAGGCCGCATAGTAAAAACCGTTGAACGCGGGCCGCGCTATGGGAAAAACAGGATAATTGATCGGTGAAAAAAGGACGACGGAAAACAGGACAAGAACCGAAAGATTTTTTGATAAACGGAAATGCCGTCTGGATAAATAATAAAACATGTACAGCAAAGTAAAGAACAGGACAAAAGTGATCATTTTCGAGACCCACACAATTTTTGTTGTGTTGAAGGACCCTTTAAAGAAATTGATCAAAAAGCTCTGCGGCATCAAAAAGGAATGAACGCCGCACGGGAACCTGTTGGCGTCAGGGAACTTCTTGGACGCTATCAAGGCCGTTTTATACAAGAGGGCCGAAGTCCGGTCGTGATTCCACCCCCAGTTTGGAATGCCGCTCGCCAGGGGGTTAGTGGGTCCCTGATAATGGACGGGTCTTTCAATTTTGGCCGGGACATAGTCGCGCGTGGCTTCAAGGGATCTTAGATAATCCCACGCAATGTAGTCGTTGTCATTGTTCCAGAAGCCGTAAGCGGTAATGACAGAAATCAGGAAGGCAATGAAGATGGAAAAGAAAACGCCTTTCGGCGACATGACCCTAAGCTTCTTATAATGCTTGAAATTGAGGACGCATCCCGCCGCGGCCACAACGCCGATAAGCATAAAACCGATGAGGCTGGCCGCCCCGAGCGTAAGGCCCCACTGGTCATGGAAAAGCACGGAATGAATGCACGAGGAAAGGACGATGCCGAACATTAACGAGACGGCACCGAACACAATGGGGTCATGAAACGCATTGTTTGCTTTTTTCAGGACAAGGCTGCCGGCGCAAGCATGGAGGAGTATGGAAAGGTATGTCAATCCCTGAGCCAGGAAAGAAATATTTAACGTTCGCAGGACAACGCTGTTAAGAAGAAAAAGAGCAAGTGAGGCGAAAAGATAATATTTTTTCATTTCTAGACTGACCCCAGTTAACAAAATTGACGAAATGGTGTAACCTCTGGAAGACTGGGGACATGTGCCTGACTCTGTTTTAATTCGGTGCGCGTACCCGGCGAGGACGAGTTTCGCAACTTTTTGGAAGAGTTCAGGAATTTCTGTTTATCAAAAGAGGCCAATAAAATATTCCAAGATTATCACGCTAAACTCTTAGCCATATGAACACAAGGAAGCTTGCAGTCTTCCGTTAAGTCGAATAATTCGTCACGTATTTTTTGATAACCACATTTTTCATAAAACGCAACAGCATTTATGGTCGAATTGAGGACAAGTTCATCCAAGCCATGTTTTTTTGCAATGGATTCAAGTTCAGATAGTATCTTACAACCGATACCTTTATTTGCAACATCGGGAATAAGATAAATTCCCTTTACTTCCTTATCTTGATTATTAAAAAATCCATATCCAATAATCTCGACATCCTTGAGCGCGACTAAACCGATGTTTCCCGGGGATTTTATCCCTTCGACAGAAAACTTACCGCGGAACATATCGGTCCAGACCTTCATCTGTTCTTCAGAATAAAACTTTGAACAAAGTGCATAAACGGATTTACGGTGCACATCAATTATCTCATCAACATCATTTGGTGACATTGTGCGCAATTGAACATCCATTATATTCCCTTCATCAATATTTTTTAGGATAAAACATCTTAACAAAAACAAAAACCCGTGGCAAACAATTTGTTCGCAACGGGTTATGTTATATAACTACCCGCGAGGATGGTTTCGCAGATGCTCAACCACTTCCTCGCCCGCCTTCTATATGGCGGGCTCGGTCGCTCACCTCATGCTTCGCATAAGTTTTTCGCTCCCTCACAGGAAATGAACTTTTTTTCAGGATGCCAAGAAGGGCACCCCGCAAAAATTTAACTCCCCAAGTGGACGAATTTTGTAACTGGTTACTTATGATGGCTGAGCGATATGATGAATCACTTCAGAAATGTGCGATTGATACGGGATGCCCCGTCTTTTAGCCGTTTTCTTGATGCGGTCGATGTCTATGCTGTTGACTCTGATGGTGAGCGTCATGTCTTTCTTCCTGGCGGCAATTGCATCAGCCACCTTTTTTAATTCGGCACCGCTCACGGCAACGAATTTGTCATGTTCGATGGCTTCCATAATTTCTTTTTCTTCCTGATCAAGATATTTCTTTTTCATGGCTTTCCTCAAAGACTTTTTTATTCCGTTGGCTGTTGTTTTTAATAGTATTGTTATTCAGAGAAACGTATGGCACTCCTCAGCTTCAATATATGTTTTGGATAAACTGAGTGCAGCCGTCGGTTTCCAAAAGCGGTCTATATATTATTTTCATTCAAAAAATTCTTCCAGCGCATAGAGTGTTTTTTGAGGAAAGCGTTTCAGAGGGTAGTACTGTGTGATGATCTCAATAGTTTTTTGGTATGTTCTTATGTTTAAATAACGGATTAAATAGCGAATATCCTCTATATCCTGGAACTCTTCGCCAATGCGCATAGCCAGACATTTCATGGCTAAAAGATACTCCGCTCTGGCCACGAACACCCGTAAATGACTTAAATCCAAAAATGTATCGTATTCTCCCCGGTCGCTGAAATATCCTTTAACGGCGTCGTTGATCCAGTCCTGTTTGACGCCAGCTTGAGACGCCACTTTGGCCGCGGCTTCCCTCATCTTTTGTGTCGGTTTAAAAAAGGCGTCCACGTCTTTAGTAGATGGGCGGGAATCAAAAACCAGACACATCACGGCACCGCCGACAAGATAGACCTCTCCCTCAAGTGACTCCGCGGCGATCTGGTCATTCAAGAGTTGAAAGAGCCTCAGGATATCATTTTTATTGAATTTCGTCATATTCTAAATCCTTTGGCCGACGGTCGAGTCGATGAATATGTTCCTGCGGCGAAATGGTGGCGGAGAATGCGTCAAAAGATACAACCGCAGGCTTTTTAAATCGGTCACTATGACAGGGACTTCTAACGGCGGCACTTCTTTCGTCCAGGAAGGCAGCTTTCTCCTCTTTTGGACAGCAGTATATTCAATCATCGCAGCCACATAGTTTGCCAGATAGTCTGTGAGGCCGGGTCCCGGTGGATAGTTAACCATCTGTTCAAATTCATCTGCATTGGCTTTGTTTAAAAGCTCATGAATCTCAGCCAAAACGTATTTAGGGTCAGATGAATGCTTAAGCTGTTCAATAAGGTCCCCAAACGCCTTTTGTGCAGGAGGAAGCGTTTTGTTTAAGACCCACTCTGAGATCCCCATGTTGGCCTTTTTTGCGCGCCGGACAATGGACGCCTTTTCTTGAGGGGATACCCGAATTTGGAGTTGTAATGATTTATTGTTTTTCTTCATAATATAAGTATACACGCTCAAATCTCATTGTCAATACATGTGTATTGATAATATTGTCCCCTCCCGAATATAGCCAAATTGTCCCGATAAATAGCCTTAACACTAAGATTTACAAAAACTTATAGAATTAACTAGTTCCAAAACCATTTCACCATAGTGATACTTGCGGTCAGCCGAAGGTCCTGAGGAACACCTTCTTCTTTGGATCTCTTTTATCTATAATAGGTTATGTTATATTTCGCGTGTGTAGTTTTCCTAATTTTAGTCAAAATCATCACGATCGTTCATCGGCTATTTGTTATCATTGCTGTCCAAATTAGCTGTCATTGCGAGGATTCCGCCGGAGGCGGAAGACGAAGCAATCTCTTCCCGGCGGTAAAGATTGCTTCGCTCCTAAGAAGAGAAAACCTTTAGTCGCTCGCAATGACTTCGGATTTTATGTCTCTAAGACGAGTTCTCCTCGACATGGCATTCCTAATTTGGACACGCATGAATACAGTACTATGTGATCTTTGGTGATTTTCGATGAGGAAGTCTGGGGACATGTACCTGACTCTGTTTTAATTCGGTGCGCGTACCCCGCGAGGATGGTTTCGCAGATGCTCAACCACTTCCTCGCCCGCCTTCTATATGGCGGGCTCGGTCGCTCACCTCATGCTTCGCATAAGTTTTTCGCTCCCTCACAGGAAATGAACTTTTTTTCAGGATGCCAAGAAGGGCACCCCGCAAAAATTTAACTCCCCAAGTGGACGAATTTTGTAACTAACTAGGGTCTGCTGAAAAAATCTTCAGCCTGAAAAATCGGCCAAGATCTCCTGACCGTCACTCCTTCACTTTTTCGGGAGGACTTCTTTCTTGATTAAA
>CAYRXT010000066.1:0-6027 GCA_964428315.1 uncultured Planctomycetales bacterium
ACGTGTTGGGTCTTCTTATATTTCTTTCATCGGGTAATTGTGGGATAACTTCTAAGGCCTGAACCATAGTATCGCAACAATTATTATCCCAAAGATTAAAATAATGCTATTCATTCTTACAAATAACCTTTTAAAGTTCGAACCACTTTAAATTCAAACAGATTTCGTATTCGTCAAGCCTGACAGCATCTTGCAAATATCTTCTATTTCTTTTTTTCAGAGAGATATTCACAGCTTCATCGACAAGTTGTTTATGCCCGCATATTTCTAAAATCGGAACGCATTCAAACGCCGAACCGCGAGCAATCCGGAGAAAGTCTGATCTATCTGCGTTACGGAATCTTCCATTACCTTCAGCGATATTTGTCGAGATTGATAAAGATGAGCGGTTCAGTTGCTCTGCGAGATAATAATTGCCCTTTGCAGGATCTTTCGTTAACTCGCAAATCTTGTCTGCAAAATCTACTGCCTTCCTGTAAGGCATCCAGTTTTTCGAATATGGAGCCCCACGGGCAAGCCTGTGGTCCCTCTCCAAATTACCCCTTGCATAAACACTTGAACATTTCTCCGAAATTTTCTGCGTATGCTTCGGGGTTATCCGACTTCGCAAATCTCCAGGCGCAATCCGACGAAGCGCCACGGCTTTTAGTCCGCATTCATCCACGGCTAAAAGCCGTGGTATTCTGCGAAGTCGGATAAACACCATAGTATTTTGAAAATCGACAAGCGAAAAAAGGCCGGATCGAAAATCTTTCATAATTAAACCTGGAATCTCGATTTTCGATTCTCTGTCAAAATTTGCTGCAATCATTAGTATAGTCAGACCCGTCAAAAATCCTTTAGGATTTTTGGCGAGGTCTCGCCATTTTTGAAAACTTTGTTTTCAAAAATGGCGGAGAGGGGGAGATTCGAACTCCCGAGCAGCTTTTCAGCCGCCACACGCTCTCCAGGCGTGCGCTTTAAACCGCTCAGCCACCTCTCCCTTTTTTCGACTATTCGAAACATTCTACAGCATGGTGAATAGATTACGCGCGCATTCTCAACTGCGCCCGACAGGTGTCTCCTTGACCCGCAAACAAAAAGACGCAGACAGTCATTCTAGCCTACGTCTCTTAAGTTTTCTAGGAAAAAATGCTTAAGTCGAACAACGGTTATTTATAGATGAGCAACAGGATGAAAGCCGAAACCGAGATGATGACGCCGGCGAGGACGCGGTTCTTGCTGATGGCGCGGTCGATGACGTCGATGTAGGTGTCTTCCAGCTTCGGCAGAAGTCGCGTCCGCACTCCGTATTCCCGCTGAAACGCCCGGTTGAGCGCTTCAAAGGCGTCCGGCGCGACCGTTAAGATAATGCCTATAAAAAACGCGAAAGAAATCATGATGTAAAAGAACATCTCGGCCGAAACGTCCAAACCTAGCTTTTGGTACATGCAGGCCCCCTTTTCTTGACCATTTTTAGCGCCTCATATTGCCTACAGGAAGTATAACAAATCATGCATTTATTGGCAATCAGATTTAGAATTTAATGCGGTCCTTGATTATCCTAATAAGTATCGACCCCGGTCAAACTCGTGCTAAAATAAACATGCACCATGGATACAACCCCCTGTCCGTCCAAAGCGTCACAAAACTCCTTGGCTCGCGCCTTCGACCGCCACAGCCTGATCTTTCTTGTTATCCTTATCCTTTCGGCGGGACTCCGTCTCTGGCACTGGATTTCCCTGACCCAGGATCCCCTTTCGGTGGCCGTGACGCAGTGGTCGACCTTTGACCAGTCTCGATTTGTCGGGCTGGCGCAGTCCTTTCTCAATGAGGGCTGGATCGGTCCAGGCGTGACCCGTTATTCACCGGCCTATTCCTATTTCATTGCCCTTGTGTTCCTCGTATTAAGGAATAATATATTCTGCGTCACGCTCATCCAAAGCCTCGTGGGCGTCCTGAGCCTTTATTTTTTTTACAAGGCCGGGACGCTCCTGTTCAAAGACCGCTCCGTCGGGCTACTGACCGCGGCGATCGCCGGGTTCTACGCGCCCTTTCTTTTTTACGAGGGCGTCCTGATCCGGGCGTCCCTGATAGCCTGCTTCAATCTTTTCGGGTTCTATTTTCTTCTCAAGGCCCTTCGCCGTCACGGCCTGCGCAATTATATATGGGGAGGTCTTTTGATCGGGCTGTCGTTCATCCTTCGGCCCAACGCGCTCCTCCTCTTTATCCTGCCTTATCTTTTTTTCGCCAAAGGAGGACCGCTCCTTGAAAAAGCCAAGGTGCTTCTCACAGTCGTCTTGACGGTCATCCTTACGGTCGCGCCTCTGGCCGTCCGCAACCATCTGGCCGGGCGGGAGGTCCTGATCTCACACCAGGGGCCTTCCACCTTCTGGATAGGGAATACCCCCGACGCGACGGGGATCGGCCTCTACCGCTCCCCCCTGCGGACAGCCCTCGCGGAGGAGGCCGGCGGAGACATCACAAAAACCCTTTTTCTCTTTTTCCGGGAGGTCCGGAAACATCCGGCCGCCTATCTCACCCTCTATCTACGCAAGACATACATGTTCTTTAACGCTTATGAGATCCCCGCCAACATCAGTTTCAATAGTTACCGTCAGACCTATCCTGCGCTAAAGGCCGCTTTTTTGGACTTCCACCTGATATGCCCCCTGGCCTTTTTGGGAATATTTTTGGCCCGAAGGAAATTTGAACACACCGGCCTTTTATACGGATTCCTTTTTGTCCTGAGTGTATCCGTAATCCTTTTCCATATCCAGGGACGGTACCGTAACGCGGCGGCGCCCTTTTTCATCCTCCTGGCGGGCTATGCCGCGCACTGGTTCTTTGTCCAGATGCGGTCACGGAACCGCCGTTTGTTCCTGCGGGCGGTCGCGGCCTTTCTGCTCCTTTTCACGATCCTGATGCCCTGGCCGCCCATCATCCTCAGATACTTCGGAGACTTCATCCGCATAGAGGACCATGAAAATTTCGCCCTTTCCTATTACTAGTTATTCAAAAGTTACCAGGACCGGCTGCCGCATGAAAAACAAGAAGAGATCCTTCATAAAGCCCTGCGGCATCTGGAAGAACTCCGCAGGGGTCCCTACCCTATCGGAAAGCGGGAGAAAACCGTTCATCTTATTTTGGCCTCAGCCCTTTACCGGCGGTTGAACGATCCGCAGGCCTCCGGCAGGGCACTAGACGAGGCCGTCTCCCTGAACCCTGACCATCCCGAAGAAGTCCTCCGGGCCGCCCGGTCCAAGTACGAAGACACCTTCTCCGGCTCATCACCTGGACCGATAAACTTCGAGGACATTGTCGAGATCCGAGAGATCCTTGGCTTGCCTTTCTTAAATCGCGCAAAATAAAACAGGTATGGTTTAATGGTGCTGCAGGGCGCAGCGGGAATCGGCGGGCTCTTCGTTGTGCAGCTGGGAAAAGATGATGTCGCGCAGTTTTTCCGCATTGTTATGGGAAATGGCTTCGAATTCGACGCCCAGACGGAACTGGCCTTTCCCCAAACCCGCCACAGAACGGACCTGCCCCATCAGGGCGAGCGGATTGTACAGACGGACATGTCCGGCACGGGCCAAATCGACGATAATCAGCCGGCCCAAAAAGCGTGTGTTCAGTGGAAGATAATGGTCGGCCTTTATGGCCATGCCGCCCTCGCTTATATCCAGGGTCTCCGCCTCGTATTCACGGCCCCCCAGGAGTTCGCGGACAAACCCGGGGCCCTCGATGCGGTAGACAACCGAAAGCGTCAACCTGACGCGCTGGTAACGCCGTCTTTCCAGCCTGTAACCCGATATCATCTTGCCCTCCCTAAACAAAAAAACCACGGTCCGGGATATGCATCACCCTTTTTCCGTGGCTTTGAGCGGCTGACAACTCAGCCTCCACACAAAGTATAACCCAAAAATCCCGATATGCAAGGCAGGCTAAAAAGAATCCTCGTTTCCGGACAGATCGAACAGGAACAGACCGGCGCCCTTCTCCTGTCTGTGAAAAAGCAGGCGCCCGTCCCTTTCCAGGATGGACAGGAGCGTCTTTTTCAGACGCGGACGCGCGTGCGCGATGAAAAGCCAGGTCCTCCGGTGGCGGCCGAAGGGATGAATGTCACGGAGATGGACGAGGGCATCTTCCCGGCCGGCGCCTCCTTACAAATAACCTTTTAGAGTTCGAACCACTTTAAATTCAAACAGATTTCGTATTTATCAAACCTGACAGCATCTTGCAAATATTTTCAATTTCCTTTTTTAGTGTCTCATTCTGGCTATCATCAATTAACTTTTTGCGCTTACACAGTTCTAAAATCGGAACGCATTCAAACGCCGAACCGCGAGCAATCCGAAAAAAGCTTGTTCTGTCTGCTTTATGATATCTGCCATTGCCTTCAGCGATATTTGTCGAGATTGATAAAGAGGCGCGATTCAGCTGATCTGCAAGATAATAATTCCCCTTTGCGAAATCTTTGGTTGATTCGCAAATCTTATCTGCGAAATCAACTGCTTTCTTGTAAACATCTAATTTCTCGAATATAAATGCCATAGTTTTTGAAAATCGATAATCGAAAATCTTTCACAATCAAATCTCGAATTTCGATTTTCGATTCTCCGCCAAAATTTGCCAGAGTTTTCCTTGAAGGCAAATTTTGGCGGAGAGGGAGAGATTCGAACTCTCGGTCCGCATAAGCAGACAACGGTTTTCGAGACCGCCCCGTTCAACCGCTCCGGCACCTCTCCGAATGAAGCTCTATGGGCCTACGACCGTATAGTGTGAAGGCGTAGACGCATCAATATTCTTCGAACATTTATGAACGCGCCGTTATTATAGGCAGGCGTCCCGGCTTCGTCAAGCCGCAAGACTCCGCAATTAACCGACGGAAAAATAATCTTCTTCCGCCGGGTCCCTGCTTGTCCAAGGCGCAATGAGCATCATGGCCCTGGCGATATCGCCGTATCCCATAATCTTGTAAAGAAGCGTAAGGGACGTGGTTTTGGCAAACATCCGCCGGGCGAATAAACGCCGGAAAACGGAGAAACCGAGCCTCCGCCGCAGGCGTATCGTGCCCCCAAGCGATGCCAGTGCGGCCCTCATCTCCGCCTCATCCAGGGCCGCCCCGGAAGGACTGCAGAAAACCCGCCGGGAATGGCTTCCGTTTTCTCTCCTTTTTAAAATGTCCTCGACCGTGCTCGCCATGTTCAGCTGCCGTTCCGGTGGCCACTCCTCTTTGCCGTCCTTCCCCCTTACCCTGATCGTTCTCCCTTCCCGGTCGACGTCGTCCCACTCCAGACGGATAATCTCCTTAAGGGTCATGCCCGTCTCCAGTATCGTTCTGACGGCCTCCTCCAGAATCCCCGACACGTTTGCCAACACGGCGCTCAAGTCCTCTTCCGATAAAGTCATTGCGTGACGTCCGGCCGGTGAAGGAACCGGCCGGATATGGCACAGCGGGTTATCGTTCAGACAGCCTTTCTTCAAGGCAAATTCGAAGATGTCTCTTAACAGATACAGCGTAAAATTGACCACGTCCGGGTTGGGGCGTCCGGAGGCCTTCCAGTGCCCAACCAGATCCGTCTTATACTTTTCGATGACCCGCGGCGTCAAGGAGGACAGTCTCGCGTCTTTGAGGCCTTCTTTTTCAAGGAAACACCGGAAATGACCTATGACTTTCCTGAACCGGGACGCGCTTCTCGGGGTATGAAACACTTCGGCAAATCGAAGATAATCCTCCCAGAAGACCTCCGTCTCGACATCCCGCGCAATGATATTCTCTTCACCGGCCGCGATCTTCGCCTCGATGTCCTTCAGGGCTTTCTGAGCGGCTGACTTTCCAGGGCCCGCTTTCAGCTGGTATTTCAGCCCCCTCGCGATAAATTCGATATAGTATTCCCGGCCGATTTTTCGTATATTACCCATACGCGCGTTTCAAAGTTTCATTTTTGATTAATCTGCCTACGAGTTTAATTTATTATAAATAATAGTCTAGTTCGTGTAAGATTTAATGAGGTAGTTTGAGGGAAAAATCTCGGGAAAAGCTTG
>CAYRXT010000067.1:0-6006 GCA_964428315.1 uncultured Planctomycetales bacterium
CATATTAACAATAATTCTGCCTTCGGTACATTATTTTTGCGTAATTCTATAGATTACAGATGTATGAGGCAAGCTTTCAAAGGGCTCAATGTCGTCTCCGGGATTAAAATATCTGTTGATTTGAGCGTTCTTTATCCTGGTTTTATAGCCAATCCGGAAGAACGAAGGGACGAATCAATACCCGGGAGCACACGATACCTGGATCTGAATTCCGGAGCACCTGATCCGGAGAGCCGAGATCGATCACAATTATTTGAATTCACGGCTGTGGAGATAAATGTTGTCGTTTTGGCAATAATGCTTGCGGGCGTAGCGTTCTTGGTGGTCAGCGGCCGGGAGACGCGGAAGATCGCGGTGGTGGCGGATGATACGTCTTATTTCCGTGAAGCCGTTTCTGTCTTGTTAATTGATATGGGGTTTGAGGTTCACGCGGTTGAAAACGGTTCTCATGCCATCCAGATATTGGAGAAGAAGGAGGTCGACCTGGTGGTAAGTGATTATGCCATGCCGCAGATTCAGGGCAACAATCTGTTTTACAGGATTTGGACACTGCCTAACGGCAATAAGAATGTGCCGTTTATCGGCATGTCTTATAATCCATCCGAGCTGAAAACGCTCATAGAAACAATAGCCGCTCCCGCTGCCCGCGTTACCCGGGACGCCCTGCCCAAGGCTTATGTGAACAAGGGGCCCCAGGACTTCCTGAAGAATATGCGAAGAGAAGTTGACACGGTTTTTCCCCGTGATGTCTTGATGGGCATCGGGTTTTTCCTTCTGTGTCTGGGTGCGGCGGGCCTTCTGGCTTACCTCTATTACAAAACCAAGGCCTCGGGCCGGGAGAATCGGCAAGGTTTGGTTCATGCAGGACACAACGGGCCGCAGACGCCCGCGGCAGTTTCTTTCCGTGGCTGGAGACCTGTCGCGCGGGTGTCCGCGGCCTTTTTAACAACCCTAGGGCCGTCGCGAACCAAACGGATTTGGAACGCGGCGGCCCGTATCCTTTCTTCACGGAGGTGGCGGGGTGCGGCGCTTGCCGCGGCGGTCGTTGCCGCGGCCGGTCTCGCGGCGCGTTTCTTCGGCGTGGAGGTCCCCGGAATAGAGGTAATGGACGGGGTGGATCCCTCCGCGTTTTCGCTCGCGGCCGTTATCCCGGCGTTTGATTTGAGAAAAAAGATTTCGAATATCCAGGAGGCCGAGCTTGAAGGTCACACCATTTACGGCCTCATCGAACCGAAGACGGAGTCACAGCTGGTCCTTGTCCCCGGGTACGCCGGCAAGGCCATTGGCTTTGTCTCACAGGGACGGTCCGCACTCCATTTCTCGAACATTGCCGCTTCCGGCGGCATGGAATGGATGGGACAGTTTATCGACCGGGTAGAAGGGGGAGCCTTTACTTTTGACGGACAAAGGTATGGTATCCCCGGTTCGGTGAAGCGGGACGGCAAGGGCATTCCTTACCACGGCATGATGCGCAGGCTTCCGCTAAGGGTGGCCGGCTCAGGAGTGGACAGCCGTAATCAGCCGTTTATGCGGATGTTCTTTGACAGCGCAGATCACCCTGAAGTATATAACACCTTCGGCTTTCATCAGTCCGTGATCGGATACCGGCTCGCGGACGGCGTGCTTCATTCCGGCCTTACGGTGACCAACACGGATTCCCGGCGGATCATCTTTTCGACCGGCAACCATCCGTGGCTGATTCGGGGCGTAGGCGAATGGTTCGGCCTTGTCCCGGCCCTTTTCCGGAGCGAGCCCAAATCCGAAAGAAACATGATCCCTACGGGAAGACTGATATCCCGTGATCCACAGTCCGTTATCGACATGAATCAGGCCCAGTCCTTCGTGATGACAGGACTGCAGGCGGAGGCTTCCGGCTGGGTGCGGACGCGCCTGTACAACGCAACGACGGGCATGCTGATCGAATACGCACTCTGGGGCCTGCCCTTTACGGTGGCCTGGTCTCCGGCGAAAAAGGATCAAAGCGGTATGGAAAACTTTTTCGCCTTCGAAGGCTTGAGTTCCAACGTCAACGCGCTTAACGACGCGGATAACAATCTCGGCCTGCGTCCGGTTATCCTTCGGCCCGGCGCGACCTTCAGGGCGCAGATCCGCCTCAAGGTCGGATTTCTCCAAGACGAAGAAGGCCGGCCGGTGAGCAGGGACTCTGCTCTCCGGGATGCGGGCAGTGTCCTGTCCGGGCAGGACTCCGCGCGGGTCGCCCTCCGCGCGGCGGGCGCGGAGGCCGTTATTTCGGTGGTGATGTGTTTATTATGGATATTATGGGTTGCTTCTTTTGCCTGGAGTCTAGCCAATGATAAAATACCACTCGCCATGGTTATGGCTATATTTTTTGCCCCGCTTGTAATTTTATCCGCGCCTTATGTAACTTTCATAAAGTTTCTTATTTTGGGTTATGCAGGTTGCGGCGTCTTCTTACACATCCTTGGGTTCTTTGTGAAAGAGGCCGCCTTAGATAAGATTATTAACCGCGCCCTTTTTCCCTGGGCCTTTTTGTCTGTCGGAGTAATATTCTTCCTGCAGTATGGCGCGGCCGCCGGACTGAGATATGCTATAACCATTCTCATTCTAGTCATGTCCTGGAAGAGGGTAAAGGCCTTTTTCTTGAAAGAAAATCGGCCCCTGAAGCATGATTCAACGGGGGGAGGAGGGAGCGAAGACACCGAACTCCGCGCGGGCTTCCCCGGCGAACTGTATCATGTGATAGCGGCGCTGGTCCGATGGACGCGGGCGGCCGGGAGATCCGTCGTGCTGGCGTACGGCGTGGATGCCCTTGTCAGGGCGGCGAACGCCTTCAGCCTTATCGGGGCGGACAGGGAAAAACTGGCCCGCGCGCGCGTCCTGGCCCTGGCCGGCGGCAGCGGCGCGGGGCGCTCCCACATTATCCGTCTCCTGACCCGGAACGGAGAGGCCGGGCCCGGCAGGAAGGCCCGGCACCTGAGGCTCGTCACCAGCCGTCCGGTGAGGACCCAGGGCGAGGACAAGGAGTGCGTGTCCACGTTCCGTTTCCTCAGGATGATGTTCGGCGGAAAGCTCGCGGACGTCCGTTTCCATCGGGAGGAGCGGGCCTTCTACGCGTTCAGGAAAGACGCCATACTCGGGGACGACGGCGGGGAGGAGACCATCTGGCTCGCGGACGTCCTGCGGTTCGAAAGCTTCCTCAGACTTAAAGAGATCTTCCCGGACATCGCGCTGGTCTACATCTCTCCCGTGCCCGTCGAAGAGCTGGAAGACGGCACGGAGGCCCTGGAGGCCGAGCTGGCCCGGCGGCTCAAGAAAAGAAACGACGGCATGACGGAGGAAAAGATTTCCCGCAGGGTCCGCCTCAGCGTTGGCGAGCATCACAAGTTTATGAAACACATGAATGAAGGACAAGACGGCGTTATCTTCATCAACACGATCCCCGGCCCGGGCGGATGGACGATGGAGAGAAAGACAGATGATTTTCAATATTCATTTCCCGCGGCTGTCCGGCCTCCTTCGCCACTGCCGAACGGGCCGGAGGATTGGGAGTCCCGGGGTCGTCCCGAACCCCGAAGACATCCGGGGCGAAGATGGGTGCGGGAACCCGGCACCACCGGATTTCATGAAGGCGATGCCCTGGCCTTTCATTGGCATTGGCAGACTGTAAAGAAGGAGTATGGTGATCTGAACTATGCTTTTGACGCCGTGAACGGCAACGACGGTAGCATTCCCTCCACCCGGGCTCTTCATCCCCTTGAGGGCGTCCGGATGATCCGGGCGGCGTTGCGTCGGGATCATGACAGCCGGCCGCGAGCCGGCGGACCGCATTCCGGCGGTGACAATCATGATGCGGCGGAACAAGGAAACTCTCCGAACGGGCCGGTCGCCGGCGATCCGGCCGGTCTTAAGAGCCTCCTGTTCTGGGCCGGGATGCTGGCGGCCGCGGTCTTCTTCTACCGGGTGGTCCGCTCTTCGCTGTTAAAGCACTCCCGGCTTGCAAGTCGAGTTCTCACTCCGACGGTATCGCTGATAGGGCTGGCCGTGTTCACCGTCCTGGGCAAGTCGCTGTTCAAGCTGACCCTTGACGGCCTGGACATGCTGATGGCGGTCTGGCTGCTCTCCCTGCCGCTCGCGCTGTTCTCCGTTTTCCTCTATGCCAGAGACGGCTTTTCTCACCTTGAACAATATTCCGCCGGCCGGAAGGCCGCGTACCTGTTGATGGTCCTGGCGGGAGGGCCCCTGGTTTCCGTCGGGTTTTTCCTGCTCCTTTCTTCCTCGCTGACGAGCAGTATGGGGGCCTGGGGCAACATCGCGGCGCTGGCGCTGATGGCCGGGATCGACATGGCACTGCTCAGCCGGAAACGTCCGGTCTCCAAGATCGCCGGCGTGGGCCTGGTCATCGCCGGTCTTTTGTCCGTCCATTTCCTTGTCCACGGGATGCGTCTGCCCGGAATCTTCTGGGGGAGCCTGGCCCTGGTGGCCGGCGCGAAGACGGCCTTCCGCGTGACGCAGAAACGCTTTGTGGGCAATCCCGGCCTTGACCCGGACCGCCTGTCCGGCGACACGGGACTGCTGATTAACCTGGCGGCCCTGGCCGTCCTGCTGGGCTCCCGGCCGGACGCCTTCCTGGAGGGCCTGGCCGGCGGATTTTCTCTTGACGGACAGATGGAACTGGTCCTCGGGCTTTCGGCCTTCTGCTTCGCCGGCATCAACATCTGGTTGAACAGGATCCTGGACAGCAATGAGACCCTGTCGAGCGTCTTTAGCGTTAAAGACGGGATCTTCGTGGTCCTCTTCCCGGCGGTGTACAACCTCCTCGGGCTTAAAATCTTCTCTGTTGAAGGGTTCAGGCCCGAGACGTTCGAGCCGCTGGCCGGGCACGCCGCGGCCTACACCGTGATCCTCGCCGGGCTGGCGCTGATCCGAATCGGCCGCGGGAACGGCCGCGGGCATTCCGGGGGGAGTGAAGAAGATGACGCCGGGGAAAAGGGCCGGGCCGGCGGCGCAAATAGCGACCACGAAACCGAACTGAGCGCCCGGATCGGCCTCACGCCCGCGGCGCCGGCGTTTTGGGTTGCCGGGGTCCTGCGCGCGGCGGCGGCCGCTGCTGCTGCTGCGGGTCGTGCCGCTGTCACACACAGAATGTCAATGAAAGATCTCGTAACCCTTTTCTCTGAGGACCAGTGCGCGTCCGTGAAACCAGCGTCCGCGGTGTCCGGAAAAGAGGATGCGGGAAGCTTCGGTGATGCGATCGGCGAGGGGGGGATGGATCCTGACGACTACAATACCCGGATGTCCGGGACGAAGAAAGTTCAGGAAATCTCTGTCGCGGGTCAGCAGGACAGCCCGCAAGCGTCTGGCTCTCAGGATGATGTCTTTGTCTTTGGCGCGGGACGGGACGCGGCGGATATCATGCCCCAGGCCGGCCAGGGTTTTTATGGTCAGACCGGGGATGTTTTCATCGGCCAGGATCCTCATGCCGGCTTATCGATTGAAGGCCACGAACTCACGGTTGCGAATTTGGGATGCCGCGAAATGCAGTGCGGCCCGGATATGGTCAGTGGTCAGGCGGGGATAGTACCGCTCAGAAACGATGTCAGACTGTCCGACACCGGCTTCCAGGAGTTCCAGGATGTCGGAAACCAGGATACGCGTGCCGGTGAAACACGGCCTACCGTGGCATGTTTCGGAGTTAATGGAAATAAGGTTTTGAATGTTTCTGCGGGAGTTCCTCATAATGGCCTGCCTTTGTCTGTCACGCCAACAATATATCATGGAATAACCGGGACGTCAACGGGGCGGGTCGGAGGAGAAGGGCTTGCCCTCCGCGGCCTCACGCCCGCGGCGCCGGCGTTTTGGGTTGCCGGGGTCCTGCGCGCGGCGGCGCGGCTTCTGTCCCTGCCCGGTTTCGCCGCGTGGTTCGCGCGGACACACGCGCGGTTTAAATCAAAAATGACAAATGCCAAATACCGAATAAATGTCGAATCCCGAATTCCGAATTTCAGACGGATCAGAAAAGTTTTT
>CAYRXT010000068.1:0-5946 GCA_964428315.1 uncultured Planctomycetales bacterium
TTTGATTCCCGCAACCAGTTGGAACTATTCGACTAATAACGGGACACTACTGATGTGTGTTATTAATGAACTTTCTTTGAAAAGATGGAGCCCCACGGGCAAGCCCGGTTATCCGACTTCGTAAATCTTCAGGCGCAATCCGACGAAGCGCCGCGGCTTTTAGTCCGCATTCATCCACGGCTAATAGCCGTGGTATTCTGCGAAGCCGGATAAATGCGCGAGAAGACGCGTCCCGGAGACAAGAATGAAGCTGGCTAACTTGTTAAGAATGACAAATGGCAAATGTCAAATCAATGTCTAATGTCGAATGTCAAATCAATTCCCAATGTCAAATTCCCAATAAACACATACCGTATTGGACATTGTCCATTTGGCATTTATTGGGGTTTTGTTATTTGTCATTGATTATTTGCAAACATGCGTGTCCAAATTAGGAATGCAATGTCGAGGAGAACTCGTCTTAAAGACATAAAATCCGAAGTCATTGCGAGCGACTAAAGGTTTTCTCTTCTTAGGAGCGAAGCAATCTTTACCGCCGGGAAGAGATTGCTTCGTCTTCCGCCTCCGGCGGAATCCTCGCAATGACAGCTAATTTGGACAGCAATGATTTGCAAAGCTTGTCTCTTGGGCGCTGGAAGCGGCTAACCGGCAAACCGGATAACTTGTTAAGAATGATAAATGTCAAACAACGGGCAAGAAGGAGGGCGGAGATGAAAAAAGGGATAGTGTTTCTGGCGGTCCTGGGGATACTGGCGTTGGGCGCGGAATGTTTCGCCGCGCGGGCCCTGAAAAAGACCGTGGCGGTCTTTGATTTTGACAACGATTCGGGATACCACAGCCTGGGGAACCTGGGCCAGGACTTCTCGACACAGCTCGCCGACGCCCTGATCCAGAGCGGGGAGTTCATCGTTCTCACGCGCAAGGACCTGGACGCGGTCCTGGCCGAGCAGGACCTGGCGGCCAGCGGACGCATGGCCCAGTCCATGACCGCGCGGAAGGGCAAGGCCGTACCGGCCCAGATCCTCATCAAGGGGCAGATCACGGAATTCCAGGAGAACACCTCCGGCGGCGGCCAGGGCCTGAATATCGAGGGCTTTTCGATCGGGACGGAAAAGTCATCCGCGCACATGGCCGTGATCGTCCAGCTGGTGGATTCGACGACCGGAGAGATCCTCGACTCCAAACGCGTCGAGGGCGAGGCGCGCGCGGGCGGTTTTTCCTTCGGGTACAGCGGTTCATTCGGGATCAACACCTCGAACTTCAAAAAGACGCCGCTGGGCAAGGCGGCCCAGATGGCCATCGACCGCGCGGTGGATTACATTGCCGGGAAGATGCGGGATATCTCCTGGGAGGGGAAGGTCATCATGGTCAAGGACGGCACGGTCTATGTCAACTCGGGTACCAACGCGGGAGTCGCATCGGGAAACACCTTTGATGTCTTCCGGGAGGGGGAGGCCCTGGTCGACCCGGATACCGGGATCGAGCTGGGGAGGGAAAACACGAAGATAGCCGAGATCCGCGTGACCGAGGTCCAGGAGAAATTCGCCAAGGCCGATATCGTCGGGACGCCGGAAAAGGAAATCGAAAAAGGCGATCTGGTTCTGGAATAAGGAAGGGAACATGAAAAGGATACGGAACATTGTCTTGACGTTCATCCTGGCGGGCGTCTGCCTGGGCTGTTCGGCGGTCCACGAAGGCACCAGGAAGACGGGCGAGGTGATCGGCGAGGGGGCGAACGCCGTCGGCGGCCTGAGTGAAGGCGGGGCCGGGGCCGTCCAGGGCCGGACGACGGACGAAGAGAACCCCTACGGACGCTGATCGCGAGCCGCGCGGGATAATTGAACAGGGGGACAGGCCCCTTCGGCCTTCAGCCGAAGGGGCCTGTCCCCCTGTTATGAATTCAAAAAGGAGGGAGCCATGCCCCGTTCAACGGACGATCCGGTCAAAAACTGGGGAAAAGTCTATTTAGTGTTTTCCCTCTGGAACGCCTCCGCCGCCGCGGTCTCGGGCCTGCGGTTGTTCCCGATTTCCCGGCCGGTCAATTACTGGCTTATCCATCTTTTTTCGGCCGTCATTTTTTTTCTGATCGGCCGGAATCTGTTATTGAGAAAAGAATCCGGCCGGCGTCTTCTCGCGGGCTACACCCTGATATCCGCTGTGTTGACCGCGGCCCTCTTTCTCGCTGACCGGGGCCTGCCGCCCTTTGACGCCGCCGCCCCGGCGGTTTTTGTCGCGGAAAAATTTTCCATTTTCTATTCGCTCGTGATCCCGTTTTATTCGCTCCCCGTGGCCCGTCTGATACTCGGTCTGCATGTGGTTTACGCCTTTTGGGTTTTACGGTATTTCACCCGGGGGGATATCAAGGAGGCGTTTCAGGCGGAGCCTTCCCGCGCGGCCGGCGGTGTCCGGGAAGGCGGCGCCTCTGCGGGCGCGACCGCGGATCCGGCGGGCGTCACGGGACAGGACCCGGCGCCGGGCCGTCCATCAAGGTCCGGCCTGGCCACGGCCAGTTTCGTTATTTCTCTTTTATTTTTTATCCCGGTCCTTTCGGGGATGCTGGCTGTGATCCTCGGATCGATGGCCCATTACCGCGTCGGGCTTTCCCGGGACAGGCTGAAAGGGAAGGGCCTGGCCTCGGCGGGGACAGCCATAGGGATCGTCCAGCTTGTCGCGATCATCGCCGTTCTCCTGACGCTGGCGGGCAGTCTTTGGGGCTCCAGGGAGGAACAGATCGCGCGCGCGCACGCGCGGGGCGTGGACCAGCTGACATCGGGACTGCATGAGGAGGCCGGCCGGAGTTTTCAGGATGTCCGCCGGTCGGCCCAGCAGTACCTGGCCTCGGCGCATTACCACCTGGGGACGATCCGCATGAACCGGGGCGAGTTTGACGAGGCCCTGAAGGCCTTCGACCAGGCGGTAAGCCTGAACCCCCAGATGTACGACGCCTACCAAAACCGGGCGGTCACGCTCCGGAAGATGGGGCAGTATCAAAAATCCGTCGAGGCCTGCCGGGACATCATCGGGAAGTTTCCCCGCACGGCCAAAACGCGTTCCAGCATGGGCCTGGCCTACGAAAAAATGGGCCGGTACAAACAGGCGGCGCGCGCCCATCTCGACGCGCTTGACCAGTCGTCCCAATGGCAATTCGCGAAACAGCGGCTGGCCGCCGTGCTCGCCGAGATCGATGACCGGGACTTTGTCCTCTCCATGCTGGGCCGCCTCGGCGAAATCGACCCCGCCCTGGCGCGGAAGGTCGAAGAAGACCTGGCGCTCTGGGAAAAATATCAGGAATAGATGTTTGTTTTGAGTGAAAGTAAACTCAAAGGGGGACAGGTCCCCCTGGAGTATGGACAATCATGAACATATTATTCCTCGTCGGCATAACGATATTTTTGGGGACCCTGGCGGGAAAGTTTTTCCGGAGGTACAGGATCCCCCAGGTGGTGAGCTATATCCTTCTGGGCACGCTTTTGGGCAGGTCGGGACTGCGGCTCTGGGACGCCGGGACGGTCGATCAATTCGTGCCCGTCGTGAATATGGCGCTGGGCATCATCGGTTTCATGATCGGCTCGGAGCTCAAGCTTGACCTTTTCCGCCGCCGCGGCCGGAGCATTTACGCGATCCTCTTCAGCGAGACGCTGGTCACCTTCTTGGTGGTCGCGGCGGCCGTGACACTGATCACCCAGAAGCTGTATTTCGGACTTCTGTTCGGCGCGCTGGCCTCGGCGACAGCCCCGGCCGCGACCGTGGATGTCCTCTGGGAATACAAGACGCGCGGCCCCCTGACAAGCACGCTCCTGGCCATCGTGGCCCTCGATGACGCGCTCGCCCTCGTCCTCTACGCCTTTGCCGGGACCTTCGCCCGGTCAATGATCACCAAGGAAAAGACGTCGCTCCTGCACACGATCGAGGCTCCTTTTTTTGAGATCGGGGCCGCGATCGTCCTCGGGGTGGCCGGGGGCTACGTCCTTTTCCGGCTGATCCGATTCATCAGGGAGAAAGAACGGATCCTGCCGTTCACTCTGGGGGTCATCCTCCTTACGGTGGGGTTATCGGCGATGTTCAAGATCGACCTGATCCTGGCCAGCCTTGTCCTCGGGGTGACCTTGACCAATTTCGCCCCGGTCGAAAGCAAAGAGCTGTTTGAGAGCGTTAAAAGGATCACCGCGCCCGTGTATATCCTGTTTTTCGTCCTAGTAGGGGCGAGGCTTGACCTGTCATTGTTCGTGCAGACGGGCGTCGCCGTTCTCGCCCTGTCTTACGTGGGGGCGCGGACGGCGGGCAAGATGGGCGGGGCCTGGCTCGGCGGGATACTGGGGCGGGCCCCGGCGGGGGTCTGCCGGTATCTGGGGCTGTGTCTGTTTTCTCAGGCGGGTGTCGCCATCGGCTTGGCGATGTCCATTTATCATAACCTGTCGCACCACGGTCCGGAAGCCGCGGCCGCGGGTTTGACGATCCTCAACGTCATCGTCGCGACGACCTTTATCGTCCAGGTTGTCGGACCGCCCTGCGTGCGGCTGGCCGTTGAAAAGGCCGGGGAGGCCTGGAGGGACGTTACCGAAGAAGATATTATCGGTTCGTACAGTGTCGAGGATTTTACCGAGAGGGACATCCCGGTGATCCGGGAGAACACGCCTCTTTATTCGATATTGGGAATGGTGCGGGAGAGCGACGCCTACCATTTCTGTGTCGTCGACGATGAAAACACGCTGATGGGGATCATCTCCCTGGGCGACCTGCGTGAGATTTTTCTCGGTCAAGAACTGGAACTGAACCATCTTGTCCTGGCCAGGGACGTCATGGTTCCCGCCACGCAGATGGTCGAGGCGTCCCGTCCTCTCCAAGAGGCCGTGGACGTCTTCCGCAGGCGCGATATCGATTATCTTCCGGTTGTTGAGGGCCTGGAGACGCGGAGGCTTGTCGGGGCCATGAACTACCGGTTTGTCATGGCCGAGATCCAGAAAGAATATGTCAGGCGCCGCGGGACGCTGGAAGAAGCGGTTTAGGCCATAAGCGCGCAGAGTACGGAGAGTACGCATGTGCCGCAACCACGGAGTTTACGCGATTTTTCTGGCCGGATTGATTACGGTCTTTTGCGGATGTGATTTCATATACGGTATTCTGCAGAGAGAAGGCGCCGAAGAGAAACAGATCCTGGGTGAAATCCCGCCTTTCTCCCATAATCCCAAGGTCGAGGAACTGCAGGAAATCCTGGCGGCCTATTCCTACAGCCCGGGAAAACCCGACGGAAAGCTGGGGCCTCAAACGCGGGAGGCCGTCGCGGCCTTCCAGGAAGACCAGGGGCTGAAGGTCACGAAATTCGTCGACAAAGCGACATGGAAAAGAATACAAGATATTGAAAGGGCTGGTCTAATAAAAAGCGGACAGATCAATATCCGCGCGGTCCAGGAGGCCCTGCATAACGCCGGTTTTGACCCGGGCGTTATTGACGGGCGGAGGGGGCCGGTTACCGAGGAGGCCCTCGCGCTCTTTCAGAAAGAAAACGGTCTTAAACCGGACGGCATCATCGGCAAAAAGACTGCCCGGATGCTCCTGAAATACCTTGTGGGTTATAGATAAGCGCGCCCTCCCCTCACGCGGTCACTTTGCCGCTTCCAGCGTTCCGGCGCCCAAGAGACAAGCCTTGCACATAATCAATGACAAATGACAAAATCCCAATCAATGCCAAATGGACAATGTCCAATGCGGTAAATGTTTATTGGGAATTTGACATTGGGAATTGATTTGACATTCGACATTAGACATTGATTTGACATTGGGGATTGGGAATTCTCTTGTCCCTGGGCGCGCTGGTTCCTCCCCCTTGACGGGGGAGGTCAGGAGGGGGTGAGTTTATTGCGATCTCCCCTCCCCCGGCCCCTCCCGCGAGGGGAGGGGAAATCTTCTTCTTGCCCATTATTCGACATTAGACATTGATTTGACATT
>CAYRXT010000069.1:0-5769 GCA_964428315.1 uncultured Planctomycetales bacterium
AAGCATACGCAGAAAATTTCGGAGAAATGTTCAAGTGTTTATGCAAGGGGTAATTGGGAGAGGGAACACGGGCTTGCCCGTGGTGCTCCATACGCATAATGGGGCTTGTCAAAAGAAGCAAAGCATACTACACTATCATCGCAGACCAAAGCCTGACTATAAGTGAAGTCGTAAATATTACAGATGAAGAACAGCAATCCGGAAAAATATATCGGCCGATACTGGGAGCCGCGGGAGAGCGGTCGCATTCTGTGCAACTTGTGTCCTCGTCAATGTCTTTTGGGTGAAGGGCAAAGGGGATTTTGTTTTGTGAGGCAAAATATCGGCGGCAGGATGATTCTGACCACCTACGGGCGCAGCAGCGGATTCTGCATTGATCCCATTGAAAAAAAACCGCTTAATCATTTTCTGCCGGGAACAAGCGTGCTGTCATTTGGTACTGCGGGTTGCAACCTGGGATGCAAATTCTGTCAAAATTGGGATATCAGTAAATCGCGCGAATTTCATAGGCTTTCCGAGCAGGCTTCGCCCGAGGCGATTGCAGAGACCGCCAGGAAACTGGGTTGCCGGAGTGTCGCGTTCACCTACAATGATCCTGTCATATTCGCGGAATATGCAATGGATATCGCTGATGCATGTCATGAACGCGGCATAAAGGCCGTAACCGTTACGGCCGGGTATATCTCCGAACAGGCGAGGGCGGAATTTTTTTCCAGGATGGATGCCGCCAATGTTGATCTCAAAGCCTTTAC
Source organism: uncultured Planctomycetales bacterium (assembly GCA_964428315.1). GTDB lineage: Bacteria > Omnitrophota > Gorgyraeia > Zapsychrales > CAYRXT01 > CAYRXT01. The sequence goes on from CAYRXT010000069.1 coordinate 753, forward strand.
AGAAGATTTTTATGAATCAATCGCCTTGGGGGCTTTGAAACCTGTTCTGGATACGTTGATTTATCTTAAGACGTCAACGGATGTATGGTTTGAAATAACGAATCTTGTTATCCCCGGAGCCAACGACAGCGACGAAGAGATCCATGCCATGACCGAATGGATTGCCGGTAACCTTGGTTGTGATGTGCCGCTACATTTTTCGGCCTTCCATCCTGACTTTAAAATGATGAACTATCCGCCAACTCCCGCCGAAACGTTGAGAAAGGCGCGGGCCATCGCGATATCCAAGGGATTGCGCTTCGTCTACACGGGGAATGTTCATGATGCCCAAGGTGAGAGCACATATTGTCCTGACTGCCAAAAAGTCGTGATCGAACGGGACTGGTATTCGCTAGGACAATATGCCATTAAGGACGGAAGGTGCGAACATTGCGGCACGCCCATCAAGGGCGTTTTAGAAAATAAACCTGGCGATTGGGGGAGAAAAAGAATGCCCGTATCTCTCGAGGAAATAACAAGATACGGTTAATCATATTCTGAAGATGAGGGAGGGGGAGTTTATGGACTTCAAGAACGCCACTCATGTGCCTAAACCTGAATCGATGCGCGATCATGTTTTGCAGACAGTAAAAAAATTCAAATCATCCTGGATAGAAATGGGCCGTTTGCTCTACGCAGTCTGGAAAGACAAGATGTTCAGGGAGTGGGGTTATCAGAAATTCGACACCTATGTCAGTAAAGAGATACACATACGCAAGGCCACGGCCTTGAAGCTCCTGCGCTCTTACCATTTCTTGGAACGAGAGGAGCCGTCCTATCTTAAAAAGAAGCGCGAGGATGAATCTCCCAGTGGTAATGTGCCCGGGTATGAGACGGTTGATGTTCTGCGCCGGGCAAAGGCCAAGAAGATCCCGCAGCAGGATTATGATCGGATAAGACAAAAGGTGTTTCAAGAAGGCCGGGAAGCCCATGACCTAAAAAAAGACCTCACGCAATTGATAAAACAGCGTGAAGAGCTTGATCCACAGGAGGTGTGGCTGAAGAAGAAGGAGACGCTGCTTAAACGCTTTTTGTCCACACTGAAATCTCTCCAGCGCGAGGCAAATGACTCCAAGTTGTTAAAGGCCTCAACGTCCAAATCCATTTCCGACATCATTAAGAAAATTGAAGATGAATTCTGACTGTTTTTAATAAAGACACTGCGGATGCCGGGCTATCCCTTTATTGACAAGGATAGGGAAAGATGCTAGAGTGCCAATGCATTGCTGGCCGGGACATTATCACAATTCTCAATAAAGCAGGAAAGGAGAAGGGGAATGATTGGCCGATTCATTTTAAGCATTGTTGTGTTGGCCGGCATGACGGGATGCGCAACGACAAGGACCGGTCCGAATGAATATCTGGAATTACGCATAAGTCAGCTTGAGCGGGAACTTCAGGACAAGGATGATCAGATTAGTTTATTAGAAGACGAGATTGAGCGGTTGGAAGAGAAGATCGTTAAGACCAAGAGCCCCTCCATCCCTCGCTCCGAATACATTGACCTCTCGCAGGAAGGACGACCGAGAACAGGCATAGTCCGCGTCAACCAGTCCGTTGAAGAGATACAGACATTGTTGAGCAATGCCGGATTTTATCAAGGAAAGATCGACGGAAAAATCGGAGACCTTACCAAGTCCGCCATCATTGACTTCCAGAAGGCCAACGACCTCAAAGTGGACGGGATAGTCGGATTGGAAACGTGGGCGAAATTACGGGAATACGCTGAATAAAATCATTCAGCAAGTTCGACGTCTTCTTGGTTCTTTGGCCTGTTGGCATAGACTAGCAGCCCGGCGACCAACAGGATCGGGATAAGAACCAGGATAATAACGGCAACAGCAGCACTTCCTCGTTTTCTGCGGAATAACCCCATCGTTTTCTCCTTTCCTTTTTATTATACAAATTCAGCATTCAGAGGCAAGGGAATACTAATGGATATTTCTTCTCAGGCTAGGGAATGCGCCCGACTGATCAGGGAATCAAAGGCTCTGGGTGTCTTGACGGGTGCCGGCATATCCACGAAGGCCGGCATCCCGGACTTCCGCGGCCCCCAGGGTCTGTACGTCACCCGCCGGTACGATCCGGAAACCGTTTTTGACTTAGGTTATTTTCTGCGAGATCCGCGTCCTTTCTACCGGTTTGCCCGTGATTTTATAGAGCTGGAGAAAAATATTGAACCGACCAAAACGCACTATTTTCTTAGCCGATTGGAAGATGAGAAGAAACTTATCGGGATCGCAACACAAAATATCGATGCCCTGCATCGCAGGGCGGGAAGCCGTCGCGTTTTCGAGATGCACGGAAATTTCTGGCAGAGTTTTTGCGTGGAATGCGGCAAGGATTTCACCTATGACCAGATGAAAGAGAAGGTGTCCCATGAGGACGTTCCACGCTGTACGTGCGGGGCCGTCATTAAACCGGACATTGTCTTTTTCGGTGAAGGAGTCAAATTTTTCTCCGAGGCGCTGGACATGGCCGCGCGCACCGATTTGTTTTTCGTTATAGGTTCATCCTGTATTGTACAACCCGCGGCAATGATACCCCATTCCGCCCCCGGGAAAATCGTTGTCGTGAATAAAGGCGAGTGCATGCTGCGGTCCATGCACATCGTCATGTCCGTGGAATGCGACATCGACGCGTTTTTTGTGGAAGTGAGCGAACAACTGTTCGAGAAGGATTAGACGATATGGGCGTCATTACCATTGTCCGTGACGACATCACCCGGCAGAATGTGGACGTCATTGTCAATGCCGCCAATGCCGGATTGCGCGGCGGCGGTGGTGTCGACGGGGCCATCCATCGAACCGCGGGGCCTAGCGTTCTGGAAGAGTGCCGGAAGATAGGCGGATGTTCGACCGGCGATGCGGTGATGACAAACGGGGGCCGTCTTAAGGCTGGGAAGGTGATCCATGCGGTTGGCCCGGTCTGGAAAGGCGGAAAGAAGAAAGAGGCGGAGTTGCTCCGGCGGTGTTACTGTAAGAGTTTTGATCTGGCCAAAGAAAACGGCTTGAAACGCATCGCCTTACCGGCGATCAGTACGGGTGTTTACGGTTATCCTCTGGAACCGGCGACACGTATAGCTATTGAGGAGGGATTAAAATATCAAGGGGATTTTGAGGAAATCCGATACGTTTGCTTTTCGGAAGAAGATATGAATATTTATTCTATGATTTATCAATCATTAACGGCCAAACAGTGAGAAAAAAGGAGGATGCGAGCATGAGAGCGATTGTATGCGTTAGCGTATGGGCATGTGTGTTTATAAGCCCTGTCTTGGCTCAAGAAGCAGAAACTGGTGCCGGAAAGTTGTCCGTTGCAAGCGAAGCTTTCGGACACGAAGAGATGATCCCCTCAAAATTTACATGCCAAGGAGAGGATGTCAATCCGGCCCTGATCATAGAGAATGTGCCCGATGAGGCTTTGTCCATTGCATTGGTCATGGACGATCCCGACGCGCCGATGGGGACATGGGTGCACTGGGTGGCGTACAACATACCCGCGAAGGAAAAGATCGTAATTAAAGAAGGCGAGAGTGCGGGTGTTGAGGGTTTGAACGATTTTGGTAAAACGGGTTACGGCGGCCCGTGTCCGCCATTCGGGATGCACCGGTACTTTTTTAAGGTCTATGCGCTGGACATGACATTGGAGCTTCCACCTGGCTCGACAAAACAAACACTGACTGAGGTTATGGCGGGGCATATTATTGATCAGGGCGAACTCATCGGGCGTTACAAGAAGAAAAAGTAACGCCAAGGCGCGGATAGCGCGAAGCAAAAAATAAAATTTACAGGCTAATTAAGGAAAAGAAGGAATGCGATGAAGAGACTCCTGCGAACTGTCATCCTGACGGTTTTACTGGGCGGCGCGGCTCATCAAGGTGCCTTTGCCGGTGAACTGCCTCTACATCTTATCCGGCTCCCGCCGGGTTTTGATATCCATGTTTATGCGGAAAATGTGCCTGACGCAAGGTCTTTGGCCTTGGGGGATGACGGGACGGTTTTTGTGGGTTCACGCCGGGCCGGTAACGTTTACGCCTTGCCTGATTATGACTGAGATTTTCGCGCGGATGAAGTTATAACAATTGCAGGAGGGCTGAGATATCCCAACGGAGTTGCTTTTCGCGACGGAGATCTTTATGTGGCCGAGATAAGCCGGATACTTCGGTTTGACAATATCTTGAAAAATCTTGACGATCCGCCCAAACCAGTTATTCTGCGCGACGACCTGCCGGAGGACCGTTGGCATGGGTGGAAATTCATCGCATTGGGTCCTGATGGGAAACTGTATGTCCCTGTGGGAGCGCCGTGCAATGTTTGCCTTAAGCAAGATGAACGCTATGCTGCCATCCTGAGGATGGAACCCGATGGAAGTGATTTGCAGGTCTATGCGCGGGGTGTGCGCAACACCGTTGGTTTTGACTGGCATCCCGTTACTCGGGAATTCTGGTTTACGGATAACGGAAGGGATTATATGGGAGATAACATGCCCCCCGACGAACTGAATCACGCCCCGGAGGCCGGACTGCATTTTGGTTTTCCTTACTGTCATGGCAGTGATATACAGGACCCGGACTATAAACAGTTCCCGTGTTCGAAATTCAGGGCGCCGGCAAAGGAGCTTGGCCCTCATGTCGCGGCCTTAGGCATGCGATTTTATACGGGCACTATGTTTCCCGAGGAATACCAGGACCAGATATTTATACCCGAGCACGGCTCATGGAACCGTTCAGAAAAGATCGGTTATCGAATCATGCTTGTCACACTTGAAGAGGGCCGCGCCGAGGATTACCGTGTTTTTGCCTATGGTTGGCTTAAGGATGGTGTCGTCTGGGGCAGGCCTGTTGACCTGCTGATTCTTTCCGACGGCTCACTTTTGGTTTCCGACGATCATGGCGGGGCCGTTTATCGCATCTACTATCAAAAATGGCTCTTTGAATTATCGAGTGGGTAATAAATAACAATCACTCTAGAACCAT
>CAYRXT010000070.1:0-4807 GCA_964428315.1 uncultured Planctomycetales bacterium
GCTTTGTAGCTGTTACAGTTAAACAAACATTGAATAAATATTTTTGACAATACGCGGAAAATAACAAGGAGGAGGAAATGGCTAAAAAAGAGATAGGGCGCAGTTCACTGGGCATGGAGGCCAACCTCGCCGCTTTGCTCAGCTATCTGTTCGGTTTTATCACGGGGATCATTTTTTATGTTGTGGAAAAGGACAGCAAATACGTCAAGTTTCACGCCATGCAGTCGATCCTTATTTCCGTCTTTATTATCGTTTTGTCGTTTGTGCTGGCGATTTCGGTGATCGGACTGGTCCTGGTTCCGTTCGTTAACCTCGGAGGATTCATCCTCTGGATTATCCTGATGATCAAGGCTTACCAGGGCGAGCAGTTCAAACTGCCGGTCATCGGAGATGTAGCCGATAAGAACGCGGCGAAATAAGGGAAAATCAATAACGGGCCCTCCCCGGGCCGGCCCGGGGAGGGCCCGGCTTTGCCCGTCCCCTATGAATCTCATTATCGTCTTTATCCTCGTTTTTGTGACAGGCGGCCTCTTGGGTTCGCTCTTGAACCGCGAAAAGAAGTTAGCCGTCAAGATCGGGAAGATCTTCACGTATTGTTTCCTTTTGTACATGATCCTGATTGGATGTTTGCTGTTTATCATCCCCGCCGGGATAGGGGAAGAAAGTCTTTCCGTCATCGGAAAGATAAAGAAAACAGCCCTGGCCCCCACCGGACTTTTGGGGATGTTATTTTTTGTCTTTCTGCCCGGATTAATCACAGTGAACGAGATCAGGGAAGCGTTCGGAAAACCCCGGTGACAGTCCTATGTGCGGCCGTTTCACCTTTACGCGGACAGAAAGACAGGAGCTTCAAAAGCGATTCACCTTAAGAAATATCCCGCCGGGCCTGATGCCTTCCTGTAACGCCGCGCCTTCTCAGGATATCCCTGTTATCCTTAACGAACAACCCGATGAACTGCGCATGGTGCGCTGGGGCCTTGTGCCGTCCTGGGCCCGGGACGAAAAGATGGGGAATCGTTTGATCAACGCCCGGGCCGAAACGGCGGCGCATAAACCGGCTTTCAAGAGGCTGATTCGTTCAAGGCGGTGTTTAATCGTCGCCGACTCGTTTTTTGAATGGCAGCGCCTCGGCAGCAGGAAAGTCCCTTTCAGAGTGCTTATGACGGACGGCGGGATTTTCGCCTTTGCGGGGCTTTGGGATCTCTGGGCCGGAGGAAAGGGGCCCCTGACGACCTGCGCGATCCTCACGACCGAGCCCAATACGCTTGTCAGGCCGATCCATCACCGGATGCCTGTGATTTTGGCGAAAGGGTCGGAGAAGACCTGGCTTTCCGATATACCGCTTGAGCGCGCGCTTTCTTTGTTAAAGCCCTACCCGGCCAAGGAGATGAAGGCCTATCCCGTCTCACCGCGCGTCAACTCTCCCGGCAATAATTCGCCGGATGTCCTCGCGCCCGAAAGCTAAAAATCAGGCCGTTTCACATCGAATTGTTCTTGAAACCTCAGGGCTTTATGATATAATCCGAATAATTTCTGCCGGGACCCTGTCTATCGGAATGACAGAGAAGCAAGAAACGTATTCTGACGTCCTTGATGGTCGCGGCCAACTCATAATATCAGCCCAATTCCATGCCAGAATTAAGGAAGGATCCCACTCACGGTCGATGGGTTATCATTGCGACCCAGCGCGCAAGACGGCCGGGCAACTTTGTCTCCCCCGAACCCGAGGGGTTGCGCGAGCCGCAGGAGAGACCGTTCTGCGAAGGGAACGAACACCAGACACCGCCCGAGATCTTTGCCCTCCGGGACAGGAAATCCAGACCCGATTCGCCGGGCTGGCAGGTCAGGGTTGTACCGAGCATCAAGCCTCTGCTGACCATTGAAGGGGATTTCCGGCGCCGGGGCTACGGGATGTACGATGTGATGCGCGGTGTGGGAGCTCACGAGATTATCGTCGAAACGCCTCAGCACACGGCCAACATGGCGGACCTCGAAGCGGAACAGATACGGAAAGTCCTGGACACCTATATCCTCCGGATGAATGACCTTGAAAAGGATAAACGGTTCAAATATGCCCTGGCCTACAAGAACTACGGACTTTCGGCCGGCGGAGGAGCGATCCGTCACAGCCGGTCACAGATCATTGCCAGCCCTGTCAATCCGCTGCGGGTGAAGGAAGAACTGAGCCACGCCCGCGAGTACTACCGTTTCCGCGACCGTTGTCTTTACTGCGATTTGATCCGGCAGGAGATCGAAACCAGAGAGAGGATCGTCGTGGACGCCGAACATTTCGTCGCGGTCACCGCCTTTGCCTCGCGGTTCGCCTTTGAGATCTGGATCCTGCCGAAACGGCATCATTGCGATTTTGCCGCGGGCGCCAAGGACCAGACAAAAGATTTGGCGCTGATACTGAAGACAGTCCTGCGGAAAATCAAGGTGGGGCTGGGAGACCCGGCCTATAACTTCGTGATTCACACGGCGCCTTTCCGCCGGGAGGAAAAGCAGGGGACCCATTGGCGGACGATCGATGACGACTATCACTGGCATATCGAAGTCATGCCCCGCCTGACCCGCGTGGCCGGTTTTGAGAGAGGGACGGGCTTTTATATTTGCGCGATCCCGCCGGAGGCCGCGGCGGAGTATTTGAGGGAAACCGAGGTTTGACGCAATCCCCGCGCGGACATCAAGGACATAACGCATGAGCGAACTCAGACGCGACCCCATTACCGGACGATGGGCGATCATCAATACGGATCAGCCCATGAGGCCGGAAGATTTCGAAAAGGCGCGGCACGTGCCCCGGCAGGTCCAGACCTGCCAGTTCTGTCCGGGCAAAGAGTCCCAGACCCCGCCGGAGATCGACGCGGTCCGCAAGCCGGGCACGAAGCCCGATACCCCCGGCTGGCTCGTGCGGGATGTGGCCAACAAGTTTCCCGCCCTGCGCATTGAAGGCGACCTGAACAAGAGGGGCATCGGATTGTTCGACATGTCCAACGGCGTCGGTGCGCATGAGGTCGTTATCGAAACGCCCGAACATTTCCGTGACCTGGCGGATTTTGCCGAGGAGGACATCATCAATGTCCTGAAGATTTACCGGGCGCGCTATCTGGGGCTGGCGCGGGATAAGCGCTTCAAGTATATCCTGATCTTCCGCAATTTCGGGGAGGAGGCCGGGGCGTCCATAGAACATCCGCACAGTCAGATCATCGCGCTGCCCATGGTCCCCAAATATGTGCTGGACAAAATCTCCGGGGCCCAGAACTATTTCGAATACAGAGGCCGTCCGGTCTTCAGCGACATGATCACCCAGGAGCAGGACAACAGGGAACGCATCGTTGCGCAGAACGACGATTTCCTCGCTTTTTGTCCCTATGTCCCGCGCTACGCCTTCGAGTTCTGGATCATGCCGAAGGTCCAGCAGGAGCATTTCAGCGACATGAATGAAAAACAACAGGCAGGCCTGGCCGCCATCATGAAGGACATGCTGACCCGTCTCAAAATGGTCCTGTCCAATCCTTCCTATAATTATTATATCCACACGGCCCCGGTCAACAGCGGCGGCCACGAAGGCTATTTTTGGCACATCGAGGTGATCCCCACCCTCATGCAGATTGCCGGTTTCGAATGGGGGACGGGCTTTTACATTGTCAATACGCCGTCGGACATGGCGGCCAGGTATTTGCGGGAGGCCCGGTAAGATGCAGGGGAAGACTGAACAAGGACGAATCACGGTTAACCAAAGAAGGAGGCCAACATGGGACTAAAACTCGGTATTAACGGTTTCGGACGCATCGGACGCATGGTCATGCGGGTCGCTCTTGAAAAAGGCGATGTCGATGTCGTCGGGATCAATGACCTGACGGATGCCGGCACGCTGGCGCATCTGTTCAAGTATGATTCCATCGCCGGACGGTTCAAGGGGACGATCGAGACGAAGGGGGATGTCATCGCCGTCAACGGCAAAGAGATCCCGGTTACCGCCATCAAGAATCCGGAAGAACTGCCCTGGAAGAAATACGGCGCGGAGGTCGTCATTGAGTCGACCGGTGTTTTCCGCAAGAAGGAACAGTGCCTGGGGCATGTCAAGGCCGGCGCGAAGAAGGTGCTGTTGACGGTCCCGCCGAAAGACGAGATCGACAACATGGTCGTACTCGGGGTCAATGACAGCGCCCTTAAGGACAGCGACGTGGTGGTGTCGAACGCGTCGTGCACGACCAACTGCCTGGCGCCGATGGTCAAGGTCCTCAACGACTCTTTCGGAGTCGTTAAAGGGCTGATGACCACGATCCATTCCTATACCAATGACCAGCGGCTTCTGGATTTTCCGCATTCGGACCTGCGGCGGGCCCGCGCGGCGGCGTTGTCCATGATCCCCACGACGACGGGCGCGGCCAAGGCCGTCGGCAAGGTTATACCCGAGCTCAACGGGAAGCTGAACGGCATGGCGGTCCGCGTGCCGACGCCGGACGGATCCTTCACGGATTTTGTGGCCGAAGTGAAGAAGCCGGTGACCAGGGAAGAGGTCAACGCGGCCATGAAGAAGGCGGCCGAAGGGCCTCTGAAAGGCATCCTGGAATATACGGAAGACCCGATCGTGTCCTGCGACGTGATCGGGCAGGCGGCCTCCTGTATTTTTGACGCGCCCTCCACGATGGTCATCGACAACATGGTCAAGGTCGTCGGATGGTACGACAACGAATGGGGATATTCGAACCGCGTTATCGATCTGGCGCGGATGCTGGCAAAATAACCGGGGTCTGAAGGGGCCCCGCCCCCGCCCCGTTTTACGGGGCGGGGGCGGGGCCCC
>CAYRXT010000071.1:0-4692 GCA_964428315.1 uncultured Planctomycetales bacterium
ATTTGATTCCCGCAACCAGTTGGAACTATTCGACTAATAACGGGACACTACTGATCTTTTATCTTTATCTTCGGCGCATAGCAGAAAGGACGGGAGAACTAGCCGACCTTCAGGTTATGAGCAGCCGACACGCACTTTTACGGTGTTTGCTCTTGTCCTCTCTTATTTCGTAATGTTTTGTGTGAGTAAGGGTTACGTGGGGCAAAATATGCTCTTGTTTTTCCGCAAGGCCCCTTGTTTCGGCTACTTTTGTTGGCGTGAGAAAAACGTGCCAGGCACGAACTGGTGCCTGGCAACTATTATATATCATCCTGTCCCTTTTAGGAGACAGTCCGTCCCGTTCATGCGTTCATGCGTTCATGCGTTCATGCGTTCATAACGTTCATAACGTTCATAAACGCCTCCGCTTGATCAAATCGCGTTAAGGATCTTTTTGATAAGGCGGGGTGCAATACTGTTCACGGCCTGTTCGATAGCATTCTTGCCGGCGACAGCCTCGGATAGGTCAACGCTCTTGGCCGTTTCTTTCTCAACGGCGATAACGGTACCTGTCTCCTGGTTGACCGCTTTGAGTTCCACGCGCGCCTCGCAGGAAACAAAGTTCTCACGGCTGGCCAAGAACTCGCTCGAGGCCTTTCCTTCAATGAGGACCTCAACCTTTTCCCGTGCCCGGCTGGTATCCATAAGAGGAAACCCGACATCAATCAGGGCCTCTTCCATGGCGGCTTGTGCCGTCGATTTCACGCCGGCCCGGCCCTGATGCTGCTCACTGATCTTAACGGCTATCGTCGGCAATGCCTTTTCAGCCGCCAAGTCTTTCAATGAAGAATCCTCGGGCTTAGGCACATCTTCTCCCGCCAGCAGCGTGTCACCCTTTTCCATGATCGTCGTATAGATCTGTTCCGACAGGGCTTCGACCGCCGGCACGTAAGGAACGCTTAAAGAGATCTCTTCTTTTTGTCCGTACACGCGGCTGGTTTCGACCCCGATGGTCTTGGTCACGATCATCAGCGTATTCTCGACGGCAAAAACGCGGCCGATAATGATAACCTGGGTGCCGATCAGCTTGGCGATCTGCACGGCATCCTGTGTTGAGACCATTTCGGTCTCGGATAATTCCCATTCTCCCAGGACTTTGTCCAGGTCTTCCCGCTCGACCACGACCAGGTCTTCTTTGACCGAGAGGTAGGCGTTAACCAGGAGATGCGCTTCCTGACTGACATCCTGCAATTCTCCGGTACCAGTGAACGGCAGGACCGCGACGGAATAACTCTCGGCCTCTTGCGCGCGAACATCATTTACCCCGACGGTCACGCACATTATGACAGCCAATCCGATCAACAGCACTCCCGTCATTGTTTTTTTGCCCATTTGTTTCTCCTTTTCCTTTACTGATTTTGAATAATTTGAAAGATCTCTAGCAATGTCAACTGCGCCGTCGGATCGCTGTGCAGGCGGCCGATCAGATCCATTTTTACATCAATCAAAGTGCCATCCCCTGACTTCTGAGCGATGATCAAGGGAAAGTCTTCCTTCGGCTGAAAGAGAACAAGGATCTCGCCCGAAGATATTTCCGGCTCTTCAAAGCGCCCGAAAGCCCCGGTCTTGAATGTCACCTTGGGCAGAGTTGCGTCCTTTAACGAAACAGCCTTGCTGTCTTTAAAGGCAACCTCCTTGTCCGTCAGAAATTGTTTTAGAATGCCTTGCTTATCATCCAACCGCAACCGCCCGGACTCAGCCCATTCCTTAACAGGCTCCATCAAATCGTCGGGATAAACGGCCAGGACCGCCTTCCCGGCAAAACTTCTTTTTGCTTCTTGTTCATCTTTTCTGAAAAAACGCAGCTCGAACGTGGCCTTCCGTCTGACCTTCGGCAGCGAAACGGAAACCTCCCGGCGGACGAAACCCTCGCCTTCGGGTATCGTGCCGGAGAAAACATGTACAGCTTCGCCTTGGCTGACGGCGGCTGATGCGGCTGTTTGAACAAGCTCCGCTTCAATATCAAGGCCGGACCCGGCCGGCGCGTAAATAACAACGGGAACAGTTATTTGTGTTCCCGCAAAAACATGAAGAGGCGCGCTTTCACCGGCATCACGCTTTACCATAATGTTTCTGTCCTCAACAGAGGCGGGCCCGTCTTGCCAATAGGCCAGAGCCGGAACGGATAGGAGTACGGCTAGAGTCACATAAAGGATCTTGTTCATATTAGTTCTCATTATACGCTAACCTCCGTTTCAGGGAGATATAATTTTTCGGAACTTTATGGGGCGCCCTTCCGTCGCATCAAATACACTTCGCTTTTTGACGTCGTGAACCATATCCCCTTTTCATTCCTGAACAGGCCTGTTTTGGCGCTGACAGTGGCCTCATCGTCGCTGAACATGCTCTTCTCTGCCGGAGTTTGCCCCCGGCGGTGCATCTGTATATCAAAACGGTCACGGCTTATGGTAAAAATACGCTCATTGTCCGCCGCGAACGGCCACAGATGCGATTCAGGATTGCCGAAAAGCGGCTCCCCCTCGTATCCTTTCGGCGGGACCGGCGCCTGATTTTCCGACATCTCGGAAGGCACAAACCCCATGATCCATTTCTTTGTACGTGCCCACGGATCAAAAGAGACCAGGCCGGTCTTGGACACGGCATACACAAGGATGTCTCCGTCAAAGGCCATCTCATTCACCGAATGGTCCTCGGCTATAAGATGGCAAAATGTTCCATCTTTAAGGCTATAGCGCCAGATGCCGTTCCGTTGCGGGTTACCTGCAATGCTTAAGTAAGCATTCTCTTTAATTTCATCGACCAGGATCGACGTAATCTGATACGGTTCTCCTTGGTCCAGTGGATTGCGCTTTTCAAGAGCCCGGGTGGAAGCAGCTAAAGTGGACTTCCCACTTTCCGGGTCGTAGATAAAAAGGCCGCTTGTGCCGACAAGCCCCGTATGCTTCGTTTCGGCGGGGCCTGAACCGATGATCAGCTGGCCGCCGGCATGGGCGAGCGAAAGAATACTGCTGCCGGCCAGGCCCTGTTCACCTGTGAGGAACTCAACCTTTCTCGTCGGGACTTCAGCCTCATCCCGGGGCGGCGCGGAAAATCTGTCCGGCATTTCCCCGGCGTAGTTGTAGCGCTCTACATCCCATATGATCCGGGCCGTTGTTTCGGCGTCGATATCCGTCGCGCCCGGCTTGGAGAAAACCGCAAGGCCGTAAGGAGTTCCCGCATACAGCGCCCGCGGGCCGATAGCCAGGGACGTGACATAGCCTGGCGCGTCTCCGCCAGCCGGCAGCTCGATCTTTCCCATAAACTTGGACTCATACGTCTTGAAAAGGTCCTGTGCAAAGGCGGTGATGACGAACGAACCTTCTTTGTGATTGTTGTGAAGATAATAGACCGTATTGCCGTCGACCAGATACGTCTTCGAGGGCCTGAACGTTTTCCCGCCTTCCTGGAGAGCCGGCGGCCGAGAGTATCCCAGCCGCAAACGGGTATCCATCTTCTGAATATCATATTCATCCCAAACGGAATCATATTTGACCCGTTCTTGTTCGGCCCCCACGCTGGTAAAGGTATACAGTTCATTTCCCTCGGCATCAAATTCCCATTTGCCGACGCTCTGATGGGCCACGCCGGACGAGGCGATACCGTTCTTGAATGTTTCAAAAGTTTTTGACTTGGTGCCTGTTCCCCGCATGATCCCCTGATGGGCCCGGGGAAATGTGAGTACATTAAACCCGGACATGTCGATGGGCCCATCCGGGCGCGGCGCTTCAAGTTCCGGCCGCAAATGCCAAAAAGAGGCCTCCTTGGCATAATTAAAATATTCGCCCAGGCTGCTGTCCGCCTTCGGCTTGCGTCCCATACGGACAAGCTTGAGGTCTAATTCGGCACGGAACTTCTTGGCCGCACCGGATACCAACCAATAGTCGCCCTTATCGAGGATATCGATAACGTCTAAAATGATCTTTTCCGCTTCTTCGACCTGTCTGTCTTTTTCCAGGCAGTTGATGTACGGCCAGAATACCTGCCGCCATGCCACCAGGCGGACCAGGTCATGGTTCTCGATCATCGGTGCGAACAACAGCTTTCCCTGCGCGGCCATCGCGTCCGGTTTCGACAGGGCCAGGCGGTGGAAAGCCGGTTTCATAAAATCGGCAACGATCTGCACATACTCGATCTGCCGGTAAGGATGGCCATAGGGAAAATTTCTCATGAACACCTCAACGGTGCTTGCGGCATATTCGACGGTCAAGGTTGTCCGCATCAATGTCTTGTGCGCGATCAGCTTGAGCAGCGGGTCTTCGTGTTTAGCCAGGCCAGTGAAAAATCTTTCAGTCTCTCCCATGGGGACAAATTTACGGCCGAAAGCAAACACTTTCAAAATCCCCGTAACCCGCGTCTCCTCATTGGCTTTCGGGACCGTCAGAAATGCATCAACGGCGCCCTGGAACACAGCAATTTCCGGTTTGCTTTCTTTCCAATAATAGCTCTCGGCCATTTCTTTCTGCTTAAGCCACGTGTTCCAATATGCTTTTTGCGCCTTGACCGACTCCGTGTAATATCTTAAATAAAAATCCCTTTGGTCCCCGATGATGCGGTTATATAACTGTTCGAAATTCGCAAAAAGGCGTTTTGTTTCTGCATGTGTCAAGTTTTTTTTCAATGAGACAGAATCGGGCTTAAAAGTAAGTCACTTTT
>CAYRXT010000072.1:0-4646 GCA_964428315.1 uncultured Planctomycetales bacterium
CAAGCTTTTCCCGAGATTTTTCCCTCAAACTACCTCATTAAATCTTACACGAACATCAGAGAGGGTCCGTGTCGGGTTCTTGTAGGGTGGGGTTTTCCCGATTTTCCAAGTTTGTCATCGCGATGAACCCGCCGAAGACGGGGGAGGCAATCTCTTAAAATCGCGATTGTCCGCCTACCGACAGGCAGGCTTCGCCCCTTCGAAGTTCGCAATAACTGGTTAACCTCCAATCCGCCGTCGAAAATTCGATCCTCATTTGGACGCGGAGGCGTCACGTCCGAAGTTTGTAACCGATGCGGAAGAGATGGACGGTAAAAAAAAAGATGCCCGTGGCGACGCTCAGAGTGAAAAGAATGCAGTACGACACGGGGACCTCGGTCATGCCAAGGACGCTGTAACGCATCCCGTTAACGAAGTAATACATCGGGTTAAAACGGGTGAGAAAACGGAAGGTTTCCGGAATCATGGTCGTCGGATGAAAAACCCCACCCAAGAAGACCGCCGGCATAATGATATAGGTGCTCCACATGCCGAGCATATTGAAATCTTCGGCCCACAGCGCTGCGATCATCCCGAAACAGGCAAAGATCACAGATATCGCAATCAAAAAGAAGATCAAAAGGAGGGGATGGGCTATAACAACCGGTTTGAAGAGGAGCGAGACGGCATAAACACCGCTCACGACGATAACGCCCCGCGCCACGCCTCCGGCAAGCAAGCCCAGCACCATCTCAAAATAGGAGAGGGGCGAAAGCAGGATCTCCTGTATATGATTGTGCCAGCGCGCGATGAACAGGGAAGAGCTGACATTTTCATATGAACTCGTAATCAGATGCATGGTCATAAGACCGGGAATGATGAAGCCGAGATACGTCAGGCCCTCGGAAGAGAAATCGATGCGCCTGCCGATGGCCAGCCCGAAAATGCTGATAAACAGCGTAGATGAAATAAGCGGGGGGATGATCGTCTGGGTGGAAACGCTCAGGAAACGCAGGATCTCCCGTTTGGACAGGGCAAGGACGCCGATAGGATTATTCATCATACTATTCTACCCGTTTCTAACCGGTCACTTCCAGAAACACGTCTTCCAGGGATTTGTCCTTCAGGACTTCCCTCTTGTCGCCTATACGGACGATGCGTCCGTGATTGATGATACCGATCGTGCGGCAGAGCCGCTCGGCCTCTTCCATGTAATGGGTGGTCAGGAAGATCGTTTTCCCTTCGTAATTGAGTTTCGTCAGATAATCCCATATCTGGAATTTCAGTTCAAGGTCACAGCCCGCGGTGGGCTCGTCCAGGATGAGAATCTCGGGGTCGTGGATCAGGGCGCGGCAGAGAAGGAGACGTTTTTTCATCCCGCCGGATAGCGCGCGGTGTTTTACGTTGCGTTTCTCAGTTAACTGAAACCGATCCAGAAGCTCATCGGCCCGTCTGGCGGCCTCTTTTTCTGAGACACCGAAATATCCGGCCTGGTACACCAAAAGCCGGTGAAGGGTCAAAAAGGGATCAAAATTGAATTCCTGGGCGCACAAACCGATCAGCGGCCGCGAGCGGCGGTATTCCCGCGTGACATCATATCCGAATACCTTGACGCCTCCCGCCTGATAATTGGAAAGCCCTGTCAGGACGTTGATCGTTGTGGTCTTCCCGGCGCCGTTTGGGCCGAGGAAGGCAAAGAACTCACCCCGTTTGACCTCGAAGCCGATATCGTCCAGGGCCTTGAACTTGTTGTAGAATTTGGTGAGATGCGAAATGGAAATGGCTATTTCCGAATTTTTCATGGCGTCCTATTATAGGAAAAGGCGTTCGGCGCGTCAACGCGTTTCCGGTTTCTTGAAGGCGGACGAGGCCCTGCGGGCGGCGTTGCGCACAATTTCCGGGAGGGCCGGATGGATATAGACCATGTTCAACAGGTCATCAAGAGTGCCCTTCTTGTACATAAGGGCCACGATCATGTGGATCATGTCCGATGCCTCCGGCCCGATAATGTGAGCGCCCAGCAGGCGCCGGCTCTGTTTTTCCACAAGGATCTTAACGAATCCGTTTTTCGCGCGCAGGGCCATGCCCTTGGCGCTGTTTTTATAGTGGTTGAGGCCGACCACGTAGTCGATCCCTTCTTCCTTCAGCTGATCTTCGGTCTTTCCCACACCGGCGATTTGGGGATGGGTAAAGATGGCGTGGGGCACCGGGCCGTAATTGATCGGCCCTTCACCGGAATTCTCGAATACTGTGCGGAATAAATATTCTCCTTCCCAGTTGACGCTGTGTCGAAAGAGGTAATTCCCCACACAATCCCCGAAAGCGTAAACGCCGTCCACGCCGGTTCGAAGATGCCCGTCTACCTGGATAAATCCGCCCCGATTTGTCCGGATTCTCGTGTTGTCCAGACCGAGCTGGTCTGTATTGGGCGTGACCCCGGTGGCGACCAGCAGGGCGTCACCCGTGACGGCATGCTCGCTTCCCCTTCTGTTATCCCGGTAAGTGACGGTAAACCGGTTTCCCGCATACTCGACGCGGACAGGGACGCATTCAAAATAGACGTTATGGGTTTTCGGGAATTCCTTTTCGAATCCGGCCACGACCTCCCAGTCTTCCCGTCGCACAAGATGCGAACGGACGATAAAATGTGTTTCGGCGCCGAATGCGGCATAGGCGTGCCCGAGTTCTACGGCGATATATCCCCCGCCGATGACGATCAGTTTTTTGGGCAGACGGGTATTCCGGAGGGCCTCGGTGCTTGTCATGAACGGCGTTCCGGAAAGCCCTTTGATGGGAGGGACCTCGGGGCGCGCGCCTGTGGCGATGAAGATCTTTTCAGCGGTGATTTCTTCTTCGTTAACGCGAATGGTTTTGTCATCTGAAAATTTGGCGTGACCGCGGATAAAATGAATATTGGGGTTGTTGCCGTAGGCCGTTTCTATACTCTTGGAATCGGCATCGATTGCCGACGATATACTCGTGACGAGTCCGGCAAAATCAACGCGGTAATCTTTATCCACGTCAATATGAAAACGCCCGGCCTCCTTGATCTGCATGGCGACATCCGCCGGATGGATCAGCATTTTGGAGGGGATACAACCGCGGTTCAAACACGTCCCGCCAAGGGCCTCCTTTTCGATGACCACAACGTTCAGTCCGAGCCGGGCCGCCGGAGACACGATCTTGGTCCCGCCGCCGGCGCCGATGACTATGACATCAAAGCTTTTCATGACCGATATTGAGGTTGAACAGCATTTTGGGCGCAAACACAGGGGCGCCTTTGCCGGAGGAAATAATGAAGAGCGGCCGCGATCTGGTCCGGACTCATCATTGTCATGATTTCCGATCTGAGTTTCGCCGCGAAAGGAACGCCTCTGAGATATCCGCTGTAATGTTTGCGGAAATCCACCACACCCTTCCACTGGCCTTTGTATTGAACCGAAAGTCTCAGATGCTCAAGGCACAGATTGATGCGGTCGGTCAGGCTGACCTCAGGTGTAACACGGCCGGTTTCAAGATAATTCTTGACCTGAGTGAATATCCAGGGATTCTGTATGGCGCCCCGTCCGATCATGACGCCGTCGCATCCGGTGGCCAGCATACGTTCGGCGTCACGAGGTGTCAGGACATCGCCGTTTCCGATCAGCGGGATGCGGATGACGCGTTTGACCTTTTCGAGCCACTGCCAGTCCGCCTTGCCCTTGTGTCCCTGTTCCCGGGTGCGGCAGTGGACTGTCAGTGCCGCGGCGCCGGTTTGTTCGACCATCCTGGCCACATCACAGATAACGATATTTTTTTGGTCCCACCCCAGACGCGTCTTGACGGTAACGGGAAGCCTGGTGGCCTTGACCGTGGCGCGGACAATCGCCTCGAACCGTTTGAGATCTCGGAGAAGACCGGCGCCTTCGCCCCGCAAGGCGAGATTTTTAACCCAGCACCCGCAGTTGATGTCGATAATATCCGGACGGAGTTCTTCCGCGACGCGGGCGGCATCTGCCATCGCGGATTCCCTTCCTCCAAAGATCTGCACGGCAACCGGCCGTTCAGATTCAAGGAACCGGATCTTTTCGCGCGCCTTTTGGACGTCGCGGATAAGCGCCTCGCAACTCGTGAATTCGGTAAAAACCAGGTCCGCGCCGAGCCTTTTACAGATCAAGCGAAAGGAGATATCTGTGATGTCCTCCATGGGGGCTAAGACGACGGGTTTTTCGGGAAGTTTCAGATGGCCAATGTGCATAGAAATGATTATAACGGATTTTTGACATTCTGCAATTCCTGAATTAATGCTGATTGCAAGACATGCATGTCCAAATTTAGACTATTATATCGACGATAATCCGCCTTTAAGGCATGAAATTTCTGTTTATTTCGAGCGATTAAAACGCTTATCTTTGAGACTGCAAATCATCTCTTCCGTTGTGGAGAGTATTTGTTTAAAATTTTGAACGCTGATGGGGAAATTTTACATATCACCGGTTCAATTTGAAATGTCACAACTTATAAGTTATTAAATGGGAATAGGATGCATTATAATAATAAATAATTTAATATGGCATAAAATTTGCTGTATTGTGTAATAAGGAGCAATAGGTAGCAATCGAGAATAATTTATAATCGTTCCTTTGAATCCTAAATGGGTAAATACAGTTTATTGAGTCGGGCAAAAT
>CAYRXT010000073.1:0-3985 GCA_964428315.1 uncultured Planctomycetales bacterium
TGAATTTTGCCCGACTCAATAAACTGTATTTACCCATTTAGGATTCAAAGGAACGTAAAATCATATCCCAAAAATCTTCCAATCTTCTCCAACGACCGCCTCATTGGTCTGTGTTGGCCAATTTCCCATTCCCTGCTCGTGGTCGCATCCACCCCTATTCCCTTGGCCAACTGCTTTTGGCTCATACCCAAGGACTCCCGCCAGAGGCGTAATCTCTCTCCAAAGGTCTTGGGAAACCGCAAAGGGCTCTTGTCCTGAGCAAGCCATGAACCAAATGGTTCAAGGGCGCGTCGAAGGAGTAGCCCAGGAAGACATAGATCTTGGGGATATAACGAGTTTCAGGCTGGCAAGCCCCTGATTCCCAATTATAGATGGTAGCTTCGGACACTCCAATCTGGTCAGCTACCTGGTTTTGAAGAAGACCGAGATCCAGTCTGCGCCTGCGGATATGGTCGCCCAGGGTATTTAGGGCCTTCGGATAGGCCGGATCAGGCGGTCTTTGGGCGGAAAGCTTCAAATGGCAAAAAGGCAACGCAAGGATGTCGGCAGACCTACCCGAAGAACATGAAATTGGATGCTAATGGTATGCCACACAAACTCAAGATTCCGCGAGTAAGGGAAAAACGAGATGTGCACGATTGGAAAGAGTCCGGCAGAACACAATAATTCTTGATTTGCATCCACGGCTAAAATCCGTGATTGTCTTCAAAGACGGCTAGATATCCTTACGCGGCCATCCGTTCCATGGATAGAAAAATCCTGGCCAGACGGATCTCGTCATAAGAATAATCATCGCCGAGGATGGTCCTGACCGGAGAGAGGGCCGGTCCGTCCGCCTGTTCAAACGCCGCCTTAATGCGAGCAAACCGTGGTTGCGCCGGGCGCAGATGTTCCAGATCAATCATTGGATCTTCACCGGCCAGCTTCTCAAGATGCGCGATGATCGTCCCGACCGTAAGCCCCCGAATATTGGCCAGCTCATGGAGGGATCGTTTCTGGTGAACCAACTGCCGGGTCTGTGCATACCTTGAGGCATATGAAACTTGTGCGGGGCGTTCCGTTCTCCTGAAACCATCATTCTTTCCCGTGGCAAGATTATGCCGACGGCAGTAATCATGAATGACCTTCATGAACACCGGGCCGAACCATTTCAGCTTCTGCTCTCCCACGCCCGTGATAGACAGAAAGCTTTGTTCATCCTGCGGCCGGCGACGCGCCATGGCCTGAAGCGACGTGTCGGCGAAGACCACAAAAGGCGGGACGCCGCGTTCATCCGCCAGCTTTTTACGCAGCCTTCGCAATTCCTCAAACAGGCCGTTGTCAAAAGTCCTATCCTCGTCCGCGCGCCCAAAAGACTTTCGCACGACACCCTTCTTGGCCGCCGTCCTTAAGCAGGGCAGCATCAAACGTTCACTCCCGTTAAGGAAATCCCTTCCGGACGCCGTGATCCCGGTCACTGGATACTCCCCATCGGATTTCACCAAAAAGCCTTTCTCCATCAAAAGCCGGATAATTTCCTTGAGCTGGATCACGCTGAACGCCCGGCCCTGGCCGTGAGAACTTATCCGGTCATGTCCGAACCGGCGAATCCGCTCATGACGTGAACCGCGCAGGATATCGACGATATACCGGCTGCCGAACCGGCTGCCGGTCGCGCGTACGCATTCCAGAACCGCCCGGCCGATTTGATCCGCGTCGAATTCCTCCCGGGGACGCGTGCAACGATCACAATGCCCGCAATTCTTTTTCTCATAACGTTCGTCGAAATACTCCAAGAGAAATTTCCGCCGGCAAAGGGAGCTCTCACAAAAAGAAACCATCTTCTTGAGCTTCTCCGTCGCACGCCTGCGTTCGGCATCATCCTCAATCCGCCCGATAAAATACTCCTGTTTAAATGTATCGGCATAGGAATAAAAAAGAACACAACTGGCGGGAAGACCGTCGCGCCCGGCGCGTCCGGTCTCCTGATAGTATCCCTCAACGGAGCCCGGCAAGGCATAATGGACGACAAGCCGGATATCCGGTTTGTCAACGCCCATGCCGAAGGCGATGGTGGCCGTGATGATCAGCGTCTCATCTTTGATGAACCGGTCCTGGATGTCGCGGCGGTCTTTGGACTCAAGTCCGGCATGATAGGCTTCGGCCCTGAAACCTCTGGCGCGCAGGTCGTCCGCCAGTTCCTCGGTATCTTTACGCGTAAAACAATAGACAATGGCCGCACGGTCTTTATGCGGCGGCGAACGCAAAAGCCCCACCAATTCTTCAAAAGCATTGTCTTTTGGACGTATATCGTAGTAAAGATTAGGCCGGTTAAAGCTTGAGAGAAATAAGCGTGGTTTGTTTAAACGCAAATGCTCGAAGATATCCCGGCGCACCTTGAGCGTCGCTGTCGCCGTGAGGGCGATCATCCCCGCATGGGGGAAATCCTCCCGCAGAGTTTTCAGGTTGAGATAGTCCGGCCGGAAATCGTGTCCCCACTGGGAAATGCAATGGACCTCATCCACGGCGATACAGTTTACGCTCAATTCGCGCAAAAATTCACGGAAGGGTCCCATCGCTAATCTCTCTGGTGCCACATAAAGAATCTTGATACCTCCATCCCTTAAACGGGTCTTAATTTCGGCAATTTCACCACCGGAGAGACTGCTGTTGATCAATGCGGCCGCAATCCCGTTGGCCTTGAGCCCGTCTACCTGATCTTTCATCAGAGCGATAAGGGGAGAAACGACCAGCGTAATCCCTTCAAAGACAAGCGCCGGAAGCTGATAACATAACGACTTCCCTCCCCCGGTCGGCATCAGGACGAGCGCATCCTGCCGCGAAAGAACGTGACGGATGATATCTTCCTGTAAAGGCAAAAAGCAGTCAAAGCCAAAATGTTTCTTCAGCAGATTAAGAAGGCCCTCCTGAACATCAATCCCTGCAGAGGGCAGAGATATTTTTTCCTTCTTTGCGGTTAAACCATGCCCGTTCATCGCCTCCCTTGCCTCCCGGACAACTCTTCGGCGGCTTCGCCGATCTGATCAATGATCCCGCAATTGCCCCACGCCGAATATTTTCTTAAGGCCTTAACAATACCGAATTTTTCCTTCGATAAAACATTTGATGCAGACAAGATTTCAGTCAGTAAATCCGACATATCTATGGCCAAATCCTCCAAGGGTTCATCACCCATCCCGTATTCATTCAACTCCTTCAAAATCCTGTCGGCAACGGCCCAGTAAACCTTGACCTTAACCTGTGCCTGAGATTGGTGGACCGGCCGCAGGATACTTTTCAATTGTTTAACGACCTTGGACGAAGGGTAATCGTCCGTCTCAAAAGCGCAGAAAATCCGGTGAACCTGTTTTCGGATCACATGGACAGCCTCCCGGGGATCGTCTCCCAGTTGTATCAGCACATCCCTTTGACAATCAGGATATTTCTCAATTAAGGACAACAGGATTCCTACCAACCGCTCTTGAGGTAACGCACGGATCCTTTCTTTCAACGAAAATGCTTTCTTCTTAGCTTTGGCAGCTTTCCGTAAGACCGTCTCCTTCCTGTCCATAAACGTCAACAAGAGGGCCACGATATGTTTACATGGATAGCCGTCATAGGGGCAACTGCACGTCGCATCGATACCCCTTTTGGCCGCCGGAATCTCCACATCATAGCTGCTGCCGGAACTTCCGCTGACCTCAGCCTGAATATGATCCCGCGCAGGGTCATATTGGATCTCCTCGACCATATCGCCGTATTGTCAAAAATATTTATTCAATGTTTGTTTAACTGTAACAGCTACAAAGCTTTTTGTTAAAAGTACTTGCCTCCCCCTGTTTTGAAGATAAAATCAGATAAAAAGAACTTCTTAAATCTTCTAACAGGAAAATTTTATGAATCGTATATCTCGCTTCGTTATTTGGATCTGCTCTAAGTTCACTCGTGATGAATGACCTGTTTTTTTGATATAAAGACAGAAGTGGGATAAAATGTAAGTCGTAAA
>CAYRXT010000074.1:0-3573 GCA_964428315.1 uncultured Planctomycetales bacterium
TAAACATCAACACTAGATATTGTGGCGACTTGAGTCAAGCGTTTACCCATGTTGTGTTATTATGACTCATAGCCTAACCTCCTTGTTTTGTGATGGTTATGAGTTGCTCGCTCACACCATTATAGGATGTGTTAGGCTTTTTTTTAATCTTAATTTGGACTTACAGGAACTCGTATAAGGAATAAACCTTAAGAAGAGGATATCCTCATGCCCTGTTCGGACAGTTCGTCCAGCATAACCATACGTTTGGATAAATCCGAACGCTTCGTTGACTTTGAATTTGCGAAAATAACCTGCGGCCGGGCCATCGGCGCCGAAACGGGGTTGGCGGCCTATTGCCGGGGCAAGTCGCTGAAAGACATCCTCGCCTTGACCTTTGAAACCGCTAACGCCCATTTACGGCCGCAAAGCGAAGAAGCTGAATTCATCCTTTATCTTGAATGGGATTGTCTGCGGTGCGCTGTGGCGCGGTATCTGGGAAGCGGAAAGGACGATGTCGATGGAGAACGGTGCCGGATCTCTTCCATAGAACAAACGCATGACGGAGTCGAAGTCGTTCTTGTGGTACTGCCCCCCAAAGACCTTGCCAAGATCACGCCCTGTTCGATCAACAAGGATAATGAAGGCCCGCCGTCTAAGACACCGGACCATGATTCACGGGGATAACCCGCGTTAAGGAAATGACGCAATCGGATGTTTGATAGAAAGATATGTCAGGTAGGTTCTTTCCCGCGGGCCATGACGAGTTTTCCGGAGCGGACCATCTCGATGATGCCGTATTTTTTGAGCCTGTTCTCGAATTCGTCCAGTTGCGCGCTCGTCCCTGTCTGCTCGATCACGAGGGCGTTGTCGGAATCATCAACAATATGGGCCCGGAAGCGGCGCATGAGTTTGGTGATAGCGGATTTTGCCGCGGGTCTGGCCCGGACCTTGACGAGAGCCATTTCCAGTTCGATCGCCTCCTGAGGGAGATGCTCGCTGGCATGTATAACGTCGATCAGTTTCGCCACCTGTTTGACGATTTGTTCGAGGATTTCAGGCTTACCCTGTGCGGTAACCGTCATCCGAGAAAAACGCGGATCCACCGAAGGAGAGACAACTAGCGAGTCGATGTTGTATCCGCGCCGGGCAAAGACCATGGCGATGCGCATGAGTACGCCCGGCTTGTTAGCCACCAGAAGGCTGATCGTATGAACGTCTTTTCTCGGTGATTGTTTTTTGGTTTTCTTTTTCATGGGTTATGAAACAGGTTATTATGTCCCGCCAGGCGGTTTCTCCAGCTTGTGTTTAGGCGGATCAATAATCATATTGTAGGCCGATTTTCCGGCAGGTATCATGGGAAAAACATTGTCCTGTTTGACGACTTCGCAATGAACCAGGCACGGCCCTTTGCTGTAGGCGATAGCCTCCTGGAGGACCCTGCGCGCGTTTTTCGGATTGTCTACATGAAATCCCTTGATGCCGTAAGATTCCGCTAATTTGACGAAATCCGGATTCCCTTCAAGATTCACGCCGGATAGTCGGTTGTCAAAAAAGAGTTCCTGCCACTGTCTGACCATGCCGAGATATTTGTTGTCGATTACGATCACCTTAACCGGCAATTTATGGATTGAGGCTGTGGCCAGTTCCGACATGGTCATCTGAAAACCTCCATCTCCCACAATCGCCACGACTGTTTCTCTTGGACAGCCGAATTGGGCGCCGATGGCGGCGGGAAAACCGTAACCCATCGTACCCGCGCCCCCCGATGACATCCAGTGATTGAGGTGATCAACAAGGAAAAACTGGGCCGCCCACATTTGATGCTGGCCGACATCGGTCGTGACGATGGCCTTGCCTTTTGTGACGTTGTACAGTTCATGGATGACCTGCTGGGCGCTCAATCCCTTTTGGGTGCTGAAGCGAAGCGGGAAGGCCTGCTTGTAATATCGGACTTCCGTGAGCCAGTCTTTGGTGTCCAGAGGTTCCACGTATTCAATCAGATCTTCAAGGATAAGGCGGGCATCACCGGTCGCGGAGGCGTCCGGTTTGATGACCTTGTTGATTTCCGCGGGATCGACATCGACGTGAAGCTTTTTGGCGCCGATACAAAACTCCTCGGGATTACCGTTAATCCTGTCGTCCCAACGCGATCCTATAGAAAAGATCAGGTCACAATTGGTCAGCGCCTTGTTGGCATACGCCGTTCCGTGCATACCGAGCATGCCAAGAGAGAGGGGATGCGATTCCGGAAAGGCGCCTTTCCCCAGAAGGGTATTGACAACCGGGGCGTTAATCTTTTCGGCGAAGCGCGTGACGGCCTTATCGGCCCTGGCAATGACGGCCCCGTGGCCGACCAACAGAAGCGGTTTCTGGGACGCATTGATTAATTCCGCGAGTTTCTTGAGTTCTTCTCTTTTCGCTTTCTGCGGCACCTGGTAGCCGGGGAGGTCCATTTCCGGATCGAGTCCGGCTGTGCAGGGAGCGGCTGTCACGTCTTTGGGCAGGTCAAGCAATACCGGACCGGGACGCCCTGTGTTAGAGATATGGAAGGCCTCTTTAATGACGCGGGGGATATCATTGGTGTTTTTAACGAGATAACTGTGTTTTACGACGGGTAAAGTAATCCCCGAAATATCGGATTCCTGAAACGCATCCTTTCCTAAAAGGGGCGTAATGGTCTGCCCGCACAGGACGATCATGGGGATGGAATCCATCTGAGCTGTCATGATGCCGGTGACAGTGTTGGTCGCGCCGGGGCCGCTTGTGACAAGAACAACACCGGGCTTTCCTGTAGCCCGCGCATAACCGTCGGCCATATGCGTGGCGCCCTGCTCGTGGCGCACAAGAATAAGCTTGATCTTGGAATTAACCAGGGCATCAAAAATGGGGATGGCATTGCCGCCGGAAAGACCGAATATGTATTCAACTCCCTGCTTTTCCAGGCATTTGAGGAGGACTTCAGCACCGGAAAGGATGTTTTGTGATGCTTGAGGTTTTGCCCCGGATCTTTTCGTCTTTTTCTTAATCATTGTAACAGTAGCTGTTTATAGGATTTTGGCGATAGTTATCATCTATGAAGATTTTCATATATTACACAATAGCGTTGGATTATGCAAGCAATTTATACCACTTTGTGCAGTTAATAATGAATCATTCGAGGAAAGACGCTGGATCGATCCTGAAGGATCAAGAAAATATTTCGAATTTCCCTTTGTTTCTTGGCAGAGATTTATTCTTCTGGCTCTTTCTCAGAATCTGTGGGTAATAATCGACTAAAATGGGCCATGGAATCTGTGGAAAACCGAAACTCTCGAAGGTTTCCCACAGATCCCACGGCCCCTACGGCTATTCTTGAATCTGAACTCAAAAAATTCAGAGGTTTATTTATTGGCAAGTTGTTTATTATCAATGACTTAAGCCATGTTTGGCTATTTAGGCACCCACAGATTCTATTAACGAGGCATTCTTCTTAGACAGCCTTGTGGCAGTTGAAACGAAGTCTGAATATAACACGATAAAATTGGGAAACCATGCCGTAAGTTCGTGTAAGATTTAATGAGGTAGTTTGAGGGAAAAATCTCGGGAAAAGCT
>CAYRXT010000075.1:0-3144 GCA_964428315.1 uncultured Planctomycetales bacterium
GCAACGAAGCCCTTTTGAAAATCCTTGGGTAACATTTTTTATGAGTCAATTCGGGGCATAAAACAGGATTGACAAAGAAGGAGGGAAGTGATATATTTCATAACACTATGAACCTTTAAGCCGGTCCGGTGAGACTGGCAAGGAGTAATGATGCGAGAAATCCCACCGGGAAAAGCAAGGACCCGCTTACGATGAGCGGGATTTTTTTTGCCCTCAACCGGAGGCGGGGATGAATACGGCCGCCCGTATCATGGATCAAGAAGCGGTCCGCCGGGCTGTGATCCGGATTGCCCATGAGATCCTGGAAAAGAACAAAGGCGCAGGCAACCTGTGCCTGATCGGGATCCGGACGCGCGGAGCCGTCTTGGCGGAACGTTTGAACCGATGCATCGAGGACATCGAAGGCCGCAGCCTGCCTTCCGGCGTTCTTGATATCACCCTCTACCGGGACGATTTGACCCTGATTTCCACCCAGCCTGTCCTGCGTGAGACTTTAATCGATTTTGATATTACGGGAAAGAAGATTATCCTTGTCGATGATGTGCTTTATACCGGCCGCACCATCCGTGCGGCCCTGGACGCCCTTGTGGACTTCGGCCGTCCGGCGAGCATTCAGCTGGCCGTCTTGATTGACCGTGGACACCGGGAGCTTCCCATCCGGGCCGATTACGTCGGCAAAAACATCCCGACTTCCCCGGATGAAGACGTGCGGGTCAAGCTTGCGGAGACCGACAAGACGGAAGACAAGGTCAGGATTGAAAGAATCAGGGAGTAGGGATATGGACGCCTGGACGAGACATGACCTCCTGGACCTCAGAGACCTCAGCCGGGAAGAGATCGAGCTGATCCTTCAGACGGCGCGCTCGTTTAAGGAGGTGTCCACCCGGGACATTAAGAAGGTGCCGGCCCTGCGGGGCAAAACCGTGGTCATGCTTTTCTTCGAATCATCGACGAGGACGAGGACGTCTTTCGAGCTGGCGGCCAAGCGGTTGTCAGCGGACACCCTTAACATCGCGGCGACCAGCAGTTCCCTCACCAAAGGCGAATCTATCCTGGACACGGCGCGCAACATCGAGGCCATGAATATTGATACGATTGTCGTGCGGCACCAAAGCGCCGGTGTCCCGGACATTCTGGCCAAAAATCTGGCCCCGTCGGTCATTAATGCGGGAGACGGCTGCAGGGCGCATCCCACCCAGGCCCTCCTTGATATGTTCACGATTCAGGAAAGACTGGGCCGTCTGGAAGGTCTGAAGGTATGCATCCTCGGGGACATCCTGCATTCCCGCGTCGCCCGATCCAATATCTGGGGGATGACCAAACTGGGGGCGCAGGTGATCTTGTGCGGACCCTCGACCTTGATCCCCCCGGGCATCGAACAGGCAGGTGTGCGCGTTACGTATGACGTAAACGAGGCGGTCAAGGACTGCGATGTCCTGATGGCGTTGCGGCTTCAGAAGGAGCGCCAGCATGAGAAGTTTCTGCCTTCCCTGCGCGAGTATGCGCAAAGGTTTGGCATCACCAGGAACCGCCTAAAGAAGGCCAAAAAAGATATCCTGATCATGCACCCCGGTCCGACGAACCGCGGCGTGGAGATCTCGGCCGAGGTGGCGGACGGTGAGTATTCTGTCATCCTGGAACAGGTGACAAACGGGGTGGCGGTGCGCATGGCCGTCCTTTATCTCCTCTTGGGCACAAAGGGAGAGTCCCAGGAGGCGTTGCAGGTTGGAGGCAATGTTTGATGACGTGGATTATTAAAAATGCCGTGATTGTCAACGAACATGGTTTGGCCTCCCGGCCACAGGACATCCTGGTCGAGAAGGACCGGATCGCCAGGATTGCCGCGGGCATCAGTCCGGAAAATCGTAAAGTATTCGACGCCCGGGGCAAACTTGTCTTCCCGGGCTTTATCGATCTGCACGCGCATCTTCGTCAGCCCGGCCAGGAGCACAAAGAGACGCTTGAGACCGGCATGGCCGCGGCGGCGAAAGGCGGTTTTACGACGATCTTGTGTATGCCCAATACTGAACCGGTCATTGACAGCCGGATGGTCGTCGAAGGTGTGTTGGAAGAGGCCCAGCGGGTGGGGACAATCAATGTCTTTCCCATAGGCGCGATCACACGCGGACAAAGAGGGGAAGACATGACGGATATCTTTGAATTGAAAGAGGCGGGCTGCCTCGCCCTGTCCGATGACGGACATTCGGTCGCCAATACGCAGATCATGCGCCATGCGGTGGAATACGCCCGGATGGCCGGTATTCTTGTTATGGAGCATTGCGAGGATCCGCATTTGATCTGCGGGGGCGTCATGAATGAAGGCTCGTGTTCCACGTTGCTCGGACTCAAAGGGCTGCCGGGCATGAGCGAAACGATCATTATCGGACGGGATATCGAGTTGGCCCGGTACCTCAAGACAAACATCCATTTTTGTCATGTGAGTTTGAAACGGTCGGTGGATCTGATCCGCGAAGCCAAGAAGAACGGCATCGCAGTGAGCGCCGAGGCCTGTCCGCATCATTTCAGTCTGACAGAAGACGCCTTGAAGGATTTTGATACGAATGCCAAGGTCAATCCTCCTCTGCGAACAAAAGAGGATGTCGAGGCCCTTAAGCAGGGGCTGAAGGACGGGACCATCGACTGCATTGCCACCGACCACGCCCCGCATGCCCTGGAAGAAAAAGAACTGGATTTTGACCACGCGCCTTTCGGGATGATCGGTTTGGAAACGGCCTTGGGACTGGCGGCCGCGGAACTTGTTGCCGCGGGAATCATTGATTGGCCCAGGCTGGCCGGACTTATGTCGGCCGCGCCTGCCCGGCTGATCGGCTTAAAGAACAAGGGCGTTATTGAAGAGGGCAAAGACGCGGACTTCACCGTTATCGACCCCGAGAGGGAATGGGTATTCCGCAAAGAGGATATCGCCTCAATGTCAAAAAATTCCCCCTTTATCGGCAGGACATTCAAGGGGATGGTGGCGGCCACGGTCTGCCGGGGCCGCGTCGTTTATAAAGCACCGGAAATTTAAAGAACCGACAAAGCCGGGCGCGAAAAATGCTTTTCGCTTTTTTCTGATTCTGCATTATAATAAACATGGGTAAACGCTTGACTCAAGTTCCCCCCACATGTAGTATATTGGGGTTA
>CAYRXT010000076.1:0-3109 GCA_964428315.1 uncultured Planctomycetales bacterium
CATTTGATTCCCGCAACCAGTTGGAACTATTCGACTAATAACGGGACACTACTGAAGAGAAATATACACTCTTTATAGAGATAATATCATATAGGGTTTTGCTTGTATCCCCACGGGCAAGGCCGCGGCCTCCCATCCCAATTACCCCTTGCCTAAACACTTGAAAATTTCTCCGAAATTTTCTGCGTATGCTTTGGGGCTATCCGACTTCGTAAACCTTCAGGCGGAGGAACAAAGCCCGATCCCTGCCGCCTGTCCTGTCTTCTTAGCCGTTTTCCTCCTGCTGTTTGCGTTGAGCGATCACTTGGTCGGCCACCCGGGAGGGACACTGTTCGTAATGCGAGAAGCTCATGGTGTAGCTTCCCCGTCCCTGCGTCATCGAACGGAGATCCGTGGCATATTTGAACATCTCCGCCAGAGGCACGAGGGCCTCGATCACCTCGTTCTTCCCCTTCACCTCCGTCCCCATGATCTTTCCCCGGCGGGAACTGATGTCTCCGGAGATCGCGCCGATGAACTCGTCCGGCACGACGATCTTGGCCTTCATCATCGGCTCAAGCAGAACCGGCCCGGCGGCCCTGACCGCGTCCTTGAGGGCCATGGCCCCGGCAATCTGAAAGGCCATATCGGAAGAATCCACGGTATGGAATGACCCGTCAACAAGCCTGACACGGACGTTAATAATGGTGGAACCGGTCAGGACCCCCTCGGAGACGGCCTTGCGCACGCCCTTTTCCACCGAGGGGATGAAATTCCGGGGGATCGCCCCGCCGAAGATCTGGTTGACGAATTCAAATTCCCCTTCGCCTTCGCCCAGGGGTTCGACCTCAAGGTCAACATCCCCGTACTGGCCGCGGCCCCCCGACTGTTTCTTGTACTTGTGACGGGCGCGGGCCGACTTCGAGATGGTCTCGCGGTAAGACACCCGGGGCGTCCCCAGTTCGACGTCCACATTGTAGCGCTTTTTCATCCGGTCCAGTACGACCTTCAGGTGAAGGTCCCCGATGCCGGATATAATGAGCTCCTTGGTCTCCTGGTCCCGGTTGACGCGGAAGGTCTTATCTTCCTCGCAGAGCTTCTCCAGACTGGTGGAGATCTTCTCCTCGTCGGCCCGCGTCTTCGGCTTGATGGAGGCGGAAATGGACGGTTCGGGGAAACGGATCGCATCCATGAGGTAATGGTCGTTCTGGGTAACGAGAAAATCCGAGACATGCGTATTCTTGAGTTTCGGCAGGGCAATAATGTCCCCACAGGACGCCTCGGGAACGGTTGTCTGCTCCTTTCCCTGTAAAAGGTTAATCGTTCCTATATGCTCTTTACTGTTGGCCGTCGCGTTGTAACATCCCGAATTGGGTGACAAACGGCCGCTTATGACCCGCATCAGGGACAGCTGTCCGATGTGTGGGTCAAAAAGCGATTTGAAAATGAAACCGGAAAAGGGTCCATCCTCGCTCGGGACCAGTTCCCTGGATTCCTGAGTTTCCGGGTTTTTCAGCCGTAACGGGGGACGCTCTATAGGGGAAGGCATATAATCTACGATCATGTCCAGGAGCTCTTTAACGCCCGCATCGTTCTGCGCGCTGCCCGAAAGTACCGGGAAGATCTTCCCCCTCACAATGCCCTCGCGCAGCGCCCGCTTCACTTCCTCCTCGGGAAGCGTGCCTTCTTCAAGATAGCGTTCCGTCAGCTTGTCGTCGGTCTCGGCCACCCTTTCGACCAGCTCATCCGATCCCAGGTCCAGCACGACCGCGCTCTTCGAAAGCTGGTCCTGGACGCTTTTGATGACCTCTTCGGGCCCGGTATCGGATTTATCGGTCTTGTTGATAAAGATGATCCTGGGCATCTGAAGTTCGGAAGCCTTCTCCCACACGGCCTCGGTGCCGACCTCGACACCGCTCAAGGCGTCGACGACCACCACCGCGGCGTCGGCGGCCCTTAATCCGCAGATCATCTCCCCGATAAAATCGGCGTACCCGGGAGCGTCGACAATCTGGATGTGGTGATCGCGGTGCGTGGTCCTCAGAAAGCTAGCCCCGATCGAACACTTGCGTTGTGTCTCGTCGTCGTGGAAATCACTGACGGTGTTCCCCTGCATCACATCCCCCTTGCGGCTGATGGCCCCGCTCACGAAAAGCATGCTTTCGGCGAGTGTCGTCTTTCCGCAATGGGCATGGCCCGTAAGGACAATATCGCGTTTCAATTTCGCCTCCATTTCGTTTTCCTTCCCGACCTCAACTCTCCTTTGACCCACCCCGTCTCATTGGCGAAGCTTCCTGTTGAGCGATCCTCCCTGCCTTCTCCCCTCTTCACGTCACATAGGAGATATCTCCTGTCTGAACATCCAGGGATATCCGGTTATGGCCCGCATCCCGCAGGGAATTATCGCGAAAACGGATATTCCTCTGTTTCAACAGGTCGATGGTCAGCTCGATGTCCCTGTCGCATCCGTGGTCATGTTCGACCTGGTGCACATTCTCGCCGCTGACAAGACAGACCTCGATATCGTCCTTGCTGGCGCCCAGCGCCGTCATGTCCGCGATCATCTCGTCGATGGCCTTGGCCGCGATCGTCAACGCCGAGAAATTTCTCTTCGCGTCCAGCCCGTTTTCCAAAAACATGGCGTTGGCCATGGCGCCGACTTTTCGGATGCCGTCGTAAGCGGCAATGACCATGCAGGCGCCGGTCGTGTCCGATTTCAGCACGACCTCTCCCTGCCCCGCCATAACCTGTCCGGTATGCACATCGATGGTCCTCTTCATTTGCACCTCCCTTTAACGGTTAATGCCTCTCGCCCATAAATACAAAAACCCGCGTCTCCCGGCCATCCGGGTCAAGATACGGGTCAGTGTCTTTCATGAAGCTATTCGTCTTGTTTCGCATAACTTCACTACAAAGTAAAAAGGGCAACTCGCGCGTACCGGCAAGCTGCCCTTAAATAATGCAGAATTGTGGACTGAAGACGATCATAACAACCACCTCCGCGGGCTGATCAGTTGAGATGTATTCTATGCCTTTTGACTTTTTTTGGCAAGGACTATTTTGGAGGGGAGTACGGATGGAGCCCCACGGGCAAGCCCGTGGTCCCTCTCTTATCCGACTTCGTAAATCT
>CAYRXT010000077.1:0-2835 GCA_964428315.1 uncultured Planctomycetales bacterium
GAACCCGAAGTAATTATGCAGCCGGCTTGAGGTCAAACTCGCTGAAAAACTCCGGTCATAAAGCTATGCTCGTATATATAGCTTTCGCCTTGAAGTACCCCTGCTACCCCATAGCCCCCCTACCTGAAGGCGAAGGCTACATCCCTTTCGCATTCAATTTATTATCTGAAGTTTGAATACTATTTAAAAATCTTTCGATAGAAACCGAATTTATTGATATTGTCTGAAATATACTTTCTGATAATGATCCCTGATCATATCCTTCTGAATTTGCAGAACTTCTTTTAGCGAAGACGCCCCGTATTTCTCGCACAAGCGTTTCTCTTCTTTATAAAGCATGTATTCATCCATTGTGTGCCTGTCAAATAGTAGTAACTGATGCATTTATAAAGTTTATACAGAAAAACCACTGCCAATGTCTGTTTTTTTATCCAGATTGTCTCATTTTTTATCAAAATATTTGCATAAGATAGTTAAAGCACTAAATCAATCTGTATTATTTCAGTGTAAAATATTTAAGCATGATTTAAGCATTATGCTAAAAAAGATGGTGAATCTTGACCTTTATGTTTGGGTTGTCAGCGGGTCGCAAAGAACCGCCGTTGTGCGCGCTTTAACGCTTACGTTTGTTTTTCCGTCTCCAGGCGGCGTGCGTCCTTACAGCGTTTCTTTCCACCGTTCTCTTTCCTTCGCCCGCCTTTGCCCAGACGGTCTTCGGCCTTCCCCCGCCGGGCGCGATGATCCGTCCGACCCCCGGTTATGCCCCGGTCCTGCTTAAAGGCCTGACCCTTGATCCCGGTTCTCCCCTGCGGTTCAATTTTATCGTCGATCCCGGCGACACGGCCATGGAAGGGTAGGCCCTCAAGTCCGAAGGGAAAAAGCTCGTCAAATATTTTCTCGCCTCGCTGACGACGCCCAAAGAGGATATCTGGGTCAACCTTTCGCCTTATGAAGAGGACCGCATCATCCCGGAGCGTTTCGGGACCACGGACATGGGCCGGGACCTCCTGGCCCAGGACTATCTCCTTAAGCAGTTGACCGCGACCCTGATCTACCCGGAGGATGAGCTCGGCGCGCGGTTCTGGCAGAAGATATACGACCGGGCTTACGCGCTTTTCGGCACGACGGAGGTCCCGGTCAACACCTTCAACAAGGTCTGGATCATGCCCGACACCGCCGACGTGTACGTCAACGGCAACACGGCCTACGTGGAGGCCTGCCGGCTGAAGGTCCTATTGGAGGAGGACTACCTGGCGCTGGAAAATAATCTCAGCGAGGCAGGTATCGGGACCGACCGTATGGCGGCCGAGGAGGTCCGTGAGGTCAGCCGCGTCTCTTCGCGCGTGGTCAAGGAGGTCATCCTGCCCGCCATCGAGAAAGAGGTCAACGAGGGCAAAAACTTCGCGCCGCTCAGGCAGGTCTACCATTCCCTCATCCTGGCGATATGGTACAAGAAACGTATCCGGGAGGGGATCCTCAGCCGCGTTTACGTGGACAAGAACAAGACCGGCGGCATCGACATCGAGGACAAGACGGCCAAGGACAGGATCTACCGGCAGTACATCGAGGCCCTGCGCAAGGGCGTCTACGATTACATCAGCGAGGATTACGATCCATACGAGAAGAGGGCGGTCAACCGCCGCTATTTTTCGGGCGGTTTCGCGGTGGGGGATTTTGGGGAAAACGGCGAAGGTTTACGGGAATCGTCCGGTTACGATGATCTGTCGCGGATCGTGAAAAACAGTGCAAAGGGCACAGCCGGGCCGCTCGGAATGGAGGTCGTTATTCATCCGCTTTCTTCGGGACCCGCCATCGACACGTCCGGCGCGGTCGGTGAGGGTCACTCGCGGGTTGGAGACGCAGACCTGGACAATGCACAGCGCCCTGCTGATGAACCACCCCTTCAGGAACTCCCGTCCGACCACAACATGGCGGATGAAGAAGATTCGTCTGGGAATGCAAAAGGATCGGAAGCAGATTTTGCAAAATATTTGAAACGATTAGTAGACCTTGAAAAAGAGCACTGGGTTCTCGATTATTTAAAAAACAAAGGCGAATGGCTTGTTCTGAGTTCTGCGGAGGATGACAGCCACTCGGGAGGGCATAGATTCCGGTTTCTTGGCAAAAAAGAATTTAAAAATAGCGATATTTATTTTGTTCAGGATAAAAATGGCCAGCTTTG
Organism: uncultured Planctomycetales bacterium; assembly: GCA_964428315.1. Classification (GTDB taxonomy): domain Bacteria; phylum Omnitrophota; class Gorgyraeia; order Zapsychrales; family CAYRXT01; genus CAYRXT01. The sequence continues at coordinate 2,183 of CAYRXT010000077.1, forward strand.
GTGCCTTAAAAAAATCAAGAATGCGTCGGGAAAAGATCCATATCAAATGGCGTTAAAAATGGGCGAGGGAAAGTATTATATCGAGGCGGAGATTTTGAAAGATCAAAGAAACACTAAAGTTATCAAGACGCCTTTGCTTGAACCGATCAGGGAATATAAGGGAGTGCCCCTGCACTTGGAGTATTATGAAGACATGCGCGCTTATGGTGAACAGGGGCTTCCGGCTAAGCGTATACCTAAAATGCTTTCTATAGGAGAAGTGCTCGTTCAATTGAAAATTACGAATCCCGCGGTTTATAAATCGGCCTGGAGGGATTTTTTGTTGCAGTCCATGAGGATTGTTGAAGATTTATATCGTAATGGCATTGAAGATCAAGACCCTTTTCCTATTGAGAACAATTATTGGCCGGTGCCGGACGGGTTTGAAGCGAAGGTTGTGCTTGTCGATACGGCATATTTTGATGCCACAAAAAATCCTCTTATAGCCGTAAATAAAGTAATGGATTGGTTTATGCGAAATTTTGATGAAAAAACACGGGATGACAAAAACGAGAATATTAACAAGATTATGAGCAAATTCAAAAAAGATTTCTTTTTCGTCTGTGTCAAGTTCTTGTGGGTAGTTTTATTCTGGAGTCGAAAAAGTGTCTACT